>JBBALI010000018.1:0-71937 GCA_040403095.1 Crocinitomicaceae bacterium
TGACCATCTCCCATATTCCAAACAATTGAAGCTGCATCCGTGACGTCATCAATAATTCGCCAATCGTTAATTGGTTGTGGCAAATTGGAACGGACACAACGATTTCAAATAGCACAAATTCAAATGTTTATCAAGGCATTTATTCAACTGGATATCAAAACACTTCTTTGATAGTAACTGATCAAGATGGTTGTAAATCGAAGTATTCGATCCCTATTTTTGTGAATGCAGATTTCGATATGCCCAATGTTTTTACTCCCAACGGGGATAATTCAAATGATTTATTTGTCATTTTTGAGGATATTTTTAATTCATTTGATGTTGTGATTCAAAATCGTTGGGGAAATGTGGTTTGGAAAAAATCAAACCAAACTGGAGTTCTAATATGGGACGGAACAGACAATGGAAATGAAAAATGTCACGATGGAGTTTACTTCTATCAAATTGAAGGTGTTTTGAATGACAATATTACTACATTCAAAAAATCAGGTTTTGTTACTTTGTTGGATTCCAAATAAAACAAAAAAATCGCAAGTTATTTTTCATTGCTTTTCAAAGCTAATTTCAATGTTCATAAATTGACATGGAAAAATCGCCAACACTATCTGAATCTTGAGAGATACTGATTAACTTTGTATTTATGGAATATTTGAACGGACTGAATGAAAGTCAGCGCGCTGCTGTGGAACATATCGAGGGACCCACAATGGTGATTGCTGGCGCTGGTTCAGGAAAAACGAGGGTTTTGACTTACCGAATTGCGCACATGATGCGATTGGGAATTGATCCGTTCAATATTTTGGCTTTGACATTTACAAACAAAGCAGCCAAAGAAATGACCGAAAGAATCAACAATATCGTTGGTGGTGGTGAATCTAAAAACATCACCATGGGAACATTTCACTCAGTCTTTTCCAGAATATTAAGATTCAATGCAGAAAAAATTGGCTATCCCCAAAATTTTACGATTTACGATACGCAAGATTCTAAAAGTTTGTTGAAAGATGTCATCAAAGAGTTGAGTTTGGATGATAAAGTGTACAAGCCAAGCATGGTTTTGGGACGCATTTCCTCAGCAAAAAACAACTTAATTTCTCCAGATGCTTATGCGCAAAATGTGGAAATTATGTCGGAAGATAACTTGAGTAAAAGACCAGAAATGGCGCGTATATACAAAACCTACGCCAATCGCTGTTTCAAAGCTGGTGCCATGGATTTTGATGATTTATTGTATCAAACAAACGTATTGTTGAGAGATTTTCCAGAAGCATTACAATATTATCAGCATAAATTCAAATACATTTTGGTCGATGAGTACCAAGACACAAATTACGCCCAATATCTGATTGTCAAAAAGTTGGCTGCCGTTTATGAAAACATTTGTGTCGTTGGTGACGATGCACAAAGTATCTATTCTTTCCGCGGAGCGAATATTCAAAACATCTTAAACTTTAAAAAAGATTATCCTGATTTTGAACTTTTCAAATTGGAGCAAAATTACCGATCCACAAAATCCATAGTTGAAGCAGCAAACAGCGTTATTGCAAGAAATAAAGACCAAATTCAAAAAGACGTTTGGACTGACAATGAACTAGGAAAACCAATTACCATCCTCAAAACCATGACCGACAATGAGGAAGGAAAAGTGATTTCCAACAAAATTTATGACCTAAAGCAAGGCGCTGGATTGGCTTTCAATGATTTTGCCATTTTATATCGGACAAACAGACAATCTCGTGCTTTTGAGGAAGCCTTGAGAAAGTTAAACATGCCTTACAAAATTTATGGCGGTCTTTCTTTTTATCAACGCAAGGAAATCAAGGATTTATTGGCCTACTTTCGTTTGACAGCCAATTCAAAAGATGAAGAAGCATTAAAAAGAGTCATCAATTATCCCAAAAGAGGAATCGGAAAAACGTCGATCGAAAACATTGTCATTGCTGCCAATCAAAACGGTGTGAGCATGTGGGACATCATTTCCGATTTAGGAAGATATTCCGTTTCTCTCAATGGTCCGACAAAAACCAAGTTGTTTGAATTTGTGACCATGATTCGCAGCTTTTCAGCACAATTGGAAACTTTACCAGCTTACGAAATGGCACATCACATTGCCAAAGCATCGGGGATTTTGAAAGACCTTTACAATGAAAAAGAAAAAGGTCCGGAAGAAGTAGAAAGATATCAAAATATCGAGGAACTTTTGAGTGGAATTCGTTCTTTTTCAAGCGACCAAGAAGCAACGGAATTGAAAACACTTTCAGAATTCATGATTGATGTTGCACTTTTGACTGACGCTGATTTGACCAAAGATGAAGACAAAAATAAAGTCACTTTGATGACCATTCACTCGAGTAAAGGATTGGAATTTAAGCACGTTTACTTAGTTGGTTTGGAAGAAAATCTTTTTCCCTCACAAATGGTTTTACATTCTAGAAGTGAATTGGAAGAAGAACGCCGATTGTTTTATGTGGCATTAACTCGAGCGGAGCAGACTTGCACCATTTCCTATGCCGTTTCCAGGTTTGTTTTCGGCAATTTACAATCTTCAGAACCAAGTCGATTTATTTCTGAAATCAGCAAAGAATTCATTACATACGAAAATCCTTATGGCGAAAGAGCTGGTGGAAGATCGCTGAATGCCCGACCAGGAATGAATGAAAAACCTTACATCGGCGGATTGAATAGAATGCCCACGCAACCTTCAAACTTGCGTTCCATTTCAGATTTGGGTTCATCCAAAGGAAAAGGTTCGAGCGCTTTGGAATTGAAAGTTGGTTACAACGTCGTGCACGAGCGATTCGGCAAAGGAAAAGTGATGAAAATCGATGGTACTGGCGACGACAAAAAAGCGACTATTTTCTTCCCGAAGGAAGGTTCAAAAACACTTTTGATGAAGTTTGCGAAATTAGAAGTTGTTGATTGATTAACAGACTATTTATAAGTTTCCAATCATCTTTTTGGGATCAACCCATAAATCGTATTCCTCGGCTGTAACGTATCCTAAATGCAATGCTGCTTCTTTCAAAGTTGTATGATTTTTGTGCGCAAACTTAGCGATTTCAGCTGCTTTATTGTAGCCAATATGCGGATTGAGCGCAGTCACTAGCATCAAAGAATTTTCAAGATTTCTCTGAATATTCGTCAGGTTTGGTTCGATTCCAACTACGCAATTTTCTGTAAATGAAGCGCACACATCGCCAATTAGTCTAGCTGATTCCAAGACATTTGCCACGATGACAGGTTTAAAAACGTTCAATTGAAAATGTCCGTTCGAGCCAGCAATTGAAACTGTTACATCATTTCCCATCACTTGGGCGCAAACCATTGTCAGCGCTTCCGGTTGTGTCGGATTGACTTTCCCTGGCATAATTGAAGATCCAGGTTCATTGTCAGGAATGTTAATTTCTCCAATTCCACTTCGCGGACCAGAAGAAAGCATGCGAACATCATTTCCGATCTTCATCAAAGTTACCGCTGTTTTTTTCAAAGCACATGAAAGTTCAACCATCGCATCATTGGTCGCCAAGGCTTCAAATTTATTTTCGGCAGTTTTAAAAGGAAATCCGGTTGATTCTGCAATTTTCTCTGCAACTAAAACCGCGTAATTTTTGGGTGCATTTAGTCCTGTGCCAACTGCAGTTCCGCCAATTGCCAGTTCACTCACAAATTCCAATGCATTTTGAATCGAAAGGATTGCGTGTTCAATTTGTGCAACATAGGCGCTAAATTCTTGTCCCAAACTCAAAGGCGTTGCGTCCATGAAATGCGTTCGCCCTGTTTTGATGATTTCGCTAAATTTCGCTGACTTTTCAGCAAAAGCATTCTTCAACAGCTTCAATCCTTTTAACGTGTTTTCAGAAACCAATTGATAACAAGCAATGTGCATCGCAGTTGGAAAAGTATCATTGGAAGATTGAGATTTGTTTACATCATCATTCGGATTTAAGAATTTCACCTCATCTGTCAATTTGCCTCCAAAAATAACTTGTCCACGATTGGAAATCACTTCATTTACATTCATATTGGTTTGTGTCCCAGAACCCGTTTGCCAAATCACCAATGGAAATTCTTCGTCTAAAGTTCCAGCTAAAATTTCATCACATACTTTTGAAATAAGTTCGTTTTTTTCAGCTGCGAGAATGCCCAAATCACAATTTACCTGCGCAGCAGATTTCTTTAAATGTCCAAAAGCATGAATTACCTCAAGCGGCATCGAAGCACTTATTCCAATTTTAAAATTATTTCTAGAACGTTCTGTTTGCGCACCCCAATAGCGATCAATTGGAACTTTTACTTCGCCCATTGTATCTTTTTCAATTCTAAATTCCATGTTTTGAATAAATTAATTTTACTTGCACTTGCCCAAATAGCCATTCATTTCAATCCTAAAAGGTAAGCTTTTTCGTTCGTTATTATTTATAATGTTTATAAAAAAGAAAAAACCGAAAAATGAATGTCCAAAAAGTTTCATTTAATAATTTATTTACTACTTTTACAACGTAAAATAGACTTTAAAAAACGAAGATATGAGTGGTTTAGGTATAACAATATTTCTTTTGATTGGTGGAATGGCGTTTTGGGTGCTTTTATTCCTTTTAACTTTCATCGTTCCTTTCTGGATTTCATTGGGAGTTTTCGACAAAATTCGTCCAAAAAGAGTATTTGAAGACGAGAAAACAAATCACTAAGATTTCATTCAACATATTGTAAAGACTGTCATTAAAATGGCGGTCTTTTTTTGTTTTGATAATTTTTGAACACAATCAAAATTAAACCAACCAAATTTTTTAACTTTTACTACATTTCAAGTATATTTACATCATAAATATTTTCCATGAAATCACTTATTACTACTTTCATTTTTTGCTTCGGACTTTATTCAATCAATTTTGCACAAAATGAACTTCATTGCGGAACCGATGAAATGCATCAAAAATTGTTTTTGGAACATCCTGAATATAATTCGGGAATAATGAACGCAAACAATAGATTGCAACAATTCACGCAAGAATTTAGTCAAAATCCACCAATGAAAACTGGACCCTATATTATTCCAGTTGTATTTCATATTATTCATAATTATGGACCTGAAAATATCAATGATGACCAAGTTCACGATGCAATCAGACAGTTGAACATTCAATACAGAAAATTGAATGCTGATTCAACAGATATTGTTCAACTTTTTAAATCTCGCGCTGCTGATTGTGGAATTGAATTTCGTTTAGCACAATTGGATCCAAATGGAAATTGCACCAGCGGAATAACAAGAACTGTTTCAGATTTAACTTTGATTGGAGACCATCAAGTGAAAAGTTTGATTCATTGGCCACCAAACAAATATTTGAACGTGTATATCTGTGCAGAAGCAGCAGGTTTAGCAGGACATTCAATGATGCCTCCCGCCGCAGATACAATTCCAGAATGGGATGGAATTGTAATGCAACATTCTTATGTAGGAACGATTGGAACATCTGATTATTTCAGAAGAACCGTTTTATCGCACGAAATCGGGCATTTCTTGAATTTGCAGCACATTTGGGGTGGAAACAATGTCCCAAATTATTATTATTTACCTTGTGGCAATGCAGGAAACTGTGCATTTGATGATGATGTAACAGACACACCCAATACAATTGGATGGCAAACTTGTAACTTGAACGGTCAAACGTGTGGCGAATTGGACAATGTGCAGAATTATATGGATTATGCCTATTGCGCATTGATGTTTACCGAAGGACAAAAAACGAGAATGCATGCTGCACTTAATTCACCAGTAGCGAATCGAAATAATTTATGGCAACCAGCAAATTTAACCGCAACTGGAACGGATGATGTTACCAATTATTTATGTGGTGCCAAATTTCAAGCTGACAAAAGAATCATTTGTGCTGGAGACACAATTCATTTCACAGATGTTTCTTACCACGGAATCACTGCCAGAAATTGGACTTTTCAAGGCGGAAATTCACCAACAACGACAGATTCGCTTTCTTGGGCAACTTACAATCAAGTTGGAAAATTTGATGTGACACTCAAAGTGAGTAATGGAACAGATACTTTAGAAGTAGTTTTGACTGATTACATTACAGTTTTACCAGCGCAAGGTGCAATCGCGGGAATTAATCAAGCTTTTGAAAACGATCAACCTTATTTTGACAATTGGATTACTGTTGAAGGCGCAGCACCATACAATTGGGATTTCACCAACGTAGGTTTTCAAAGCAATCGTTCTTTTAAGTTGAATAATTTCGACAATCCGATTACTTCCACTTACGATTTCCAAAGTTACCCGATGGATGCAAGTAATTTAACAAGTCTTGCGATTTCTTTTGATTGGGCTTATGGAAGAATTGAAGGTACTTTGGTGGATGTGTTAGAAGTTGCAGTTTCTTCCAATTGCGGAGAATCTTGGTTTACCGCAAAATCCTATTTGGGTGGAAGTTCATTAAAAACGGTGACCGATTTTGTGACAGGTCCGTTCACACCAGCAGATGAAACTCAATGGAAAAAGGCCTATATTACTTCAGTACCTACTTCTTATTGGACTTCAAATTTGATGGTGCGTTTCAGATTCAAAAACAAAGGGAACAACAATTTATACATCGACAACATTCAACTTGGAAACTTAAATGAATTGAGTGTAAATCAATTGTCAAAAAACAATGTGGAAATTTATCCAAATCCTGCCAACGATCAAATCACTTTTGACCTGGGAATGAACCATGAAGTTGAAAATATCAAAGTGTATGATTTGACAGGAAAATTGATTCAAACTTTTTCAAACATCGACCAATCTCCAAGTTTTGATTTAGACGTAAAATCGCTCAATGAAGGATTTTATTTGTTTAAAATTGAGAGTAAACATGGCGAGATTGTGACTTCGCAAGTGATTGAAAGATAGAGGAAATTAAGAATGCAGAATTAAACATGCAGAGTGAAATAATTCTCAATTCTGCATTCTTAATTCTACATTTTTCTAAATATTAAACCCTAAACTAATCTTAAAAGTCAAATTTTTCTCAAATCTCGGTTGCGAATAAGCACCATAATTGTTGAAAACACCCAATCCGAAGGTTGAAAATCCTGAAATGTAAAGTTTATCCAAAATGATACCGCTTTCGTAATAGCCTTTTTCCATAGTATTAAATGTTGCTTCGTGTTGCGTTCTATTTTGCATCGAACCTACTCCCATGGCGTGGTGAATCGACAGTTGCGGCGCAAACCATTTCAATTTGGTTTTCCAATTTAGGAAAGTCATTCTGGTGAATAAACTCACTTGTTGGTCGTTGAAAAATGCGGATGGCAAAATCGTTTCAAATGAATTTGGTACAGACAAACGCCAATTTCCGCCCGTTCCATTTACAGCTTGCAATAAAAATAATGGTGCGTTTCCAATGGTTTTCGAACCTCGAATCATCCAAACAAATTTCCCGACACCGCGCAAAGAAACGTTTTGAGAAATTTCCGCCAAAACGCGTGAATAATTATAATTGTCAATTGAATTCACTGATTTGCCTTGCGTAAATTTGACAGCTAATTTTGGATATTTTGATCCCATAGAAACGCGATTATCGCCCAATTGCATCACTTTTTCGCCCAATTGCCAGGTGAACTCCCCTCCTATTTCAGTCAAATCTAAACTTGAACTGAGTAACAATTGATTGGTGTCAAATGGAATGAATCGATAACCTTCAGTGAAAGTGACTCTTTGATAATTTCCGATCAATGCCACTTTAAATGCAGGTGTCGCATAACCTGACAAAATGATTTCGGCCAAACGTTGCTTTTCCATGTTTCTCACATACAATTGTTGGTACAAATCATTCGTATTAAACGATTTACTATTCGCTCTAAACTCATTTCCTCCGCGCTGCAATAAATCTTGTTGATAAACCAAACGCAATTTAAAATCTTTTTTTGGATACAATTTGAACTCTGAAAATCCGCCATATTTCCATGCTTTGTCCTTGGTTGCCCAACCAAAGTATCCTCCAATGGTGGCGCGTTTCATTAGTTTTTTGGAAGTTTCCAAGCCCAATCCAAATCGATAACCTTCGTACAAATTGAAATTCATCAAACGTTTGATATCCAAATTGAAATTTCCCAACGGAATTTTTCCATCTGCCAAAGCAGTAAGCAACATCAATTTTTGTTCTAATTTGTTTTCTTTGGAAATGCTGTCAATGACTTGATAGGTTTTTCTTTCTTGCGTGTTCAAGTCATAAAATCTTGTAGTATCCCAATCTTTTTCGGTCTTTTCGCCTGCATCGTTTGCAGTTTCAATGGCGATACTTCCAAACTCACGTTTTTTCAAATCTGGATCGAGCACGATGTTGCTGATATACGTATTTCCTTTTCCAACGATAGATGAATTGTCTAATTTTGAATCCAGTTTTAAAATTGGCATTTGCAACTCGGAACTCAATTTCACAGGGAACCATTTTTTCCCTTCGATGAAAGCGTATTCTTGAATCACTTTGATGGAAATATTATCAGAAACTTCATACGGCTCAGAAATTACCTTTTCAACCGCAAATCCATTGGTATTGATAAACAATTGACCTTTCAAGCCATCAAAATTTTTGCCTTTTCGCGGACGAAATGAAATGGTGAAAGTGGTATCATTTCCTACAACTGTCGTATCTTCCAACAAAAACAAATAACGTCGCGTTCCGCCCAAAGCGATTGGATTGATGTACGTTTTTCCAAGCAAATGAAATTGATTATCGTAAAAACTAAACGACTGCATTTCATTAGCGAAAGTCGAAAACATGGGATCTTTGAAACCGGAAACTTTGTAAGCAATAATCGTTTCCTTGTCACGACTTGGCGGCATGAATTTTCTCGTTGAACTACTTTCCAACAAGAACAAATATTGACTGTCGAAGAAAGTTTTCAGGGAAAGTAAATTGCTGTCCTTCGTATCTGCTGGAATTTTCTCCAAGGCTTTTGGATCCATGGTAAAGTAAAACTTGCTGTAACTTTCATATTGAAAAGCATTGTTTTCCGTTGGACTGTTTTTCTTTCTATTCGAAATCACTTGATCCATGATGCGATGCGCAGGATTTTCGCCCGGAAGCACAACGACTGCATCCAACATTTCAACTTCAGCTTGAATGTAAATCCTGCGTTCATTCCCTAAATTGGCAGTAAAAATCGTTGTGTCTTTGTAACCCAAAAATTTCAACTGAAAACTGGCAACGGAATTAATGTCCAGCGAAAAATAGCCATCTAAATCTGCCAAAATCGCAGGTTTACCCATCGGAATCACTTTCACAAATGGAACAGATTCTTGTGTTGAATTGTCTTTGATTTGGAATTTTTCTTGCGCGGAAAGTGTCAAGAAACTCAATAAAAAAGCGAATAGTAAAGTTAATCTCATAGCTCAAAAATACAATTAATGTTGGTAAGACTTGCTCCGAAAGCGATTGTTACACCGAAAAGCGATTATTGAGTTAAAAATTCACGTAAAAAAAGTCGACCTGAAACAGATCGACTTTCATTGATAAATATAGATACTTGACTAAAAGAAACCTAATTTCTTTTTGTTGTAAGAAATCAACATGTTTTTTGTTTGACGATAATGTTCAAGCATCATTTTGTGATTTTCTCTTCCGAATCCAGATTTTTTATAACCACCAAACGGCGCGTGCGCTGGATAAGCGTGGTAATTATTCACCCAAACACGTCCTGCTTGAATTGCACGTGGCACTTGATACAATTCATGCGCATCACGCGTCCAAACGCCAGCTCCTAAACCATACAATGTGTCATTTGCAATTTCAATCGCTTCTTCTGTCGTTTTGAAAGTTGTCACACAAACAACTGGTCCAAAGATTTCTTCTTGGAAAATACGCATTTTGTTGTGTCCTTTGAAAATCGTTGGTTGAATGTAATATCCGCCAGCCAAATCACCTTCTTGTTTGTACACTTCTCCGCCCAATAAAACTTCAGCACCTTCTTCTTTTCCAATTTTCAAGTAAGACTGAATTTTTTCATATTGATCGTTGGAAGCTTGCGCTCCCATCATCGTTGTTCCATCCAACGGATCACCCATGATGATTGCTTTTGTGCGTTCAATTACTCGCTCCATGAATTTATCATAAATTGATTCGTGTACCAAAATTCTTGATGGACAAGTACAAACCTCGCCTTGATTCAATGCAAACAAAACAGCACCTTCAATGGCTTTGTCGAAGAAATCATCATCCGCATCCGCAATTGATGGGAAGAAGATATTTGGTGATTTTCCACCTAATTCCATGGTTGCAGGAATAATGTTTTCAGATGCATATTGCAAAATCAATCTTCCTGTAGTTGTTTCTCCTGTGAAAGAAATCTTTGAAATTCTTGGAGATTGCGCTAAAGGTTTTCCTGTTTCCAAACCGAAACCTGAAACTACATTCAATACACCTGCAGGAAGCAAATCTCCAATCAATTCCATCAAAACCATGATTGAAGTTGGCGTTTGTTCAGCTGGCTTAACGACTACACAGCAACCTGCTGCTAAAGCTGGAGCCATTTTCCAAGTTGCCATCAAAAGCGGAAAATTCCAAGGAATAATTTGTCCAACAACACCCAATGGTTCGTGCAAAACAATGCTTGTTGTGAATTCGTCATGCTCAGAAATTGTTCCTTCTTCAGCGCGAATCACACCCGCAAAATAACGGAAATGGTCAATACACAATGGTAAGTCAGCTGCTCTTGTTTCACGAATTGCTTTTCCATTGTCGATGGTTTCAACAGTTGCCAAATATTCCAAATTGACTTCCATCGCATCTGCAATTTTCAACAAAATGTTACTTCTTTCAGTAACCGATGTTTTGCTCCAAGTTTTAAATGCTTCGTGTGCAGCATCTAACGCCAATTCAATATCTTCTTTTCCAGAGCGTGCTGCTTTGGTAAATACTTTTCCGTCGATTGGTGAAATATTGTCGAAATATTCTCCATTTACTGGGGCAACAAATTTTCCGCCGATAAAATTGTCATAGTGACTTTTAAATTCTGGTCGTTTCATATTAATAGCTTTATATAATTTATGGGGCTAAGGTATTTGGATTAAGTTCTTCACGTTAGCACAAATTTGTCATTCAATAGCACAATCCTCTCAATCTCATTTTCGATTGCTTTTTGGATGAATTTTTATATGTACCTTAACATTCTGAAAATTTGTTTGGACTATGAATTCAATCATCAAGCCCTTCTTAACAAGCGAGAAATCACTCAAAACTTTGGTGGAAAACCGAACGCTCTATTCTTTAGATAAGTGCGAATTAAACGTTTTTGAAACGAATCAAGCCGCTTCACAAGTGCCATTGACTTTCGGTGATTTAGTAGTTACCAGCATGGTTCGCGGCAAAAAGATTATGCAACTTGACGATGATCCATCATTCACTTATTTGCCCGGCGAAACGGTGATTGTTCCTCCAAATGTAACGATGAAAATCGATTTTCCAGAAGCTTCATTTTATACACCTACACAATGCGTTGCTCTGGCAATTGACCATGAACACATCGCAAGAACCTTAGAATTTTTAAACTACAAATATCCACGTGAAGGCAAGAATTCTTGGGAATTGAAAATGAATGATTATTTCTTTTACAACACAGCTGAATTGACTGAAGTAATCAATAAACTGATGTTTGTTTGCATGGACAACAACCAAATGAAAGATGTGATTGCTGATTTGACCTTGCAAGAATTGTTAGTTCGACTGATTCAACTGCAGCATAGAAATATGTTGGAAGTGGACGCCAAAGAAAATCATGGAAAAAATGCCATCACTTTCACAGTGAACTATATCAAGGAAAATGTTTTGTGTAAAATCACCATTGAAGAATTGTGCAAATTGGCTTGCATGAGTAAGGCGACTTTTTACAGGGTTTTCAAACGAGAATTAGGAATGAGTCCGAATGAATTTTTGATTTTAGAACGCATTAAAATTGCCAAAAAATTCATCCGGGAAACGTCGGTCAGCATCAATCAAATTGCCTACGAAGTTGGTTTTGAAGATGTGAATTATTTTTGCCGCACTTTCAGAAAATTAGAGCAAATTTCTCCAACTCAATACAGATTATTGCACAATGGAATCTCTTAATAATTAAATGATGACACCAAGAGTTACAGTTTCAGAAAGCGCCATAAACATTATCAATCAATTGAAATCAAAATATGGCGAATTGATGTTTCACCAAAGTGGCGGTTGCTGCGATGGTTCACAGCCCATGTGCTTTGAAAAAGGAGATTTCAAATTGGGAAATAGCGATATCTGTTTAGGAGAAATCGAAGGTTGTGAATTTTGGATGAGCAAGGATCAATTTGAATATTGGCAACACACGCAACTAAATATCAATATTACAGAAGGTCGAGGTTCTAGTTTTTCTTTAGAAATTCCAATGGGATTGCGTTTCTTGACTGAATCACGAATGTTTACTGATGTAGAAACAAATAATCTGAGCCCATTGAGAGTGATTGAAGATTAATCAACCATCAGTTACAATTCAATCCTCTAACTCCAAATTAAAACTGCCATTCATCACCAATTTTTTGTCCACTGGTACTGGATTTCCTGGAATCATAAATCCTTTGATTTTAGAAGTTTTCCCTTTGGAAAGCAACTCAAACACTTGTTTTTCGGTCAATTTCTTACCCAACATTTCAAAAGGGAGTTTGAACCCACAAGCCGCGAAATTGGAACATCCGTAGGCGGAATTTCCTTTTTTCAATAAATGTTGTTTGCACTTCGGACAAGTCATTGCTTCAATATTAATCTCTTCCTTCGGTTTGACTTCTCTTGGTTTACGTACTTTTTCAACTTCTTGCTCCGCTGGTTTTTCTGGCGCGATGGAAATTACACGTTGTGTGTTAAAAATCACTTCATTGGTCAAATCAACCACCATTTGAATCAATTCTTTTTTGAAAGTTTCAGCGGCATATTCTCCTTTTTCGATTAGGCGCAATTTGCGTTCCCAATCTCCCGTCAATTCAGGACTTTTGAGCAATTCATTTTGAATCGTATCGATCAAATCCATTCCGGTTTGAGTCGCGTATAAATTCTTCTTTTTCTTTTCAATATATCTTCTTCGAAACAAAGTTTCAATGATATTTGCTCGTGTAGATGGTCGACCGATTCCATTGTCTTTCAACAACTCGCGCATTTCTTCATCTTCCACTTGTTTTCCAGCGGTTTCCATGGCGCGCAATAAAGTCGCTTCGGTAAAAGCTTTCGGAGGCGTAGTTTTTCCTTGGTGAATTTTGGGTTCGTGCGATCCACTTTCTCCTTCTGTGAAATGTGGCATTACTTTTTCTTCGTCACCTTCTTTTTTGGCAGAGACATCACCCGCATACACTTCACGCCAACCCGGTTCGATGATTTGTTTTCCTGTAGCTTTAAATTCTAAAGTTCCCACTTTTCCCAAAACGGTTGTATTGGAAACCTTACATTCAGGATAAAATGCAGCGATGAAACGTTTGGCGATTAAATCGTAAATATGTTGTTCTTGTGGCGTAATTCCTGAAGGAACAATTCCTGTTGGTATAATCGCATGGTGATCTGTTACTTTTTTATCGTCGAAAACCGTTTTAGATTTCGGAATTGGTTTTGCCAATAGAGGAGCGGTCAATTGACTATAATATTTCATTCCGCTCAAAATTCCTTGAATCTTTGGGTGTAAATCTTCTGAAAGATACGTTGTATCAACGCGTGGATAAGTGACTAATTTTCCTTCATACAAACGCTGAATCAACTTCAATGTTTCATCTGCAGAATATCCGTATTTTCGATTCGATTCAACTTGCAAACCAGTCAAATCAAACAATCTTGGATTTCCTTCTTTTCCTTCTTTCTGCTCAAATGAAGTAATTTCAAAAGGATGTTCTTTCAAATAAGCCAATCCTTTTTCTGCTTTTTCTTGAGAAGTCAATCTGTCAATGGTGGCGGAAAATTCTGTTTCCTTGTACGTCGTTTTCAATTCCCAATAATCATCTGATTTGAAAGCGTTCATTTCTTTCTGCCGTTGCACTAGCATTGCCAAAGTTGGCGTTTGCACACGACCGATTGACAATGTTGCTTTTCCTTGACCGAACTTTTTGGTGAACAAACGTGTGGCATTCATTCCCAACAACCAATCGCCAATTGCACGCGCACTGCCTGCGGCGTATAAATTATTGTATTGATTTCCGTCTCTCAATTTCTGAAAACCTTCGCGAATCGCTTCCTCTGTCAAGGAAGAAATCCACAATCTTTTGATGGGCGCAGTGCATTTTGCTTTCAACAAAACCCAACGTTGGATCAATTCTCCTTCTTGTCCAGCATCCCCGCAATTAATGACCTCTTCAGCGCCTTGAACCAATCTTGAAATAACATGAAATTGTTTCTGCACGCCAGAATCTTCCATCACTTTTACACCAAAACTCGATGGAATCATGGGCAAATCTTCCAAACGCCAATATTTCCATTTTTCGGTGTAATCATGTGGTTCTTTGAGTGTACAAAGGTGTCCGAAAGTCCAAGTAACTTGATAGCCGTTTCCTTCCATGTAGCCATCCTTCGCTTGCGTAGCACCGATTACTTTGGCAATATCACGTGCCACACTTGGCTTTTCTGCTATACAAACTTTCATTCGATTTTCACCCGATTTTTGAGAGGGCTAAAGTTAGTCAAAATGCGTTAAAGGGAAAGGAGAAATCATTCGAAAAGAAGAAAAATATCAACAGTTCAGTTTATTTTTTTTCATATCGATTGACAACGAAATCAAAGGGGTTTTTTTCATCTTTTGCCCTATTCATTATTTCCTCTGAGTTCCAAGAATTTTTATCAAATTCAGGAAAAAATGTATCCGCATCAAATGTATGATTTACAGTGGTGATAAACATTTCATCGACTACATTTTGATCCAAAGCTTCTTTGTAAATCTGACCGCCGCCAATAATGAAAATTTTGCGTTCAGTTTCATTTTTGAAATGTTCTAAGCAATCTTTGATGTTGTGGAAAACCAAACAATTCTCTGCTTTGAAATCTTTATTTCTAGTCAAAATAACATTCAAGCGATTAGGAAGTGGTCTGTATTTTTCTGGAACGGAATCATAGTTTTTTCTACCCATGATCACCACTTGACCTGCTGTTGTATTTTTGAAAAATTGCATGTCGGCTGGTAAATTCCATAACAAATCATTGTCTTTTCCAATACCTCTTTCTAAATCTGTTGCTGCGATTAAACTTACTTTCATGTGATTGAATTGAAATCCAAAAGTAAGCACTTAAATGATGCTTAACCAAATAAATTTCTCAAAATCACCAATTCATTTACTTTGTCCACATTTCCAACTTGTTGAAAAGCGGAAATGAGATTGGTCAACATGCGTTGAATGATTTTGGTATTCGGACAAGGCTCAAAAAATCCACGTTCAGCAGGCAATTTGATTTGTTCTAAAAATTGATGAATGTCTTTTTCTTGAAAAATCGTTCCTTTTGAAAATGCATTGATGTAAAACAAAACGCCATAAGGATTTGCATTTCCTGTCATCACATTGATTCGGTATTCATCCATGTAGGCCAACACAAAATGATTCGGTAAATTGACTCCGTAAACAGGAATTTTCAATGATTGCGCTACAACGCTGTAAATCAAACTCAAACTCAAAGGATTTCCTTTGCGCGTTTCGAGAACTGTATTGATGTAAGAATTTAACGGTGAATGAAAAGATTTGGCATTTCCTTGAAAACGATGGTGCTCAAAAAACACTTTGTTGAAAGTCATGATTTTTTCGAATGCCGTTTGACTTGGACTTAGTTCCAACCAGGCATCTTTTCTGATTTTTTCGATTTCATTGTGAATAAATGATTCGTCTAATCCGGGATATTGATAACGGGCAATAATAATGGCGCCTTTCAGTAAATCTTTTTCTTCGGATGAAATCCAACTTTGAAGCAAAAATTTCAAATCATCGAACTGAATTTCATGAATCAAATTTTCGATTCGGTTTTGAAACAACAATCCAAAATCTCTAGATTCCCAAGAATTTTCCAAATATGGAATCGCTTCTGGTCCGTAGGATTTTAATTGGTCGTGCACATGCGCATAAACGTGATCGTCTGGATCGTCTATGAGCTGTATCAAAGCTTGAACCGATTGTATATTCAACATGTTACAAAGATACAACAGAGAATCAGGCACTTTCATTACAATCTTTTGGACTTTTTAAGGTCAAATTGTTAATTGATGCAAATTTTCAAAATTAGGACACAAAAAAAATCCCAAATTCGAGTTGAATCTGGGATTTGAAAATCAAAATTTGATTTATTAATTTCTATATAAAGTTGCTTTTACAGCATTGATTAATCTTGCAACATTTGGCAACGCTTCTTCAATTAAAGTTGGTGAAAATGCAAATGGTGTATCAGTTTGAGTTACACGCATCACTGGCGCATCTAAATGGTCAAAAGCATAACGTTGTAAGTGGTAAGAAATTTCAGATGAAATAGAAGCCAAAGGCCAAGATTCTTCCAACACAACACAACGATTCGTTTTCTTAACTGATTCAACCACACAAGCGTAATCGATTGGTCGAACAGTTCTTAGATCGATGATCTCGCAAGAAATCCCTTCTTTTTCCAACAATTCAGCCGCCTCGAAAGCCACTTTCATAATTTTTCCAAAAGAAACAATCGTTACATCTGTACCAGCTCTTTTTATATCAGCAACTCCGATTGGAATGATGTATTCTCCTTCTGGAACTTCACCTTTATCTCCGTACATTTTTTCTGATTCCAAGAAAACAACCGGATCATTGTCGCGAATTGCTGCTTTCAACAAACCTTTAGCATCGTAAGGGTTTGAAGGTGTGATCACTTTCAAACCAGGAACGTGCGCATAAAACGCTTCAAAACTTTGAGAGTGCGTTGCACCTAATTGACCAGCTGTACCATTTCCACCTCTGAAAACGATTGGACAGTGATATTGACCACCAGACATTTGCAACATTTTTGCAGCACTGTTGATGATTTGGTCAGCCGCTAAAATCGCAAAATTCCAAGTCATGAATTCTACAATCGGACGCAAACCATTCATTGAAGCTCCAACCGCGATACCAGCAAAGCCAAGCTCAGCAATCGGTGTATCAATTACTCGTTTTGGACCAAATTCATCCAACATTCCTTGAGAAACTTTGTAAGCACCGTTATATTCCGCAACTTCTTCACCTAGAAGAAATACACTTTTATCTCTGCGCATTTCCTCGTTCATCGCCTCGCGAAGTGCTTCTCTAAATTGTATTGTTTTCATATGTAGATAATTTCTTGAATTCTATTTCTACTTAACTCTTATCAAGATAAGGATGCCAAAAATACAAAATTATAAGTTAAATCAATTTCATTTTTTGGCATTAAAATTTTAAAAAAAGTGGGATTTTTAACTTCGTGTCAAAAATACACTAAGGATAACAAGCAAAGTCAATTCGTTACATCCTAAGCACGCATAATAAAATATTCAAAAAAAGAGTCTTTTGAACATTAAGAAAACAGTTTTGTTTAGTAAATTTGCAACGATTTAAGATTAAAATTCTGATAAAATGAAGATATTAGTATGTATCAGTAAGTCACCAGACACGACTTCAAAAATTGCATTCACAGATGGCAACACTAAATTTGATGAAAATGGTGTGCAATACATTGTGAATCCTTATGATGAGTGGTATGCATTGGTGCGTGCACTTGAGATTAAAGAAACAAGTGGTGGAAATGTAACCATCATTACCGTTGGAACGGCAGCTGATGACGCAGTGATTCGCAAGGCTTTGGCCATTGGAGCTGATGATGCAGTAAGAATTGACGCTGAAGCAACAGATGCCTATTTTGCTGCTGCACAAATTGCAGCTTATGCAAAAGCTAACAATTTTGATCTTATTTTAACTGGTAAAGAAACAATCAATTACAACGGTTCGCAAGTTGCGGGAATGATTGCAGAAGATTTAGATCTTCCTTTCGTTTCTTTGGCTACGAAATTGGATGTAAACGGTTCAACTTTGCGTTTGGAACAAGAAATTGTTGGTGGTTTACAAATCGTTGAAGCTAATTTGCCATT
The DNA here is from genome assembly GCA_040403095.1 of Crocinitomicaceae bacterium. Taxonomy (GTDB): domain Bacteria; phylum Bacteroidota; class Bacteroidia; order Flavobacteriales_D; family Crocinitomicaceae; genus JAQVCM01. Next base: position 18,085 of record JBBALI010000018.1, read on the forward strand.
GGTTGTTAGTTGCGCAAAAGGAATGGCTGAACAAAGAATTCCGAACATGCGTGGAATCATGGCAGCGAGAACAAAACCTTTGCAAATTATTCCTCCAGTAGCTGTTGATGTATTTACTGTGTACGAAAATTACACTTTGCCAGATGCGAAAAAAGCGTGCACGATGATTGATCCAAACAACATGGATGAATTGGTTAATTTGTTGCACACAGAAGCGAAAGTTATTTAATTACTAGACTTGAGACAGCAGACAAAAGACGTTAGACTTTAGAAATTCTCTTTAGTCTTGACATCCTAAACCGCCGCAGGCAGCTGCGAAGCAAATCTTAATATCTTAAAGTCTAAAAAAATAAAAACATGAAAACATTAGTATACATAAACGGCAATCATGCGCATGCGAAAGCATCTTTTGAAGCGGTAACTTACGCTAAAAAATTGGGTGGTGAAGTGATTGTCATAGCTTCTGGAAATGGAAGTGATTTAGCCAAATTAGGCGAATATGGTGCATCAAAAGTAATGGTTGACAAATCATTAGATCATGGAGATGCGCAACAAATTACCAAATTAGTAGCTGCTGCTGCAGATGCAACTGGCGCTGAAGTAATCGTTTTTTCTCACGATTTAGTGGCGAAAGCTGTTGCTCCGCGTCTTTCTGTAAGATTGAAAGCAGGTTTGATTTCTGGTGCGATTGCTTTGCCAGACACTTCAAACGGTTTCTCTTGCAAGGTGAACGTTTTTTCTGGAAAAGCTTTTGGTTTGGTTTCTGTGAAAACAGCCATCAAAATCATTTCTTTGCTTCCAAATTCAATTCAACCAGAATTAAACGGTAGCGCTTGTGCAGTCGAAGATTTCAACGGAAACGTTGGTGCTGCTGCAATCAAAATTATTGACACTAAAATTCCTGAAGGAAATATTCCTTTGCCAGAAGCTGAATTGGTTGTTTCTGCAGGTCGTGGTTTGAAAGGACCAGAAAACTGGGGAATGATTGAAGAATTGGCAAACAATTTAGGTGCTGCAACAGCTTGTTCTCGTCCAGTTGCAGATATTGGTTGGAGACCTCACCATGAGCACGTTGGTCAGACAGGTGTTGCCATCCGACCAAATTTATACATTGCTGTTGGAATTTCTGGTGCGATTCAGCACTTGGCTGGAGTAAACGGTTCGAAGGTAATTGTGGTTGTAAACACTGATCCTGAAGCACCATTTTTCAAAGCCGCAGACTACGGAATCGTTGGAGATGCGTTTGACGTAATTCCAAAATTAAACGACGCTGTTAAAAAATTCAAAGCTGCACATTAATTAGTTCGCAGAGAATCATTACTTTTACATCGATATAGAATTTAGGGAAGCAACAATTGCTTCCCTAATTGTTTCTAAACTATTCAGAAACAGCATCTAAAAGCATGGATAAAGTAAAACTCGAAATTGTTGGATTATCATACAGTCAAACTCAATCAGGCGCATATGCCTTGGTTTTGGCTGAAGTGGGTGGAAAAAGAAGCTTGCCAATCATCATTGGTGGATTTGAAGCGCAAGCAATTGCGATTGAATTAGAAAAAATGACCCCTACCCGACCATTAACGCACGATTTATTCAAGAGTTTTGCGCTTTCATTTGGTATCAAAGTGAAAGAAATCGTCATCTATAATTTAAATGAAGGAATATTCTACGCCAAATTGATTTGCGAAAAAGAAGGTCAATTGAGTGAAATCGATGCCCGTACCTCTGATGCAATCGCTTTGGGAGTTCGTTTTAAATGTCCAATTTATACCTATGAAAATATTTTGGCCAGCGCAGGAGTTGAACTAGATGAAAACAGTGATTTTGCTTCTGATTTCGACACAGAAACTGAAAAAACTCCATCAGAAAATTCATTGAGCAATTTAAGTATTGATGAACTTCAACAGCAACTTAACACCGCATTGGAAGACGAAGAATATGAATTAGCTTCTAAAATCAGAGATGAAATTTCCAAAAGAAGCGAAAACTAAATAAACTAAGCTCAAAACTAACAACATTCTATGGATCGATTTACAGGTATAATTGGAATTTTTGTAATCCTTGGGATTGCTTTTTTGGTTTCAAACAATAGAAAAAAGATTAATCTTAGATTGGTTTTTAGCGGTCTTGCGCTGCAAATTTTAATAGCTGTTTTGGTACTGAAAGTTCCACCTGTGAAAAGTTTCTTTCAGACTTTGGGAAAAGGAATGCAACACATTGAAGAATTCGCAAGAACTGGTGCTGCATTCGTTTATAGTGGCATTTCAACTGAAAATGAAGTGTACAATGCGCGAATCTTAAAATCTGATACCATCGTTGCCGAGGACGGAAGAAAAACCATCCACCTTTCAGCGATTTATGGCGGACCAAAAGATGATAAATTAACACCTTTGGTTTACAAAGCAGATTCACCCAAAATTCATTACGATTATCAATTAGTCACTTTTGACAAAAAAACGCACAAAGCGGACGGAAAAATTCCGATTTATTTTGTGCAAGGCGTTCCAAAAATTCAAAGTGATTTTGCGAGAAGTGGTTTCGTTTTCGCCTTCAATATCACTGCAACCATTATTTTAGTGTGTATTCTAGTTGCCATTTTATACCACATTGGTTTCATGCAGCGCATTGTTTCAATAATTGCAAAGGCAATGAATACCATCATGCGTGTGAGTGGCGCAGAGGCTTTGAGTAACGTTGCGAGTGCTTTCGTTGGTCAAGTGGAAGCGCAAGTAATGATTCGTCCTTATCTGAAAGGCATGACCAAAAGTGAATTGCTCGCCTCCATGAGTGGAAGTTTGGCGTGTATTGCCGGAGGAATTTTAGTCGTTTATACTACGATGGGCGCACCAGCAGAATATCTAATTGCTGCTAGTTTGATGGCTGCTCCGGGCGCTTTGATTATTTCGAAAATCATTTATCCTGAAACGGAAGAATCTCAAACGATGGGAACGGTGAAATTATCAGTCAAAAAAGAACATGTAAACTTGATTGACGCGATTAGTCATGGCGCAACAGACGGTTTCAAAATCTCGATGAATGTTATCGCCATGTTGATTGGTTTCTTGGCATTGATTGCGATGATCAATTGGATGTTTGGATTAATCAATCCAGGTTTAACTTTAGACGTAATTTTCGCTAAAATTTTCTATCCGATGGCTTGGAGTATGGGCGTTCCTATGCAAGACGTGAATAATGTAGCGACACTTCTAGGACAAAAACTTACAATCAATGAATTCGTTGCTTTCAAAAATTTGACGAGTGATGCCATTCCGGTTTACAGTGAAAAAGCAAACTTGATCGCAAGTATCGCGATTTGTGGTTTTGCAAATTTCAGCAGTGTTGGTATGCAAATCGGTGGAATTGGTGCCTTGGCTCCAGAACGAAGAGCTGACCTTGCGAAACTAGGAATGCGCGCATTGTTGGCCGGTACGCTTGCCTCGTATCTTTCTGCGACGATTGCAGGGATTTTGTTTTAAGATTGGATTATTGGATCATTCGATTTTTAGATTTTTAGACAAAGACGTAGTCCACAAAAATAAGCCACAGATTCACGGATTAAATTGGATTGGATATTTAGATTTTAGGATTTTAGGACAGACTTAAGTCTCTAAAACAATCGTTGGTTTTACACTCGAATAATCGAATAATCTAACCATCGATTAATCTAAAATAAGCCACGGATTCAAGGATTCTTACTGGATTATTGGATCATTCGATTTTTGGATGATTGGATGAAATTGATAATTTGAAAATAATCGTCAGTCGCGCAGTCTAACAATCTAAAAATCCAACACCGCCGCAGGCAGACGCGCAGCCAATCTAAAAATCTAAAATCAGCCACGGATGCACGGATTTTTTATTGGATTATTCGATTATTCGATTTTTGGATTATTGGACGAAATTGATAATCTAAAAATAATCGTCAGTCGCGCAGTCTAACAATCTAAAAATCTAAAATCAGCCACGGATGCGCTGATTTTTACTGGATTATTGGATCATTCGATTTTTGGATGATTGGAAGAAATTGATAATCTAAAAATAATCGTCAGTCGCACTTTCTAATACCGACGAAGCCAGCCACGAAGTGAGTGCGAAGCACCGACGCAGTCAATCTAAAAATCCAATAATCTATCAATCTAAAATAGCCACCGATGCACGGATTTTTTATTGGAATCTTGGATCATTCGATCTTTGGATTATTGGACGAAACGATAGATCGCAAAAAAAATAAATTAGTGCAAGTTTAACTGTCTAAAGATGTGCGAGAATTTTGTATTTTCAGAAAAGTGCTGTCTGCGTTTTCTAACAATCTAAAAATCCAACAATCCAACAATCCAATAATCTAAGATTTCCTCTTCTTCTTCAACATCACATCCGGTTGCGGGCGAATGCCTTCTCTGACGATTTTCTTGCCTTTTTTGTAAATCAAGATTTTTTCTGTAGCAGATGAATTGTCCATTTTTCCCTCAATGACGAAGTTGGTTTTATTTTCTGAAACCAAAGTCCAAATTCCTTTGTTGGTTTTGGTGCCAATTACTACAACGATTTCTTTGGCTGACAATTGAATTTCTATCGCTGCAATACCAATTTGGATTCGCTCACTTGCGCCGGCACTCATTTCATAGGCAGCGATTGTTCCGACATATTTCCCAAAATAAGATTTCTTGACCTGCGCTGAAACATTCGAATGCAAAAACAAACAAACTAAAATAAAAGCAAATTGACGCACCATTGAATTTTGATTTAGATTCAAATGTAAGGAAAAATCAAGATGAATTGTAAAATGAAACTTGAGTTTAGCGCAAAAACTCCAAAATCATTGAAGATTTGACTTTCGGAAAATCGGTGGTTTAATAGCAAAACTAATGCTTCTTACTTTCAACGTTGTCGCTAGCAAACAAAAAGTGACACAGATATAGTTTTAGCATTCAAATATTTGTACCTTTGTATTGATTATTTCAATCGCATTAAGGATATGAAAATTACATTGAATAAATCATCAAATGGTTCATCAATTGTGAACAAAGCACATTTTCAGGAGCGTGCAACGGGTATTTTAAACACTGTTGTGAAATCTCATCTGAAAGTGGCAAAGGCTAAAAAAGAGTTAAATCTAAACTCATCACAAAAAGCACACACTAATTGCGACAGCCACATTTAATCATTTTCGCTGGTTGTAATGGTTCTGGAAAATCAACATTTTCCAAGTCACTTGTGGAAGAACAAATAGTACCTTTTGATTATGATAAATGTTTTATTGAAAATTACAATTCACTAAGGGATTCGGAATTAAGAGATAATTTCGCGAAGGATTTAACAGAAAAACAGTTAGAAAATCAAATCAATAAAGCTTTTAATGAATTGCATTCTTTCAGTTTTGAAACAAATCTTCATGTTTTTCCTCATCAAATAATTTCTCAAGCTAAAGGTTTAAATTACGTTATTGATATTTTCTTTTTTTGCCTCGATAATTTGGACATTGCAAAAAAAAGAGTTGAAATCAGAACCAAAAACAACGGACATTTTGTTTCCAATGAAACCATTGAATACAAATGGAAAGAAGGATATAAAAACTTAAATCTTCATTATCAATTATTTGACAATCTAGTCTTTATTGATAATTCTATAGAAAATAAGACTCCCCAAATTCTTTTTGAAATGAACAAGGTTAATCATTTAGAATTTACTTTAAACTTGTTTGCTGATGCGATTCCAAGATACACCGAGCGAAGATTTCCTGCGATATTCAGCTTAATAGAATAAATTCGGTTGATTTTTATCAAATCACCATCATCCGAGCCATCCTGGATAGCGAAGCAACATCGAAGATAATCCGTGGCTTTTTTAGATTAATCGATTGTTAGATCATTGGATGATTAGAATGTACAACTAACGATTATTTATAGAAGATCAGGCTGTCCAAAAATCCAATCCATTAAATCCTTGTAATCCGTGGCAAAAAAATCACCGCAACAACTCCAAAAATCCATCCATATTCTCCTCCCAAATTTTATCTTCGGAAACAGCTTTGATTTTCATTTTGTAAAAATAAACGCCTTCTGTAGCATCTTTTCCGTCCCACAAAGGTGTGAAATAAGCGTTGGTGGAAGTGCTGATTGCATTCGATTTAGTACCTGAAATCATTTCATTGCCCCAGCGGTTGAAAAGTTGGTATTCGACTGTGACAGGCAAGTTGGTGTTGATACCAAAAATATCGTTTTTGCCGTCGTTGTTAGGTGTGAAAACGTTAGGGATTTGAACAATCAAACTGTCAAAAACATGGATATTTAAACTGAAAGTATCTGCACACGCAGGATTGTTTGGCCAAGCGATGAGCTCAATGTTGTAGATTCCTGTGGTGTCAAATAGTTCTGAATTGTAGTTGTTTCCCTGCGAAACGCCGTTTAAAAACCATTCGTAATTGCTCGCATTCGTACTTTGATTGCTGAAATTGACCCACAAAGGCGGGGCGCCCTGCGCAGGATTGGCGGTGAAATACGCATTGGTGGAAATAACAGAACCCACTTCAACAATCGAATCTTTGCTACAACCATTCAAAGCTTGCAAAGTTACGGTGTAAAAACCAGGCGCCAAATTGAAAAAGTTGCCCGTTGCTTGCGCTGTGCCGCCATTGATTGCATAGCTTTCTCCAGTCAAATTGGACGAAGCTATAATTTTACCCGTTGTACCTTCGCATGTACTTGCGGTAGTGGTAATGCTTGAAAATTCTGGTAATTGTGTCACGTTTACTTTTACAGGGCGCACAACAGAACACGAATCGTTGTTCCAAATGCGAACGGTGTAAAACCGCGAGCTATCACCTGTGAAAATGGGATTGGGGCAAGTGGAGCAACTTAAATCATAGTAAGGTTGCCACTCATATCGAATGCCGCCAGTGGCGGATAATTGAATTGATTCATTTCTACAAATAGTCGTATCAGACGAAACGGAATATGGAAAATCTTCGCATGTTGATGTATAGGAAAATACAGAGGCGATTACATAATTGTCATTATGATTTTCAGGATTTACCCGTTCAATTTTGTAGTTAAAACTATTAGTACTAGTTAAGAAAGAGCTTATTTCGGCTAAGGCATCAGTTCCGTACATTAACGAATCTGGAGTATCATCGTCAAGCCCTGAAAGAACGCCTGATTTATACTCAAAATGACCTCTAACTCCCGACGTTATGAATTCTTGCGACGAAAGGTCTGTCCCAGCAATATAACCCAATAAATTATTATTTACATAAACTTCACTTTCATCACCATTTAAAAAATTCATTGCAAGACCTACTACTGCAAAACCAACATCTTTATTTAAATTAATTGGATTTGCGTTAAAAGCACTATTTTCATAGCTTATCAAATTAACATTACTATTTTCTGTATTTGTCACTATCTCATAGTCGACTTTTTCTGATCCAGAAATTAAACACTCAATCACTAAGTAAAATCCTGATACGAAATGCTCAGAATTCTGTGAGGGAATATTAAATTTCAAACTGTCTTCAATCAAACAATTGAATGAAATTTGTTTTAGATGAACATAGCCAGATCTTTGATTTTCGATAAGTTTTTTTGATCCAACTCTAGATTCGCTATTAAAAATTACAGGTAAGTCATTTATTAGTAATGTTCTATCGTCTAAATTAGCATTCGGGTTCATTTGATCTACATTGTATTCAAACGCTAGCATGTAAACATTTCCGATACCACTACATTCACCGCAGTCGAATAATATTTTCTTTTCAAGTGTCAAATTAACACCATACCCACCTTTGTTAAAGCCTAATCCAATAACTTTTCCGTGAAAAGAATTAGAAATAATTTGGTTGCTTTGCTGCGAAAACAAATGAAAGCTGGAGCAGATAAAAAATATTTTTAAGAAAATACGCATAAAATTTTGTTAAATCATTTTTTTTTTATGACATTTAACAAATTTAAAATTAAAAACTTATGAAACCAAAATTAATCTTCCTTTTTATGACTTTATTGTCATTTAACGCTTTTTGTCAAAATCCTATATGGATTTTTGCGCCAAAATATTATTCTAATATTAGTGGAACAATTAGTAACCTCCCGTCAGGTCCAAATCCAAGTATTGATTACGCTGGTCAAGAAGCAAAGTGCTCTAGTAACGCAATAGCAGATGAAGAAGGAAACTTGAGACTCTTTGTTGTTGATGGAAATGTTTACGACGGTTCTGGCTATCTTCTCGGGAATATGTTTTACGGCGGAAAAGACAATAAAGGCAGGTCAGAGACAGCCATTGTCACTAATCCAAATAATTGTAATGAAGTTTACATTTTCGCTGCAGGAAGAGATTACTCAAATTCAACTTCACCAGACCAAATGACCTACACAGTAGTTGATTTTTCTCAAACTTCCTCTACTAACCCGACTAGAGTTGGCGAAGTATATCCTTCTGTGCTGATGCCCTACACGCCAGCTCCACAAGGTAAAGAAGGAAATGTATTTTTTGCTGTATCAAAAAAATTGAGCGATAATTCTCATTTTATTTTTGTCTCAACACCTACTGATGTTAGAAAATTTAAACTTGATGCAAATGGAATCACCTACGTTAATTCAATGAGCATGCCTGGCGGCTTTGGTCAAATGTTTGTCAGAGGGGAAATGGAATTATATGAAAGTTCAAACCCCTCTGCTGATGGTTATAAGTACAGAATTGCAGTCCCTTATGCTCGGGAAGCGTATTCATCTCAGTACGGTTCTACAATACAAACATTTCATTCAGTTTATACAGCAAATTTAGATAATTCGGGCAATGTTATTTCTGGAACGGTTAACATTTATGACTATTTGCTAACTGCGGAAAGACCTTTTATTAGAGGACTCGAATTTGATAAAACTGGAAAATTCCTTTTCATCGTTCACAATCCGACAGCGTTATACACATCAACCATTGATTATGTTAACTATGACGTGGCAGATGATAATTTTCCATTATTACTTGCAGGAGATAGTGATTTTAAAGATTCACAATTAGAATTTGGAAAAATTAATGGTCAAGAAGGATTATACCTCATTAATAGTACCAAAATTGGTAGGCTTTCTATTCAGTATAACACTAACCCAAATTTAAGTGTAGTTTCCTTAAATGCTAATTATTTAAATCAAGGTATTCCAGCTTCTTACATGGGAACAGAAAATATTTGGACTGATTATGCTGATTTTAAGTCATATCTATTACCAGATCAAATTGATGGACTTGACTATTCTGATTTTAATTTTCAGTACTATGACAAATTATCGTTTTCAGCTGTGACAAATGCAACTTGGACCTCTACAACCAATCCTTTAAATAATGGTACTGCAAATTATGCATACATCAAAGACGAATTGAGAATCCCAAAAGGAAAAACAGTAACAATTTCTGGCATGACAATACATTTTGCCCCAAATGCTAGATTAGTTATTGAAAATGGCGATGGAACTTTACAAGGTGGTAAATTGACCTTGACAAATGGTACAAAGTTGACATCTGATGCTAGATGCGGTTCAAATACTTGGTTTGGAACTGAAGTTTGGGGAAATTCTTCTATTGCACAAGGTTCACTTACAAATTCACAACAAGGTAGGTTGATTATTTCTGGGACGTTAACTAAACCCGTGGTTATTGAGAATGCTATAAATGCTGTCGCTGCAAGAGCTACAAGCCCAATAAATAATGCCAACATTTCTGGTAAATATGGTGGAGTAATTCAAGCTACAAATGCAATTTTCTTAAATAATCAGAACGATGCGATTGTAACGAATTACATTTCAGGCTCAACAAATAATCTTTCTAAGTTTGTTAACTGTACATTTAAAACAAATAGCGCCTTTAATATTTTCGGCTTGCCTTTAGGAAACCATATTTATTTGAATGCTATACAAGGAGTTTCAATCACTGGTTCAGATTTTATCAATGAAGATTTTAATAACTTTAGTATTGATAAGCAAGGAATAGGAATTAATGGAATAAATGCCAATTACTTTGTAGACAAAAGATGCAGTTTAGCACAGATTCCTTGCACTCCTGATGATCCAAATACTTTTACGAATCTTACATACGGAATATATAATCTTTCATTTTCTAGCACTGCAACATTTAGAAGTGATGGAAATCTATATAATAACAATGCTATTGGTATTTTCGTTTATGGAACAACAGCTCCTACAATTGTGAGAAACACCTTTAAAATAAGAGAAATTTTGAGCTCAAATCCAATTATTAATCAAACTTCTGGCTTATACATGCTGGGAAGCACGGGCTATAAAATTGAGGAAAATTCTTTTGAAGAATTAGATAATCCTTTGATTATAAATTTCAACGGAAATTCTTTTGGAATTGTAGTGCGAAATTCAGGAACGGCTGATAATTTTATTTATCGAAACACATTTAAAAACTTAAAAATTGGCGGTCAATCTGAATCAACTAACGGTTCTGTTCAAGTTGGAGGAAATGGAACAGGTTTAATTTGGAGATGTAATCGATTCAACGAATCAATCTACAGCTACGATCTTTCAGTGATGGAAGGAACAATTAACTATCATCAGGGTTTCGTGATACCAACAACAGAAAGTTTGGCAAGATTAGCAGCTGCAAATAATAAGTTTTCATTAAATAATGAACCAGCAGCTTTTACCCATGATTTTTTCGTTTCTCAAAACTCTACAATTAACAACATTAATTACGTTCATTATTTAAATGATGCCTTTTATGATTTAGATTCTTATACTACAAATAGAATTGCAATATCGAACGCCCAATTTAACGGCACAAACCTTACTTACAATTCAGAAGAAGGCTGTCCATCAAATTTTACATCGGGTCAAGTATATTTAAAAATAAATCAACCTGAATCAGAAAACTTAACTACTCAAAGCACCTTAATTTTGGATGATCTATTTATACAACTTGAGAAAGAGCAATATGACCAAAATATCAAAAACTTAGAAATTCAGTCTAAATTGCAAGAAATCCTTTTAGATACATTGCTTGAAAACAAAAATGCAACCTTAGAAGAATTTTTATCACAATATGATGATGAGGCTAGTTTGAAAATGCTTGCTGAGTTGCAAATCGGTGAAAAAGATGTTGAATCAGTTGTAAACTCACTTCAAAACGAAAAAGTTAAATTCAGTCAGGATTTTATCGATTTATTGAAAATCAAAGCTGAATTGCTAAAATCTGAAGATTATTTCTCATTCATGAATGAAAAGGAAAATCAAGAGTTCTACGTAAAAAGATTGAGTGAAATAGCAGAAAACAAAGAAGATGTTTTAACTGCGCACCAAGCAAGTATAATATTATCGTTTTCTAAACCTTTAGATTTAACATATCACTTTTTAGAAGTTGAAGAAGGTGGCGAAAAATCGATGAAAATTCCAACTTCAAATACAGAATCTAAAAGCAATTTAATTGTTTATCCAAATCCTGTGAAAAACAAACTTGCAATTAATTTGGCTTTGGCAGAAAATGAACACGTTTCAGCAACTATTTTCTCAGTTCTTGGAAATACTATGGGAACATGGGAATTGAGCAATGAAAACAACGGGATTGATGTAAATCATTTTCAAGGTGGTGTTTATTTGATTCACGTAAACAATGCACAAGGAGAAAACATTCAAACGTTGCGTTTTGTGAAGCAATAGATTCAATTTAAACACTATTTAAATCGCGTTTAATCAAAGCGACTTTCAGTAAAATGAAAGTCGCTTTTTTGCGCCTTTACTTTTTCTCGTACCTTTATCCCAATTCATGGCGACTTTCAAAGACAATTTTCAAATTTTGCGTCACCTTACGTTTGCACGTTTGGCGAATTTGGTATTGTTGCGTTTTTCTTACCGCATTTCGCGGATTTTGAAGCGCAGCATCGTTTGGGGAAAGCCGTTTACAGTGAGCATTGAACCAACGACTGCTTGCAATTTGGGCTGTTCTGAATGTCCGAGTGGGTTGAAAAATTTCACTCGTCCTACTGGGAAATTAGACTTGGAACTCAACCGACAATTGATTCAACAATTGGGAAAACAGCTTTTTTACATCAATTACTATTTCCAAGGCGAACCATTTTTGCATCCGCAGTTTTTAGACTTGATCAAAGATGCGAAAAAGCAACACATTTATACGGCTACTTCTACCAACGCTCATTTTATCACACCGCAAAAAGCAACGGAGATTGTAGCTTCTGGTTTGGATCGATTGATTATTTCCATTGATGGTTTGACGCAAAAAACATATGAAAGTTACCGAGTTCATGGCACGTTGAGCAAAGTGATTGAAGGTGCCAAATTATTGGTCGAAGCCAAAAAAGCAGCCAATTCAGCAACTCCACATTTGATTTTTCAATTTTTGGTCGTGAAACCGAATGAACACGAAATTGATGGCGTTTTTGATTTGGCGAAAACGTTGGAAATTGATGAAGTGCGACTGAAATCTGCACAAGTGTATGATTACCAAAAGGGCCATGAATTGATTCCTGAAAATGAAAAATATGCGCGTTACAAACGCCAAAAAGACGGAACGTATCGCTTGAAATACAAAACTGGAAATCATTGTTGGCGCATGTGGTCATCCTGCGTATTGACTTGGGACGCGCAAGTAGTGCCTTGCTGTTTCGACAAAGACGCCAAACATGTATTGGGCTCAGCAGTGACTGAAAATTTTGACAAACTTTGGAAATCCAAAAAATACAACGATTTCAGATTGGCAGTATTGACGAAAAGAAATCAAATCGACATTTGTCAGAATTGCTCTGAGGGAACCAAAGTTTGGGTTTAAGCCGGTTTATCTCCTTTGGAAGTTGGCTTGTTGAAATTGTCAGTAAAGAAGAAAATCTTGTTCAACAATTGCATCATGGCGTTTTTATCATTTTCCTCCGTCTCTTCAATTTCTTCAATCGTTTTGGTTTTGTAATTGTCGTGATACAATTTGATCATCAGTAGAAAATAAGAAATCAGCAAAGGACCAAAAACCAAACCAGTTAAACCGAAAAATTTGAGTCCGAAAATGACGCCCAACACGGTAGTTACTGGATGTACATCTCCGATTTTTTTCGAAACGTACATGCGCACCAAATTATCTAAATTAGTTAAAACCAAAAGACAGAAAACAATGACAAAAACGCCTTGCCAATTGTGGTTGATTGCAAACAAATAAATCGCCACCGGAATCCAAATTACTGCTGTTCCTACCAAAGGAATAATAGACGCAAATCCCGTCAAAATCGCATAAATTCCAGCGTCAGGAATTCCTGCAATCAGAAAAGCGATGTATGCCGATATTCCTTGAGCGGTTGCAACTGCTGGCACACCAATCGCATTTCCAAAGGTTTGATCAACCAACTCTTTGCTAAACAAATTGATTTTATCATCTTCAAAAGGCAAATAATGCATCAATTTTATTTCTAGCTTTTTCACATTGACTAGCAAGAAATACAGTAAAAAATACATCATCAATAAACTCGCTGCGATGCTGAGCGAAGAACTCAAAAAATCGCCTGCATTTTGAGAAACGAATTTGGTAATATTGGAAACCACATTTTGTGCTGAAACATGGATGTGAAACTGTTCTAATTTCTGAGAAAAAACGTTGACATAATCTTTAATTAAATCTGTGTTGGAGGTTAATTTTGATACCTTTCCCAAAATCATTGTAATCAGCACTCCAACTGGTAAAACAACAATTAGAAAAGAAATAATAATGATTATAATGGCTGCAAAAGGCTTTTTAAATTTCTTTTGAAAAACCAAATAAGCCATGAATTTTCTGAAGAGAATATAGAAAATAATCGCACCAAGAAAAGAACTTAAAAATTCAGATAAGCCGAAAAGCAAAAAGGCAGCTGTAGCAAAAATCAAAAATCCTGCGAGGTATTTATTTACAAATTCACTTGCTTGCATGTTAAAATCTTTAAATTTAGGTTGATTGTGTGTCATTTTTACCAAAGATACAACAATTGCTTTGAGTTCAATTACATAATTCTCGCATAAAAAAAGGCCAACCTAAGTTGACCTAATTCCTTTAAGAAAAAGCTTTAAAACTATTTCACGAAATTCTTTACCGAAACGCCAGTATTTGAATTGAGTTGAATCATGTATGAACCGCTTTTCAAACTGGAAACATCAACCATCTGTTGCGCGCCATTGGCTAACTTCCCGTCTAAAATCAATTTTCCATCAGTGGAAAAAATACGGTATTCCTCAAATTTTGTTGAAGATTGAATCACCATCCAATCTTGCACTGGGTTTGGGTAAATTGAAACAGAAATCGATTCTACTTCACTGATTCCAACCGTGTAATTGTTTTTGTATTGAACAGAAGTTACAGTTTCTGTACCTTGTACAACATTTGTTTTTACTAGTAAAATCGGTTCCTTTTCTTCAACAGCCCTCCATTCGTATTCATGGCTTTCTGGAACAGGAATTGGGACCCAAAAAGCGAAACCGTTGAAGGAAACATAAAATGAATCTGACTCAGTAATTCTATGGTGAATTCTCAATGCATTGTAGGAACCAAGCGGCGTTGTAACTTGTCCCCAACCATCTACATCTGTTTGTCGTGTTCTGTGTTGAATCCAAATTCCATCATAAATCGGGTTTAAATCCAATTTGGTATATCCTCTTGAAAAGTGGGAATTTCCATAATCAAGTGGGAATTTGTATTTTGTTTCAATCGTATCCGATTTGGCAGGAATTTCTTGACCATTCACAGACAATTTTAAGCCAACCATGGTCAAAGAATCCGTTCTCAATTTATAAAACTGGCTGATATCAGAAATCGTAATTGGTAATTGTGCTGGTAAATTATTCAACGGCAAACCATTTGTCGCGACATAATAAGAAGCCCTGTAATTTTGTGGAACCGTGCTACCGAAAACAAATTGAATATATAATCCTGCAGATGTCACTGGTTGATATTCGTTTAAAGTTTGTCCATTAAACTGTAAATTTGAAAAATCCCAAGTGTAATCGTTACCAGTTGTGATAAAATCCATCGTATTGTCAATCACAGCATCAGAAACGCGCAAAGTATCATCTGTTTGCGGAACGTGAGTTGAATTTATAGTAATCTGAGAGTATCCTAGGAATGAAACGCCAATCATGGAGAGTAGTAGACATTTTTTCATATTTTCGATTTATAGTTTTATACAAATATATACAATTGATTCAGAAGAGAATCATTTAACTTTTAGTTCAATGAAATTCCAAATGCAACATCGAGGTCAAGGGGAACAACAGTTGGCGAAATATTACTTTTAACATTTACATGAATGTGTCCTTTCAAAATGTAAACCGCTTTTCCCTGGGGATTTAGCCCATAATATTTCACATCGTATACAACGATTTGATTGGATGGATTGGGAGTTAAATGTGAAGAATAAACGACGTTATTTTTAACTACCTTCACTTTGGACTTAAAGTCCCATTCCGAAGGAAAAAGTAAGCCAGATTGATAAAAATCATTAATGTTTTTTCCTGTTAGATCACCATCAACAATCACACTTCTCAGACTTCGAACTCCATTGGTGAAAAGCACCTCCGCTTGAATCAAATGTGTTTCATCTTCAAGGTATTTATCTAGTTGCATCATGTTACTCACAGGAACTCCATCTTGAAACCATTTTACTGATTGCACAACACCAATTTGTGGATCAATCCATGCCATCAAATTGTTGTTTTGATCCAACACAAATTCCAATTCAAATGCGGCATTTGGCTTGAATCCAACAATTACTTCATTACACAAGGTTTGTACTTCATTATCATCAAAAGTTACATGCGCACAAACTTGATATTTTCCTGGATCACGAATTTCGAGATTGTCTAAAACTGTTTGCATCACGCCATTTACTTCCCACTCCACTTTGATGATGGATTCACTGTTAGGTAAAGAATCTTTTTTAATCGAAAACAATGGAGGTTGAGGCGCTAAATAAGCAAAAGAAATGGCTGATTGATTTGAAAATTCTGGCACATGAGGATTTTGAAAATCAACATCGCCACCAAAAACACCAATTTCCACCCTAAAATCCTCATTTCCTAAATTCCCTTTAAAAAAATCGACTCCATTCCACAAAGCGCTTTCTGTGGTCATTACAACGTTATTATCACCTGCTCGCAGATCAATTTCTTCGCTTCCAAAAGTTCCAATTGCAGTAAAAACAGGTGTTGAAGACCCTGGAGGCGGAATGATTTCATTCTTCTTGCAAGCGTTCAAAATGAACACCAAAGTGATCAAAGAAAAGCTGAATATTTTTCTAGTTTTAAACATTTTAAAATTTTGTTATCGTTTTTCGAATAGTAATTTGACCACTAAACGGATTGTTTCTTATAATTCCAATAAATTGAGAATCGTCCACTTGCTGCATCAATTGCGTACTTAGTTGCATTCCCACATTCCAACCTCTTGCTAGCTCTAATTGATAACCTAAACTTGGTTTCAAGCCAAAATGATTTAGACCGACTTTTTGTCCGATATACACTTCATCTTGACTCAATTCTCCATCTTCAAGTTGTGAAAACCTCATCAATGAACTGGCTATAAAAGTTGGTGCAATGCCTACAGAAAAGGTTTGTTTGTTTTTCCTAAAGTCAATGCTTAAAGGTAATTCCAACGTATAAATTTGTTTATATCTGAAATTTTGTTCATAATTGGTAGATCCGAAATTATAGACTTTGGATTTGCGATTGATTTCTAAATTATTTGAAAACGTTGTATTCAAATTCAAACCTGCTGAGAATCCAAATCCTTCTGGGCTGTATTGATAACCAGCACCAATATTGATTGTCGGCATCCAATTGCTTTCACTTGTTTGCATAAACGACTCTGCCAAACCAGCACCAATTTGCACGTACAAAACGTTTGATTTGCGCTTCAAAATCAAGTTTTTAAAGTTTGATGTCACCAAAGAAATTGGCTGATTTGGAAATGTCAACAATTTCAGCTTTTCAATTGAGAATGTGGGTTGATCTTCAAATTGCACGGGCAATTCAATTTGATTTTCAATAGATTGGACATTCTCACCTCCTGGATTAGAAAACTCATTTGATGTAAATAAAGATTCAGAATTTGCCAATAGTTTTTTGTTAATTTGCCTCAATCGGCTGACATTTTTTGTTGTCTTTTCAGCTTTCAGAACAATATCAACAGACTTCACTTGCATTTTTTGAATGGCTGAAACTGAATTTGTTTGTGTAATATTTTTTATTTGATTGTTTACAGTTTCATTGGAAGCATTTCCTGATTTTGCAGTAGACTCAGGAAAAAAGAAAGTTGAAATCAACGCCAAACAGACGATCGTTCCACCAAAAATCCAACCCAATCCTTTTTTCTTTTTTGTTTGAGGCAGCATTGCTTCCATTTCAGTCCAATAAGACTCCTGAAAAGGAACATTCAACTGATTTGCTGAATCTCTAAACAATTGATCTATATCTTCTTCCGTCCAGTTCATATGACCATTTTTTGTGGTAAACTCGCGTTCATTTTTTCTAATTTTTCTCTCAACAATTTTCTAGCTGTCGATAAATGCCATTTTGAAGTTCCTTCCGAAATTTCCAATTTTTCACCAATTTCTTTGTGACTGTAGCCATCTATGACATACAAGTTGAATACATGGGCACTGACTGCTGGAATTTGAGTCAATAATTTCATAATTGAAGCACATCCAAAATCACTTTCAGCATCATTTTGAATTACTTCAGCATGAAAATCTAATTCTCTCTCAGTCTCTTTTCCTTGATAATGTGTGAGATGTATCTTTGATTTTCGGTATTCGTCGATCAAAGTATTCGTAGTAATTTTTTTAGACCAAGCATTAAAATTAACCGCCTCAACATCAATCGTTTCAATTCCTTTGATGATTTTAAGAAAAGCTATATTTAAAGAAGATCTAGCGTCTTCATCATTATTGTGATAACGCAAACAAAGTGGCATCAGGAACTTGAAACAATACTCATAGAGTTGTTTCTGTGCTTTTCGATTGTTGCTGGCACAAGCTTTAAGTATGTCTGAATTTATGTGCATGCCAATTCCAATCTTTCTGATGTTTTCGTTTTCGCGCAAGTTACAATTTTTTTTAATACTTGATTACATTTCGAATCTTTACCTAATTTCTCAAACGTCCCCGTTAACTAAATGGTTGGTGAAAATTCAATTTAATATTGCGATATTAGCAACAAATATCAATTATGAAATTGCACATCTTAAGACACGCAAAAACTCAGGTTATTGCGCCATCACAAAAGGATTTTGACCGCGTTTTACTTCCGAAAGGAATAGAACAATCCAATAAAATGGGATTTTATCTCAATGAAAAACTTCCGAGAAAAATTACTGTTTACTGCTCAACAAGCGCAAGAACGCAACAAACAGCCAAAATCGTACAGGAAAAATTTGAATTTCGCGATTTGAGATTGACAGATCAACTTTACCATGCTGACTTAATGTCGCTTTTAGATTTTATATGGAAATTGGAAGGCAAAGAAGACATTCTATTAATCGGTCACAACGATGGGATTTCTGATTTAGCATCTTATTTTACAGACGAATACATTGGCTTGCAAACTTGTGGATATTGCTGCATAGAATTTGATTCTGACGCTTGGAAAAATACATCTAAAGGTTTGGGTCGCTTGGTGGATTCTTTTCGTCCGAAGGTAGTTTTGGACTAGATTCTTGGCTTGAAATATAATTGTATATAATTTTGAAATCTTCTTGCTGCCGCTTGATTTCCTCCGCTCTTTCATTAGCTAAACGGATATTTTCTAACCATTGACCTTCTAAATCTGGTGGTTCGATACCCATTTCCTTTTCTATTTCATACTGGTATTTGGGTTCTTGCGGCCCTTTAGATTTATACAAAAAAGCCAAAGTCACACCTGTGATTAAACCTGCCAAATGACCTTCCCATGAAACCCTTGCCTGCATTGGGAAAATTCCCCAAATCAAACTTCCATAAACAAAAATAACGAAAAGTGAAATTCCTTGCAAAGGCCTGTATTTTCTGATTGTTCCACTGACAAATAAAAATCCAGCCAAGGCGTAAATCACACTGCTCATTCCAATGTGATATGAACCTGTATTGATGGCAAAAACCCAAACAAATAAGCCGGTTACAAACCAACTGAAGAAAAATATTTGTGCTGCGATTTGTCTGTAAAAGTAAATCAAGGCTCCAAAAAGAATCGCAATTGGACCTGAATTGTTTAAAATATGACCAAAGTCAGAAGGGGAATGAAGCAAAGGAGAAAAGATGATTCCTCGTAAACCTATTAAATCTTTAGGGAAAATTCCCCATTTGTAAAAATCGAAGGACGAAATTCTTTCCAATAAGTAAAACGACCACATCAAGATCAATAGCAAAGCTGGATACATGATTGTCTCCAAATTATTTCCAAATTGATGTTGCTTTTTATTATTCATTGTCAAATTACTTTCAAACAACGTGCCTGATGAAAATTGCTGACAAGCTGACAGAAAAATGTTTTTAAGGTTTTTCAATGATCTTATTAAAATGATTCTAAATTTAGTTTGCAACGAAAATTAATTTTTGAAAAACGAAAAAAAATACATACTTTTCGACAATCTAAGTGTAATTTTAACACTAAGCTTTTAACTCACTTGTAATGAAAAAAAAACTACTTCTAGTTTTGATTGTAACCATCGGAATTTTTCAATTTTGTATGGGACAAACTTTTCATCCTGCGGATAATCAAGCTTTTTTGCAAAATGAATTGGCATCCATTTACATCACAATTGATGCTGATAGCATGTCGAACATGTTGTTGCAAAGCAATTTAAGTTCGGATCATGAATATCCCGCAGATTTTGAATACATCAGCTCACAAGGTACAACAGTTATTAATAATGTGGGATTCAGATTGCGCGGAAACACTTCTCGATATGCTGAAAAAAAATCATTTAAAATTTCATTCAACACTTTTGTTTCTGGAGTAAAATGGCAAGGCTTAGAAAAATTAAATCTAAACGGTCAGCACAATGATGTCTCAATTCTGAGAAATGACCTTTCTTTAGACTTATTGAAAGCTGCGGAGCTGCCAGCTTCCCGAAAAAGCTATGTAAAATTATTTGTAAACAATGAATACAAAGGACTTTACTTAAATACAGAACACATCGATGAGGAGTTTATTCAATCTCGTTTTCCGCAAAACGATACTGGAAACCTTTACAAAGCGAATTATGGAGCGAACATGCTTTATTCAGGAGTAAATCAATCTCCCTATGAGAACTTATACGAATTAAGTACCAACAAAAGTGCCAATGATTACAGCGGTTTGATTCATTTTTTGGACGTTTTAAACAACTCCAATCCAACAGATTTTGCTTGTGAAATTGATGCAGTTTTTGATGTAGACATGTATTTGAGAACTTTGGCTATTGAAATTTTGTCTGGACATTGGGACGGGTATGCTTACAACAAAAATAATTACTATTTGTACCAGCGTCCTTCAGATCAGAAATTTGTCTTTATCGAATATGACATGGACAATACTTTTGGCATCGATTGGTCGGGAATAAATTGGGCAAATAGAGATATTTACAATTGGGCTTCAACGAATGATCCGCGACCACTTTACTCTAAAATTTTGAACGTACCTTATTACAGAAATCAATTTTCATTGTACATCGACAATTATTTAGCCACTTTTTATAATCCAGCAAATTTGGTCACAGGGCTTCAAGCAAGACAGGCATTAATTGAACAAGCAGCCTACGACGACACATACAGAACATTAGATTATGGCTTCAACAATTTTGATTTTCAATATGCAATTACTGATTCTTGGGGTGCACATATTACCGCTTCTATTGAATCTTTTTTGTTTGACAGAAAAATTTCAGCGAACCAACAAACAACAACTTCAACCATTCAAAACCCCTGTTTTAACAGCATTGAAAACGCAACTTTAGAAACACAACTACAATTTGTAAAAGCATTCAATCTTCTTGGTCAAGAAATTGATATTAGCACTCCAAATCAATGGATTATAGGTGAAGATCAATTTGGAAATCACCATAAAATATTCTCAAAATAATACATGAATCAAATGAAAACAAACATCTTTTTAGCCCTTATTTCCTTATTCTCTTTCAACTCAGTGGCGCAAAAAATTCAAACTTTATCTCACATCGAACCACCCAATTGGTGGGCAAATATGGAGCATCATCAAGTTGAGGTAATGTTGCATGGAAAAAACATCAGTCAATTAACTGTTGAAGCAAAAGGTTTGACAATTTTAGGAATTCAAAAAACGGAGAATCCCAACTATATTTTTGTCACTCTGGAGACAAAAAATGTAGCCGCAGGAAAATATACTTTTCAATTGTCCGAAAGCAAAAAAATCAAATACCAATTTGATTATGAGATCAAAGCCAGAAATACTGATTCAAAAGAGCGCATTGGTTTCAATACTTCTGATGTACTTTATTTATTGATGCCAGATCGATTTGCAAACGGTAAGACCACAAACGACAACGATCCTTCGGTAGTGGAAAAAATGAATCGTTCACTTCCTGGCGGACGACATGGTGGCGATATTCAAGGAATTGTGGACCATTTAGATTACATCAAAGAATTGGGCGCAACAACGATTTGGCCAACACCGATGATGGAAGACAACGATTCAGCTTACAGCTACCATACTTATGGTCAAAGTGATTTGTACCGTGTTGATCCACGCTATGGAACGAATGAAGAATACAAAAATTTGGTTTCCGAAGCACACAAAAGAAAATTGAAAGTCATTCAAGATGTTGTACCAAATCACTGGGGATCTAATCATTGGATGATGCGCGATCTTCCAACTTACACTTGGTTGCATCAATTTCCAGGATATGCGCAAACAAATTACAGGATGTCAACCCAAATGGATCCAAACACTTCACAAATTGACCAAAAAATGTGTGCAGATGGTTGGTTTGTGAAATCTATGCCTGACTTGAACCAAAGCAATCCTTTGGTATTGAATTATTTGATTCAAAATACCATTTGGTGGATGGAATATGCCGATTTAGACGGTTTGCGTGTTGATACATATAGCTACAACGACAAAGAAGGAATTGCAAAATGGACCAAAAAAATCATAGACGAATATCCGAATACAAATATTGTAGGAGAAGTGTGGATGCACGATCAAGCACACCAATCTTATTGGCAAAAAAACAGTCCGATCGCTGCCATTCAATCATACAATTCAAATCTGCCATCAGTCATGGATTTTACACTTCATGATGCTTTTGGTCAGGCTTTCAGTGAAAAGAATCAAAATTGGGACCAAGGAATGATGCGAGTTTATGACAATTTTGTGAACGATTTTATGTACGATAATCCAAACAACATTTTGCTGTTTATGGAAAACCACGATACGCAAAGATTCAATGAAATTTATTCCAATATCACAGATTATAAATTGGCCATGACGATTTTAGCAACTGTTCGCGGAATTCCGCAAATCTATTATGGTACTGAAATTGGAATGAAAGGGAATAAAAATTTAGGCGATGCAGATATCAGAAAAGATTTTCCTGGAGGATGGAAAGAAGATAAAGAGAATGCATTTGCTCTAAAAAGCGAAAATCAGCAAGCTGGGAGAAATCAAATGCAAGAAGAATATTTCAACTTCACCAAAAAAATCTTAAATTGGCGTTTAAATAACAAAGCAGTTCAAGAAGGTAAAACGATTCAATTTATTCCTGAAAACAATGTATATGTGTTTTTTAGAATCTTGCCGAATGAAAAAGTGATGGTTATTGTGAACAACTCCGAATCTGAACAAACTTTGAAACTAGATCGTTTTAGAGAAGTAATATCCAAAGGTAAAATGTGTAAAGATTTTATCTCTGGCAACAACATCAATTTGGAAAATGAAAAAATAATTATTGGAGCAAAAACTTCTATGATTATTGAAATTAAATAACATGATAAAATTGAAAAATTCATTTATCACACTTTGCTTTTTAGCAATATGCTCGTCACTTTTCAGTCAAAATAGTGATCGGAAATTTGTCAGTTATGAAAAAACAGACAAAGGAATTGAGGTGAAAACCAACGATGGGAAATATATTTTCACTACTTATAGACCAACGGTAATCCAAACGACTTTTATTCCAACTGGTGAAACAGCGGAAGCAAAATCACATGCGGTCGTGCAAACGCCTTCAAAGGAAGTTTTGAAAAGCAACGACAATGATTCTGTTTTAATTTTAAGCAATAGTAGAATCGATATCAAAATTCAAAAATCACCATTTCAGGTTCAATATTTTCAAGCTGGAAAACTGGTTATTTCTGAGAAAAAAGGTTATTTCAAAACAGCATCGCATGATGCCATCAATTTTAATATCAATCAAACTGAAATTTTGTATGGCGGTGGTGCGAGAGCGCTCGGAATGAACCGTCGCGGAAATCGCTTGGAGCTTTACAACAAAGCAAATTACGGCTATGAATCTACTTCTGCCTTGATGAATTTTTGTATGCCGATTGTAATGTCATCCGAAAAATACATGATTCATTTCGACAATCCTCAGACTGGATTTTTGGATTTAGATTCAAAAAAAGACAACACAATTACTTACGAAACAATCGGTGGAAATAAAACTTACCAAATCATTTTTGGAAATAGTTGGAATGAATTGATTTTCAATTATACCCAATTAACAGGTTCACAACCGCTTCCGCCAAGATGGGCGTTTGGCAATTTTTCTTCTCGATTTGGCTATCATTCTCAGAAAGAAACGGAACAAACTGTGAATAAATTCATAGAAGATTCCATTCCTTTGGACGCAGTAATTCTGGATCTATATTGGTTTGGAAAAGAAATTCAAGGAACGATGGGTAATTTGGAATTCTACAAAGATTCCTTCCCTACTCCCTTGAAAATGATTTCAGATTTCAACCAAAAAGGAATCAAAACAGTGCTGATTTCAGAGCCATTTATTTTAAATACTTCGAATCGTTGGAAAGAAGCGGTTTCTAAAAATATTTTAGCAAAAGACAGTTTGGGAAATCCTTTCGTTTACAATTTCTATTTTGGAAATACTGGTTTGATTGACATTTATTCGAAACCTGGAAATGAATGGTTTTGGAATATTTACAAAGGAATGCATGATCAAGGAGTGAAAGGTTTTTGGGGTGATTTAGGTGAACCTGAAGTGCATCCGAAAGATTTGATTCATGCCACTGGCAAAGCAACCACAGTGCACAATATTTATGGCCATGATTGGGCGAAATTGATTCAAGAAGGATACCAAAAAAACTATCCAAATGAGCGCCCTTTTATTTTGATGCGTGCTGGTTATTCAGGTTCACAGCGCTTTGGAATGATTCCGTGGTCGGGAGATGTGAACAGAACTTGGGGCGGACTGCAAGCACAACCGGAAATCGCGCTCCAAATGGGAATGCAAGGAATTGGATACATGCATTCAGATTTAGGAGGTTTTGCAGGAACTTACGACGACAATGAATTATATATCAGATGGCTACAATACGGTGTTTTTCAGCCAATATTCAGACCGCACGCGCAAGAACAAGTGGCATCAGAGCCTGTTTTTAAAGATGAAAATACCAAAAGAATTGTCAAAAATGCCATTCAATTAAGGTATGATTTGTTGCCATACAATTACACCATGGCTTATTTGAACAGTATTTATGGCTTGCCATTGATGCGTCATTTGATGTTTGAAGAAAATAACAATCCAAAATTATTGACCAATAAGGAAAATTATTTGTGGGGAAATGAAATTTTAGTTGCACCTATTTTGGAAAAAGGAAAAGTTAGTCAAGAGGTTTATTTCCCAAGTTCATCAGACTGGTTTGATTTTTACACAGGTGAAATCCATAAAAAAGGATCAACTGCTGAAATCAAAACAAACATTGAAAATATTCCAACTTTCGTAAGAGCTGGGTCGTTTATACCGATGTCGAAAGGATTAAAAAACACGGATGATTTTGATGACAACAAGATATCGATACATTTTTATTACCATCAAAATGTAGAAATTAGCAATGGAGTCTATTTCACAGACGATGGAAAAACTCCTGCGTTTAACCAAGAATATCAATCGAAAATTGAATATTTTAGATACAAAAAAGAAGCAAAATATTCAACGATTACATTTGAACAAAAATTGTTAGGGAAAATTCCAGCGTTGACAAAAAGAAGATATGAAATGATACTTCATAACATCGAAAAAGCGCCTAAAAGCATAATTTTGGATAAAAAGGAAATAAAATTTCAATTTGACAAAACAGCTAAAACGCTAACATTCATTGCCGATTTAGCACAAAATAATTCGATTTTAAAAATAAATTGGTGATTTTTCTTAGTGTCATTTTGACATTTAATAATATTTGTATAAATTTGGTCAGTTGATTTGTTAAAAAACCATAAATTAATAATTAAATTGCTATGAAAAGAACAGTTACAAACGCTTTGCTTTTGCTATCTCTCATCCTATTTTCAGTTGGAACGACTTTCAGTCAATCTTCCACAGTAAAAGGGATGATTAGAGATTTGGAAGGAAAGCCAATTGATCAAGCCCAAGCAACGCTTGAAGGGAAATTCAAAGGAGGAACTTCCAATGCAACTGGATACTATGAAATAAAAACTGTAGAAGCAGGTGAATACAACTTGGTATTCAAAGCAGCAGGTTTTACTACAATTACACAAAAAATCACTGTTGTTTCAGGGAAAGATTTGGTGGTTGATGCAAGTATGAAGGATGAAGTTGAAGAAGTTGAAGAATTGGTTGTTATTGGTTATGGATCAACAAGAACAAAAGATTTGACTGGTTCTGCTACTGTTATCAGTGAGAAAGACTTCGCATCAGGTTCCGTTGCAACTCCAGAGCAATTAATCAGAGGTAAAGTTGCCGGAGTAAAAATCAATTCAAACGATGGTGCTCCAGGTTCTGGAAGTACAATTCGATTGAGAGGTGGAACTTCAATCAATGCGAGTAATGATCCATTAATCGTTGTTGATGGTGTGCCATTAGACAACGGTGGAATTTCAGGTGCCGCCAACCCACTTTCATTAATTAACCCAAATGACATTGCATCCTTCGTGATTTTGAAAGATGCTTCTGCAACTGCTATCTATGGTTCCAGAGGGGCAAATGGTGTAATCCTAATTACAACTAAAAAAGGGGACGGAGGAAATAGCAAATTGAGCGTTGTTTTGGATACGAAACAATCGATTTCAACCATTGCTAAATATGCAGATGTTTTGACTGGTGATGAATACAGAGAATTGGTAAATTCAAAAGGAACAGCAGCACAAAAAGCACTTTTAGGTACAGCAAATACAAACTGGCAAAAAGAAGTTTTCAGAGCAGCTTTCGTTACTGACAACAATGTTTCTGTAACAGGAGGAATCAAAAAATTACCGTACCGTTTGTCATTTGGTTCAAGATTGGAAAATGGACTGTTGTTGAGAGATAAGTTCAACAGAACTTCCGTTTCTTTAAATCTTACACCTACATTTTTTGACAAACATTTGCAGCTTGAATTCAATAACCGCATTGTTCAAACCAGTTCATTTTTTGCTGATAGAGGTGCATTAGGCGCTGCTTATTTTGATCCAACACAAGAAGTTAAAAGAGGTGACGAATCGGTTGGTGGATATTTTGAGTGGATGAAAGCCGGTAAACCAAATACTTTAGCTCCAAGAAATCCACTTGGATTAATCAATCAAAGAAATGACGAAAGCAAAGTAAATAGATACATTGGAAATGCTAAATTGACTTACAAATTGCATTTCTTCCCACAAATCAAAGCAGTTGTAAACTTAGGTGCTGATTATTCGGAAGGTAGTGGCGAAGTTTCGGTAAACGCTAATTCTGCTGCAGGATATTACACAGGTGGAAGTTACAGTGTCTACAGATCAACAAAATCAAACAATGTAATTGATGCATATTTGAATTACAATAATGCTGAAAAAAAATCAAAACATTATATTGACATTACAGGAGGTTATACTTACCAGCATTGGCAATCATCAAGTCCAAACAATGCTACTTACAACTTAGCGCAAGATTCAATTATCGGAATACCTGCTGCTAACCCATTCTTCACTGAGAATGCTTTATTGTCATTTTATGGTCGTGGAATTTACACTTACAACAACAAATACGTATTCAACGCTACTTTGAGAAGAGATGGTTCTTCAAGATTTAGTCCTGATACACGTTGGGGATTCTTTCCGTCAGTTTCTGCAGCTTGGATTGTTTCAAACGAAAAATTCATGCAAAAAGCTAAATGGTTGAACATGTTGAAAGTGAGAGCTGGATATGGAGTTGTTGGACAACAAGACGGAATTGGAGATTACTCATATATCTCAAACTATTTTGAAGGCGCAACGACAGCACAATATGCATTTGGAGGACAATACTATACTGTATTTAGACCAAGTGGATTTGACAGTAAATTGAAATGGGAAGAAACTGAAAGTATCAATTTAGGAATTGATTTCGGTTTCAAAAATGACAGAATTAGCGGTGCGATTGATGTTTACCAAAAATCAACTTATGACTTATTAGCGGTTGTTCCTGTTCCTGCAGGTACAAACTTCACCAATCAAATTTTGACGAATGTTGGCGGAATGAGAAACCGTGGTATTGAAATCAGCGGTAACTTTGGATTGATTGCTAAAAAAGATTTGAGATTGGATCTAAGTGCAAATGCAACATACAACCAAAATAGAATCACTAAACTTTCACAAATTGATGATCCAAATTCTCCAGGAATTTTAGCTGGTGGTATTTCTGGTGGTATTGGAAATAATGTTCAAACAAACAAAGTAGGAAATGCAACGTTCACTTATTTTGTTTATGAACAAATTTATGATGCAGATGGAAAAATAATTGAAGTTGGTCAACAAGCGACTAAAGACATCAATGGTGATGGTAGTATCACTTCCGCTGACAAATGGAAAGATACCGACGCGTTTGTTGATAGAAATGGAGATGGAATCATAAATATCGATGACAGATATCTTTTCGATCAAGCGGCACCAAAAATGTTTTTTGGATTGTCTTTAAATTTAACATACAAAAAATGGTTCTTCGGACTTTCAGGTCGCGCAGAAACTGGAGGATACAATTACAACAATATCCATTCAAATAATGGAACTTTTCAATCAATTAACGGGACACAAGGTTTCTTGAGTAACATTTCAAATTTGTATTATGAAGAAGAAATGCAAAAAACAACTGAACGTCAATTGTTGAGTGACCATTATTTAGAAAAATCTAATTTCTTCAGAATGGACTATATCAATATTGGATACAAGTTCGGAAAAATGAAATGGACTAAAAACAAGATTGGTTTAAATACTGCATTGACAGTTCAAAACGTTTTCGTAATTACAAAATATTCAGGATTAGATCCAGAGGTAAACGGTGGTATTGATAACAATATTTATCCGAGACCAAGAGTTTACTCCTTGAATTTAACATTTGATTTTTAATACTTAGAATCATGAAAAAAATAACACAAATTTTATTGGTTGCAGTCACACTGGGTGGGATTGTAGGATTGAATTCTTGTAAAAAGCAACTCAATTTGAAACCAAAATATGGATTAAACACAGAAACGGTATACGGAAACCCAGACAACTATATTCACGTTGTTGCAAAATTATATTCTGGCTTGTCGATGACAGGATTGCAAGGTCCTGCAGGAAATGGAGACATCGCTGGAATTGATGAAGGTTTTTCTGCTTATGTCCGTGTACTTTTCAATTTACAAGAAGTACCAACCGACGAAGTTGTTTGCGGATGGAACGACCCAGGAATTCCTGAAATGAATAAAATGAACTGGTCTCCAGAAACTTCATTTGTCAAAGGAATGTATTACAGAATTTTTTACCAAATTACCCTTTGTAATGAATTCATCAGAGAAACATCTGAAACCAAAATGGATGAAAGAGGTTTTACTGAAGCACAAAAAGCAACAATTAGAGTTTATCAAAGTGAAGCACGTTTTTTGAGATCTTTGAGTTACTACCATGCAATGGATTTATTTGGAAATGTTCCTTTTGTAACCGAAGAAGACGAAGTTGGTGCTTTTCAGCCAAAAAGAATCTCACGTTCTGAGTTGTTCTCGTACGTTGAAACAGAGTTGTTAGCAATTGAAGGCCTACTATTGTCACCTAGTGCTGCGCCTTACGGAAGAGCGAATAAAGTTGCTGCTCAGTTTCTACTAGCAAAACTATACTTAAATGCTGAAGTTTATACTGGTGCTGCAAAAAACTCTGAATGTGCAAACTACAGTTTAAAAGTAATTAATTCTGGTTCTTATTCTTTGGATGACAATTACCAAGATATTTTCTTAGCTGACAACAATACTTCGCCAGAAATTATCTTTCCAGTTATTTATGATGGAGTTAATGCACAAAGTTGGGGAGGTACTACTTTCTTAGTAAATGCTGCAATTGGTGGAACTATGATTCCTGCTGACTATGGAGTTAACGGTGCTTGGGGTGGTTTAAGAACAACTTCAGCTTTTGTTAATAAATTTCCAGATTCTACTTTGGATGGTAGATTCTTGTTTTACAGAGATGGACAATCAAAAGATATTACTAATTTGTCAACTTTCGCTGAAGGTTATGCTTTTCCGAAATTCAAAAACAAAACTAAAACTGGAGCTAATGGTTCAGGAAATGCGTTGAGTGCTCAAGCTGACATTGATTTTCCAATGTTTAGATTGGCTGATGCATATTTGATGTATGCAGAAGCGGCTTTAAGAGGTGGTGGAGATATTAGCCAAGGTTTGGGTTATGTGAATCAACTTCGTCAAAGAGCTTATGGAAATTCAACTTTCAATTTTGCTTCCATTACTTTAGACGACATTATTGACGAAAGAGCAAGAGAATTGAGCTGGGAGTGCACTAGAAGAACTGATTTGATTCGTTTCAACTTGTTTACTACATCAACTTATGTTTGGCCTTTCAAAGGAGGAGATTTAACTGGAGTTGGTGTTTCATCGATTTATAATCTTTACCCTATCCCAACCGCGGATATTGTTTTAAATCCAAATTTAATTCAGAATAGCGGTTATTAATTTAAGTTTTCTCATAATTTAAAATGGCGGTTGAATATTTCAACCGCCATTTTTTTTACACTTTAACCTAGATCAAAAAATTTCTTTGTAGTTGCTGATGAATTACCTAAACTCTTTCGAGTACATGTGGGAAACAAAGTAAAACATCTTTGTAAAAATGTCACGAAATCAACCATTTTTACATTTTCTACCAGACTATTTCATCATCCAAGATCCTCCAACGCTAATCACGTTTTGTAATTGTAAATATTCTTCATAAGTATTTCCATCAATTCCTCCAGTTGGACAAAAAGTAATTGCAGGAAAAACTTGACCATACGTTTTCAAAGCACCAATTCCTCCAAACAAATTGGCTGGGAAAAATTTAAACACATTCCAGCCTAATTGAATTCCAGAGATGATATCACTAGGAGTTGCCACACCAGGAATAAAAGCAATTCCTGAATTAACTAAATCATCGGCTAATAAAGGACTAATTCCTGGGCTAACAATAAAGTCAACACCAATTTCCTTTACTTTTTGAATTTGTGTTTTATTCACAACCGTCCCTACTCCAAGTGAAATTTGATTTCCATATTTTGCCTTTATAATTTCAAGTGCTTGAAATGCAAAATCAGTCCTTAAAGTAACTTCGATGCAAAAAATATTTTTAGCAATTAAAGACGTGATTATTCCATCAATTTCATCCTCAGAATGAATTGTAACCACAGGAACAATTGGATGTTTCGCTAAAATTTGTTGTATGTTATTTTGTATCATTTCGACTCTTTTAAATAAAACTTGCACCTTCTTCACTGGAAGTAACAATGGTTCTCATGTTGGCAAACATCTCTCTTCCTAATCCAAAAACTTCTGAATTGTCCTTCGTTCTTGTTTCTCTCAATTCAACATCCGGAGTTAAACAAGTTAAAATACCATGTATCGCGTCAAATTGAATCAAATCACCTGTTTGAATCTTACCAATCAAACCACCATCTCTGGCTTCTGGAACCACATGGATTGCCGACGGCACTTTTCCTGATGCTCCTGACATTCTTCCATCTGTAACCAAAGCTACTTTGTGTCCTCTTTTTTGAATGATTGAAAGCGTTGGTGTCAATTGATGTAATTCTGGCATTCCATTTTGTTTTGGACCTTGAAAAGGAATCACAGCGATGAAATCCTTGTTTAACTCGTCGTTTTTAAAAGCCTTAATTAAATCCTCTTGTTCCTCAAAAACAATTGCTGGAGCTTCAATAAATAAATGCTCAGTCGCAACTGCAGAGGTTTTAATCACTGAACGACCAATATTTCCTTTCATGATTCTAATTCCGCCTTCAAACTGAAAAGGATTCAATGCGCTTCTTAAAATAGATTCGTTCAAAGTGTTCTTTGACCCTTCAACCCAAATTATTTCGTCATTCTCAATTTTCGGTTCTTGTGTATATTTATCTAATCCAAAACCAAGAATCGTATAAACATCTTGATGTAGTAATTCGTTTTCTAGCAAAGTTCTAATCACAAATCCCATTCCACCGGCAGCATGAAAATGATTGACATCTGCTGCTCCATTTGGATAAATTCTGGTCAATAAAGGAACAATTTTAGACAAATCTGAAAAATCTTCCCAATTGATAATAATTCCAGCCGCTCTTGCAATCGCAATCAAATGTATCGTATGATTGGTTGAGCCACCAGTTGCCAGCAAGCCGATAATTCCATTCACAACCGTTTTTTCGCTGATAATCGAAGCCAATGAACTGTCAAATGACTTTTGTCTAATTAAATTAATCAAGGTTTTTACGCCTTCTTCATTCAATTTTTCACGCAACTTTGTTCCTGGATTCACAAAACTAGAACCCGGAAGTTGAAGTCCCATGATTTCCATCAACATTTGATTGCTGTTGGCAGTTCCGTAAAATGTGCAAGTACCTGGTGAATGATAAGAATCTGATTCGCCTTTCAACAAGGCAACTCTATCAATTTTTCCTTCAGCAAAATCTTGGCGAATTTTCGCTTTTTCGTCGTTGCTAATTCCAGTTTCCATTGGTCCACCAGGCAAAAAAACCGTTGGTAAATAACCGAACTTGAGTGACCCCATCATCAATCCTGGAATTATTTTATCACAAATCCCCAAATTGATTACACCATCAAAAACATTGTGCGACAATGAAATCACTGACGACATCGCAATTACATCCCTGCTAAAAAGAGATAATTCCATTCCGTCTTGGCCTTGTGTAACTCCATCACACATAGCAGGAACGCCACCCGCAACTTGCGCAACCGCATTGTACTTATTCGCGTAATCTCTAATGTATTTAGGATAATCCTCGTAGGTTTTGTGCGCAGAAAGCATGTCATTGTATGCTGTCACAATTCCTAAATTTGGTTGGTAATTTTCAGCCAAAACAGCTTTGTCATGACTACCACATCCCGCAAAGGCATGCGCTAAATTTCCGCAATGCAAAGAACCTCTCACATATTCTGTTCTGAATTGAGATTGCATTTGTTCTAAATATTTTTTTCTTGTTACAGAACTTCTTTCGATAATTCGATTGGTAACTTCTTGAATAATTTCTTTCATTTCAATTAAATTGAATAATAAACTTGAAGTTTATCATTAAAAAACGATATCGGCAGTTGATTTTCTGTCGAAGTTTCAAAAACATGCAACTTCTTTTCGCCTGATAACATCAAAATAATATTTTCTGCTTGCAATAGCATCGCGGTACTGCAAGTTATTCTTTCATTTGGAAAATTTGGAGATATCGTATTGTAAATTCCAATTTCTTGAGATCTAAGTAATTGCTCTGAAACGGCATCGTTTGGAAAAAGAGAAGCAGTGTGACCATCTTCGCCCATTCCTATAAGCACCAAATCCAATTGATTGTGAAAAACTTCGTAATTTGAACTAATGTTTTTTACATTTTCCATTTGGTCAGCACTATTTTCAACCATTCCATAGAATGTAGCTGTTGAAGCGTAATTTTGAATCAACTTTTCGCGAATCATTTTTTCGTTGCTAAACTCATTGTTTGGTGCAACAAATCTTTCATCAACCAGTCCGATAATCACTTTTGACCAATCTAATTCAATGTTTGACATCAATTCATACAAATGAATCGGAGAAGAACCACCAGACAACAAAATATTCGCTGAACCTTTTTCAGAGATCGCTTGCTGAATGATTTTTACCAAATCATCACACAATGATTGATCGAGTTGATCTTTTGAATTAAACTCCTTCATTGAATTTCGGATTGGTTGACCAAGTATGATTTTCCTCCATGATTTGTTCGCCCGGACCCCAAGTCCCTGCTTCATAAAGAATATTTTTTTGATTGGCTTTTTTCCAACTATTTACAACTGATTCAATCCAAATCCAAGCGGCTTCAAGTTCATCTTGACGCATGAAAAGCGTTTGTTCACCTCTCAAAATATCTACAATTAATCTCTCATACGCTTCTGGAAAACGTTCGTTGAACGAATCCATGTAATCCAACTTCAAAGAAATTGGACGATATCTGTAACCACCAGGGCCAGGCAATTTGGTCATTTGAACCAATTCAATCCTTTCCTCAGGCTGCAAACGCATGATTAATTTATTACCAGGAATATCGCCTTGTGCGTGAAAAACGTTGTGCTTTACACTTTTGAAATTGATGACGATTTCAGAATATCTTTTGCTCATCCTTTTACCAGTTCTCAAATAGAATGGCGTGTTTTTCCATCTCCAATTGTCAATGTGCGCTTTGATGGCAACAAATGTTTCAGTGGACGATTCATATTTACTAATATCTTCCAAATAGGAATTTAAGGAATGACCGTCTACTTTTCCTCTGGTATATTGACCTTTTGCGGAATCAGTTAAGATTGTTTTTTCATCTAATAATCGCAAAGATTTTAATACTTTCAATTTCTCATTCCTTACAGAATCTGCATCCAATTGCGCAGGTGGTTCCATCGCAACCAAACACAACAATTGAAGTAAGTGATTTTGAACCATGTCCAATAAAGCACCACTGTTGTCGTAATATTCTCCGCGTTTTTCAACACCTAAACTTTCGGCAACTGTGATTTGAATAGATTCTATATGTTCAGAATTCCAAGCACTTTCAAAAAGGTGATTCGCAAATCTCAAAACCATTAAGTTCTGAACTGTTTCTTTACCTAAATAATGGTCAATTCTATAAATCTGCTTCTCACTAAAGGATCTGCTAATGGTTGCATGAATATTTTTGGAAGAAGCCAAACTATTTCCCAAAGGTTTTTCAAGTACAACTTTACTGCTATCATTGATTAATCCACACGCATTTAATGCATCTCCAATTTCCCCAAAAGCATCCGATGGAGTAGATAAATAGTAAACATTCTGAAAACTCGGATTTTTATCCAATTCATTTTTCAAAGGTTGATAATCTTCAATCGAATGTCCAGGAAGAGTTAGCACAATTATTTTGGTCAAAAAAGTCTCAACTGTTTTCTGATCAACCGCATAATCTGTTGATTCAGAGATGAATTTTCTTAAACGCTCATTAAAAGCAACGTGTTTATCATTCGATCTCGTAATTGCATAAATATTGAAATCTACATTTAATTGCTTATCAACAAATCGGTGAAAAAGTGCAGGGTAAATTTTACGTACTGCCAAGTCGCCATCTCCGCCAAAAATGACAGCGTTGAATGGTTTTATAATGGGTGCTTTTTTTGTTTGAGCCATAAAAATTGAATTATCAACTTTACATTGAAAAATCAAATATACGAGCTTTACGTCAATTTTACACTAAGTATTCGAAAAAATTAACAATTAATTAATGTACTTTGTACAATAAGTGTGTTAAAATCCAAAATTATTGAACCCTTTATCTAGTAATATCAAATAATTTTCTTCGTTAAATTTGAAATATTGTGATGGTTTATGAGGAACACCTTCTTGCTTTTCATCTAGACTTTCTACGATATTTAATTTCAACATTTTTCTACGGAAATTCCTTTTATCCAACTCATTACCCAAAATAGATTCATACAATTTATGCAATTGAGAAAAAGTAAATTTTTCAGGCAGAAGATTAAATCCAATCGGCTGTGTATTGATTTTATCTTTCAGTTTTTTCAAAGCTGATTGAAAAATTTCAAAGTGGTCAAATGCCAATTCTGTGATGTCATCTACCAAAATCCATGAAGCAGATTTTGCAAAAGAAGATGGTTGTGGCTCATAATCATTCATATTCACCAAAGTATAATAAGCAACGGTAATTACCCTCGCATCAGGATCCTGACGAACTGCTTGCAACCATTTTTTATCGTTTGGTTTATTAACACGATTTGGATCACCAAAAGCACCAACTTGTTCTAGAAAAATATCCTCTAAACCAGTTAATTCTTTCAAAACTCGACCAGCAGCCATGTCTAAGTTTTCTTCTTCAAAAATCAAATCGCCAGGAAGAGCCATCATCTGCGGAACTCCTTCAACAGGCTGACGTTCAATCAAAAGCACGCGCAATTGATTAAAATCAAAACCGAAAATCACACAATCTGTAGAAATTCGATGGTTAATTTGATGCTTATTTTTAATTTGCATATACAAATGTAAAAAAGAAATTTATATATTCGCAAAGTGTACTTTTGACACAAAGGCATATTTTTCCATTTTATTAGTTATGATTTTAATTATAGATAGCGGTTCTACAAAGAGTGATTGGGTTCTTTTAAAAGATTCAGGAAATGAATATTTTTCAACCATTGGTTTGAATCCATATTTTCATTCTGAAGAGTTAGTTTATAACACTGTTTGTGAAAATGAAGGTTTGAATGAAATCAAATCTCAAATAAGTTTGGTTTTCTTCTACGGCGCTGGTTGCTCCTCAAAAGAGTTGAACAAAATAATAGAAAACGGTTTACAAAAAGTTTTCATTCATGCAAAAATTCACATTGACCATGACTTGAAAGCCTGCGCTTACGCAACTTACGAAGGCGAGCCGTCCATTTCTTGTATCATTGGCACAGGTTCAAACTCTTGTTACTTTGATGGAAAAGAAATCTACGAAGAAGTACCCGCGTTGGGCTACATTTTGGGCGATGAAGGAAGTGGTACTTATTTTGGGAAGCAATTATTGTCGATGTATTTGTACAAATTACTTCCAAAACACATTCATGAGGCTTTTGAAAGTCAAACAGGATTAACTAAAGACAAGATAGTTGACAATGTTTACATGCAGCCAAATGCAAATGTTTACTTGGCATCATTCATGAAATTTATTGTTCAATTTTCAAACGATCCTTTCGTAAAAGAAATGATCTATGAGGGATTCAAAAAATTCATTCAAATCCATGTCGCTTGCTATGAAAACCACAAACAAATTAAAGTACATTTTGTGGGTTCAATTGCACATCTATTTAGAAATGAACTAAATGAAGCTTGTAAATATTATCAAGTTACACTTGGACAAACGATTCAAAAACCAATCGATGGATTAATAAATTATCACATAAAATATATTCTTGAAGGTCAGAAGAATGTAATCTAAAACTGAAAACTATGAAAACTTTAAAACTCATTGCTATTGTATTGTCAATTCACTTTAGCTCGAATTGTCAAAACCAACCATTTACAACTCCTTTAAAGACGGTTGATTGGTCAAAAAACGCATCTATCTATGAAATAAATGTGAGGCAATTTTCCAAAGAAGGAACTTTCAAAGCCGTGGAAAAAGAATTACCAAGATTAAAAGCGATGGGTTTTGATATTTTGTGGCTGATGCCGATAAATCCAATCGGAGTTAAAAATAGAAAAGGTTCTTTGGGAAGTTATTATGCTGTGAAAGATTACATGGCTGTAAATCCTGAATTTGGAACCAAGTCAGATTTTGATCAATTGGTAAAAGCAGCACATGCTTTGAATTTGAAAATCATCATTGACTGGGTTGCAAATCATACATCACCAGACAACATTTGGGTTGAACAAGGACACAAAGATTGGTACACACTTGATTCTACAGGAAATCTTCAGCCAACAATTGGAACAGATTGGTGGGATGTTGCTGATTTGAATTATGACAACAAAGACATGCGCAAAGCAATGATCGAATCAATGAAATATTGGGTAAAAACTTCAGACATCGATGGATTTAGATGCGATGTTGCTGATTGGGTACCAGTTGATTTTTGGAATGATGCACGCAAGGAATTAGATGCTGTTAAACCAGTATTCATGCTTGCTGAAGCTGAAAATCCTGCTCACCACACTGCTGCTTTTGACATGTCATATGGTTGGGAGTTTCATAGCATCATGAATCAAATTGCGCAAGGAAAGAAAAATGTGGATGACGTCAGAAAGTATGTAGCTGAAAGATCTAAATTTCCTACAAATGCTTACAGAATGAATTTTACTTCCAACCACGATGAAAATTCTTGGAACGGAACAGAAATGGAAAGAATGGGTGATGCAAGATTTGCAATGGGCGTTTTGGCTGCAACATTCGAAGGAATGAACTTGATTTACAACGGACAAGAAACCAGTTTAGATAGAAGATTGTTATTCTTCGAGAAGGACAGCATCAACTGGAGTAAAATGGATTTAGTTGATTTCTACACCAAAATCGATAACTTAAAAGAAAAAAATCAAGCGCTATGGAATGGTAATTTTGGAGGAGATTTAAAAATCATCAGCCCTGAGAACAACAAAAACGTTTTGGTTTATACTAGAGAAAAAAATGGTCAAAAAGTAATCGTTGTCTTGAATCTTTCTGCTGAAAAACAAACTGTAAATATTGAAAATAGCAGTTTAAAAGGGAAATACACCAATCTTTTTACTGGAAAGAAAAAATCAATTTCTACCACTTTAAATGAAAATCTTGCGCCTTGGGGCTACGTCGTTTATTCTAAATAATCTTTCTGACTATGGAAGTGCAAAAATCAAGCAAAGAAGATAAACCATTTTTGTCGTTTTGGCAAATTTGGAATATGAGTTTTGGATTTTTAGGAATTCAATTTGGATTTGAACTCCAAAACTCAAACGTCAGCAGAATATTTGAAACTTTAGGCGCCAACAAAGACGAAATTCCAATTTTATGGATTGCAGCTCCTTTGACAGGTTTATTAATTCAACCGATTATTGGCTATTTAAGTGATCGAACTTGGCATCCGTATTGGGGAAGAAGACGACCATTTTTCTTCATTGGCGCAATTTTAGCCACGATTGCACTTTTTATTCTTCCCAACTCCCCTACTTTGTGGATTGCTGGAAGTATGTTGTGGATCATGGATGCTTCTATCAACATTTCAATGGAGCCTTTCCGCGCATTTGTAGGCGATAAATTACCCGCAGCACAAAGAACGAAAGGTTTTGCAATGCAAAGTTTTTTCATCGGAATTGGTTCTGTAATTGCTGCAATGCTTCCTTGGTTTTTCACCAATGTGATGCATTTTTCAAATCAATCTGAAACAGGAACTATCCCAGATTCTGTGAAATGGAGTTTCTACTTAGGAGGTGTTGCATTTCTAGCTTCGGTGATGTACACCGTTTTCACTACGAAAGAAATGCCACCTGAAGATTTGGAAAAATTTAAGGAAGAGAAGAAAAAAACGACTTTCATGATGGGAGTCAAAGAAACCTTTGGTGGAATTTTTCAAATGCCCAAAGCAATGAAACAATTGGCTTGGGTACAATTTTTTACTTGGTTTTCTTTATTCGCTATGTGGATTTACAGTACGAATGCTGTCACTAGTAATTTATACAACATGAAAGTCGAAAGGTCTTTGGTTGAAAAAATGGAAAACCACATTCAAGATACGCTTTCACACAAAAGTTTAGATTTGAAAGTCAAACAACAATTCAAATCTTTGCAAGCGGATATCAATGAAATCAAAGAGTTTAGAGCAAACGAAAATCCTGTTGCAGTTTCCTTGAATTTGGCAAATTATTTCAGTGACACCATTCATCCAGTTGCAGAGAAATCAGATATCAAAAAGTTGCAACGTGTTAAGCAAGAATACAACGATGGAGCAGATTGGTTGAGTATCTGTTCCTCAATCAGAAATGGTATTGCAGCGATTTTCGCGTTTATCATTCCATGGATTGCTTACAAAACTAATCGCAGAAAAACCCATATGATTTCGCTAATCATTGGTGGAATTGGTTTAATAAGTATCTATTTTATTTCCAACCCAGTATTTTTAGCTGTTTCTATGGGAATGGTCGGAATTGCCTGGGCAAGTATTTTATCCATGCCTTATGCGATTTTATCTAGCTCATTGCCGCCAGAAAGAATGGGTTATTTTATGGGTGTTTTCAACTTTTTCATTGTGATTCCACAAATCGTAGCAGCAACAATCCTAGGATTTTTAACTATGAAACTATTTGGCGCAAACACACTTTATACGATTATGTTTGGTGGATTCACCATGATTTTAGCAGGGTTTTTAACGCTGAAAGTAGAAGATAACGATTAATTAGAATGGAAATTAAAGGATTAATATTTGATTTGGATGGGGTAATTGTGAACACAGAACACAATCATTTCATCGCATGGAAAAGAACTGCTAATAGTTTGGGAGTAACTTTTACAGAGAAAGACAACGAAAAATTAAAAGGCTTAAGTCGTGTTGATTCTTTGAAAACCATTTTAACAATGGGAAATGTTGAAATCAGCGAAGAAACTTTCAATAACTATCTAGTTTCCAAAAACAAATTTTATTTAGATTCTATCGCTTCCATCACCGCTGAAAACATGTTGAAAGGCGTTGCTGATTTATTGGTGAAAGCCAAGGAGAAAGGCATTCTTTTGGCTGTTGGATCATCTAGTAAAAACGCAAAATTCATTTTAGAGCGATTGAATTTGACTGACGCTTTTCATATCATCGTTGATGGAAATATGGTGGAAAAACCAAAACCAAATCCAGAGGTATTTTTGAAAGGCGCAGAGGCGATGGGTTTAGCACCGCAAGAATGCGTCGTTTTCGAAGATGCTGAAAGTGGAATCAAAGCTGCAAAAGATGGTGGGTTTTATTCAATTGCTGTCGGAAATCCTGAAATAGCTGAACTTGGAGATTTATATTTAAACGATTTAACAGAATTCAAATTAATATAGGCATGAACAATTTGTTTGAAATAGACGAATGGAAAATCATCGAAAACAAATTCGATGCAAACAAACAAGAACAAGCTGAAAGCATTTTTGCTATCGGAAACGGTAGTTTTGGTCAAAGAGCCAATTTTGAAGAAACTTACTCAGGGAAAAGTCTACAAGGAAGTTATGTTGGTGGTGTTTATTATCCGGACAAAACACGTGTTGGTTGGTGGAAAAATGGCTACCCTGAATATTTTGCAAAAGTGATCAATTCATGTAATTGGATTGGAATTAAAATTGAAATCGACGGGAAAGAAATTGATTTATTCAAGGCTGAAATCAAATCTTTTTACAGAGAATTAGACATGTTTACCGGAACTTTAACACGTAAATTTCGCTGTGTAACTGCTGAAAACAAAGAATTTGAAATCGTTTCAACTCGTTTTTGCTCTATGCACAACGAAGAAATTGCTGCGATTAAATATACTATCACTCCTTTGAATTTTTCTGGAAATGTGATATTCACACCATATTTAGATGGAAATGTGAACAATTCAGATTCAAACTACGACGAATTTTTCTGGTTAAGAGATACTGAAAGAGTTGGTGTAAAAAAAGGTGTGGTCAGTATGCGAACTAAAAAAACCAACTATTTGGTTGCAACTGCTATGCGTTTCTCGTTTTGGGAGGAAGAAAATTTATTAGACATTCATCCAAATATCAAACAAGCAGATTTATACATTGACAATCATTTCGAACATTTTTTAGAGCAAGGAAAAAAATATACGCTTAAAAAGTATGTTTCGATTACTTCAACAATTAACCATTCAGAATTTAATACAGTTGCAGCAGCAATTAATCAAGTGACTGAAGCTTATACGCGTGGTTTTGATGCTTTACATGAAGAACACAAAGAAGCTTGGAAACAAATTTGGGTCAATGCGGATGTGAAAATTGAAGGTGATAAATCTGCTCAACAAGCAATTCGTTTCAATATTTTCCACCTGTATCAAACTTACACTGGAAATAATTCCAAATTAAATATCGGACCAAAAGGTTTTACTGGCGAAAAATATGGAGGTGCAACTTATTGGGACACTGAAGCTTATTGCATTCCATTTTTCCTCAAAACGGCTCCACAAAAAGTTTCGCGTCAATTGTTAAAATACCGCTATAATCAGTTGGATAAGGCAATTGAAAATGCTGCGAAATTAGGATTTACTGATGGTGCGGCATTGTATCCAATGGTTACTATGAATGGCGAGGAATGTCACAACGAATGGGAAATTACTTTCGAAGAAATCCATAGAAACGGTGCGATAGCTTTTGCGATTCACAATTATGAGAGACATACAAACGATTGGGAATATGTGCGTGAATTTGGGCGTGATGTACTAATCGGAATTGCTAGATTTTGGGCGCAAAGATTCAATTGGTCTGCTGACAAAAAACAATTTGTTATGTTAGGTGTTACCGGTCCAAACGAATATGAAAACAATGTAAATAACAATTGGTATACCAATTACATCGCAAAATGGTGTTTGACATATGCGCTGGAGGTTGAAGAAAAATTAGCAGATAAAAGACAAATCTTACGTGATGGAGAAAGTGATTTCTGGAAACATTTGATTGAAAATATCTATTTGCCAAAAATGAAAGATTCAAATGTCTTCTTACAACAAGATAACTTTTTAGATAAAGTATTGTTGAATGCTGCAGACCTTCCTGAAAATGAAAGACCAATAAACCAACATTGGTCTTGGGATAGAATTTTGCGTTCCGTATTTATCAAACAAGCAGATGTTTTACAAGGAATTTATCTTTTTGAAGATCATTTTTCAATGGATGAAATTAGGGATAATTTTAATTTCTACGAACCAAAAACAGTGCATGAATCATCCCTTTCACCATGTATTCACTCTATTTTAGCAGCAAAAATTGGCGATCAATCTACAGCTTATAAAATGTATTTAAGAACTTCAAGGTTGGATTTAGATGATTACAACCGTGAAGTTGCTGAAGGTTTGCACATAACCAGTATGGCTGGAACTTGGATGAGTATCGTTGAAGGACTTGCAGGTGTTAGGATTCAAGGTAAAAATTTAATTTTAAATCCAACAATTCCACAACAGTGGTCAAAATATGAATTCAATATTTTCCACCAAAATCAGCCTTTGAGCTTGTCAATTTCGAAAGAGAATATTTCGATAGAAAACAAAGGTGAAAGTAAAATCAAGGCGGTTATCTTTGGTCAATCAATGGAAATTTTGGCAAATTCTACCATTGAAACAAAGTTAAAAGTTCTTGCTTAAATTTGTGTGAAGTAAATTAGTATCTAGATTAATTTTTAAAGTATGAAAAATTCGTTCGTCCAAACAAAAATCACAGGAATTATCTTAATTCTTGTCATGAATTTATTTACTTCAAATCTCAAAGCACAAACGAATAATACCAGGCGACAAGTTGTTTTACAGGGTTTTTGGTGGGACTATTGGAACAATAATTATCCGAATGGCTGGTCTAATTACATTGTAGAAATTGCTCCAAGATTAAAATCCTTGGGAATTGACGCAGTGTGGATCCCGCCAACAATAAAAAATACTGGAACAAACAGCGTTGGATACGCACCTTTCGACCATTACGATTTGGGAGATAAATACCAAAAAGGAAATGTAAAAACCAGAATGGGTGACAAAGATGAATTGCTTAGAATGGTTGCGGTTTTAAAGGCAAATGGAATTGATGTTATTCAAGACATCGTTTTGAATCATGTTACCGGGGCTGGCTCATCCGCTGGCGCTGGTGGTCAAGATGTAAGCGCTATGGATGATGGAAGTACCAACAAATATAAAAATTTTAGATACGCATGTTTTGAAACTCCTGCAACTACAGAAACCAGCGTTGAATATTTAAACAGAAAGGGTAGATTTCCTAAAAATTGGACTAATTTTTATCCAAATGCAGGCAATCCTTGTTGCACGAACCCAATTAATTCACCTTATTGGGGTCCAGATATTTCTTATGAGTCATCTGCTTTTGGTACAAGTGGAAACGCGACTTACAATCCAAATCAAACTTCAAATTACATGCGTGACAACATGAGAAATTGGATGATTTGGTACAAAAAACAAGTTGGTTGGGATGGAGTAAGATTAGATGCAGTAAAACATTTTCCGAGTAATGTAGCGGAAGATTATTTGTGGAATATTCAATTTGGCTCACTTTGGGCAAATGGTGGCGAAGACATGTTCGCTGTTGGAGAATGGGTCGGTGGTACAAGCGAGCTAGACACATGGGTTTCAGATGTACAAAGTAGAGCAGGAACCTTTGATTTCGGTTTAAGAAATGCCCTTGCTGGAATTGTTTCTGGCAATGGTGGATTTGATTTGGGCACAGTTCCAAGTTATCAGCAACAAAATCGTTA
Source organism: Crocinitomicaceae bacterium (assembly GCA_040403095.1). Lineage (GTDB taxonomy): Bacteria > Bacteroidota > Bacteroidia > Flavobacteriales_D > Crocinitomicaceae > JAQVCM01. The sequence goes on from JBBALI010000018.1 coordinate 61,640, forward strand.
CAAAACAGTTCCTTTTGTAAACAATCATGATACTTTCAGACCAGAAAAAGATGCGGATGGGAACTACATTGGCTGGGACACTGGAAATGAACTAGCACCTCATGTTGAACCAAATGATGGTCGAAAAAGTGTGGTTCACGCCATTATATTAGCAGTTGATGGGGCACCTCAAATTTTCTTTGAAGATTTGTTCAATATTGGTTATTTGAGTAATCGTTTAAGCCATTCTCCTTCGAATGCAACAGAATTACCTGTTTACAGCGACATGGAAAATTTGCTTTGGTGTCACCAAAATTTACATTTCAAAGAAGGAAATTACTTAGTGAGATGGCAAGCTGGAGACGCATTGGTGATTGAAAGAGAAGGAAAAGCGTTGGTTGCTGTAAATGATCAATGGTCAACATGGCAAAATTTAGTTGGCGTTCAAACAGCTTGGAGCGATGGGACGATTTTGACAGATTATTCTGGTGCAAACGGAACAAATACAATTACCGTTTACGGCGGTGGAAAAGTTGATATTGCCATTCCTCCATGCGACGGCTCTGCACTATTAGGAAGAAGAGGGTATTCCATTTGGGCACCTGCAGGAATCACGACAAATTATAATCAACCTAACAAAAGAATTACCCAAGAATGGGAAATGGCAAATGATTTGGGAGATCGACACAATTCCTCATTAAAACAAGGAGGAGCGCTTCCAACAAATAGTGATCAGTGCAGGGTTGTTGGAAAAATTTTCGTCAAAGCAGGCGAAAAAGTGAAATTAGAATTATATCCCGAAAACGCAAACAATTCAATAACTGTTTTGTACGCTGACAAAGATTGTACTGTTTTTGATTCAATTTCTGCCGCTGGAACAATTGTTGATTCTATCATTCCTACATATAGCGGATGGTTGACTGTGAAAATCAAAAATACGACAGCCACGCAAACAGGTCAAAAATGTTGGGTTAAATTGAATTATATGGCACCGGAAGTTGTGGATCCATCAGTGGTAAAAACAAATTGTGCTTGTGCAGTCTCATTTGCAAGTTTGGAAGAAAGTGAAATTTCGACGAGCAATATTTATCCAAATCCAACGAATGATATTTTGAATATCACTTTTGAAAAAATCCTTTTGGAAAATCTCAAGATCAATTTCATTGGAATGGATGGCAGAATTTTGGACCATTTTGAATTGAATGGCGGAAATGATGCTTATCAATTGTCAACAGAAAAATTGAAACCAGGTGTTTATTTCATTGAAATGAATCAAGGAAATGCCACTTCGCGTCAGCAATTTGTAAAATTGTAAGTCCAAAATTTATTTGGCTTTTTCTAACAATTTCATTCACTCAAGCAAATCAAAATGAGTGAGAAAAATTGAATTTCCAGTACTTTAATTTATTGGTATTTTTTAACAAAAATACTTAGTGTCAAATGTACACTTACTGATTTAATATTGTATATTTGTTTAGAATACAAGTATCAATTTAAACAGTAACATTATGAAAATTGGAATCAACGGTTTTGGACGAATTGGTCGATTGGCTTGCAGGGTTGCATCCATGAGAAACGATATAGAAATAGTAGCAATCAATGATTTGTTGGACATTGATTACATCGCATACATGTTGAAATATGATTCAACTCACGGCCGATTTCAAGGCAAAGTTGAAGTCATTGAAAGCAAACTTTTCATCAACGACAAAGAAATTCGTGTCACTTCGGAAAAAAATCCAGAAAACCTAAAGTGGGATGAAGTTGGAGCTGAAATTATATTGGAATGTACTGGCTTATTTTTGACGCAAGAAGATGCTTCCAAGCACATCCATGCTGGCGCGAAAAAAGTAATCTTATCCGCTCCAGCAAAAGACGATACACCAACTTTTGTAATGGGCGTTAACCATTTAAATTTAAAAGCAGAACAAATAATTATTTCCAATGCATCCTGTACAATCAATTGTTTGGCACCAATTGCAAAAGTTCTAAATGACAATTTCGGAATTAAAGAAGGATTAATGAGCACTATTCACGCCGTTACTGCAACACAAAAAACGGTTGACGGCCCTTCACACAAAGATTGGCGTGGTGGCCGTGGTGGATTTCAAAATATCATTCCTTCATCCACGGGAGCAGCAAAAGCGGTGGCTTTGGTTATTCCTGCTTTGAAAGGAAAATTAACCGGAATGTCTTTTAGAGTTCCAGTAGCAGATGTTTCTGTAGTTGATTTAACCGTTAGATTAGAGAAAAGTGCCACTTATGAACAAATCTGTCAAGCAATGAAAAAAGCATCAGAAGGCGATTTAAAAGGAATACTGGGCTACACTGAAGACGATGTTGTTTCATCCGATTTTATTTCAGATTCTCGAACCTCCATTTTTGACGCAAAAGCTGGAATTTCGTTAAATGAAAACTTTGTGAAAATAGTTAGTTGGTACGACAACGAGTGGGGATATTCGAATAAATTGATAGATTTAGCAGTTTATGCCTATCAAACAAAATAGAAACGTAAAATTTGACAAGCAGCTTCTTCGGAAGCTGTTTTCATTTGACGAAATATTTCAATGTTTGCAGCGTTTCATTCGTTTGCAGATCAACTAAATGTATGAGATAAATACCAGAAGTAAAAGTTTGATCAAAACTTATTGAAATGCTTTCATTTTTCACTTCTACTTCGTTTTCAGCAATCATTTTTCCTAACAAGTCAAAAGTTTGGAGCTTTAAAAATTTTTGTTGGTTGAATTTAGCAGCTGCGATGCAGTCAATTTGATTTTCATTTCCTGAAAAACAATATAATTCCACTTCATTTCTTTCAGAACAATTCAAAAAAACAGGATCAAAATATTCAAAGTTCCCATTCAAATCATTTTGCCGAAGCCTGTAGTATGTATCTTCAATCATCGACTGATTGTCTGCTATAGAGTAGTATAATAACTGATTTGAATTTATTGCAGCTTTAATAGTTTTTACATCTATCCAATTTTTTCCGTCCATGGATTTCTCAACCACAAAGGATTCTGAGCTGATTTCGCTTGCTGTAATCCAAGAAATCAATGCCCCATTCAAATTGCACGATGCTTTGAAGTCCAACAACTCAATCGGTAGCGCAACTGGATTCGTTATTGTGAATTTTGCGATGTAATTACCCCCAGAATTAGAAATATACTTAGTCGTCCCACATCCACTTGCTGATGCATCATTGCCGTAATATTCAATGTAAATTTCTATTGCGTAATTGCCCGCATTATATGTTGTTAAATCTACACCTGAAGAAAATACTGACCATTTTTGATCATTGCCACCACAGGGACCAATTCCATCGTTAAAAGTTGAACCCCCACAATTGGCTTTAAAAGGCAAAACAAAATCAGAAAAAACAGGAGAAGAGGGTCTGAAACCATCTAAATAAACGGTATAATAAATTCTTCCACCACAAACATTTGACCAACTATCTTTCCAACTTTTAATCTCACCTCCTGACAATTTTAGTCCACCAGAATTTTTTACAAAAGAACCAAAATTAGCTCCATTAAAAACAAATGAGCAATTCGTATTGATACAATTTGCGCCAGAACCTGTCAAATTATAATTATTTGACGATGTTGTAGTTACAACAACGGCTGATGCAAATTCACCAAAAGTCGCACAACTCAACTTAAATATAAAAAGAAAAAAAAGTAGTAGTGTAAATTTCATAAAACAAAAGTTTAAGAAATTATAATCCGTATTATTCTTTAATAAAAATCTGGTTTGTAAATCCGTTGCTTGTTTCAACTAAAAGTAAATACGTTCCTCTATCAATTGCAGTAATATCTACTTTCGAATTAAAAAGACCAGCATCTACGTTGGAAAGTTCTTTTTCTAAAACCAATTTTCCATTCAAGTCAATGACTTTCAAATTCACTCTTCCAGCATCTTTCAGATCAAATTGAACTTGAATTTCATTTGATGATGGATTTGGAAAAAGATTCATTTCAAAACTTTTTTCCAGTAATTCTTCTAAACTAACTGTGGAAAGAATAACAGGCTTTGTCAATTTTGTTGTAGTATAAACCCTGTACTCTGCAGGCTTCAAAGTGATTGACGTTGATGTTTGCGTCACTTGCAAACTGTCGCCCGTATAATATTCATACCACCATCCCTGTTGTGGAAAACTGACAGATGTAAGTGAATTTTGCACCGAAAAATTTCCCAGTACCACAGCATCCATTGTTGGATGTGTATAAGTTAATCTTTTAACGTTTGAAGTCAAAGCATACTGCAATGTACCAGATTTAAAAACTTCATTTTGTGTTTTCAATTTGATCGTTGCGCTATAGACATCATACAATTGTCTTCTATCATTTTGAAGGAAATAATTCCAAAGAATTGGTTTGTTACAAACCCTGCATCCAAAATCAATTGAATAATCGTATCCCAATTCTCCAAATTGCCAAATCATTTTTGGTCCTGGTGCAGTCAACAATAATACAGCTGCAGTTTGAGCTCTCAACAATGCAACTGGTAAATTATCTTTCACTGTATGCGCTAAATTTGAGACACTTCCAAACTCGACTGCTTCAAAAACACCACGCTCTTCATCATGACTTTCGATATAGGTGATCAAATTAGGGTCCGTCCAACCACGAGAAGTATAAATTCCGTTTGAAAAATTTGAACCACTTCCCTTCATAGCTTGGTGATACTCGTATGTTAAATTTCCCCAAAGCATCATTCCATAAGCAGAAAGTATTTTTTCTTCATTGTTGTCTGCCCAATGTTCCAAAATGATATAAGCTCCAGGATTTGTAGCCCAAATTGTATCAGCCATTCTTTTCAAAATGTCGATTCTGGTATTACTATATGATGCAGCGCTATTTACAAATCCTTTGGTATAATCAAATCTAAAACCATCAATGTGGAATTCATTCAACCAATAATGATTAATTCTGTCAATGTAATTTTTAGTCGCTTGCGCTTCATGATTCAAGTCATATCCCCAGCAATATGGATCGTGCGGACAAATTGCATTGAACCACGGATTATTTGCAGCAGTTCTATTGTTAGCTGCGTCCCAATACATATTTACCATTGGATTTTGTCCAAATGCATGATTTAGCGCAATGTCCATAATAACCGCTATTCCCTTCTCGTGACAAATATCTACAAATGCTTTAAAATGCTCAGGCGTTCCATAATATTTATCTAGCGCCATGTGAAAGCTTGGATTGTAACCCCAACTTTCGTTGTTTTCAAATTCATTTATTGGCATCAATTCAATGGCATTGATTCCCATGTTTGCCAAATACTGAATTGTATCAGCCAATGTTTGATAATCATGTGTTGCAATAAAATCACGAACCAATAATTCGTAAATGACCAATTCCCTGTTTTGAGGCTTTATAAAACCATCATTTTGCCAATTAAAAGAGGTACTATTTGTTTTAAACAATGAAATAAAGCCTTCTGTTAATCCTGTTGGATAATCATATGGATCAGGATAATTCGCAGAAGGAATATTTCCGTCATTCGATTTATCAGCAACCAACATTGAATATGGATCTGCCAATTTCATATTCCCATCAATATAAAATTGATAACCATACACTAAATCAGGGCTTAAACCCGAAATTTGCAACCACCAAGTCTTTCCATCTACGGAACGATTCATGTGATTTGTTACACTAGGCGTCCAATCATTGAAATCTCCGATTACATAAACATTGTTTTTTTCAGGAGCAAAAAGTTGAATGAGAATCGTATTGTCATCAATTCTATTTAAACCATCAACGGTATTTGCAGGTGGATCAATGGCATTTACTGTTGGATTAACAACATAAATTAAAGTATCTATAATAATCTCACTTCCATTATCCGCGATAAATTCAACTAAATGATCACCAGGAGTATTGGCTGTTAAAGTATAACTTAATTCACTTGCATTATTTACAGAATTGATCAAAATTCCGTTGTCTTTCAGAGATAAATTTGCTGTTTGATTGGTTTTTCCTATAATGGGAAGTTGGTCGCCTAAGTTGACAACTGTATTTAAGGTAGGTTCAAATATTTTTGAGAGAAAACCAGCATTTGAAGGATAAACATCATAAAGAATATCGCCTCCGTCTGCATTTCTACCAACAATAGTACCTGCTGCATTTCTAAATACAAAAGCTAATTTATTGACCACAGTTCCTATAGGATAACCGTAAAAAGTACTAATATCAATTGTAATTTGATGTGTATTATTTCCGATACTCGTCATTGCTACATTGGCATCTGCTGTTCCCCAAACACCTTGAACAAATTGCCAATTGGTATTAGAAGTGCTGGTGCTTGTAATCAATCCCATGTGCGCATAAATGGTTGAAACACCACTTAGTGCCGCATTTCCTTCATCTGCTTTGTAGGTAATTGTAACTACATCACTCGCTGTTGGAAAAGCAGGTGAAACACTAATTACCTGTGCAGCAGCAGTAAAACTGAAGACAGAAAAACTCAATAGAAATAATAACTTTTTCATAATTGATAATTTTAAGGCTTTTAATCTCAAGGAAGATTTATTTTAGGAAAAAAAAGCCTAGGCAAAACCTAGGCTTTCAATCAAAAAGATTCTAATTACTTTTTAGAAATTTTTCCAGTTGTAACGTTGTTACCAACTTTAACTTGGTACATGTAGATACCTGCGTTTAAGTTTTCAGTGTTTACGTTAATTGTTTGTGCATTTTCAGTTTTAGAAGAAACTTGTTTTCCAGCTAAATCAAACAAAGTAACTGTAGCTTCATTTGCAGCATCAAATCTGAAATTTACAGACTCATTTGATGGATTTGGGTAAACTGATAAATTCATGTTAGCTGAATTTTCAGAAATACTAGCTACATTCAATTGGAAATTGTAAACGCCAGTTGATTTAACAAAAGTTACTGTGTAATTTCCGTCAGCAGCAACAGGAATGTTAGCTCCATCTTGTGTTCCTGTTCCAGCAGGAAAGTCAACAGATCCCCAGTTGATTGTCCATCCACCATCTTGTCTAAATTTAGCATCAGCTGCCAATAAATCAATAGTCAAAGAATAATTCTCATCATCTGTTGTTGTCATTTGGACGTCAACTGACCAATCGTAAGGTGCAACTGAACTTCCAATTAAACCAACTCCTTGAGAAAAAGCGGTAGTTCCTAAAAACAACGCAGCACAAATAGTAAAGATTTTTTTCATAATTTTTTGATTAAATAATATTAATAAAAAGTTTAACTTAGTGTCAAAATGACCCTTAAATGTAAATCAAATTTTAATACAAACAAAAATTTGACGCATTTTTTTCAACTTTTTTTTTACTCCTTTTTGTAAATCTCAATAAATTAAGGCATTTTGAAATATTCTATTTAGTCTGAAATATTTCAGAATTTACAAAAATTTGCGCAAAAAAAATCCCTCATTACAAATGAAGGATTTAAAATATTTAAAATTTTTATCTTAGTTCTTTGGGATAAAAATCAATTTCATTTTTTGATCTTTTGGCTCGATCACCAATTTATCACTTGATAATTCATGAATCGTGAAAACTTGTTTTTCACCTTTGATATCTGCTGTGAAAGATTTTTTGTCAGCAGCCATTTTCCATGTACCAGCTTGTTTCATTGTCGTTCCATCCATGTTTGGATTTTCAGCAGAGAATTTCCCTCCTTCTTCGAATTTAAAAACAACTTTACCTCTGGTTTTATCCATATTCTCTTTGGCGCCTTTTCTCATCATGTCCTGAGTTTCCTTAGGCATCTCTTTCAAAAGTGCTTCAACATCCATATTGTCCAATTTCCATGTCTTTAAAATTGGATCTCCACTACAAGAAACCAATAAAGAAAGAGTTAATCCTAAAAATAATGCGCTTACAAATTTCATCTTTACGTTTTTTTAATTTAAGCGTGCAAGATAGTAAATTTTATTCTAGACAAACAAACTGGAAAACAATTAATTTTAATCAATCTCAATTCTATCAATGAAACTTATGATAAATCTGAGTAAATTTGAACTGATTAAATCAACAACAACATGGAAGAAATACGCAATAAAATAAAGGAAAGTGGTTTAATTAGCTTAGACTTAGCAGACTTTAAACCAAACACCAATAATATTGTAGAATTTGACATCGCACCGCATCTTTGGCAAGGTTTGATTTTAAAAGAAAAAGATTTCAGAACTTTTATCGCAGAACACGATTGGTCGCAATATGCTGGAAAAGATGTTTACATTCATTGCTCGGCAGATGCTATCGTTCCTACATGGGCATACATGCTTATTTCTGTCAAACTTTTAAATGTTTGCCGTTTTTCAGTAGTTGGAAATGAAATCGATTTACAAAAAGCGTTGATTCTCAAAAAAATCAGCGAATTTGATACAACGCAATATCCCGATGGAAAATTCATCATCAAAGGTTGCGCTGATATTGTTTGTCCTGAATTTGCAATGGTTGAATTGACCAACAAATTGCAGCCAACTGCGAAAAGCATCATGTATGGTGAACCTTGTTCGACGGTTCCGATTTACAAAGCTCCAAGGTAGACATTAGACTATAGACAAAAGACTAGAGACATTAGACTTTTGACTTTTCTATTTGTCTTAAGGTCTTTTTGATTTAAGTTTAGGAAATAGGTCCTCCCCCTTTATCCTAACGCTATCGCTGAGTCTTCAAAAGCTATCGCTTTTTCTCCTCCAAAGGGGGAAGTATGCCAAATTATTAATAATCTAAAAAAGAAAATATTCTAACCATACTTTGAAAATCTCTATGTTGGCAAAAATTTGAGTTTCCCCCTTTGGAGGGGGACAAAGGGGGAGGAAAAAACGAAAACCCTGAGTTTTTACAATCCTCCCATGACTCAGCAATAAAAGCTTTGAGCAATTTCAATCCGAAACCTAAAAAATCATAATCTCAACCGCATTCTTCATGATTTCAAAATCAACACGCTTCCCGATTTCGATGATTTCGCCGTCTGCTTCGAGATAAGCTTTGCCTGAAACAACATCGATTCTTCCTTTTTCACAAAAGTGATAATCCACTTCTGGATGCACAATTTTCGTTGCTGATTTCAATTTTGGCAATTGTTTTAAGTAATCAATCACCGAAACATTTCCGATCGTTGTGATCTGCAAGACGCCATCAGTACTTTTTGCTTCTGGATTAATTGTCAAACCATTGCCGAAAACAGAACCGTTGCAAATGGCAATCATCAAGTGTTTTCCTTCCTTTTTTGTTTCTCCAAATTGATAACGCAACACTGGTATTTTGAAAGTGATAAAAGCCCGTAAAATCGCCAAAGCGTAGGAAAATTTACCTGTAATCTTGATTTTTCTTTGTTTGTTCAACAAATGAATCACATATCCACCAAATCCAATATCAGCGATATTTAAACTGTAATGCGTTTGATTATCAGTTTGAATTTGAATCAAATCGTTCTTTTCCCAAATACCATTTTGCAGGAAATCAGACATTTTTTCGACTGAAAATTGTTGCTTTTTGCCCAAAAGGAAATCATTTCCTGTGCCCGCAGCAATCAAAATCAATTTGGGAATTGGTTCTGAGTAATCAAAACCATTGATTACTTCATGAAAAGTACCATCTCCGCCAGCAACCACGACAATTTCTGCTTTTGCAGTTTGCGCTTCGCCCGCCAAAATCGACGCGTGTTTATCGTATTTGGAATATTGAATTTCTAGCTGAAAATCTGGATTTTTTTCGAAAAAGGCAAAAGTCTCCTTGACAACAGCACGCAACTTTTTACTGCCGTTGACAATCGCAACCACTTTTTTTAAAGTGCTATTATCGGTTCGCTTGTTATCTTTCACCTTCAATTAATAAATTTCCGAATCCACAGAGGTAAAATGATTTGTTCTCATGGATGATTGATTTGATTATCAAACGTACGGAAAAAAATAAGAAAAGTGTTTTATTTGAGACAATAGACTCAAGACCGGAGACAATAGACTGAAGATTTTTCAAATCATCTAGAGATCTTCTAACTTAAGTTAAACGTCAATTTAACGTTTTTTACGTAAATCAAGAAAACCCCAAGTTTTAAGACTTTTTCCGGCCTTAGCAATAAAAGCGTTAAGAAAAATTGGAATTTTTGACGACCAAACAAAAGTACTTTTTGAGATTATAGACAATAGACCGGAGACATTAGACTGAAGACTTTTTTGTAAGTCCTAAAATCTAGCATTTTATTTTAAACTTCAGTTCAACATTTTCCACAAACCTAAAGAAAATCCCAAGTTTTAAGACTTTTCCGGCATCAGCAATAAAAGCGTTAAGAAAAATTGGAATTTTTGACGACCAAACAAAAGTACTG
>JBBALI010000019.1:0-70712 GCA_040403095.1 Crocinitomicaceae bacterium
TGGTTGTGATTAAATGAGATTTATGCGAAGTTCTTTCTTTTACCTTGATGTAAAAAAAGAACCAAAAAATCCCGATAAATGGATCGGGACAAGGCTACGCAATCAAAGCTAAAAAATTCAAATGCGTGACTAAACAAAAGTCAATACCTCATATTGTAAGATTAAATTAATCGCTGAACGTGTATAATGCCGATATAGTTTGAAAACAGTACTATTTAGGACTGTATTGAAAACATAATCGGTATAAACTCGCAACAAAGTCTGATTTATTTGCGAAGTTAGTCTATGCTCAAACAGTACTTTTGTTTGGTCGTCAAAAATTCCAATTTTTCTTAACGCTTTTATTGCTAAGGCCGGAAAAGTCTTAAAACTTGGGATTTTCGTTTTTTTCCTCCCCCTTTGTCCTAGCGCTATCGCTGAGTCTTCAAAAGCTATCGCTTTTTCTCCTCCGAAGGGGGAAACTTAAATTTTCGTCAATATAGAGAGTTTCTATATTTGGCTACAACATTTTCTTTTCTAGATAATTAATAATTGTGCATACTTCCCCCTTTGAGTTGCGAAGCATCCGACGAAGATAACAGGACCGAGCGGGAGGACCTTTTTTCCTAAAATTAAATTAATCAGACTAAAAGATATTTAGACAGGTCTAATGTCTTAAAATCCTAATATCTTAACATCCTAATATCTCTGACACCCCACAATAAAACCCAATAATTTTAGTTATCCATGATGTTCGAAAAATTGGAGATTTTAAAGTAAATTCGCACACGCAAAAAGAAATACATGGAGCAAGAAAATATTGAATTTCAACAACAACGTCAAAATTTGATTCTGTTTGTTTGGAAAAAACGCAAAATTATTGGAATAGTGACCGCAGCAGCAGCTGTAATCTCATTGGTTATCTCATTCTTATTGACTCCTTTATACCTCTCAACTGCCATCGTTTTTCCAACGGCTACAAGTACAGTTTCCTTTTCTGAACAACGAAATGCGAAAGCTTCTTCCATGGATTTTGGAGAAGAAGAACAATCTGAACAAATGGTTCAAATCCTGCAATCTTCGCGCATCAGAGATAAAATCGTACAACGTTTTGACTTGTTCAAACATTACGACATCGACCTAGATGATCCGAATAAATTCTACAAATTGGGCAAAGCGTATGAAGAACACATTCTTTTTACCCGCACAAGATATGGCTCAATTCAAATTGATGTATTAGATTCAGACAAAGAATTGGCTGCTGAAATCGCCAACAAAATTGTAGACCTCATCGATACCGTGAAAAATGATATGGTGAAGGAAAGAACAATTCCTGCGTTTGAAATCAGTCAGCGTAAAAAGCAATTGATTGAAACGAGTTTGAAAGAAATTAGAATGAAATTGGATAGCCTTTCTGCATTGGGCGTTGTTACGTCCGAAGGTCGCGCGACACTTTCTGCGGCTTACAACGAAGCGAAAGGTGCAGAAGACCGCAAGTTTTTCAAAGACAAACTGGAAATCAACATGAAATACGGTGCTGAATTTGACGGTTTGGCGATGTTGAGAGACGAAAAAATCGTGAAATTATCAGAGTTTGAAGTTGCTTACGAACAAGCAGAATCTGATGCTTACGCCAATTTCAACCATAAATTTGTGGTAGAAAGAGCGGTTGTTGCCGACAAAAAAGACAGACCGAAAAAAGCAATCATCGTGATTGTAAGTGTTTTTGCTACTTTCATTTTCATGGTCTTTGCGTTATTGATTCAAGACCGCATTCAAGAATTGAGAAAAATCGCGTAAGTGCAGTTCGTTCGAACAAATCGTTGGTTGTTGTTGGTTGGCGCCTTGTTCATTGCGCTTTCCTCCTATTTCATTTGGAAAAACCAGCTATACATGTTGGCTTTTCCGGTGGTGCTTTTGGCGATTTACAGCGCGGTTTTCAATACGCAATTCACTTTTTTGTTGCTGTTTTTACTAACGCCACTTTCTGTTAACATCGAAGAATATGTCAACGGATTTGGTTTGTTTGTTCCCACTGAGCCCTTGCTTTTTGGATTGATGCTCTTGCTGCTTTTTCAGCAAATCAAATACAAAGTTTTCCCTGATTTCATTTGGAAAAATGCCATCGTTTGGGCCATTGGGTTGTATTTGCTTTGGGTGCTATTTACGTCTATCACCAGTGATTTACCGCTCGTTTCATTCAAATTTTTGCTGGCGCGCTTGTGGTTTATGATTCCGATGTTGTTCTACGGTTCACGCGTTTTCTTGTCAGAAAAAAACATCAAAACGTTCTTGTGGTTCTTCACCATTGGTATGACCATCGCCATGGTTTACACCGTTTTCATGCACGCAAGTTATGCTTTCGGCGAAAAAGAAAGTCACTGGGTGATGTGGCCATTTTTCAAAGATCACACGATTTACGGCGCGATGACCGCATTTTTGGTTCCACTCATTTTTGGAATTTACTTCTCCAAAAAACATTCGCCCTTGATCCAAGCGGTTTTGTTGGTTTTGATTGCCATCAATTTGATTGCACTGTTTTTCTCCTACACACGCGCAGCTTGGTTGAGCATCATCGCTGCATTGTTTGTTTGGCTTTTGATTCACTTCAAAATCAAATTTAGCTTGATTTTGGGCGTCGTTGCAACGATTGGCGTTTTTGTATTTTTCTCTTGGACATCGATTGAACAAAGCATGTCGAAAAACAAATCAGAACACACGACAGAAGATTTCGGAAAACGCTTGGAAAGTGCTGCAAACGTAACGACAGATGCATCCAATCTGGAAAGAATCAACCGTTGGTCGTGCGCGATTGCGATGTTTCAAGAACGTCCGATTGTTGGATTTGGTCCAGGAACTTACGCCTTTGAATACGCCAGATTTCAAGAGCCAGAAAATTTAACGATTATTTCCACGAATTTCGGCGACGGCGGAAATGCGCACAGCGAATATTTGGGTCCTTTGGCAGAAATGGGATTCATAGGATTGATCGTTGTTTTGATTCTAATTTCAGCGATTTTCTACAAAGGAATTACGCTTTACAACCGCTGGCCATCAGAAAAACGCGAAATGAAAGTGTTGATTCTCGCGATGATTTTGGCTTTGGTGACTTACTTCGTTCATGGAATTTTGAACAACTATTTAGACACCGACAAAGCAGCGATTCCGATTTGGGGAATTTGTGCTTGTTTTATCGCGTTAGAGTTTAGGTTAAATGAAAGTAAATTGATAAAAGAAAAGTGATTTTGTCATTTCCTATACTTTTGTGTACCTTTATTCCAAGATGTTACTAAAAAGAATTTTCTCCTTCATGCTGATTTGCATTTCCTTGCAGGCGCATGCTACGCACAATCGCTCGGGAGAAATAACTTACAAACATCTTTACGGCAACACTTACGAATTTACCATCACCACTTGCACCAAATTAACCAGCGAAGCAAACCGCGCAGACTTGGAAATCAATTACGGAGATGGCACAATTGACACGATTCCTAGAGTGGTTTTTTACGATTTTCCTGCCACTGACACCAAGCAAAATTACTACGTCGGAACGCATACTTACACTGGTCCAGGTACTTTTTTGATTCAGTGCGAAGATCCAAACCGAAACGCCAATGTCTTGAATATAGCCAATTCAGTCGATAAAATCTTTTGCATTCAAACATTGCTCATCATTTCGCCTTTTTTGGGAACGCCAAACAACAGTTTGCAATTGGTAGATTGCCCTTGTCCGGAGGAAACGTGCACTGGACAACCGTGGATTTACAATTTTGGCGCTTACGATCCAGATGGCGACAGTTTATCTTACCAACTGATTCCTTGCAAAGGCGAAGATTGTTTCGACATGTCGATTCCTGATGTGTATCAGTTTCCGCAAGACGTTGGAGGAGGTTTACTCACGCTCGATGCAATAACGGGAACACTTTTTTGGAACGCACCAACGATTTCTGGTGAATACAATTTGGCGGTTGTCGTCACAGAATACCGCCGTGGAATTCGCATTGGATTTGTGATTCGCGACATGCAAGTGACTGTAAAAGGCGTTTGTTTGAATAATGCACCTTCCGTCTCATCAGTCAGTGATACTTGTGTTTTTGCCAACGAAAACATCGATTTTCAAGCGTTTGCGCAAGACGACCAAGCAACTGTACAAGACAATCCTGTGTTGCATTGGGAATATTTCGGCGAAGGTTTTTTCTTGGAAAATAATCCCGCCACCTTTGCTGCTTCTCCCAATGGAAACCCAATTACAGGAGATTTTCACTGGCAACCGGGTTGCGAAGCGGTGCGCAATAACGGCTACATTTTTACCTTGGAAGCCACAGATGCTGGTCCAAACGTGATTTTGAAAGGCTTAGAAACATTCAACATCACCGTCAATGCACCGCCCGTTCAAAATTTGACTTTGACGGAATCATTGAACACATTTGAACTCAATTGGGACGCTGCCGATTGTCCGCAAGTAGTTGGTTATAAATTGTATAAAAGCAACGACAGCATCGCATTAAATCCTGAAAATTGTTGCACGCCGAATTTCCCGTTGAGCATTGGCTACACGCTTTTGGCGGAAGTTGATGGAAAACAAACGACTACTTTCACAGATTCAAGCAATTTGGTGGTCGGAAATCAATATTGCTATTTAGTCACCGCAGTTTTTCAAAATGGCGCTGAAAGTTGCATTTCCAATCAAGTTTGCGGTGAAATGAATTTTCAGATTCCCGTGCTCACGCATGCAACGATTGGTTTCACAGATCCAATTTTGGGCGTTGACACTGTTCGTTGGACACATCCGAAAGAATTGGATTTGAACATTTACAGCGGTCCTTATCAGTACCGTTTGTATCAATCGACTTCCAACGCACTCAGTTTTGAGCCCGTTTTCACCACGGCGCCACAAAATACCTTGACGCAATGCGATACCTTTTTCATCAACCAAAATTTGCCCACTTCGACCAATGCTTTTCAGTATAAAGTCGCTTTGATCAACAACGGACAAGAATTGGGATTCAGTCCAACGGCGACGACGATTTTCTTGAGTTTGGTGCCCAACGACAATCAACTGCAGTTGGTTTGGAATGAGATTGTTCCATGGACAAATACACTCTATGAAATCTGGAAAGAATCGCCGACCAATTCAGGAAATTTTGTGTTGCTCGACATCATTTCAGAAAAAAGCTACATCGATTCAAACTTGTTGAACGAAACTTCTTATTGCTACAAAGTGCGAAGTATTGGCGCTTATTCTGTACCGGGAATTGTTTCGCCTTTGCTCAATTGGTCGAACATCGCGTGCGCGCAACCAACAGATTTAACACCACCTTGCGCCCCCACTTTAGGCAACTTGACCCAAAATTGTGAAACATTTCAAAACAGTCTTTTCTGGGAGCAAAACCCTGCTTTTTGTGCTGAAGACGTGGTTGGATATCGCGTTTATTATTCACCAACGACTGACGGAAATTTTGAAGTCATTGCCGATTTTCCTGCAAGTTCAACAGGTTTCATTTTCAGTGATACGAGCAATTTGGCAGGTTGTTTTTACGTGACGGCGTATGATTCTTTGCCCAATCAAAATGAAAGTGTCGCTTCCAACTTGATTTGCGTTGAGAATTGCGATCCTTCTTACGAACTGCCAAACGTTTTCACGCCGAATGACGACGACAACAATGACGTTTTTCACCCTTTGATTCCCTACAAATTTATCGATGCAGTAGATTTAGTGATTCTAAACCGCTGGGGAAATACCATTTTTGAAACCAAAGACCCGATGATTGGCTGGAATGGCAAAGACCAAAAAACAGGCGAATGGGTCACAGAAGGTGTTTATACGTATTTGTGTAAAGTGAAAATCAACACGCTGAGTGGCGAGAAATGGGTTACATTGCATGGATTTGTGCATGTCATTTTTGATTGATTCGAACGAATAAATTTGTTTCAAAAAACAAAAATTGCGTAACTAAGAATTCCTTTATAAAGAGATTTAAATTAAACGGTTTTTCTTGTGGTTAACTTTACCTGGTTTAATATAATAATTCCATTTACGTTTTCCGAGATCAATCCTAAATTCATTTTCTATGTCAAGTTTTTTGCAAGCTAACTAGATTGTTGCGCAAGAAATAAAGATAAGTGTTGGTTTCATAAAATGACCATTTCCATTTAATTCAATCTATTATAACTTGGACAAATTGTGTTTTTTGTATTACATCTCCAAAATTAGTTTCTGCTATAGCTTTTACAAAATATACTCCACAATTAAGCTGATTGCCTCGGGAATCTGAACCATCCCAAATATCTTTCAAACCATCAAATTCTTTTATAATATTTCCCCACCTATTTAGAATTTGAACTTGCAGGCTTGAGATGTTTTGGTGTTTAATTATGTATAAATCGTTAATGCCATCACCGTTAGAAGTTAAAAAGTTTGGTAATTTTAAAATTATGCTTAAAACAGAATCTTTATTGCAATTTGTAACTGTCACATCATCAAAAAAGTAAAAAGGAGCAAGATTTGTATTAGGCTGAAATTGAATATTTTGATATTTTTCAATGTCTGGTCCAAAAAATCCAATATTTGCAAATTTTTCATTCCCTTTTGCAATATAATAACCACTAACTTCAATCCATTCATTAACACTTAAATCTTGATTCGATTTTAAATGTGGGTTTTCATTCTGGATAATTAAAGTTGTAATAGTATCTTCACTGAAAAGCAAACCTACATATTCGACCCAATATAGCATATTTTCAATTCTGGAATTTTTTACCCAAAAGCTAACGCAATATGCAGAATCTTTGATAAGAGAGTCCTTTAATCTGACACTTGCAACTTCACGGTAATTATCTTCTTTTACATAGCCAAGTCCTATCATTCCATTTCCTATATGAGGATAGGAATAACCTCTGACTGTATTTGGAGGCTGAATTTCTGGAAAATTAAAACAAGTGTGCAATACATCCACTGTATTTAACTGATAATCAAAAGTAAACCAATCTTGAATAAATCCTTCAATTGGATGATCCAAAAAATCTAAAGTGCAATTGTTAATCAGCTCAAAACTTGGATTAGGAATCAAGTTTTGAGCTGAAATTTTGTAACTAAATAGCAAAATCAATAAGGTAGCTATTTTTAAATTGAACATTTATTCTTTAATTAAAATACTAATTCTCTATAATCAGTTTGAGATATGAGTGAGATGATTGAAAAAATGAAAGTTGGTTTCATAATATCTTGTCAATAACAAGCTTTATTCTAACCAAATATAAAACTTTTGAACGAAAAGCAACGCGAGATTCTATTTTTATTTAAATCTTCACCCCAATCCCCACATAAAAAGTACGCGCATTCGCTGGCAAAATTCCTGGTCCTGGATAACCTCCTGCTCTTCTGGTGCTGTATTTTTCGTTTGTCAGGTTGTTCACTCCGCCTTTCAAGTTAAATTTTCCTTGAAACAAATAGGTGAAAGAAGCATCCATCACAGTGTATCCGTCTAATTTTCCAATCGTTGCAAGCGCATTTGGCAGTTCTGTGTTGGCTGCATCTGTGTAAATCGCATCCACTTGATTGACTTGAAAAGTAGCTGAAAATTGTTTGTATTTGTAATTGAATCCGTAGCGCAAAATTTGGCGTGGTGCGTTTTCAACACGTTTGTTTTCAATTGATTTACTCGCATCATTGGCAATCGCTGGATTGTTCCATTGCGTATATTTCGCATCCACAAAAGCATAATTCACAAACAACTTGAAATTCCCAATTTTGGAAGTTGACCTGAAAATGCGAATCGGGTCTAACTCCACAAAACTCTCAATTCCTTTGCTTTCGGAAGTCCCGATGTTTGTTCTGTAAGCGGCGCCGTTTTGAGATATTGAACCAATTCTGTTGTCGTAATTCACGAAAAAACCACCAATGTCAAAAGTCAAAAATGCTTTTACATATCCCCTGTATCCAAAATCCAAGTTGTATCCCTTGGAATCTTTGAGATTTGGGTCGATCACGTCTGTCGTTGCAGAAGGTGTCAATTCTGAAAAAGTCACAGGACGAAAAGATTGACTGAAATTGGCATATACATTCGTGTTTTTGATTTTGTATTCCATTCCCAAACCAAGCAAAATCACATTTCTATCCGCTTGATTTTCATTGATATTTCCAGTCGCAGAAGTGTTGATGTATCCTTTGGCGTTCGACTGAATCATTTCATAACGCACACCTGGCGTCACGTTTAAGTTTTTGCCAATTTTAAATAAATTCTCCGCGAAAACTGCCACATTTTTGGTGGTGAAATCCAACGAACGACTATAATCTTTGCCGCCATTCAATGCTGAGATTGAAAAATCAATGTCGTCGCCAGTAGTTCCAATTCCCAATTGGTTGCGGTTTGTTTTTCCTTGATAAACGCGCACGCCTGCCGCCAATGAATGCGTGTTTTTGAAAAGCGAATACGACTGCAAATAGCGAATTTCCGCTCCTAAATTGTTGTAATTGTCTCTATCAACCTGACGTGGATTAAAAGAACCAATCGCGGTATTAAAAGTATCCGCAATGTTGATTGCTTTCGTAAATCCAACGCTGTTTCTTTGCGCGATGGTACTGAAAATTTTGACATTCAACTTGCTGTTTGCATTGATTGCATAATCCAAATTTAAAGCAGTTGAATTCCATGGTGTGCTGAACCAATTTCTGGCGCGTAAACTTTGTCTTGAATCCGCATTGTACATAGAATCTGTCAATCCACCCGGCTGCTGACTTTGGTAATTCATGCGCGTGTATTCGATGCTTAAATTCAACTTTTTGGTCAACTCAAAATTGAAATTGATATAGCCAGTATTGGTTTTGTACTCGCTATTTTCTCTCCAACCATCCGCACCTCTGTGGTGAAAATAGCCATAATAAGAGAACTTTTTGTATTTCCCACTGATGGCGTTGAATGCATTGTAAAGACCGTAAGAACCAGCCGTTTGTTGCGTCTCAAAGCTGAAAATTTTATTGGTTTGATTTTTCTTCACGACATAATTCAATAAACCACCGAATTGCGTTCCATATTGCAAAGAAGAAGCCCCTCGAATCACTTCAATTCTCTCCAAAGCTTCCATCGGAGGTGTATAATATGCTTCAGGATAACCGTAAGCTTCCGAACTGATGTCGTAACCATTTTGGCGCACATTGAATTCCCATGAACGATTCGGACTCAATCCGCGAGTAGCAATTCCAACTTGAATTCCAGAGCCATCGCTTTCCCAAACGGTCACACCCGGTACTTTTCCAAAAACTTGGCGCGCATTGTTGGTCGATAAATCCGCATCCAACGCGCCCATATTGATTATTTCATTCTTTTTCCCTGACAAGATTCTCATTCCATCTATTTCATTCAAATAAAAAACATCTTTGATCAACACTTTCTCAATGACCAAAACTTCAGATAAATTGTATCCTTTCAATGAATCTTTTTTTATTGTATCACTCTGACCAATAGCAGTTAAAGAAAATAACGAAATTGAAAATAAAATATATGTGTGTCTAATTAAACCCATCTGACTGTAAATTTTAAAAGTAATTTTTTGCAAAGTAACGGACACATGTGACTTTTAACAATACCACAAAAAAGGTATTTTAGAATGATTCTAGATAAGAACGAAAATAATTCGCTGCGCTACAAAATTCAATATCTTGTTTTCATTTGATATCCCAACTTTTTACCTTAATTTTG
The DNA here is from genome assembly GCA_040403095.1 of Crocinitomicaceae bacterium. Lineage (GTDB taxonomy): Bacteria > Bacteroidota > Bacteroidia > Flavobacteriales_D > Crocinitomicaceae > JAQVCM01. The sequence goes on from JBBALI010000019.1 coordinate 9,678, forward strand.
CAATCCTTCGAGAAGGAATCAACAGTTTTAAAAACACACATGAAGCACATACGTAATTTCTGTATTATCGCACACATCGACCATGGTAAGAGTACTTTGGCGGATAGATTATTGCAAACCACTGGCACAATTTCTGACAGAGACATGCAAAATCAGGCTTTGGATAACATGGATTTGGAGCGCGAACGCGGAATTACGATCAAAAGTCACGCGATTCAGATGAATTACAAATACAAAGGTGAAGACTACATCTTGAATTTGATTGACACTCCTGGACACGTAGATTTTTCTTACGAAGTTTCTCGTTCAATAGCTGCTTGTGAAGGTGCTTTGCTGATAGTTGATGCATCGCAAGGGATTGAAGCACAAACCATTTCGAATTTATATTTGGCTTTAGAGCACGATTTGGAAATCATTCCAATTTTAAATAAAATGGATCTTCCTGGCGCAAATCCAGAGGAAGTGACAGACCAAATTGTTGAATTGCTTGGTTGTGATCCTTCAGAAGTAATCCAAGCAAGTGGAAAAACTGGTTTGGGAGTGGACGAAATTTTATCAGCTGTTATTGAAAGAATCAAAGCACCTTCAGGAAATGAAAACGCGCCACTTCAAGCAATGATTTTTGATTCTGTTTTCAACGCTTTCCGCGGAATTATTGCTTATTACCGCGTAAAAGACGGCGTGATTCGTAAAGGAGACAAAGTGAAATTTTTCAACACAGGAAAAACATACAACGCGGACGAAATCGGAATTTTGAAAATGGATTTGAGTCCTAGAACAGAAGTTCGAGCTGGCGATGTTGGTTATATTATTTCTGGAATCAAGCAAGCAAATGAGGTCAAAGTAGGAGACACGATTACCTTAGCTGCCAATCCTTGTGATACGCCAATCAAAGGTTTTGAGGACGTAAAACCAATGGTTTTTGCGGGAATTTATCCTGTTGAAACAGACGATTACGAAGAATTGCGTTATTCAATGGAAAAATTGCAATTGAACGATTCATCTTTGGTTTTTGAACCAGAATCTTCAGCTGCACTTGGTTTCGGATTCCGTTGTGGATTCTTGGGAATGTTGCACATGGAAATCATTCAAGAACGCTTGGAAAGAGAGTTCAACATGACAGTTATTACTACTGTTCCTAACGTTTCGTATTTCACCTACATGCGCCGTGATCCTGAAAAAGCAATCATGGTAAACAATCCTTCTGAATTGCCAGATCCTTCAGCAATGGAGCGCATCGAAGAACCATATATCAAAGCGCAAGTCATCACCAAATCTGAATACATTGGACAAGTGATGAGTTTATGTATCGAAAAACGTGGTGAATTGAAAAACCAAGTTTACTTGACACAAGACCGCGTTGAAATCACATTTGAAATGCCGTTGGCAGAAATCGTTTTCGACTTTTACGACCGTTTGAAATCTGTTTCAAGAGGTTACGCATCATTTGATTACCATCCAATTGGATACAAAACTTCTGATTTGGTGAAAATGGATTTGATGTTGAACGGAGAAGTTTTGGATGCACTTTCGGCCTTGGTTCACAGAAGCAACGCTTTTGAACTTGGAAAGAAAATTTGTGTCAAATTGAAAGAATTGATCCCAAGACAACAATTCGAAATTCCAATTCAAGCAGCGATTGGAGCAAAAATCATCGCCCGTGAAACCATCAAAGCTTTGCGTAAAGACGTAACAGCCAAATGTTACGGAGGTGATATTTCTCGTAAACGTAAATTGCTAGAAAAACAAAAAGAAGGTAAAAAACGCATGCGCCAAGTCGGACGTGTAGAAGTGCCGCAAGAAGCTTTCATGGCTGTTTTGAAGTTGAACGATTAATCAATTTTCATACAAACAACAAATTTCAACTGGTGCTGGCAGCACCTAACATTCGTAGCCAGAGCGCAATGATAATTGCGTTATGGCGAAGGGAAGAAATTTAATTGTTTTTGGCATGCGTTTTTGATTAAACCGCGAAGCAGACACAACGTGAAACCATGACAAAAACCCTCGCGACAATCATTATTTTTTTGAAATATTAATTGTTTCTCAACCGGATTCTAACCGATAATCTTCAACGCCAATCCACGCGCCTCCGCATCAACCGCAACAAAATCTTCATAAACCGGATTTTGCACAAACGAACACGTTTTCATAACCTTTTCATTGATTTCGGCAATTTGCAAAAACCCTATTTTCGTTTCTAAAAACGCCTGAACGGTAATTTCATTGGCTGCATTCAACGCGCAAGCCGCTGTTCCACCCAAATCCATTGCAACAAATGCCAAATCTAAATTCTTGAAGGTTTTTCGGTCTGGTTTTTCGAAAGTCAATTGCGGATAATCCATGAAATTGAATCGCGGAAAATCTGTCTTAAATCGATCTGGATAAGTTAATGCAAATTGAATCGGCAATTTCATGTCTGGCAAACCCATTTGTGCTTTCATGCTTCCATCTTCAAATTGCACCAAAGAATGCACAATCGATTGCGGATGCACAATCACATCAATTTGTTCCGGTTTTAAATTGAACAACCATTTCGCTTCGATGACTTCCAAACCTTTGTTCATCAAAGAGGCAGAATCAATGGTGATTTTTGCGCCCATCGTCCAATTTGGATGTTTCAACGCTTGTTGCGGGGTGACATTTTTCAACGCTTCCAAATCCCAACCTCTGAAAGGTCCGCCGGAAGCTGTCAAATATATTTTTTCAATTGGATTATGAAATTCGCCCACCAAACATTGGAAAATAGCAGAATGCTCTGAATCAACAGGATAAATATTGACACCATTTTCTCTCGCCATTTTTGTCACCAATTCACCAGCCACAACGAGCGTTTCTTTATTTGCAAGTGCAATGTCTTTTTTAGCTTCAATCGCCGCCAAGGTTGGTTTCAATCCAGCATAACCGACCAAGGCAGTCAAAACCACATGAACGTCTGTATGAGTCACCACTTGCGACATCGCTTCAGCGCCCGTGTAAACGTGAATATCTTCGTCAATCAAAGCCGCTTTCACATCTTCATACAAAGATTCTTTCACGATGACAACGCTATTCGGTTTGTATTTCTTGGCTTGTTCAATCAACAATTTCGCATTGTTATTGGCGGTTAAAACCTGCAAATCAAAATAATCTGGATAAGCTTCAATTACCTCTAGTGCTTGTGTTCCGATCGAACCAGTTGAACCAAGAATGGCGATTCCTTTTTTTGTTGTCATATCACAAAAATAACAAAAGTTCGTGCGCAAAATCAATTTCGGGCGGGGAACTTACGTGGTGAATTTCGTTTGAAAATAATAATCTCGAAAAATCAGATGACTTTTAAAATAATTTCGGAAATTATTTTATCTTTAAAAAATATTTATTAATTCTTTCGCCATGAAATTCAAACTTTTGATGCTTCTTTTTCTTTTGCCAATCACTCTTTCAGCACAAGTTGTTAAAGTGAAAGCAACTATTGTAGATCCAGGATCTTTGTTTAGTACTTATGATTTCACAGAAGACATTGGAATGCTCAAACCTGCAGCAAAATTGCAAGGTGCGGGCAAAATTTTAACGGATATTTCCACCTATTCGCAAGAAAGCAAATGGCCTGAAGGATTGAATAATCTGGATTCTAGATTGGAAAACAGAGAAGAATTTTTCAAATATACTGTCTACAAAATTGTATCAACTGCTGATTATTGTGTCTTGGTGGTTCCAGCAGCAGAAAATAAAAACTTAGATGCTAAATTCAAACCTGCAAAAGATATTTACTTTATCATGGAAACCGTAGGTGTTGATTTTGAAGGGAATACTGCTGTAAGAATTGTTGAAACAGAGGATGCTTACGTTGAAGGCGATTTTGGAGATGAAGAAGAAAATGAAGATGTAGAAGCGCAAGTTTACATCACAGAGCCAGGCGATTTGTATTCCACATTCAATTTACAAGAAAGTACCGAAGCACGAGCAGCTTTGGTTGAATCAGAAATTTTGACTGAAGAAGAATTTTCTTATTTGGCTGCACTTTGCACTGAAAATAGTTGGCCAAGTGGAATGTCAACATTGGATAAAAGATTGGCAGCAGCAGAACAAATCAAAGAATATGTGACTTATTTCGTAACAACTTTCGGACCTGAAAGTGATGCTTATGTTATGGTTTGGGTACCTCTATACGGAAATGAGCACATGCCCGAAGATATGCAACCAACTGCTGAAGAAGGATTTTATATGATTCTGAAGTCTAGCGGTGTCGCTTATGAATAATTAAACAAGTTGTTCAAAAAAATTGATTTATTCTAATCAAATTATTGTAGGCGATTTAAGTTCGGAGGTGCTTAATTTCAAAGTTGTGAATTTTGGCTTTGGAAGAAAGGTTTTTCAAGGTGCACTGAAAATGTAGACTTTTGGAGGAAGCTGCGCAGTGTTAGCGGAGTAGATCACCGACAAAATCACGTTTTCAGAAGCTTTGAAAATAAAGCGCATCAAAAAAGAATTTCTTTTCGTGAAATAATTCGCGCTTTAACTTGATGACTCAGCCTTGATTTTTGGGTTCGTTTTGATCAAGCAAAAGGAACAAAAAACTTTAGTCGGACGATAATTATGTCACATGGAATTGAATTATTACTCGTAAAAAAATTTATATCCATCATTTTTTCATCGTTTGAAGCAACATTTTCCATTGAAACATTTGGAAAACGAAAGTCGCAATGACTGCTGAAATAATGAAATAAAGCAAACTCCAATTCGAAATATTGATTTGTTGTAGCACGAAAATGGTTCCTATTAACCAACATAGAAATCCAGAGTATCTCCCAAATTGTTGCCAATTGAATTGCAGTTGAAAGTATTTCCATACGAAAAACAATTGCAAAATCGCCAATCCTGATTGGGTGATCAATGTTGCTAACGCTGCGCCCCAAGCGCCCCAGATTTGAATGAAAAATAGGTTCAATCCAATGTTTAAAATCAAGCCAAAAAGCGATAAGTAATTCAAGGTTTTTAAACTTCCGTTAGCGGTCAACAATGTTCCGAAAATCATAATGACACAAATCGGCAAGAAACTCAACATGATCCACTGAAAAGTGGGCACCGCTTCTTCGATGTTTTGGGTGTAAATCAAATTGAGAATCATCGCGGGAAAGCAAAAACACAAAATGATTCCCACAAATGCGAATGCAAACAACAACCTGGAAGCCGAATCTAGCAAAGGTTTTATACTCGTTTTTTCCTTGATTAAACGCGAAAAAATCGGATACAAAATGTTGGTAAACAACATGCCAAACATCACAAAAGCATCCAAAATTCGAAAAGCTTGGGCGTAAATTCCCGCTTCTTTCGCTCCAGAGGGATGCAGTCGCTCAATCATCACCGCATCAACGCGATTGTAAAGCATCATCAATAAAATCAAAATCGCGTAAGGAAAACTGTGTTTAAGAATTACTTTGTTGAATGCCGGCGACCATTTCATCGTTGGAATTCCTATTTTAACAACGACCAAACTCACAGCCAATAAAACGGTGATGAAATAGCTGATTGTTTGCGCGCCGATGAACCAACTCAATTTAAATTTCCCTTCAAACGTCGGACTGTAAAGCAAATATCCAACAATGAAAATCAGCAAAACTTTGTCCAACACCGACAAAAGCGTATCGACTTTGAAGAGCAATAAACCTGCGAAATAACTCCGCAAATATTGCACAACGCTGATCAAAAATTGATTGAAAATCAAAATCCCAAGGAAAATGAATTGCCTGCCTTCGTAGTTCAAAAAGTAAGCTAAAACCAAAGAAAGAAAAATGTAAACAAAGAAAAGCAATGCGCGCAATGGCAAGATTTTCCCCATGTAACGCTTCACCAAATGCGGATGTTGCGCTACATATTTTGTATTGTAATTGGTAATTCCTAAATCGAGAATGATATTGAAAAAATACGTGAAATTGAGTAAAGAAAAGTACAACCCGTATTCCTCAGCGCCTATGCGATTTTGAACTGTTGCATCGATGCCAAAAATGGCAAGTGGCTTCACCAATAAATTGAGCAAAACCATCAGCATTAAGTTATTCAAAAATTTACGCTGCATCTTCTCAGTTCAAAAATACGATTTCAAACCAGACTATCTGGCTATAAAAATGAAATTCTGTTTGATGTGTTTATCTGATTCAAAATGAACCAATTCTTCGTTTTCAACGACGTGTGTAGTGTAGCCCAAATCAGTCAACAACTCAAAACATTTGGTTCTGTTTTCATTGTCCCAAAGTTCGGCGTAAATGATTGGTTTGTTATCAGTTAAAATGCGTTTCCCGCCTTTCAATGCGTAATATTCAAAATTCTCAACATCAATTTTGATTGCTTGAATCGGTTGTCCATTCAACAAATTATCCAATTTATTGATTTCCACGTCAAATTCTTCGCCCTCGTTCCATTCCTGGATACTTTCGTGCTTCACGTGGCTCAAACCTTGCATTTTGGTTTTACCTTGGTTAGGCAAAATCATTTTTACAATTCCTTCAGAATCACCAACTGCCAGCGTGTGCAATTTGATTTTTTTCAAGTGAAATTTTTCAATGACCCTTTTCAAAACCGAAATGTTATCCGGAATTGGCTCAAAGGCATGAATCGTTGAATTTGGTAATTTTTGCGCTAAATGAACAGTCATGATTCCAATATTGGCGCCAATGTCCAACACATCACCTTTACCATCTTTCAACATATTCAAAAAATGGAAAAAATCTTTTTCGTTAGAATCTGTCTTTAAAGTCCTGATTTTGAAAAGTGAAAACACAAAAAGATACCTCTGAAAACCGAGTAAACTTTGCAATATGTATTTGACTGAATTTTTCACCTTCTGCTTAAACTCATCAAAATTAGAAAAAGTTAGCAGTTTTTAGGGTAAAATGCCGGATAAATTCAATCTATCTAAATTTGTTAGGTGAAAAATCATAACAATTCACAGCCCTGAAAAGGCGAAATCCAGCAAGGATGGGCATTGCCCATCCGAATTCTCAAACACTCACGTCTCCAGCCCTGAAAGGGCGAAATTCTTCGATGATCTACTCTTTATAACGAAAATCAGAATTCTCTTAAAAGCACATTTCTTCCCCAAACTTTACTAACTTCGCACGGATGCGAATCGCCATAAATACTCGATTTTTACTTTCTCATAAAATGGAAGGTTTTGGTTGGTACACTTTTGAGACCACCAAACGCTTGGTTGAAAATCATCCAGAACATACGTTCATTCTCTTTTTCGACCGACCTTTTGAAGAGCGATTTGTCTTTGGACCAAATGTAATTCCCGTGGTGCTCAATCCGCCGGCTAGGCACCCGATTTTATTTATTATTTGGTTTGAATGGGCTGTTTTTCGTGCCTTAAAAAAATACAAAGCTGACGTTTTTTTCTCCCCAGACGGATATTTAAGCTTGCGCTCCAAGATTCCGCAAATTCCTGTGATTCACGATCTGAATTTTGAGCATTATCCTGACGATATTCCATGGACAGCGCGAAAATATTTGCGTTTTTTCTTTCCGAAATTTGCCAGAAAAGCCGCGAAAATTGTCACTGTTTCGCATTATTCCAAAAAAGACATTGTTGAACAATACGATATTAACCCCGAAAAAATCAATGTCGGTTGGAATGGCGTTTCTGAAGTTTTCAAGCCAATTGATGCGATCGAAAAACAAGAAATTCAACAAGAATTAGCACAAGGAAGTTCCTATTTTTCGTTTGTTGGCGCCTTGCATCCAAGAAAAAATGTAGGTCGATTGTTGCAAGCTTTTGAATTGTATGCGCAACAAGGTGGGGGAAAAGATTTGGTGATTGTGGGCGAAAATTTGTGGAAGTCCAACAACAATTACACCGATAAAATCAGCGAGCAAACGAAATCAAAAATCCATTTTACTGGACATTTGAAAATTGAAAAACTCGCCAAAACAGTTGCTGCTTCATCAGGCTTTGTGTTTGTTCCTTATTTTGAAGGTTTCGGCATTCCGCTGGTAGAAGCCATGCGCTGCGGGATTCCAATCATTTCAGGAAATTTGACATCCTTGCCTGAGGTTGTGGAAGATGCTGCAATACTTGTAAATCCGTTTAATGTGGAAGAAATTGCAGATGCTATGTTGCAAATCGATTCCAATCCAGCATTGTGCGCCGAACTTTCTAAATTGGCGTTGGAAAGAAGCAAGCTCTTTGACTGGGACAAAACCACTTCCGTGATTTGGAATACAATACAAGAAGTTTTTGAAAAAAGTTGATGCTAAAACTAATCTATTTTTATACTTTTGAATAAAATTAACCCTATGAAAAAAATTGTCATTTTCTCAGCACTTTGCCTTGTTTCTTTCTCCTGCAAAAAATCATACCAATGTGAATGTAGAAGGATTGTAAATGGAGAAGATTGGAATCCAATTGTGACAAACAGTGCGCTTAAAGACACGAAAAAGAATGCTGAATCACAATGTAAATCTTTGGGCTACTCATTTGGCTGGCAAGATTACCAGTCTTGTCAATTAAAATAAGAAATTCACTTCAACGTATTGATATTGAATCCCAATCCTGCTGAAAAACGAAATTCAGTCAGACTCTTTTGTACATCGTATTTGTGACTGCCAATCACCAATTTGGATTGCACAAAAAAGTGGAAAAATCTACTCATGTAAAATGTGTAACCAACAGTCGGCGCCACCACAGGATTGACTCCAAAATGAGACTGAATCAATTTATTTTCTTGTTCATTCAATTGGGTAAATGAGACGCCAGGCTGCAAAGCTAGAAGCAAATCATGGCCTCCTTTGGTGAAGTGATAACCCAAGCCGAAAAAAATATTGTGGTTGACATCAAACGTTTTTTTGTCACCCAAAGAACCCAAATGATAAAATCCTTCACCGATAAATGACACTTTTGGTTGTAAAAAGACCTCCAAACTTCCGTGCGCATAAAACTGTCCTGTGCGGTCTTGAAACATATAACTTGGCGCCAGTGTCAATTGTCCGCTAACCAAGCCAGTTGGAATACTTATCTTTTCTTGTGCATTCAAACAAATTGGAAACACAAGCAATAAAATCCAATAGATTATTTTTTTTGGTTCCATAATTTGAAAATTTTGTAGTTTAAACTCAAAGTAGTCAACAAATGACCTTCTAAATGACGACTTTTTTGTTCCGAAATGGTGACGATATTTCCATCAATTTCTGCTTCAATTTCCTTGGTCAAGTGAATCATGTATTGACAGGTCAACGAAACATCAAATCTTTCCGTCAAGTTAAAATGTGTTCCGATTCCTGCTTGAGCAGCAGAACCCCAGCGATCTTTGCTGTTTGAAGGATCTAAAATCGCTGTTTTACGATTGTAATCAAAACAATGTCCCGCCAAAATATACGGTTGAAAACGCTTTGGATAATGCAATCCTTCAAACGGATAAAATAAAACCGACCAACCGATGTGGTAATAATCGCTTCTCACTTTGTCGTTTACATTGATGGTGATGTAATCCGCAAACCAATCCGTATTTACGCGGTTATTGACTTGAATTCTGAATTGTCCACCAGTGCCCAAACCGCTTCCATCATGGTCAAAAGCACTCAATGTGGTGCGCGCTCCCAGCGAAAACCAACGAGGCAATTTTTCTTGTCCAAAACCGATAGTTTGGGTGAAACCGATAAAAAGCAACAAGCAAAATTTCATCCAAATAGAGTGTAAACCTAACATTGACTTATGAATTTAGTGAATAAAAGTGCTAAAATGCAGCACAAATTATTTGACGTTAAAAGTAATGAAAAGAAAATTGATACAATCTCTTGGCTCAAAAGTTCTATTTGGTAATTTATTTAAAATCCAATACTATTTCAACTCTAGTTGGAGCAAATTGGGGAAGAAAAACTTTCATAACTAGTGATTTAAAACAATTTGCTGTTTCAAACTCAATCAGATTTCTCTTTCTTTTTGAAATTTAAAGGGTAATTTGCGCCAAGTCCTATGTTGCTGTAAAACGCAAAAGTAGAACCTCTCGTAAAATATTTGGCGTTTTTATAGTTTATCCACATAAAATAGGGTTCAAAATACAGCTTTAAACCCAATTTTTTAAATTTATACTGGAGCGCTAAGTTCCCAATGACCGCAAAAGGAACGCTTGTGATGTAGCTATATCTGTCAAGTCCGACCCCATTAAAAGGTTCTTGGTACGTATCTTTGGCATTTGATAATACGGAAGGTTTGGTTGCCCTTAAGTAATTATTTGAACCAGAAACTATGTATGAATCTTTCATTTGATTCAATAAGTAGAATTTACCTCCTGCACCTAATCTCACTGAAAGGTTTGATTTTGGTAGAAGAAACTGTCGTTCAATTAAGGCAGTTAATTTATAAGTACGACAATGAAAGGAGATATATTCAAAAACGGATGAAGGTAACTGCTTATTATCGAAGTAATCTAAATACCAATCTTCTTGTCCTATTCCTAATGAATAAGTTATCTTTTTGTTTTTCAGTCCGCATGAAAGACTATTGTTTAAAACTAGATCTACCATATATGAAGGGCCTCCCAATGCACTTGTATATTCTATGAAAAATTTATCTTGGGCATTTGCATAAAGGCCAAAAAATAAAAAATAAAAAAAAGTTAGCCTCATAATAGACAGATTTTTATGGTTTGTGCATTCTCACCGAAGTGAATGGAGTAAATTCCTTTGGCAAAACGGTCAAAGTCTAATTGAATTTCATCTCTACTCATCATTAATAATTTATTGAAAACCAGAATTTTGCTTGTCTTTTTGTTTGAAATTTAAAGGGTAATTTATGCCTAGACCAATGTTGTTATAAAAGAAAAAAACAGAACTTTTAAGATTGGAATTTGCCGCATTCCTTGTTTTTACCCTCATCAAAGTGGGTTCGTATTGTAATTTGATTGCCCATTTTTTGAAAGCATATTGAATTGCAAAATTTGCAGTAAGTGCATAGGGCACACTGGTGATGTAATAGTATTTATCCTTGCTATTAAAGGTTACTCCATTAATTATTGTTTGCGAAATATTAGGGTCTAGGGCTGAAATAACTGAGGGTTTTGTTACTCTAAAAAACTCACGATCAAGTGAATATGAAAGTGAATCTTTCATCTGATTCAAAAAGAAAAATTTGCATCCCATCCCTAGTCTAAGTGAAAAATTTGATTTTGAGATAAAAAATTGACGTTCAATCATTGGTGTAAGTTTGTAAGTACGAAAATAGTAAGTGAAAAACTGAGGTTTTTTGATGTTACTTTTTTCAAATTGGTTTAAAAACCAATCTTCTCTTCCCAAGGCGATAGAATACATCATTTTATTTTTTTTAATGCCAAATGAAATATTGTTACTTACGATTGCATGAACAGGATTATTAAGATCTACAAATTTGTTTTTTGCCAAAAAATTATATTCCACATAATAATGCATTTGACCGTTAATATTGAGTGCAATTGCTAAAAATAGAATTAAAAGTCTCATGTAACACAAATTTTAATCGTTTGACCATTTTCTATAAAATGGATTTGGTAAACACCTTTTGCAAAACCTTTGAAATCTAGTTCTATAATTTCTCTATTTGAATCAAGGTGTGGAATTAAAATTCTCATTCCTAATGAATTATAAACTTCAAAAGAGCCGAGTTTTGTTTTCATTAGAATAAGTTGCTTGGTTGCAGGTGGTGAAATTAAAATTTGATTTTAAATAAAGCCTAACAAATGAATATTTAGTTATGTCTATCGATTAAAATGGTGTTTTTAGTTGAAAATCAGCTCATTTTTGTTCTGCATTTGGCGTGTTCAGAAAGCTATTTTATTTCCCTAGTTGAGTGATTTGTCTCACCAAAAGAAACATTACTTATCTTTAACGCTATGGAATTAGATACAATTGTTGAGTTTAAATCATCGCCTCGAATCATGGAGAAACTGAGCGAACATGGTATTTCCAAAAGTTTTAACGCTGGAGACGTGATTTTGAACGAAAATGCCTACATCAACGCCATTCCGATTGTGACCAAAGGAAGCATTCGCGTAATCAGAACGGAACCTGACGGCAGAGAAATTTTGTTGTATTACATCGTCGCTGGAGAAAGTTGCATCATGTCTTTTTTAGGCGGAATGCACCAAGACACCAGCAAAATCAAAGCAGTTGTGGAGGAAGATTCAGAAATTCTATTCATTCCGATTGACAAAGTAAGTTCCATGATTCGTGAATTTCCTGAATGGTTGGATTATATTTTCAGATTGTATCACAAACGATTCGAAGAATTATTGGAAGTCGTAAATGCCATCGCTTTCAAAAAAATGGACGAACGATTGCTCGATTTTTTGAATAAAAAATGTAAATTGACAAATAGCAAAACTTTGCACGTCACCCACGAACAAATCGCCAACGAATTGGGCACTGTGCGCGTGGTCATTACAAGATTATTGAAACAATTGGCAGATGAAGGCATAATTGAGCAAGAGAGAAACAAGATAACAATCTTGTGACTAAATTGATTTTTTGAAATTTTTCTTGAAACTATTAGATTAACTTGGTTTTTGTCATGGTTTTTAAAACAAAAACACACGCCAAAAACAATCCGATTTAAAATCTATCGCGACGGACTTCATCCGTCGCTACCGATATTTTGATACCTACGGCACCAACGAGTAAAAACAAAAATTTCCGTTTAGTATCCATTTCATTGTTTGAAGGAAAAAAATTTTCAAAAATAATTTCGCGAGTGTGACAATAGTCACATACTTTCACTTGAAAATGTCTGAACTTTGTATCATAGATTCAAACAATCAAGTTATGAAAGCAAATATGGGAAATGTCGATAGAGTGCTAAGAGCATTCATCGCAGCAGTAATCGCAATTTTATTCTTTACCAAAGTAATTTCAGGAACATTGGGAATTATTTTATTGGTGCTTGGAGGAGTTTTCTTATTGACAAGCTTCATCAGTTTTTGTCCATTGTATCTTCCTTTTGGAATCTCAACCCGCAAAAAAAAGTAAATGAATTTTATCCTCAAATATAAACTCGTTTTCATTGGTATTGCGGTTGGCGCTTTGGGTGGTTTTTTATATTACTTCTATGTAGGATGCGCGAACGGAACCTGCGCAATCACTTCGAAACCATTAAATAGCACTTTGTATGGCGCATTTATGGGCGGATTATTATTCAGCAATTTTATCAAAAAATCATAAACACAAATACACTCACATCATGAACATCGAAAACATCATCAAAGAAAAAAAAGGAACAATCGTCGATGTACGTTCAATTGAAGAATACAGAGGCGGTCACGTTGCTGGTTCAATCAACATTCCTTTACAAGAAGTAGGCGCACGATTAGAAGAATTCCAAGCGATGGAAAGTCCACTTATACTTTGCTGTGCATCTGGAAACAGAAGCGGAATGGCAACTCAAATGTTATCACAACAAGGAATCGAATGCTACAATGGCGGTTCTTGGTTGGAAGTAAATTATTTTCAATCTCAAACAATTTAATATCTTCTAAGTTATGTTAACAGCAATCAAAAATTTATTAGGATTTGGTCCGAAAGTAGATTTCAAAGCCTTGATGAAACAAGGTGCAATCATCGTGGATGTGAGATCTAAAGCTGAATATGCAGGTGGACATATCCGAAATTCAATCAACATTCCAGTTGATGCTTTGAGTAGTAATTTAGCGAAATTAGCAAACAAAAACCTTCCAATCATCACTTGTTGTGCCTCTGGAATGAGAAGCGCAAGTGCGAAAGGAATTTTAAAATCAAAAGGTTACGCTGTTGTTCACAATGGTGGAAGCTGGATGAGTTTACAAAACAAAATCTCATAATTTTACTAAATTTGACAAAGAATCGCTTTTACAAGAGGCCAAAAATTAATGTATTCCAACGAGTGAAAATTCTAAAAATCAATTTATATTGCATGAAAAATCTTTTCCCTTTCTTATTTGTTACTGCATTGCTTTTCGCCGGTTGCTCTAACGGACAATCGCAAAATACCAAAACAGTTTTGGCTGCTACTGAGTTTGCCGCTAAAATCAAAGAACTTCCAAACGCGCCAATCATTGATGTACGTTCTCCCGAAGAATTTGCCAATGGACACGTTCAAAACGCCAGAAATATCAATTGGAATGGAAGCGATTTTGATGCGCAAATTTCAAAATTTGACAAGTCACAACCAATTTTGGTTTACTGTTTGAGTGGCGGAAGAAGCGGTTCGGCAGCAAGTCAAATGCGTTCTCAAGGTTTCAAAGAAGTCTATGAAATGGAAGGTGGAATGATGCAATGGCGCAGTGCTAAATTGCCAGAAACGACAGACAATAAAATTGTTTCTGCAGGCATGAGCAAAGCAGATTTCGAAAAATTGTTGCAAACCGACAAAGTTGTATTGATCGACTTTTACGCGGAATGGTGCGCACCTTGCAAAAAGATGAAACCATCCTTGGATGAAATCTCCAAAGAAATGACAGATCAAGTGGTAATTGTTCGCATCGATGCAGACGCCAATCCAGCGTTGTGTGCGGAAATGAAAATCGAAGCTTTGCCTGTGATTCAATTGTACAAAAACCAAAAATTAGCTTGGAATAACCTTGGTTTTACTGAAAAAGCAAAGATGGTTATTGAGATTGAAAAGTTGAAATAAATTGAGTATTTTTGGGTCACTAACTCTATTCAAATGAAATTCACCGCTTTTGCTTTTTTCATCTTTTCTCTTAGTTTTGTTCAAGCGCAAATTGAACCGAAATTACATATTTCTTATGGTGTTGGCGCAGAATTGAGAGATCAATTTGTGTTTGGAAATGAGTTGAAAATCAATTACAACTTCAATCAAAAATGGAGTTTTGAAGTCAAAACATTTCTTCCAATTAGAAATAAGTTATTTGGGGAAAGCTATCGTTTTGATGGAAACAAAAAATTTCTCTTATACAACCAAACAAATATAATCGTTAGCCGACATTTTTATACTGGTTCTTTGAAAACCAAATCCAAAGGTGAGTATCAAATTGAAAAATCTAGAAACCTAGGGATAAGAGGCGGATATTTTTATTACCAGAACTCATTCAATAGTGGCTTTTCTCGTGATTATTTTATCATCGACAGTCTTTCCAATGGAGATCTTTACGGAATCAGCGGAATCAAAGTCCATAACCTCGTTATAGGTTTAGAATCCAATCGTTTCATACGCGTCAAGGATAAAAAAACGAGAATCAATCGGACGCAATTATATGCCGATTTGTTTTTGGGATTGAACAATAATGTTACTGGATTTATTCAAGTTCAAAACAACTATTCTCCTCTTTCGATTTCAGAAAAATATCAACTAAAAAGAAATGGGTTTGGGGGAAGAATTGGATTTCAATTTTCTCAAACTTTTAACCGCAAAATTGGCTATTATTTTGCAGGTGAAGCTGCATTTATTCCACAAATTAAATATGAAGAAAACAGAGATTTTTTCATTCCTAGGGGAGGTAAAATGATAAATGAACTACAACTGTCACTCAAATTGGGCATCACCTTTTTGAACACTAGGAAATAAAAAAGGGTTTCATCAAATCTGACAAAACCCTTGGTACACTAGTTCTACTAATGATGATAAGAAAACCTTGACATTGAATTTGATAACTATTAAAAATCCAACTTACAAGATCAACGTTTTTGACTTATTGCGTCAATATTTTGTAAAGTTCATCTTTCAAATGAACTCTTTTCAAACGAAAATCATTCAAAACCTCATCTGAGGCAACTTCCGCACCTGTTTCAATTCTGCGTGTTGCGTGGTTCAACTCGTCATATTGTTCAAACAATTTTCTGAAATGATTGTCAGAAATTTTCAAGTCGTGAATTTTTTGTTCCAATTCAGGAAACTCGTGGCGAAGATCGTGTTTTTCCATTTTTATATCGTGTTGATTTAATACAAAACTACGTCAACTTTCATTCGCCAAACATGACTAAAATCAGCCGAAAACATGACTTTTAAACGGAAATCTCAACATTTTCAAATACTAGTCATGTTAAAATAGAAATGACTTGCAACAATTTGACAACAATGAAGTTATTATAAATAATTATCTATCCATTTAGCAAACTACTTTCTGGCATGTACTTTGTTTTACAGTTTTCAATCTAAAATCTATGATTATGAAAAGATGGTTTTTTGCATTGAGTTTGGTTGCTTTTATTTTCGGAATGACGAGCAGCACCTCTGTTGTAACTTATCCGACAGTTACAAACAAAGCATTTCAAGCAGGAGAAAAATTGAGGTATCGAATCACCTACGGTTTTGTCGATGCTGGGGAAGCGGTTTTGGAAGTTAAAAAAACGACCAAAAAATCTGGAGAAAGAGAATTATTGCACATGAAAGGAACGGGTAGAACTTTGGGAGGTTTCAATACTTTCTTCAAAGTCAACGATGTATATGAAAGTTACGTTGATAAAAAGGGCGTTTTTCCATGGCAATTTGTGCGTAGAGTAGATGAAGGCGGACACAAAGTGACGCAAGATTATACGTTCAAACACGACAAACTCAAAGTCAACAACGGAAATGGAAAAGAATTTACAGTTCCTTTGGCGATTCAAGACATGGTTTCTTCGTTTTATTACGCCAGAACCTTAGATTTCAAAAAAATGAAGGTCGGCGATGTGGTTGAATTCAAATGTTTCATGGACGATGAAATCTGGCCTCTTAAAATCAAATTTGTGGGCGATGAAGTCATTCACATTCGAAAAGGAAAGTTCAATTGCAAGAAATTCGTTCCTGTAGTACAAAAAGGAAGGTATTTTGAAAGCGAAAACGATGTCAATTTTTGGGTCACCAACGACGAAAATCGCATTCCAATTTTTATTCGTGCTAAAATTCCAGTAGGAACTGTAAAACTTCATTTGGTGGAATGGGAAGGCTTAAAACATGAATTAAACAAAGTTAAATAAGTTTAATTTTTAACAATATTAAGGAATGACGTTTAAATAGACGTCATTTTTTGTTTTAAATATTTGATAATCAGAAGCTTTTAGTCAGTGTTAAATTCTGAACTAAAATTATTTATTTCCATGTCGTTGTAAAGTTTATATTTGTTATTGTCAAACATTAACAATGGAAATAACACCAGAACTAAAAGAACGACTTGAAAAGTTGCAGGAAAAATACGCCTTAATTGGGCAAGATTTGAATGCATATTTGGATGGTTTGTTGTATGCAGATTCAGTTAAATACTGGGAATACATACAATTAGACAGTTTGCTTGGATTACAAAATCCACGAACCAATTTCCCTGATGAGAAAATTTTTATCATGTATCACCAAATTACTGAATTGTATTTCAATTTGGCATTGCATGAATTTGAACAAATCGGAAATCATAAAACATTGACAGGAAAATTTTTCTTGGAAAGACTGACTAGAATCAATCGCTATTTTGAAGCCTTAACTACCAGTTTTCAAATCATGATTGATGGCATGGAAAAGGAACAATTTCTGAAATTCAGAATGTCCTTGCTTCCTGCAAGTGGTTTTCAATCTGCCCAATACAGAAAAATTGAAATGTATTCAACTGAATTCATCAATTTGGTTCACAAAGACAAACGTGCGATGTTTACCAATTCTGACGACATTGAAGCCATGTTTGAGTACATTTATTGGAAAGAAGGCGCAACAGAGGTCGCAACGGGAACCAAAACCTTGACATTAATTGAATTTGAAGCCAAATACAAAGATGAATTCATCGCATTAGGAAAGGCAAACAAAACAACAAATCTTTGGCAAGCGTATTTGAGATTGACAGACGAGGAACAAAAAAATCCTGCCATCATTCAAGCGTTAAAACAAAATGACACCAATGTGAACATCAATTGGCCACTGGCTCATTATAAATCTGCGGTAAGATATTTACAAATGAAATCGTCAGATATACCTGCAACTGGTGGTACAAATTGGCAACAATATTTGCCTCCAAGATTTCAAAAAAGAATCTTTTACCCAGCCATTTGGTCTGAGGATGAGATCAGCCAGTGGGGAAAATCTTGGGTAGACAGTGTCTTGGCAGATCCAAAAATGCAATAAATTTAACACATTAAAATTCAAATATTTATATACTACTGATAAAAATCATATTTGAAAAAAAATTCATGTTTAGCCACTGAAATCCCTTGATTTTAGTGGCTTTTTCGTCTTGTAGACTGTTGAAAAAACAACATTCTGCTACCTAATCTAAAACATTAACAACAAATAAAGTGCATTTTCAAAGTGAGTTTATTAATTTTGAGGGAAATGAAGAAACTGCTTTTCATATTATTCATCGCTGTTTTTGGTCAAATTGTTGGCCAAAATAATTACCGTTTCAGAAATTACACAATCAATGATGGTTTGTCTCAAAGTGCCATTACAACTGTTATTCAAGATGAAATTGGTACACTTTGGATCGGTACACAAGATGGCTTGAACCGATTTGACGGACAAAGTTTTGAAAATTTCACGTCTGATAAAATAGAAGGACTTGAAAATGATTACATCCATTCTTCAATCAAAGCAAACGATGGGAAACTTTGGTTTGGAACTGCCAATGGTTTAACATACTACAATCCTTTACTTGAAGTTTTTAAGACCTTTCAACTCAAAGGAAATATCGCGCTTCAAATTGAAAGTTTGGTTGAAGACAATCAAGGAAATATTTGGTGCGGAAGTGCTGCTAGCGGGTTGTATTTTCTGAAAAAAAACAGCAACCAAATCCAAAGTTTAAAAACCAATTTACCTTCAAACAAAATCAAATTTGTTGCACTTAAAAACAACAATGAACTTTTTGTAAGTACAGAAGATAAAGGACTTTTTGCGCTTGACATCAATTCAAAAAATGCGACTCCAATCAAAATTTCGGGTAAAAAAGGCAGTTTTGTTCGCGTCAATACAATGCGGGAACTTGAAAATGGTTCGTGGATCATTGGTTCAAATCAAGGGCTTTATTTCTTGGATTACAGATCAAAAACTGCGTTAGAATACCTCCCAACATTAGATAAAAACTACGGCTTAGTGGATGTTTCAGACATTGAAATTGAATCCGACGATCGTTTCTTTATCGCTTCACAATCTCAAGGACTTTTTTCAGTTGAAATTCAGACCGGTAATCCAATCATCACACAATCAACCAATGATATTTTTCAAAAAAACAGTTTGATTGACAATGATTTAAATGTAATTTTTAAAGATAAAAAAGGAACATTTTGGCTTGGTACAAACCGTGGTTTAGGCAGTTTTGACCCAATCAATGCTGGATTTTTAAGTGTCGGCGCCAGTGGTGATTTAAGCAAAGGAATTCCTTCTCCAAGCGTTTGGTGTTTTGGAGAAGATAAAAGCGCGAAATATCTATTTGTAGGAACTGACAACGCGATTTCAAAATTCGATAAATCGACTGGAAAATTTCAACAATATTTTAAAAGCACGCAAAAAGTAGCGCAAGGAAGCAATGGTGAGACTTCCATTCTGAGCATCCATGTTTTATCAGAAAATAACCTGTTAATTGGCGCTACCGATGGACTTTTTGCGCTCAAAATCAATGGCAACAGTTGCAGCTATGAGAAAATCAAATTCGATAAAATCAAAAATCCATCGAACTTTGAAAGGGTTTACAACATTGTTTTTTGGAAAGACAATCTCTATTTTTTAGCCACCAAAGGCGGAGTGCTGCTTTATGACAGAAGTAAAAACAAATTTACAGTTTTTGAACACAATCCTAAAAAGAAAAACGAAACAATCACACCAGGCGTTTGCAGGTTGATTTACAAAGACTTAAACGGAAATGTTTGGTTCACAACAAGCGTTGGAGGACTGAATGAATTAAAGATTGATGGAGAAAAACTATCCATCGTTCCTTCAAAATTCAATCGCATCATTTCAAGTCTTTCAAAAGATTATATTACTCACATCAACCAATGTTCCAAAAATGTATTTTGGCTCGGAACGATGGGTTCTGGAATTATTCGTCTAGACATCAAAAATCAAAAAGGAAAGATTTTTAGCAAAAAAAATGGATTGCCAAACAATGTGATTTATGGAATATTAAATGACAGCAAAGGGAATTTGTGGCTGAGTACAAATAAAGGCATTTCGAAATTCAACATTTTCAATTATCAAGCGACCAATTTCACTGAAGTTGATGGGCTTTTGAGCAATGAATTTAACCAAGGTGCATTTTTGAATTCCAAATCAGGAATTTTGTTTTTCGGAGGAATCTCAGGATTTAACTATTTCAATCCTAACACTCTAAATAATGTATCACGAAAAATCGAAGTAGGTTTCACGAAAATAAAATTGGATGCAAATTGGCTCAAACCAAATGATGAAACAAAAATTCTAAAAACAACGATTTCAAATACTTCGCACATTGATTTATCATACAGACAACGAAGTTTTACTCTCAAAATTATGGCGGTAGATTTGAGTAATCCTGATTTGGTTTCTTATAAATACAAACTTGAAGGTTCAGAAGAAGGTGAGATTTTAATGGGAAATTTCAATCAAATTCACTTCAACTCTTTACAGCCAGGTGAGTATATTTTGCGTGTATATGCCCGTTTAGGAAATGGAGAATGGAGCGATGAACCGGCAACATTGGAAATTGTGATTGCTACTCCTTTTTGGCAAACAGCTTGGTTTTGGATCATCATTGTTTTGATAATCGGTATTGCCGTTTTTGTTTTTATTCGTAAAAAAATTGACAATGAACGCCGTGAACAAGTGCGTTTGGAAATGAAAATCGCGGAAAGAACAAAAGAAATCAGACAACAAAATGTCAAAATTGAAAAGCAAAAAAGAACAATTGAAGAAAAGAAAGACAAGCTAGAAGAGCAGAAAAAACTCTTGGAAATCGAAAAAGATAAAACAGAAAAATTGTTGAAAAACATCATTCCAGAATCAACCTATGAAGAGTTAAAAACCAAAGGAAAAGCGCAAGCCAGGGCCTTTAAATCTGTTTCTGTAATGTTTACTGATTTTGTAGGTTTCACAAAAATTGCTGAAAAAATCAAACCCTCGGAACTAGTTAATCAGTTAGATATTTATTTCAGAAAATTTGATGAAATCATTGTCAAAAATAATTTAGAAAAAATTAAAACCATTGGTGACGCCTACATGTGTGCAGGTGGAGTTCCAGTTCGAAATATTACCAATCCGATTGATGCTTGTGTCGCTGCATTACAAATTCAAGATTATGTTAAAACGCTTCGACTTGAAGCAGAAAAAAACAACCAGGTAATTTGGGATTTGCGTCTAGGAATCAATACAGGAGAAGTGACCGCTGGAGTCATTGGTTCTGAAAAATTGCAATACGATATTTGGGGCTCAACAGTCAATCAAGCCCAAAGAATGGAAATGTTGGGCGATCCAGGAAAAGTCAATATTTCAGGTAATACATTTAAGTACATTGAACCCTATTTTGCTTGCGTTTTCAGAGGAAAAGCCATGTCAAAAAGCAAAGGTTACGTAGAAATGTACACCGTTGTTGGTATTAAACCAGAATTGTCAATTGATGGCAAAGGATTGGTTCCAAATGAAAAATTTAAGCAAATTATGAATTTGCATTTTTACAGCAGCATCAATTATTACAAAGCTGAAAAATACATTATGAAAATTTTGGAAAAGAAATTATCTCCAAAACTTCATTATCATTGTCTTGAGCATACGAGAGATGTTTGCCATGCAATTGAAAGATTGGCGCTTTCTGAAGGAATTACGGATGAGGGATTGTTTCTATTGAAATCTGCGGCCACTTATCACGATGCGGGATTTGTTGAGAGTTATGAAGACAATGAGCCAGTTGGCGCGCGTTTGGCTGAAGAAATTTTACCAAACTTCGGTTATTCTGAAAGCCACATTGAGCAAATCAAAGAATTAATTTATGTGACGCAAATCCCTCATAATCCGCAAAATCATTTAGAAGAAATCATTTGTGATGCGGATTTAGATTACTTGGGAAGAGCAGATTTCCATCAAATTGCTGATAAATTGCGTCTTGAATTGCGCGAGCATGGTAAAATCGACAGCGATAGAAAATGGGACGAAATTCAGGTCGGCTTTTTAACAAACCACCGCTACTTTACAGATACAGCAAAAAAAGCCAGAGACGAGAAAAAAGCACAAAATCTGCAAGAAATCAAAGACAGATTGGCTAGAAATGAATATGTTGATTGAATCAGCATTTATTTATTTTTTAACAAATATTTCAAAAGTTGACTTGGATTTTGTCTGTTATCCCAAAGTCCAGTGATAATAATTTTGTTATCTATTTTCTGATAAAGAATACTATAATTTCCAATTATTAAAACCCTTGTATTTTTAAAATCTGTTTGCTTTCCCAATTCAGGATTTTTCTTGAGAAGACTAATTACATTTTTAATTTGAAAATTTAGTTTCTTGACAAAACTGTAGTTTTGATTTCGTTCAATCCAATATTCAAAAATGAAATTTCTTTGTCGAATGGCTGATTCTGTCCAAAAAACCTTTAACTGAGCCACTTTAAATCACGTTTATTTAAATCTGCTTCTGAAATCAGATTACCTTGCGAAATATCTGTTTCACTCAAATTCAAAATTTCTATTTGATCCTGAGTAAAAGTAACAAAATCATTCTCGTTACTTGAATCTAGCATTTGATTTAAAGTTTCAAGAATTTGTTCATTTTTAGTAGCTAAAATCTTTTCAATTAAGTTACTCTTAATAATTTCTAAAGCTGTCATAAAAATAAATTTTCATAAAGTTCTATATTTTTATCGTAATCACCAAAAATCATTTCACCAAAAAATCAATCAATTCTTTGAAAATTTGCTTGCTTTCAGCTGAATGATTCAGTGCTACATTAAATCTAGCATATCCGCCATCGAGGATAATTTTACCTTTTCCGAAATTTCCGGATAATATCAAAGGCTCGTCACCCGACCAAACTTCGACTTTCAAGCGATAATCCATCGGAAATGTAACTGTTGATTGCACTGCAAAATCTTCATTATTGTCTGAGACATCTTTTAATTGCTTTTTTTCACGCATCAATTCGCTATTCTGTTGCTGATTTCCCCAATAGCGTTTTCCGAAAAAAACTTGCGTCAATTGATTGCTTTCCTCCACAAATGGCCAATTGTCAGCTCCGAGATACAAATTCCCGCCTTGATTGACATATGCTTCGATTTTAGAAACCACTTCCGCCGTCAAATTTGAATTGGAAGAAGAAAATATCAAAATGAAATCATAATTTTTTAATGAATCTATTGGAAATGCTGATTCATATTGAAGATGTATTGAACTATCAATTTCTGGCAATTGGATGTTACGACCCAAAATCAATCCTTTGCTCTGAGCGTGAAAACCCCAAATCACAAAAAATTGAATGATAAGTACTGAAAACCATTTTTTCATGGAACACAGTACAAATTCGACTTAAATTAGTTCAACAAAACTTGTTTATCCAAAAGCGATTTTGGCTTTTTCAACTTCTTTGGCAGCGTTACCGATGAATACTTGCTCATCGAAAATCATGAAAGGTCGCTTCAAAAAGGTATATTCTTCCAACATGTATTTTCTGTAATCTGTCTCCGTCAATTGCATTTGGTTCAATCCCAAACTTTTGAATTTCATCGCGCGTTTCGAAAACAAAGCCTCATAGGAACCAACATTCGATTTGATCCAATCCAAGGTTTCAGCGTCGATGTTTTGAACTTTAATATCAATCAATTCAACGTCAGCTGAAGGATTGATTTCTTTCAATATCCGTTGACAAGTTGAACAACTACTTAAATGGTAAATGCGTTTCATAAAAACTTTAATTTGTGTGAAAAGTGAAAGGAATATTGTAATATGAATTCACTGGTTTTCCATCTTT
Source organism: Crocinitomicaceae bacterium (assembly GCA_040403095.1). Taxonomy (GTDB): domain Bacteria; phylum Bacteroidota; class Bacteroidia; order Flavobacteriales_D; family Crocinitomicaceae; genus JAQVCM01. The sequence goes on from JBBALI010000019.1 coordinate 33,502, forward strand.
TTGCGCTGGAATCCAATTTGGCATTGATTTGATGACACGAATGCATTCTTGGTCGCATTCAGGACAACCTGAAATACCTCGCATCACTTTTACGTTCGCAATCAAACCTTCCTTCGTGACAACAAATTGCATGAAACATTTGCCACTAATTTCTTGCTCTTTTGCTCTGGGAGGATAAACTAAATTTTTGCTCAAAAATTGAAACATCGCAGATTCACCTCCCGGAAATTGAGCCATTACGTCCACTTCTACTTCACTCAAGCTATCAGCAGTCTGCATGTTATTATCCACCTGAGCAGTGATGTTTGGAATCATAAATCCAAGAAAAACCAAACTAATAAGGCATTTTATCATACTCAAATGTACGATTTTCAGCTTAAAATTGGAAAATCAAAATAATTTATTTTTTCCCTTCAATGATAACTTTTTACGGCTTCAAAAATTGCGATTTTAGACAATAAAGCAATCCTACTGAAACACAGTTAATGAGAAGCTAGGCGCACTTTACTGAGTTTTTCATCGAAGTGACGACTTCTAGCGGTAATTAGTGGATTTTATCTATCTAAAAATAAGTTCTCTATGAAAATAGATTTATTAAGTCTGACCTAATCGGGAGATTAATGGATAGTATATTTATCTCTTAAATATCTATTCCACCTACAACCAATTATAGTGGCAATACTATTGTCTTGAAGAGAATATTTTATTATCACTGTATCACCTACATTTAATGAATTATTACAACTAGTAATCCTTCCAATATGTTCTGAAAGAATTAGTTGATTTTTATTGTTATGATATTTAATTTCAATAAAACCACCTCCTTTAGAACTACCGTGATATACGTCACTAATAACTGCATAGGTAATATGAAATTTCTTTAAACTACTTTCTCTGTTCTTATCTCTAATTAATAAAAAACTTAACACAGTTAAAAAAAAAGCAACTAAAACAAACCATTTTATCATACTCAAATGTACGATTTTCACCTTAATTTCAGAAATTGAAAATAATTTTTTTTTTTTCGAAAAACACTTTTCAATCTATACTTTTTTCGTATCTTCATTATCAAATTAACAAAAAGAATGTCACAAACATCAGATCCTGCGGAATTTACAACTCGTTTCATCAACCAAACACAACGTTCCGTTTTTCTTACCGGTAAAGCCGGAACGGGAAAAACAACTTTATTGCACAAAATCATTGCTTCGACACACAAGCAAGCCGTCATCGTTGCGCCTACTGGAATCGCTGCTTTGAATGCGGGTGGTGTGACCATACATTCCATGTTTCAATTGCCATTCGCAGGATTTATTCCAGAATTTGGAACAGCACCTAGTTTCTCAGATCGAGCAAAATTGGAAACGAAAGATACCTTGATGCGCCATTTCAACATGAATAAACAACGCAAGAATGTGTTGCTCGGCATGGAACTTTTGATCATCGATGAAGTCAGCATGTTGCGTGCAGATTTGTTAGATGCAATTGATTGGACGTTGAGAAATGTAAGAAAAAACAATACGCCTTTTGGTGGCGTACAAGTGTTGTATATTGGAGATTTATTGCAATTACCACCTGTTGTAAAAAACGAAGAATGGGCAGAATTGCGTATATATTACCCTGGAATTTTCTTTTTTCATGCCCGCGTGATTCAAGAAAATCCGCCTTTGTATATTGAATTGACGAAAATCTACAGGCAATCGGACGAAAAATTCATTCACATTTTGAATAATCTGAGAAACAACTCGATTACGGCGCAAGACGTCGAAAATTTGAATGAGTTTGTGCATCCTGATTTTGATTTGAAAAACAATGAAGGTTATATCACTTTAACCACCCACAATTCCAAGGCAGATGAAATGAACGCCAAATCTTTGGCAGAATTGAAAGGCAAAAGTTTCAAGTACGACGCCACAATCACTGGCGATTTTCCGCCACACATGTTTCCCCTAGAAGAAACCTTGGAATTGAAAAAAGGCGCTCAAGTGATGTTTATCAAAAATGATCCTTCGTCCGAAAAAAATTATTTCAATGGAAAAATGGGCGTTATAAAATCTCTTTCCGAGGGAGAAATTTTGGTTTATTTTCCTGGAGAGAAAAAAACAATCGAAGTAGAAACGCACGAATGGCAAAACATTCGCTATTCTTTGAATGAAAACACCAAAGAAATCAATGAAGAAGTTTTAGGTTCTTTTGTTCATTTTCCATTAAAATTGGCTTGGGCAATTACGGTACACAAAAGCCAAGGTTTGACATTCGACAAAGCAGTGTTGGATGTTTCCCAAGTTTTCGCACCAGGACAAGCGTATGTTGCACTTTCTCGTTTGCGTTCTTTGGATGGATTGGTTTTACTTTCGCCGATGCGCATGAATGGATTGAGCAATGATCAACATGTGATGCAATTTGCCAACAACAAAGCAGATGAAAAACAGCTAGAGAACAGCCTAGAAATCGAAACGAAAAACTTCTTGCTAACTACCTTGAAAACCGCTTTTGAATGGCGCGATTTGAACGATGCTTGGCGCATCCATGAAGCTTCTTATATCGGCTCAGGTTCGAAAACCGAAAAATACAAACACAAAGTTTGGGCGCACCGACAAGCATCCAGCATGAATGATTTGATTGATTCTTCTCAAAAATTCATGAATCAATTAGATAATCTATTCAGAAAAGAACCTTTTGATATTGAATTTATTGCAGAAAGATTCCAGGCGGCTTTTGATTATTTTTACAAAACTCTAGACGGTTTGGTTTACAGCACTTTGAAGAAAATCGAAGAAGTCAAAAAGTTGAAACAAATCAAAGCGTATGTAGAAGAATTGGAAGAAATTGACGAAAAACAAATTACCGTCGTGCTCAATTTGAAACGCGCTAAAATTCTATTGGAAAATGTTTTAAATGGGAAAGAAATCACGAAAGAGACTGTTTTCAATACTGAAATTCAAAACTATAAAATCACTAAAATCGCTTTAATCAAGCAAGAATCTCGGCAAAATCCTTCACTGATGGACATAGACCACAGTTTTGAAGAAACAGAAATAATCGAAGTGAAGGTTGCAAACAAAACGAAAACCAAGGAAAAGAAAGAGAAAAAATCGAGCATTGATTTGACGTATGAAATGATTCTAGAAAACAAAACAGTCGCGCAAATTGCAACACTCAGAATGCTTTCCGAATCAACGATTTTGGGTCATTTAGCAAACCTCATCAAACAGGAAGTAATCGAAATTGAACAAGTGCTTTCACCAGAAAGATTGGCTGCTTTGCAAACTGCTTTTGAAGGTTATTCAGAAGAATCACTTACGCCGTTAAAAGAAAAATATGGCGACGAATTTTCTTGGGACGAATTGAAGTTGTACCGCGCCAGTTTGCTGAAGTGAAATTTTCTGTCTAGGCTAAAAATAGGATAACAAACAGATTATTCGTTACTTTGCAGTTCAATTTAGAATACAAGAATGTCACATAAAGCAGGATTTGTCAATATCGTTGGCAGCCCAAACGTCGGTAAGTCCACGTTAATGAACCAATTGGTAGGAGAAAAACTATCGATTGTAACATCCAAAGCACAGACTACCAGACACAGAATTCACGGAATCGTTAACGAAGAAGATTATCAGATTGTTTTTTCTGATACGCCTGGCGTGGTGAATGCTGCATACAAATTGCACGAAGCGATGATGAGCTATGTGGAAAGCTCTTTCAAAGATGCCGATATTTTACTTTTCATCACAGATATTTACGAAAGTGAAATGAATCACGTGGCTACGTTGGAGCGCATTCAAAAATTGAATATTCCCGTATTGGTGATTATCAATAAAGTGGATTTGGTTGCAGATCAAGCACAAGTGACTGCTAGAATGAATTTTTGGCAAGAAAAACTTCCTAAAGCGGAAATCATTCCAGTTTCAGCTTTGCACGGATTCAATAAAGAATGGGTTTGGGACAGATTATTGGAATTGCTTCCTGAATCGCCTCCCTACTTTGACAAAGAAGAATTATCAGATAGACCAGTTCGTTTTTTCGTTTCAGAAATGGTTCGCGAGAAAATTTTCTTGTTTTGCGACAAAGAAGTTCCATATTCTTGTCAAGTTGAAGTGGACACCTATTTGGACGAAGAAAAAATCATCAAAATTCGCGCAGTAATTGTCGTTGAACGAGATTCCCAAAAAGGAATTATCATCGGAAAAGGCGGCGCAATGTTGAAGAAAATCGGTCGCGAAGCACGCAAAGACATCGAAAACTTTGTTGGCAAACAAGTGTTCCTAGAAACTTTCGTCAAAGTGGACAAAGACTGGAGAGCATCTGAAGTGAAATTGAAGAAATATGGTTATTAGAGGAGATATTAAGATTTTAAGACGTTAGGATTTTAAGACGATGATACTTCAGGACATAAAACAAACATATCCTAATATCCTAATATCCTAATATCCTAATATCCTAATATCCTAATATCTAAATAAAGAAATTATGAGCAATATTATAGCCATTGTAGGGCGGCCAAATGTGGGGAAATCGACCTTGTTTAATCGATTGACAGAATCGTCGAATGCGATTGTGAAAGAAATTAGCGGTGTGACGCGTGACCGAATTTATGGTCGTGGGGAATGGAACGGAATGCCTTTTTCAGTGATCGACACTGGAGGATATGTGCACGGTTCGGAAGATATTTTTGAAGGAGAAATCCGCAAACAAGTGAAATTGGCGATTGAAGAAGCAAGTGTCATTGTTTTTATGGTAGATGTAACCACTGGAATCGTTGATTTAGACGAAACGGTGGCTGCGATGTTGAGAAAATCTAAAAAGAAAGTTTTCATCGTTGCCAACAAAGTGGACAATACACAACGTTACGGTTTGTCGTCTGAATTTTACCAATTTGGTTTGGGAGATGTTTACGACATGTCAGCTACAAATGGTTCAGGTACAGGAGAATTGTTAGATGATATCATCAATGCTTTTGATCCAAACGCGCAATTCGAAGAAGTTTCTGATTTACCGAGAATTGCGGTTGTTGGAAAACCAAACGTTGGAAAATCGTCGTTGATCAACGCTTTCACAGGTCAAGAAAGAAACATTGTTACTGATATTTCTGGAACAACGAGAGACGCAATTAATACTCGTTTCAAAGCCTTTGGTTTTGACTTCATGTTGATTGACACTGCTGGAATTCGCAAGAAAGCGAAAGTTACGGAAGACATCGAGTATTACTCAACCTTGCGTTCAGTGCGCACGATTGAAAATGCAGACGTTTGTATCTTCATGATTGATGCCACTGAAGGCATTCAAAAGCAAGATTTGCACATTTATTACATGATTGAGAAAAACCACAAAGGTGTGGTTGTTTTGGTCAATAAATGGGATTTGGTGGAGAAAGACCACACGACGATGTTGCAATACGAAGAAAAATTGAGAGAAGAATTGGCGCCGTTTAACGATGTTCCGATTATTTTTACTTCCACTTTAACAAAACAACGTATTCACAAAGCGCTTGAAACAGCGATGGAAGTGTATGAAAATCGAATCAAAAAAGTACCAACTTCAGAATTAAATGATTTGTTGTTGCCGATTATCGATGCTACTCCTCCTCCATCGTTGAAAGGAAAATACATCAAGATTAAATACATCACGCAATTGCCAACACACGCACCGGCATTTGCATTTTTCTGTAATTTACCGCAATATATTCCAGACAGTTACAAACGTTTCTTGGAAAACAAATTGCGTGCGAATTTCAATTTTACAGGAATTCCGATTCGTATTTTCTTTAGAAAGAAATAACAAAAATCAATATTTTAAAATCCTAAACAGTGTTTGAATTCAAGCAAAGTTTAGGATTTTTTTTGTACCATAAATCAATGAGTTGCTCTCTCTAAATTCCAAGTTTCTTTGGAACTCAAATATCCATTTGGGTGACGTTGAAAACCTATCAGAACCATTTTTTTGTTGGTTAATTTTTCAATTGTAGCTGAATATAAATAAGTTACAAAAAGTGTTTCAGGATCAAAAGAAGCAAGATTAAAAGCTTTGGCATTTGTACTTACACTCCAGGTATTGCATCCATAACCTCCTCCAATAAGATAAAGCATGTAACTATCAACACTTGTAAAACCAATTTCTCCTTGGTTGAAGTCATAAGAAAAAGTACCTTCAAACAAAAAATCATCGTTGTGCTCCAACATTAAAAACCCATAATTTTCAGTTTTTTTGCTTGAAATCTGATTGCCCAAGGTATCATAGGTGATTGATTCAATACTTTCAACTTTCCATGAACCAGCTGCTTTAAACATGTCATTTTTAGGTGTGTCCTTGAAACAAGAATTCAAACCTAGTGCAAAAATGAAAATCGAGATGATGTAACTTATCTTTTTCATAGTCTTAAAATGCATTTAATTGAAAAATCAATCCGATGGAAAATCTCATATTCCTGTAATTTTGTGGCAATGCTAAATCCGTCTCATAGACACCAGGACCTGCAACCAATGGAAAGAAATATTCGCCCGAAGTAGTATTGTCTGAATGAGTAAAAGTACTCCCTTTGGCGCCTGTTTTTAAATTGATTGGAAAATTAAAATCTGCATACATCCCAACAAAATCAGAGAAATTATATTGAAATTTCAAACCGCCAGCTCCCATTAATCGCCAGCTTGTCCAAACGCCATTGTATCTTCCTTCGCTTCCGTAACTTTTCACCCCATCGTATTCCAACCATGAATGAATTTGAAGGGCTTGCGTACCGAAATCCAAATATGGAATCAACTGAAATTTATCTTCGCCTATTCTGAATCCAACAATCATATCGAAAGTGTAGGACTTAAATTGAAATCCACGTGTGTCGCCAATTTTAAAAGTTGCTTTGCTTGCCATTGTTTTTGTTTGACTTCCACCAAAACCAAAAACGAAATTTGAAACAGAACCTTGAATTCCAAACTCACCACCATAGCCGATTTGGTTAAATTCTAAATCTTGGGAAAGACCATCATACAATGCTTGTTCTTGGTTGTAAGATTCAACAAATTTCTGAAATAAAGGAAATTGCAAATAATTAGCAGAAAATCCCCCATAAATATTGGCATCGATTTGTCCTATTACTAGATTTGAAAAAGTTAACAGACCAATTAATATTTTTATTTTCATCTTACTAAGATTAGAATTTATAAGATAGTATGAAACCCAAGTTTAAATGATTCACATTGAATATCAACTCCGAAAAGTAAACCGTTCGATCAATCTTTGACATTAGATTATTCATGAAAAAAATATGTTCTGGTCTAATGCTAAAATCAAACTTTTCCGATTGAATCACTTTTACTTTTAATCCAACAGGAACGCCTAAGACAAAAAATCTTCCTCCCGGCTTAATCTGCGTTAATTCTGAACCTTTGAATCCAATTCTTTGGTTTTTAACGGTGTTTTCAGGCGCTCCATCCCAAGAATATAGAAAAGCATACCGATTGACCGAAACACCAGTGTAAAGCGCGACTCGATCCAAAGCTTTAAACCCAAAAGTCCAAGAAACACCGCCATTTTTTGACTTCATAGTGAATTTTTCATTTTGGTTGTTAGAAAGATTGATTCTTTCACCAGATTTGCTGTGCCGAATACCATTAAAATTAACTTCTGTAAACATTTTGTCTCCTTCTTGGTCGAACAAAATTCCCAAACTAACACCTTGAGTAATGCTTGACCATTCCATGTTTTTGACAATTTCATAGCTGTTGACAGGTGTATTGAAATCAATCAAAGATTTAGATGCATTGTCAAATTCCCAACCCAAATTAAATTGTGTCGCATAATTTTGTTGTGGAACTTCCATAAAGTCATATCTGCCAACATTGTAGCCAAAATTGATGGCATTTTGAGCAAAAAATGAAAGAGATCCGAAAATAGAAAGGGTGAAAACAAGTAGTAATTTCATGCTTACTTTTTGTGGGTTTTTACAAATTTAAACCATTGTAAAACACAAAACTAAACACGATTCATAATTGATGGAAAAATAGCGCAAATGCGTTATCCGCCTACATTGGTCGCAAATTTCAAAAATAGAATACAGCCAAAAAGCGAAATATTGAAAAAATAGACTGTTAAACGAATTTATCCGAAATAAATCAATTTATTCACTAAACAAATTTAGGATCCACTTCCATCACATCTCCACAACTTTTGCAAGTACGCATTTCTTCAGATCCATAAAATTCTCTGAATCTAGGTAAGAAATCATTCTCGATATTTGAAAGTGGAAATCTGTATGTTTGCAACGGATGATTGCATTTTTCACAAAACCACATCAAACCGTCCACTAAATCTGTTCCTTTGCGGACTTTTTCGATTACCAAACCAACAGTATTTGGTCCGCGCATAGGATTGTGAGGAATATTTCCAGGCAATAAAAACATTTCTCCTTCTTTGATTTGGATTTCTTGCGCTTTGCCGTCTAATTGAACTTTAACATTGATATCGCCCTCAATTTGGTAGAAAAGTTCCTCACTTTCGTTGTAATGATAATCTTTGCGCGCATTTGGTCCACCAACAATCATCACAATAAAATCCCCTGCTTCTTTGTACAAGTTTTTATTTCCAACAGGTGGTTTCAACAAATCTCTGTTTTCTTCAATCCATTGGTGCAAATTAAACGGCATCATCATAACTCAACAATTTTGAAACGAAATTACAAAAAGAATTGATGCAAGATGAACGACAAAATATGAAATTCGTCAGTTATGATTCAAAGACTTTAACGCATCAACAAAAACCACCAGTAAAATGGAATTAAAATGCCACTTAACATGGCTATTTTGATGAAAAAATCTGCTTTTTTTAACGTTTTCTTATCAATCTGTTTTTTCAATAAATAAGCAATGCTCATCAAATTCAAAATACTTGAAATCCCTAAAGGAAGCAACGCTAAAATGTGAAAAGTGAAATCTTTTTGAACCTGAAGAAAAAACAATATTGAGAAACAAATTGGTGCAGATAGTAGAATAATTATCGCAATCCACAATGATTTTTTAATACCTAAAATCAAAGGTAATGTTTTAGCGAAAATCAATTTGTCACCTTCCATGTCTTCTACGTCTTTGATGATTTCTCGACTCAAATTCAAAGTAAATGCAAAATAGGCCAACACGTAAATGAATCTTCCTTTGGTCAACAAAAAATTCTTCCAAACTGCGATGCTGTCATGCAGAGATTCTACGGCTGGAAAAACACTGATGTTTTCTTTCGGAAAATCGATCTGAAAATAAAAATGAATACCACACAAAATCGGAACTAACGCCGTCATTCCAGCTATTAATACGTTGCCAATGAATGGTTTTCTTTTAAAATACATCGAATAAAACCACAAACTATTGATCGTCACTAAATGAACAAAAACATACCACAAAGTATGGTAACGCGCACTCAAATAAATCGCAATGGAAAATGCAACCAAATTGAGAACCCAATGACTTATAATTGCCCAACGTCGTTTGATATACTTGGTAATTATTAATCTTTCAGGTCGATTGATTCTGTCTGCGCGAACATCAAAATAATCGTTGATAATGTTTCCGCCAGCCGCGATTAAAACCGTTGAAAAAACCAATAAAAAGAAATCAAAACCTTCCGCCGAATTGCTTGAATACGCACCTCCCAATACGAAATAAAAAAATCGTACGGAATACATGGTCAGCGCAATGATGACCAAATTTATCGGGCGAATAAGTTTTAAAAAATGCATTATCTAGCAATGATTTTGTATTCGGTTCTACGATTCTTTCTATGTGCTTTTTCTTGTTCTACAATCGTTTTCAATTTTGCAATTTCAGTGTCAGCAATTTTCGGCAATGTTTCGCCATAACCTTTGGCAACCAATCGATCCGCTGCAATTCCTTCTTTGATCAAATAATCAACAACCGATTTGGCGCGACCTTGAGACAATATCAAGTTATCAGCTGCTTCACCACGTGTATCTGTGTGTCCGCCCAATTCTATTTTGTAAGTTGGATTTTGCACCAAGAATTTTTTCAATTTTGCCAATTCCACGTATGATTCTGGTAACAAAGCAGTTTTGTTGAAATCGAAGAAAATATTATCCAAAAGCACAGGTTCTGCGCTTGTCAGTGGAATCATCGGCACATCCATTTTGAAAGATTCCAATCCTTCTGCAACCATCATATTGAAGTTTTTGGAAAAGTTGAAATAACCTTCAAATTCAACACTCAACGCATAATCAGCATTCAACGGCAAAGAAACCATGAATTCTCCTGAAATTAAATCTGCTTGAGAACGAATGACTTCTTTTCCTGTTTTGACATCGATTAACTGAAATCTTCCTGGTACCGGTTTTTTGGTCACTGCATCGTAAACAATCCCTTCGAAATACAATGTTTTCGTTGGGCGCAATTTTTCAGGCATGATAAAATAATAAATATCCAAATCGCCAAAACCTCCAGCTCTATCAGAAGCAAAAAATGCAATTTCACCATCAGCGCTCACCATCAAAGAATTTTCGTCAAATTTGGTGTTGATTGGATAACCTAAATTTTCAGGTTTTCCCCAATTTCCTTTGTCGTCCATTCTTGAAACAAACAAATCTGTTCCGCCCATTCCGACGTGGCCACGTGAAGCAAAATACAGGGTTTTTCCATCAGGATGAATCAATACAGACTCTTCATTTTGAGGCGAATTTATATATGAAGGCAATTTAATCGCTTCATTCCAAGTACCATCTTCTTTCATTGTTGACATGTAAATATCGTCATTTCGAGTTGTACTTTGACCGCGCATTCCACGGATGAAATACATCGTTTTACCATCAGAAGAAAGTGAAGGTTGCGTTTCCCAATTACGTGTATTGACGCCTCCAGGCAAATTGATTGGATTCGTCCAACGTTGACCTAATTTTTTGGTAATGAAAAAATCGCAACTTCCTTTACCATTTCTGTCTTCTCCATAATTTTCGCCGGTTTGATCTGGGCAACCAACAAAAATCAACGTTCTACCGTCTGGACCCAAAGTTGGTGCGCCTTCATTGTTAACCGTATTGATATTCGCAGGCATTGGATCCGCTTTCATCCAAATATTTTTATCGCTCAAATGAGAAATGTAAAAATCTTCTTGTTGTTGCTGTAAATTTTCTGGTTGGTCTAAATGACGCGGAACACGCGCATCAAAAATGCGGCGTGTAAATAAAATCGTTTTTCCATCAACTGTAATTGTTGGAAAATACTCTGGATCCTTCGTATTGATTCCTGGACCAATATTGATCGGCTCAAAATCAGAAGGATTATTCAATGCTTGAATCGAAAATTCACACGACGCTTGTAATTCTCTGGCCACTTTAACATATTCTGGATTCGCATTTCGATTGGAGATAAATCCTTTCAATAAATCCAAAGCACCTTTGTAATCTGCAACAGCAAATTTCAAGTTAGCCAAATAAAATTGTGTACTTCCTGTCACGCTGTGATTTGGATTGATGCGCAAAGCTGCTTCATAGTATTTAATCGCTTTGTCGTATTGATTGGAATATTCGGCAAATTCTCCTGCAACCAAATATGCTTCCCAAAACATTGGATCTTTTTCAATTGCTTTGTCCATAATGGCAATACCAGCAGGATAATTAGGCATTCCATTTGCACTAGCGGACTGATTTGGCGCTTTTTGTCCTTCTTCGAAAAGCGAAATGGCTTTTTTATTTTTAGAAGAATAAGATTGTTGCGCGGTTGCACAAGAAAACAAACTAAAAAGACTGACAATTAAAAATATATGTTTCATTTTCAAGGAATATTCATGAATTTATGTGTTTGCAAAGAAACTTTCCATGTTGGATGGCTTTTTACATACTCGATGATGAGTGGCAATAATTGTTCCTGTTTTGACCATTCGGGTTGAAGGTATAACAAACAATTAGAATTTACAAGCGATGCATGTTTTTCAGCCCATTCAAAATCAGACTTATGAAAGATTACAACTTTCAATTCAGCTGCTTTTTGGTAAGCTTCCTCACAAGGCGCTTTGAACTTTTTTGGTGAGAAACAATACCAATCAATTTCGCCTTTGAGTGGATAACACCCAGAAGTTTCGATGGCAACTTCCCAATTGTTTTCGTGTAATTTGTCAACCAAGGTGGTCAAATCATACATTGCAGGTTCACCGCCTGTGATGACCACAAATTCGGTTGGTGTAAGTTTTATTTCATTGATAATTTCGTCAATTGTCAAAAGGGGATGAATTTCAGCATCCCAACTTTCTTTCACGTCACACCAAACACAGCCGACATCGCAGCCTGCCAAACGAATAAAATAAGCCGCTCGACCAGAATAGCGACCTTCACCTTGGATGGTGTAAAATCGTTCCATGACTGGCAAAGCAACTTTTGAATCGATGTTTTTTACGTTCATAAATCAAAAGTAAGCATTCGGTTTGAGATTAGAATCCAACAAATTAGATTTCACAAAAAAATCCCGCTAGAAAACTAACGGGATTATCTTTTTATTTTGGTTTATTTTTAATCTGCTAAGATTGAATTATGCTTGTTTTACAAATTGTAAGTTCAACAACAATTTGATTTCATCACCAACTACAACTCCACCAGCTTCAGTTACTGCGCTCCAAGTCAAACCAAATTCTTTGCGACTGATTTTACCAGTAATTTCGAATCCTACTTTTTCTTGTCCGTATGGATCTGTTGCCATTCCACCCAATTCTGATTTCAATTTGATTGATTTTGTAACTCCTCTCAAAGTCAAATCTCCAGTAATTTCAAATTCATCGCCGCTTACTTTTTCAAAAGATGTTGCAGAAAAATTAATTGTAGGATGATTGGCAGCATCAAAGAAGTCAGCTGATTTTAAGTGACCGTCTCTGTCTGCATTGTTAGTAGAAATACTATCTACTTTCGCTTCAAAAATGGCATTCGCGCCAGCGATTTCATTTCCTTCTGTGTGAATTTCTCCTGTGAAATCAGTGAACTGACCTGTTACTGTTGAAATTACCAAGTGTTTCACTTTAAATTGTACTTCTGAGTGCGTAGGATCTAATTTCCAAATAGTTTTTGTTGACATAACTTTAATTTTAAATGTATTACTTTTTTATTTGTGCTCAATTTTAATTGATGATACAAAAGTAATGTCATTTATTTACCATGGAAAGTATTTTTTATGTTTTTTATTGTAAATTTTACTTTTTTGTGATTCTTTTGATAATTACAATAATCCTTTCTCAAGTAGTTTAATTTTGTTTCTTCCCAAAATTACAAGACCATCATCCTCCATTTGCTTGAGAAGTCTTGAAACAACTACTCTTGCAGTTCCGAGTTCAATGGCTAATTGCTCATGAGTTATAAAAATCGTATCATTTTGAGCCATTTCAACTTTTTGACGAACGGAAGCTAAAATTCTTTCATCCATTTTTTTGAACGCAATCGCATTCACAACTTCTAGTAGATTATCATAACATTTGTAATAAATTCTGAAAATATAATCTAACCATTCTGGATGCTCTCTATTTAGAATAGCAACGGTTGTTACAGGAACAAACAAAACCGTTGTATCACCCTCTGCAGTTGCTTTTATTCTGCTAATCTGATCGTTCAAACTACCTAAAAAACCCATGATGCAACAATCTCCAGGTTTGATGTAATAAAGTAAAATTTCTTTTCCATCATCGTCTGTTCTCATTACTTTAATGCAACCGCTTTTGACAATTGGAATGGAATTAATAAACGCATTTTCGTTAATAATAATTTCACCATTAGAAAATGATTTTTCTAATCCAGTGGACAATAATTTATCAATTATTGAGGGAGCAGTTTTGAACTCTTGAATATTTTGAAGTTCCATGTTGAATCAAAATTTTTCGCCACTTTAACGAATTTTCTTTCCTAAGAAATCCATCAGTTAAAGTAGTAGCGCAGTATTTTACTTGTTTTTATCCAAAACAAATATAAACTATATATTTAATTTGTTTAGTAACTTATGTTACACAATTTAAAAAAAATTTAAAAATTAAAGTGTTATCAATCAACTTGTTAATTAAATCTGTTGTTCTGTAACACAAGTTACATAAAATTACATTTTTTACATAAGTGTTTTATTTTTAGGTTTTGTGAAAAAATAATTTCTTGTTCTTGAAAAAGAGTTTTTGTTATTCAAAAAAAAAATAAAATCGACCAATACACAAAAAATGCAGATGAAAATTCACCTGCATTAAAACCTCAAATTTATATTGAAATTGGTTCCTAAATTTTTCCTACGATAATTTCTTCCACCACAGCAGGATCTAATAAAGTTGAAGTATCTCCTACATTTGCAAAATCGTTTTCAGCAATTTTTCTTAAAATTCTTCGCATGATCTTACCACTTCTGGTTTTTGGTAAACCTGTAACAAATTGAATTTTGTCAGGTTTTGCAATAGGCCCAATGATTCTTGAAACGGTTTGAATAATGTCCTGACGAATCAAATCTGGGTCTTCCAAATTTCCTTCATAAATCAAGAAAGCATAAATTCCTTGTCCTTTCAAATCATGCGGATATCCAACGATGGCACTTTCAATCACACCTGCGTGCATGTTCATTGCATTTTCCAATTCTGCAGTTCCAATTCGATGTCCACTGACATTCAACACATCATCTACTCGACCCGTAATTTTGTAATTGCCATTTTCATCACGCATGGCACCGTCGCCAGTAAAATACATGTTTTCATAAGTTGAAAAATACGTTTGTTTGCATCTTTCGTGGTCTTTATAAGTCGTTCTAATAATTGACGGCCAAGGTTGTTTGATACATAAATTTCCAGAAACACTGTTTCCTTCAATTTCTTTTCCATTTTCATCCACCAAGCAAGGAAAAACGCCCGGCATTGGCAAAGTTGCTGTTCCAGGAATCGCTGGCGTCACACCTGCTAAATTGGTAATCATGATTGCACCCGTTTCCGTTTGCCACCAAGTGTCTACAATCGGACATTTTCCTTTTCCTATGTGTTGATCATACCAATGCCATGCTTCTTCATTGATTGGTTCACCAACACTTCCCAACACTTTCAAGGACGATAAATCTTTCCCTTTCAAAGGTTCTAATCCAAATCCCATCAAACTTCTAATGGCTGTTGGCGCTGTATATAAAGTGTTTACTTTGTATTTGTCAATGATGTCCCAAAAACGACCAGCGTCTGGCCAAGTTGGAATTCCTTCAAAAATAACAGTTGTTGCACCAGCGCTTAATGGTCCGTACAAAATGTAACTGTGTCCGGTAATCCAACCAATATCTGCTGTGCAAAAGAAAATGTCTCCTGGATTGTATTGAAATGCATTGACGAACGAATAATTGGTGTTCACCATATATCCAGCCGTTGAATGCACAACACCTTTTGGTTTTCCTGTCGAACCTGAAGTGTAAAGTATAAATAAAGGATCTTCAGCATCCATTGGCTCTGCATCAAAATATTTCAAGCCCAACGTTTCCACTTTTTTGATTTCTTCTTCCCACCAAACGTCTCTTCCTTTGATCATACTCACAGGAATTCTTGTTCTGGTGCAAACGATAACTCTTTTTACAAATGGACAAGCAATCAAAGCATCATCAATCACACTTTTCAACGGAATGTCTTTTTGACCTCTGAATGCACCGTCGCAGGTAACAATAAATTCTGCTTTCGCATCTAACAATCTGTCAGCAATACTTTGCGCTGAAAATCCACCAAAAATAACTGAATGAATCGCACCAATTCTAGCGCAAGCCAATACTGCAATCGCCAATTCGGGAATCATTCCCATGTAAATACAAACTGGATCGCCTTTTTTTACTCCATTGTTTTTTAACACATGGGCAAATTGAGATACTTTTCGATGCAAATCTTTGTAGGTCAAAACACGGTGATGCTCTTCTGGATCATTGGGCTCCCAAATGATTGCAGGACGATCTCCAATAGATTCAATGTGTCTGTCTAAGCAGTTTTCAGTGATATTTAACGAGGCACCTTTGAACCATTCAACTTTTGGTTCTTGAAAATTCCAGTTCAATACACTGTCCCATTTCTTTTTCCAAGTAAAATTTTCACCGATTTCTCCCCAAAATGCTTCTGGTTGTTGGATGCTTTTTTCGTAAGCTTCCTTGTATTCTTCTAAAGAAGTGATTTGATAAGGATACTTTTTCATACTCTTTTTAAATTGATTTATAGTGTTTTATAGTTTTTCTCGCGATCTCAACTTCAATTGTAAATAAATACAACAACTTATTGGTTGCGAATTTAGACGATTGAAATAGAATTAAAAGTTAAAATTGAATTTATCTTGCTAAATTGATATAGTTATGTAAATTTAATATACTTGTTCTTGTATGTTTGTATTAATATTTGAAAATTATCACAGATGAAACTCAACAAATGTCCTAAATGTCAGCACAATGTAACCATTAAAAGTGGAATTGTAAAAGGAAGACAGCGGTATCAATGCAAAAATTGCAAATACTTTTTCACAGTAATGAAAGATGGGAAACAGATTGATCCATACTATGTAATCAAGGCTTTACAACTGTATATTGAAGGTGTAAGTTTGAGAGAAATCGAGCGATTAATTGGCGTAAGTCACGTATCAGTAATGAATTGGGTGAAAAAATACAAGATTCAAGCACCTGAAAACACAGACTACCACCCAACATACAAAGTGTTAAAGCACAGTGAATTAATAGAGTTTTTGAGCGACAGAGAACAAATAAAAGATGCAGGTATGATCATCACCGAATTAGGTGACAAATACATGCTAATTAAATGGGAAAAATTCAAGAAATAAAGGCTTTGTTGAAAATTAAGTATACTAATTAACAGATAAATACATTCGCTATTGTTTTAGTCATTCTTTACTTCACATTTGAATCGAAATTAAAACCCCGATTCTATGAAAAGTAATTACAAAATCAAGCTTCTAGTATTCTTTGTCGTCAGTTTATGCTGGCAAATGAATGCAAAAGCACAAGGAACAGATAATTACGGAAGTGGACTAAAAATCAATTTAGATACCACTGGTAAAAAGTTTGTTCGAATCATCACCTGGCACCAAGTTTGGCTTCGAGTGAATGAAAACAATCCAGGTTCCACCATCAACGGTCAAAAATCCGCAGGACAAGCAGACATGAGTTTGCGCAGATCGAGATTTTTGATTTATTCTCAAATCAATCCAAATTTCTTGATTCTAACCCATTTTGGAATCAACAATGCCAACCAAATCAGCGGTGGAGGTGTTGGACAGGGAGCAAACGCAGGCGCAACTTCGATTGACGGGAAAAAACCGCAAATGTTTATCCATGATGCCTATGTAGAACACAGACTATACAAAGATGCGCTGTTCATGGGTGGCGGTTTACACTATTGGCAAGGACCTTCAAGAATGACAGGAACCTCAACCTTAAACTTCTTGGGCATTGATTCTCCGATTTTCAGTTGGGAAAACATTGATGCAACTGATCAATTTGCACGTCAATACGGTTTGTATTTCAAAGGAAAATTATTGAAAGGAAAAAAATTAGATTATCGCGTTGCGGTCAATTTTCCATTCGCCATAGGAAAAGGTAACGCGCAAGGTGCTTTGGATACCCTTTCAGCTAGAAATGGTTTGAATTTATCTTCTTACAAAATTGGCGGTCAACCAAATCCAGCATTTACTGGTTATTTCCAATATCAATTTTTAGATGTAGAAAGCAATTTGTTGCCGTTCAACGTGGGTACTTATTTGGGAACAAAAAAAGTTTTCAATGTCGGCGCGGGATTTTACCAGCATTCAAATGCGATGTGGACAACCAGTTTAAACACAGCCACCAACAAAGTTGATACAACTACACACAATCAATTGAATGTTTCTGCGGATGTTTTTTTAGATTTACCTCTAGGAAAAAAGAAAAAATCAGCGTTGACTGCTTATGCGTCATACAATTATGTGAATATGGGTAAAAACTACATTCGAAATATTGGAATCAATAACCCAACCAATGGGACGATTGCCAGTGAAGTAAGTTTCAATGGTGGCGGAAATGCCATCCCAATTATCGGAACAGGGAGTGTATTTTTTACGCAAGCGGGATTTGTTTTCCCAAAAATCAAAAACATTGGTCGCTTCCAACCTTATGCTTCTGCGATTGTCGGAAAGTATGAAAGATTGAGTGATCCGCTTTTTGTGCCAGATTTTGGATTAAATTGGTACTTGGCTGGACATTCTGCAAAAGTTACTTTTAACTATAGAATTCGCCCTGTTTACGTGTATGAAAACCCAACACAACGATGGAGTGCAGTAAACAAAAGCACTACGAAAAATGAATTTACAGTTCAATTTCAAGTGTATTTATAAATCACAAGTAAAACTAAAAATGCTATAAACTAATAATTATGGATACAGTAGAAAAGAAAAACAGCATCATCAAAGTCATCGGTGCATCGTCTCTAGGGACCTTGATCGAATGGTATGACTTTTACATCTTCGGGAGTTTAGCTGGAGTCATTGGAAAACATTTATTTCCATCAGATTCAGGCGCTTCTGCCTTGATAAATACCTTGGCGATTTTTGCCGCAGGTTTCATCGTTCGCCCATTTGGAGCTTTGGTCTTCGGAAGATTGGGTGATTTAATTGGAAGAAAATATACTTTCCTTTTGACTTTGGTTTTAATGGGAGGTTCAACCTTTTTAATCGGTTTGATTCCGTCGTATGAAAGCATTGGATATCTGGCGCCGATTTTAGTACTGATTTTGAGATTGGTTCAAGGTTTGGCACTTGGTGGCGAATATGGAGGAGCCGCAACTTATGTCGCAGAACATGCGCCGATTGGTAGAAGAGGTTATTTCACAAGTTGGATTCAAACGACTGCAACGATGGGACTTTTCTTGTCTTTGGGTGTAATCGTCTTGACACAAAACTTAATTGGTTCTGAAGCATTTGGTGCTTGGGGTTGGAGAATTCCTTTCTTGATTTCAATCTTGTTGGTGGTCGTTTCCATCTACATCAGAATGAAAATGCACGAATCTCCTCAGTTTACAAAATTGAAAACTGAAGGAAAAGTTTCTAAAAATCCTTTGAAAGAAAGTTTCAGAAATAAAGCCAATTTCAAAATGGTATTATTGGCTTTGTTTGGCGCAACAATGGGACAAGGTGTGATTTGGTACACAGGTCAATTCTACGCACAATCTTTCTTGGAAAACACTTGTAAACTTGGCTTCAACGATTCCCGTTACATTTTACTTTGGGCAATTGCGATGGCAACTCCTTTCTTTGTGATTTTTGGTTCGTGGAGTGATAAAGTCGGAAGAAAATGGATTATGATGACCGGAATGGCGCTAGGAATTATCTTTTACAGACCGATTTACCAGCACTTTTTGGACAGTACAGATTATAAAACTTTACAGAAAACAGAATTGGTCTCCACTGGCAAATCTGAAACAAAAATGGAATTGGTCAAAGATTCTAAAGACAGTTTGATGATCGTTAAAACTCCAATGGTATTGCAAAACGGCGCCAAATTCAACGAACTAAGAAAAACGAAAATCGCTGCTGATGGCACTAGATCCAAAGTTGAAATCACACAAGTAGACAAAGAATTATCATCAGGAAATTTCTGGATTTTTGTAGCATTGGTTTTCTTTCAAATCCTTTTAGTGACGATGGTTTACGGTCCGATTGCGGCTTTCTTGGTGGAATTGTTCCCAACCAAAATTCGCTACACTTCGATGTCTTTGCCTTACCACATTGGAAATGGAGTTTTCGGTGGATTGGTTCCCTTTATCGCGACATTGGTTGCAAGTTTCCCTGGTTCTACTCCACTTTCAGGATTGTGGTATCCAATTGGCGTGGCATCTTTGTGCTTGATTATCGGAACAGTTTATTTGAGCAACAAACGCCATACAACAGAAGATTAATTTCATTGTAAAACATTAAAATATAAAAACATGAGCGCAATCAAAAAATTATTAGGCATCGTTTGGATATTATTGGCTCCAACTTCAGTTGTACTAATGTTCATTCAAGCATTTGAAAAAACAAGTGCTGCCGCAGAAGGTATTGCAAGAACAAATACTGCCCTTCAATGGGGAATCATCTTATTCATTTTCATTCCAATCAGCATTGGTTTTACCATTTTTGGATTCTATTCTCTGAAAGGCGAATACGATCGATTGGATGCAGAGGAATAAATATCCTGAGTTCATAGTTATCATGATTACACCCGCAGCATTTTGATGTTGTGGGTGTATGATTTTAGAGACTTTCCAAAAAATGCAATCTGTATTTCATGAATTTTTGTAATTTTAGAATAAATGCAAAACAAAAAACAAATCGTCAAAGTGGGATTAATGGGGTTTTTGACCTTGTTATTGCTAAACTTTCCATTTCTATTGATTGCCAATAAAAAAGGATTTTTCGGTTCTTTTCCCAATTTGTTTTTCTACGTTTTTGGATGCTGGATTTCCATGATTATAATTATTGCAATCACCTTAGAAAGACCTTTTCGCAAAAACAAATAAACAATCATGAGTAATTTAGTCGTCATTCTTTCTGCTTTTGCTTATTTGCTATTGCTTTTTGGCGTCGCCTATTTTGCTGAGTTTTTAGCTAAAAAAGGAAAAAGCATCATCAACAATGGCTATGTGTATGCACTTTCGATGGCAGTCTTTTGCACCGCTTGGACTTATTATGGAAGTGTCGGAAAAGCGACAGATGATGGCGTCATGTTTCTTTCGATTTACATCGGTCCCACCATCATGGCGTTTTTCATGATTCCCGTATTGGGGAAAATCATAAGAATCACTAAATATCAGCGAATCAATAGTATTGCAGATTTTATTTCCACCAGATACGGAAAGAATTTCACGATTGGAATTGTCGTTACTATCATCTGTATCATTGGGGTAATTCCTTACATTTCATTGCAGCTCAAAGCGATCACATCCAGTTTTGAAATCATTGTCAACAAAAATCCAGGAGGAAATATTTTCTTGGAAAATAGCACGCTGATCATCACCTTGATTTTGGCGCTCTTCATCATCCTTTTTGGTACTAGGTCTGTTGATGCCACTGAAAAACATGAAGGTTTGGTCGCAGCAATCGCTTTCGAAACGATAATCAAATTGGTCGCATTTATTTGTGCAGGAATTTTTGTCACGTACGGCATTTTTAATGGTTTTGAAGACATTTTTACGCGCGCTGCAAAACATGAAAACTTGAACAAATTATTTGAAATCGATGCCGAAAAATCATCCTATTCATCTTGGTTTACCATGATGTTTATCTCCATGATGGCTGTTATTTTTCTACCGCGTCAATTTCAGGTCAGCGTCGTTGAAAACATCAAAGAAGCGCACTTGAAAAAAGCAACTTGGCTCTTTCCTTTGTATTTGTTTTTGATCAATATTTTCGTGTTGCCCATCGCCTTCGGTGGAATCTTGATTTTCGGAAATAATTCCTTGGACGCAGATACTTTTGTACTAGCGCTTCCACTCCATTTTGGGCAAGATTTATTGGGATTATTCATTTTCATCGGAGGATTTTCAGCCGCAACCAGTATGATTATTTTGGAAACCATTGCCATCAGTACCATGCTGAGCAACAATATCATTATGCCGGTTTTTATCCGAAATAATCTCTTCAAAAAAACCATCGATCAATCTTTTAGCAAAGTCATTTTGTATGTTAGAAGAATCAGCATTGTGCTCATTCTCGTTTTTGCGTTTCTTTATGAAAAAAATGTCGCGCAACATTTCTCCTTGGTTTCTCTTGGCCTGATTTCATTTGCCGCTGTAACCCAATTTGCCCCTTCCATTTTGGGCGGAATCTATTGGAAAGGTGCTACAAAAAATGGCGCTTTGGTAGGTTTAATCGCTGGTTTCACCATTTGGTTTTATACGCTGGTTGTTCCGTCATTGGCCAATTCTGGCGTTATCAATTTCAGCATCATTGAAAATGGATTATTTGGTTTTTCATGGCTCAAACCGAACGCACTTTTTGGCTTAGAAGGTTTTGATAGCATCACGCATTCCGTGATTTGGAGCATGTTTTTCAATATTTTCTTTTACATCGTGATTTCCGTCAACGACAAACCAAATGCACAGGAACTTTACCAAGCAGAAATTTTTGTCAATATCTACAAACACGCAAAAAAAGACAACCAAGGCGTTTGGAAAGGCGTTGCTTTTATTCCAGATTTGAATGCCTTATTGGAAAACTTTTTAGGAGCAAAACGATCGAAAAATTTGCTGCAATCTTACGCGCAGCGAAACAAGATTCCAATTGATGCTGTGAAAGAAGCAGATCCGAGATTGGTTGATTTTTCGGAAAAGATTTTAGCCGGAGTAATTGGTTCTGCTTCAGCGAGAATCATGGTGCGTTCTATCACTAAAGAGGAAGAAATCAGCATCGATGGCGTGTTGAAAATCTTGTATGAATCGCAACAATTGATTCAACTCAACAAAGAATTGCGCAAAAAATCGAGTGAATTGACCAAAGCAACCAACGCGTTGACCAAGGTGAATGAACAATTGAAAATGATTGACATTTCGAAAGATGAATTTTTGTACACCGTGACGCACGAACTCAGAACACCACTGACTTCTATCCGTGCACTTTCGGAAATTGTGCACGACAATCCCGACATGGAAGAAGAACAGCGTATGGAATTTATGTCAACCATCGTGAAAGAAACGGAACGATTGAGTCATTTGATTACGCAAGTCTTAAACTTAGAAAAATACGAAAATGGCAAACAGCGATTGAATCTTAACTCTTTCAATATTATTGATTTGGCTAAAGAAGCTTCTGACTCTCTCAAACATTTGGCTGGAAACAAAGACATTGAAATCCAATTGATTTATCCAAATAGTTCCTTGCTCATTCATGCAGATGAAGATTTGTTGCGCCAAGTTATTTTGAATCTCTTGAGCAACGCCATCAAATTTTCAACGAAAAGCAATAAAATTGTGTTACGCATTGTAGATGAACAAGATGAAATTGGCATTTCGATTGAAGATTTCGGAAAAGGAATTCCAAGTGCTGAATTGCCATTTATTTTTGATAAATTTTTCCAAGCGCACAACCAAACGTTGAAAAAACCACAAGGCAGCGGATTGGGCTTGGCAATTTGTAAAAAAATCATCGAAATGCACAATGGAAAAATTTGGGCCGAAAGTGTGGAAGGAAAAGGTTCTGTTTTTAGATTTTTAATCCCTAATTTTGGGGCGAGAAAATCAGAACAATAATGTCAGATCTTGCCAAAGTTTTAATCGTTGACGACGATCCAAATATCCTAATGTCACTTGAGTTTTTGATGCGCAAAAGCGGTTATTCCGTTTATATTGCCAGAAATGGAACTGAAGCATTGGAACTTCTAGCATCAAACACGCCAGACATCGCATTATTAGACATCATGATGCCCGATGTGGACGGTTACGAAATTTGCAAACACGTGAAAGAAACGGAGGAATTGAAAAAATGCAAAATTGTATTTATCAGTGCAAAAACAAAAGAATCAGACATCCAAAAAGGATATGACACGGGAGCAGATTTATACATTACCAAACCGTTTTCGACGAAATATGTCGTTAGCAAAGTGAAAGAATTGTTAGAAGAAACATGAAATTCTAATCTTTCATTCAAAAAAGTTTAACAAAAACGTAAAATTAAAGGTGTTTTTTTGATTTGATTTCATTAAAAATGACCATTTTTCGGTCAAAAATCTTAATTTTGCAGTAAAATTGCCAAATAGTGATTCAGATACTGGACAAAACATTCGAGACTTACATTTCACCTGAGAAAATTCAGGAAGAGATTAACAACCTTGCGCAAAAAATCAATCAAGATTATGCTGGTAAAGAAATTCTCTTTATCGCGGTTTTGAATGGCTCTTTTATGTTCGCCTCTGATATTTTCAAAAAAATCACCATTCCTTGCGAAATTTCATTTGTCAAAGTGAGCTCCTATAAAGGAACGCAAACAACCGGAAGAGTGGATGAATTGATTGGATTAAATGCTGACATCACGGATAAACACATCGTTATTTTAGAAGATATTGTCGATACAGGAATTACCATCGACAAAATTTTTACGCTACTTCGAGCACATCAACCAAGTTCAGTAAAAATCGCAACTTTATTGTATAAACCTGATGCTTTCAAAGGAAAAAATGCACCCCATTATGTAGGTTTCACGATTCCCAATGTTTTTGTTGTGGGCTTTGGCTTGGATTACAACGAAAAAGGACGAAATCTTGAAGCAATTTATCAACTTAAGGGCAATGATCCCGCACAATAGGCTATGTTAAATCTCGTATTATTTGGTCCTCCTGGAGCAGGAAAAGGGACACAATCTGAACGATTAATCCAAAAATATGGATTGGTTCATTTGTCAACAGGTGACATCTTTCGCGCAAACATCAAAGGCGAAACTGAATTAGGCGTTTTGGCGAAAAGCTTTATGGATAAAGGTTCATTGGTTCCAGATGAAGTGACAATTAAGATGCTTAAAAGCGAAGTGTTGAAACACGAAAATGCGAAAGGATTTATTTTCGACGGTTTTCCGCGCACCAACGCACAAGCGAATGCATTGGATGAATTATTGAGTTCTTTAAACACTTCCATCAGCATGATGTTGGCTTTGGATGTGGAAGAAGATGAATTGAGAGATCGATTGATGAAAAGAGCAGCTGTCAGCGGTAGACCTGATGATGCAGATCCAGCAATTATTCAAAATAGAATCAACGTTTACAAAAACGAAACAGCTCCCGTGAAAGCTTTTTACGAGGCGCAAAATAAATTTATTTCTATTCAAGGATTCGGTGAAATTGACGATATTTCAAATCGTCTTTACCAAGCAATTGACAATAGATAATTACAAAAAAAAATATGGCTTCAGATAACTTCGTAGATTACGTTAAAATTCATTGTGCCTCTGGAAATGGGGGCGGCGGCTCTACGCATTATCGAAGAGAAAAATACATTCCACAAGGTGGTCCCGATGGTGGTGATGGTGGTCGTGGTGGTCACATCATCCTGCGTGGAAATTCACAATTGTGGACTTTGCTTCACTTGAAATTTCACAAACACTCCAAAGCGGGTCACGGTGCCCATGGGACTGGAAATTTGAAAACTGGTTCACAAGGTGAAGATAAATACATCGAAGTTCCTATCGGAACAATTGCCCGCGATGCGGATACAGACGAAATTTTATTCGAAATTACTGCTGATAAAGAAGAAGTAATTTTGGTTCCTGGCGGACGAGGTGGAATGGGAAACAACCATTTCAAATCTTCAACCAACCGAGCGCCACAATTTGCGCAACCTGGAGAATCAGGTCAAGAAGGCTGGAAAGTGTTAGAATTGAAAGTCTTGGCAGATGTTGGTTTGGTTGGTTTTCCGAATGCTGGAAAAAGTACCTTGCTTTCTGTGTTGAGTTCAGCGAAACCTGAAATCGGAAATTATCCTTTCACCACTTTGCGTCCCAATTTAGGCATCGTTTCTTACCGCGATTACCGTTCTTTTGTGATGGCTGATATTCCTGGAATCATCGAAGGAGCCCACGAAGGAAAAGGCATTGGTTTGCGTTTTTTGAGACACATTGAACGAAATTCTTTGTTGCTCTTCATGGTGCCTGCTGACAGCGACAACGTGGCCAAAGAATACGAAATTCTGCTCAACGAATTGAGACAATACAATCCAGAATTGTTGCTCAAAGATCGTTTGCTGGCAATTACCAAATCTGACATGTTAGACGAGGTGATGAAATCGCAAATGGAAGTAGATTTACCTGCTATTCCTTATCTCTTCATTTCCTCTTTGGCTCAACAAAACTTGGTGGAATTGAAAGACATGATTTGGAAGAAACTCAACGATGAATGATCGAATGGCTTGAATCTATTGATCGGTCTATCGTTTTAGCCGTAAATTCGATTCACACTCCTTGGCTCGATGAATTGATGTGGCTCGTTTCTGGGAAATTTTTTTGGATTCCATTTTACTTGTTTTTGCTCTTTTTGGCTTACAAAAAGTACGGCTTCAAAAAATCGATGCTCTTTTTGCTCGTGGCGCTGATTTGCGTTGGTTTGGCAGATTTGATCTCCAGTCAATTAATCAAAAACATCATTGAACGTTACCGTCCTTCGCACCATGCTTTGCTGACAAACAAATTGCATTTCTACGAAATAAAACCTGGCGAATTCTACAAAGGCGGACAATTTGGGTTTGTATCTTCCCACGCAGCCAATTTTTTCGCCATGGCCACTTTCATCGGACTTTCATTGAAAAAATCCTACAAATGGCTCTTTCCAACACTGATTTTTATCGCGGTTTTGGTCAGTTTTTCGAGGTTGTACCTCGGCGTGCATTACCTCTCTGACTTAATCGGCGGAGCGTTGATTGGGATATTGGTTTCCTATACCGTTTGGCGGACTTGGTGGCGAAGTTGAAAACCAGAATTATTTTTCAAGAAGAACTTTCTGAAAGGAAAGAAAAATAATATTTTTTGCGTTTTTGTTATAATTTCTTACATTAAAGTGAAAATTCATGAATATTTGTTGGAAAAAAACAAACAACAAACTAAGATATTTTTGACTTTTTATTGTTTGATTTTCTGTGTATTCTATGTCCTATTGAACCAATTGATATGAAATTAATCCTTGCTTTTTGCCTATTCTTAAGTTTGAACGCTAATGCTCAATTGAAATACTCGCTTGAATATAATTTTTCATTGCAAACGGAGTGGTTTACATTTAATCCATTTATGGACTTGATTACTAAAAATAATATATCATTTCATATTCAAAACAAAAAGATGCTCTATTCACTAGGTCTAGGGCGAGAAGATTGGCGTTTGAATCACTTTGCAAATTATCCAACATCATCTCATGTCAATTATCACTGTTTCACATATAAAATAACCCCTCAAATTGAAAGAGAAATTATGATCGCAAAATCTAAATTTTCAATGAGGGTCGGAATTGGTGCAGATGTCTACATTTTCAATCAATTAAGAGATTCTTTGATTTTTTCATCGGCAAGTCATCATTTAAGGCAAATAAAACCCGCAACGCTTTCACTTTTAAACAAAGATGGTTCATCAACTATTTTAGATGGACGAGATTTCGGGAAATTAGAATATTATAATTATATAAAAAGTATGCCTTTTGCATTGAAATTTAATTTTGCATTTCAGTATGATTTTCATTTTCTGAAAGTAAAACTTTTTTATGAACCTGTATTTATTAGAGTTAATAACAAAAGCGCAGAAAATACTGCCATTGAGGGGAGCGAATTCAGTTTTTACAGCAATGTTGGCATAGGTATTAATTACCCCTTAAACTTCAAAAAGAAAGACCAAAAAACCACAACAAACGAATAAAATCATTCACCAAATAAATACATTTTCACACTTCCAAAAGGTTCATCGCAAACTGTAATTTTCCCTTTTTGCTTTCACACGCTGCACCCAAAAATTCCTTTTGCACATTTCATTAATTATCGTACTTTTGGAGCGTCATTCAAAAAGGGGGATTAGCTCATCTGGCTAGAGCGCAACGCTGGCAGCGTTGAGGTGATCGGTTCGAGTCCGATATTCTCCACAACAATTGCAAGAATTTCAAAATTAAATTTTTATTCTCATTTGAATTCACTAAATTTGATTGTTGAAAGCTTGTGCTTTTACTTAATTTCTAAAATTTAGATGCCAGAATTGCAGTCATATATTGAATCGGGAATCCTTGAAGCGTATGTTTTGGGATCTTTATCTGCGGCTGAGATTTTGGAAGTTGAGTCAAAAATTGCTACGAATGTAGCCTTGCTGGCAGAAATTGAAAAAATCAGCGAATCTTTGGAATCTTTCGCTAGATTGAATGCAATAGAACCCGATCCAACAATCAAGCCTTTTCTTCTGGCGACTATAGATTACGCTGAACGCATCGAAAATGGAGAAATGGTCACTTTCCCTCCTGCGCTAAACGGAAGCTCTACACTTGCAGATTTTGAACCATGGCTTTCTCGTGAAGACATGGTATTGGAAGAAGAATTGGAATCTGTTCACGCCAAAATTATTGGTCACACGCCTGAGCAAACCACCGCTATCGTTTGGATCAAAGAAATGGCTCCCGCAGAAGTTCACACCAACGAATTTGAACGCTTTCTAATCGTTGAAGGCACTTGCGATATCCAAATTGGAGAAACAATTCACCAACTCCAAGCAGGAGATTTTCTCTCCATTCCACTTTATGAAAACCATTTTGTGACTGTAACTTCTTCGATTCCTTGCAAAGTCATTTTACAAAGGGTTGCCGCCTAAATCTTTTTTCTATTTTACCATTTTTTTCTTGCAACAAGACTTATCTTTGAGTCATGAATATCCTCGAGCAAACATTGATTGAAAGATTTGGCGAAAACAATGTCAAAACGCACCTTTCTGCGTCTGAAAGTGATTTCCCTTTGCTAGAAATCAACATCGAAATGCGTTCAAAAATCATGGTATTGATGACCAATGGTTTGAGCGAATATGCCATGCCTGTTCCAGAAAAATACAAAGAACGCAAAAATGTAGAATTGTATTTTTGCCTTCCAAGTTATTGGGATTTAACCACTGAAAATGGCAAATGGGTCATTGACTGGATTCAAAAATTAGCCAAACATTGCGTCGAAAAAGAAACGTGGTATGGAATCGGTCATACCTTCCCAAACGGAAATCCTGCATTGCCAATTTCTGCCACGATGAAACAAAAATACTTGATGCTCAACGCACCTTACTTTTTGGAGAAAGAATTGGCGCCCATTATTAATGAAGATAAAGCAATTCACTTTTTAGGCATCATTCCCATCTTCGAAGATGAAATGGATTACAAAATGGGCAAAGGAACTTACAAGCTATTGCAAAAAATCGAAGGCAAAGGTGTTTCAGAATTGTTAGACGATTACCGCATGAGTTGTTTAAAATCCAAGTGGAGATTCTTTCAAAAGTAATTCTGTAATTCTATTTTCAGATTCAACATTTACAGATAAGTAATTCTTTGCAACCTCATTCTTTCATTGAAATTTATTCCAATAAAAAAGGGGCTAAGTAAAAACTTAGCCCCTTTCAAATATCTATTAAGATTATTTCGTGAATTTAAACTCTACACGTCTGTTTGTTGCCAAACCTTCTGGTGTATTATTTGATCCTTTTGGATTATCCTCACCAAAGAACAATACTGTAATTCGATCCTTATCAACACCTTTCTTAACTAAGTAGTTTTTCACTGCTTCAGCTCTTTTTTGAGACAATGGCATGTTGAATGCTTTATCTCCTTTAGAATCCGCATAACCAGAAAGTGTAACTTTCACAGCTGGGTCAAGCAACAATTCAGCAGCAATTTGATCTAAGTGATCTTTGTATTTTTTTCTCAATGCAAACTCAGCAGATTGGAATTGAGCGTCGATTCTTCCAAGTTTTTCCAAATTTGGAGAGATTGAAGGCGCTGGAGGTGTTTCTGGACAACCTTGATTTTCTTTTGTCCCAGCTTCATCTGGACATTTATCTTCAAATTCAGCAACTCCGTCACCGTCAGCGTCTGGACAACCTTTCATTGCTTTTGTACCCTTAACATCTGGACATTTGTCATCTTTGTCAGCGACACCATCACCATCAGCATCTGGACAACCATTGGTTGCAGCAGGACCGGCAAGTTCAGGACAATCGTCGTCTTTGTCAGCAACACCATCTTTGTCTGCATCAGGACAACCTTTTGTTTCTACAGTTCCAGCAACTTCTGGACATTCGTCTTGGTAATCTGCAACACCATCTTTATCAGAATCCAAAGGACAACCGTTTTTGTCAACTTGAACACCAGCTGGCGTTTCAGGACATTTGTCATTTGCATCAGTTACACCATCACCATCAGTATCTTTAGGTTTACCAAAGTTGTAAACAACACCAATACTGTTAATCAAATATTGGTCGTTAAAAGCCAAAGATTGATGATCACGTCTATCACTTGATAAAGTGGTGTACAGTGTGTTAAAGTTTACACCAATGTTTTGAGTTACTTTAACAGTAAAACCTAAACCAATGTTTTTTGTAAAATCTGTACCTTCAACTACCAATTTGGAGCTATCGTCATCTTTTGCTTTGAACATTGCGAAACCAAAACCTCCAAATACATAAGGTTGGAAACGGCAATCTTCTTTCAACATTCTACCGTTGTTAATTTTGAATCTCAACTGTAAATTCCCTTGTGTCAAATCAGCACGGAAGCCACCCATTTCTGGAACGTGATATCCAATACTTCCTTTGGATGCGTCAAAAGCAAGATTAAAATATGCATTTAGATTGTAAGCAGCAGAAATACCAAATTGAGCTCTGTAAGCTTTATCTGTATTCAACCAAATACGATTCAATTCACCATTGTAATTTACAACGCCAGTGTGAAGTCCAGCACTGAATTTTTGATCTTTTGTTTGAGCATTTAAAACATTCATTCCTAAAACAAATGCAGTAAAACTAAGTAACAGTTTCTTCATTTTTATTTTTTTTGATGGTCTAATTTAATACCATTAAGTGATATTTTGTACTTCAAAACACCAGTTTTCTCTGTATTTCAGTGAAATTCAAATAAACAACTATTTTTTTGACAACCACAAAGGTATGTAAAAAATTAGATGTTTGACAATTTTTAATCGATTAAATTACAATTTATATAAAAAAAAAAGTGTCATTCATCGAATCATTGGCATCTAAACTTGGTTTTGAAAGATGAATTTTACTCAAAATCACTGTCTATTATAAACAGTTTAATATGACTACTTTAGTGGAAAATTACATTTTTCCTGCTAAAACAAATGCCTTTCTTACATTCAAAACAACACCATCACTATTAAAAGACTCAAAATAAACCACATAAGTTCCAATACTCGCTTTTTGGTTTTTCTCAGTAACTCCATCCCAATTGAAACTTCCTTTCGTGGCCAATAATTCACTTTTCACAAGTTCTTTGATAATTCTACCTCTATCATCATAAATACGTATTGTTCCAATCATTCCAGCTTCTTGCATTTCGTAGTTAAACTGCATCACATCTTCAAATCCATCGTTATCAGGTGAAAAAGTTTCTGAAGACAAAGTGATTTTCCCACTTTCCTGCCCAATAGCAAACTGTGAATTTTGGCTTCCTGGCGTAGCAAAACTAACTGCTTCTGCAGCTGTATGCCAATTTTTCAAATCGTCTGATTTTCCAAATGGATCAATTCGTTCAAGAGATTTTCCATCAAAATCATCCAACAATTGAAAATGCCAATCTTCCAAATAACTGACTTGATCAAGTACCAATTGATTGTTAACCAAATAAACAGTACCAGAATCATTGTTGAAAGAAGGCAAACTCATCTCAATAAAACGACCAGGAATCGCAAAAGGATACACTTGAAGTTGCGACAACGAATCAGATGTTAAAACAACATATTCTCCTTCTTTCAGTATGAAATGTTCTTCTATCAATTTCAAATTTGAAATCGTGTCATCGTCAAAATTTCCGAGTTGCAAATGAAAAAGATCAATCCATTTGGGCGAATTATTTCGAATTTCAACAAAATCATAGCCTGATGTAATTGGATTAAAGAGGATTTCATTGATCACCAAATCACCCGCAATTGGGGTTTCTGGCAAAACAAAATTTCCATTGAGAGTGGTGGCGTTTGCCCAACAATCAGCAACATTGTTCATCGTGATACCATAAACTTGAGATCCAACTAAATTTTCTTGAAAAGTATAAAACACCTTTTTAGGAAAACTTTCCGTCAGCATAGTGCTTGACAAAGTCAAACTTGGATTAAAATTCAACAGTGCATTCACCAAACTCAAAGAGTCTAAACCTTCAGAAAAGGTAACTTCCAATAAATTTGGTGCAGTTGCTAATAAAGTTTTAAGGGAAGGCGCTTGCGTGTCGGGGGTGAGACTGTAAATTGAATTTTGTAAACTTGGTGTTCCTCCTTCAATTGAATTGCTTGCCCTCCAATTTGTTTCGTCTGAGCAAGGATCATTCGGATTGATTAATTCAATACTGTAACCCCCGTCCTTTTTTAAATCGTCTTGAAACCATTGATCTGTGTATGAAATCTTATCTAAAACTAATAAACTATTGTCTTTCAAAACAATGTCATCTCCTGCATTATTTAAACTTGGAAAACTAGTTACAGCCACAGAATTCAAAAATGAATCGACTACCGTTGAGCCACATAAAATCTTGTATTCACCAGGCACCAACCATGAATTTCCAATGGTTCCATCTGAAGCATTATCTCCAATTTTCCAACCATTCAAATTGAAAATTTTGTTGCTTCTGTTGTAAATTTCAACAAATTCATAATCTGGTAAACCTAATACTGGAGAAGGATCACTCATAAATTCGCTGATTATAACATCTCCTTTTTCGGGAGTTTGGGCTTGTAAAAATGTAAAAATAGCATTGTGAACGACCGAATTTCCAGAAATATCTTCCACGTTTGAAATCGTCACTTCATTTGATGCACCGTTAACCAAAGGCGTTTGCAAGGAAAGATGTATCAAAGCAAAATTACTGGCATCTCTCGTTGCAGAAACTACAGCATTTGCAGGATTGATAACATAATTCCCAACTGTTTCACCACTGATTAGATCAATGGCTTCATTGAAAAGTAAATCCACATTCGTTGCATTAATGACAGAAGTTGAAGCCACCGTAGGTGCTTGTGTATCTACAATTTCATCGCCAATATAAATATCATCATAATAAAATTTAGTGGCATTACTTGAAGTATAAACACACAAAAAACCAGCGTGTGTTCCCACTAAATTTGTTGCATCAGTGCCGGTTGATTGAAACACATAGTTTATTCCACCACTGTAATCGACATATAAATCCCAATTTCCTGTATTGTCTCGCACCACTCTGATTCCAACATTAGCAGAATTAGCAATTGCACCGCTGGTACCGGCACATATTTCTGAGCTTGTACCTCCCACACTTTTGAAAAGTCGCACGGCATCGGTTGTCAAACTTTCTCCCAAAAGGATATAATATCCATCCGGATTTGTACTTAAATCTGCATTTGTAGCAGTTAAATAAATCTTTGAAAAATTACTTGACGAGCCCGCAAAACTTTGTTTGGCATAAAACCTCCATTCTTTGTTTCCAATTGAAGTCAAATTATGAGAGGTGGCTAAATAGGATGAATTTGTTGCTACATCACTCAACTGCAATTGTTTACTTGCATTTACATTGAAAGTAGCAGCTGTTCCTGTCCAACTTGGATTAGCTGAAAAATCACCATCAGTAAAATCTTCCTGAACCTGCGAAAAAACAAGCAACGGAAGTATTAAAAATGAAATGTTAAGAAAGTGTTTCATAGATAGTTCACAATAAGACTTTAAATATAGTAATTTTGAGATTGTATTTATAAATTTATTCGGAATTATTCTTTGTTGAAAATCATTGTTTTAAAAAATTTAGAACCTGACTTCATATGGTATTTCGATATTCAAAAAGTTAATAAAATGAGAATAGCTGTAGTTGGTGCAACCGGAATGGTAGGAAATGTAATGCTAAAAGTGTTGCGAGAACAAAATTTTCCGGTAACTGAATTGATTCCTGTTGCTTCTGAAAAGTCTGTAGGTCAGAAAATTGAATTTGGTGGAACTTCCTATTCGATTGTAAGTTTACAAACTGCGGTTGACATGAAGCCTGATTTGGCTATTTTTTCAGCGGGTGGAGAAACTTCTTTGCTTTGGGCACCAAAATTTGCTGAAGTGGGCACTTTTGTAATTGACAACAGTTCAGCTTGGAGAATGGATCCAACGAAAAAGTTGATTGTTCCAGAAATCAATGGTGATTTATTGACTGAAGATGACAAAATCATTGCCAATCCAAATTGTAGTACCATTCAAATGATGCTTGCTTTGGCTCCTTTGCACAAAGCGTATACAGTGAAAAGAGTGGTTGTTTCTACTTATCAATCCATCACGGGAACGGGAATGAAAGCGGTGCAACAAATGGAAAATGAGCGCGCTGGAATCAATGGTGAAATGGCTTATGCTTATCCGATCGATAAAAACTGCATTCCTCATTGCGACTCTTTCATGGACAATGGCTATACCAAAGAAGAAATGAAATTGACCCAAGAAACAAAGAAAATTCTTGATCCATCGATTCGCGTAACTGCAACAGCTGTGCGCGTTCCTGTTGTTGGAGGTCATTCTGAGGCCTTGAATGTTGAATTTGAGAAGGAGTTCGAACTTCAAGAAGTCAGAAAGCTTTTACACGATTCTCCGGGCGTAACTTTGAAGGATGATCCCACAACGAATACGTATCCAATGGCGAAATATGCTGAAGGAAAAGACGATGTTTTTGTAGGAAGAATTCGAAGAGACGAAAGTCAAGAAAAAACGTTAAATATGTGGGTCGTTGCTGACAACTTAAGAAAAGGCGCAGCGACCAATGCTGTTCAAATAGCACATCTTTTGATTCAAAAAGGGTTTTTGAATATGTAGTTTTATTAAAAATTAATTTGAAACCACGTACTCTAAAGTTCGTGGTTTTTTTGTGCGAAGTTTTGGCCAAAAAAAAGGGTTGAACCAAATGATCCAACCCTTTCAAAAATATTGTATTAATTAATCTTCGATTGTAATACCAAGACTGTTGAACTTGCGGTAGTCTTTTACTTCAGCTTTTTTGAATAAAGCTTGACGAACAGAATTTTGAACGTTTCCTCTTGCTGCATTCAACAATTGTTCTTTTTCAAGATTGTAATTAGCAGTTGCAGGGGCTTTTGTTGTTTTATTCAATCTAATCAAATAAACACCTTGCAAACCTTTCAACGGGATAGTCAACTGTCCATCTTTCAAACCTGAGAATAATGAACCAACCACTTCAGGTTCGAAACCACTACCTCCAAATTGTGGATTTGCAAAAGTAACTTCTGCTTCTTGCACTGGCGTATTCATTTTTCTTGAAGCAGCTTCAATTGTTCTGCTGCCAAGCATCATTCTTGTGAAACGTTTTGCTTTCAAGTCGTTCATTACTTCCACTTTCATTCTAGCTTCCACATCTTCGAAATTTGGAACACCTTTCTGACGGATAGATGCAATAATTGCAATTACATATTTAGAACCATCTTTGATTGGATACGACATCATTCCAACTTCAGCGTCTTCATCGTAAGCCAATTTCAAGATTTTATCTTTAGCCATTGGCGTTTCAAAAGCATTTACTCTTGGACTTTCAGTCAAAATTTCAATTGGTTGCGTAACGAAGAAATCATTTTTTCTTGCCAAGGTATCAAACAAATCTAATTTCGCTTTTGGAGTTGATTTCTTTTCAATTTTTGAAGCAAATTTGTCATAGACTTCATAAGCCGCGCTTTTGGCATCATCTTCAGTTGTCTGACTTGGAGTCAACGTTTTTTGAATGATTGCCAATACAGGGAAATTCACTTCTCTTTTGTCTAACACTTCAATGATGTGAATACCAAAAGATGTTTTAGCAGTTCCGATTTTTCCAATTGGATTATCGATTGCAAATTGAGAGAATTCAGGAACCATTTCGTAGTCTAAGAAATCATCATAAACACCTCCATTTTGTTTCAATCCTGGATCTTCAGAAAATCTTTGAGCATATTCAGGGAAATTGGTTTTGTTCAAAGTCACCATGATGCTGTCTGCTTTGCGTTTTGCTTTCACAAAAGACAATGTATCGCCTTGTTTTGCACCAATCAAAATATGACGTACTTTTAATACATATTTATTGAAATCCAACACTTTCGCAAGTCTAGTATTTCCTTGATCAAAATATGGTCCAACGATTTGCCCTTTGCTTGCAGTTTTGAAAATCGTATCCATGTACATTGGATAAGTCATTCCTTGTTTTGCTTTAGGGTCATTTTCAGGTCTGAAAGTCGCTTGATGACCGCTTGAGTAAGCTTTCATGTCACTGTTAGCTAGAACAAACAAACTATCTGTTTTTGTACTTGCAGATTTCATGAATTGAGATTTCAAGCTTGTCATCATGGAAGAAAATTTCAGAGTATCTTCTTTGGAAGGAGCAACTTTGATTTCGAAATACTTCACAGTTCTACCTGCAGTAGCTTCCCATTTCTTCTCATTTTTGTGCTCTTCGTAAAATGCACGAACGGCAGCATCAGTTACTTTAACCTGATCGTCAGGGATTTCACTGAATCTTTTAGCGATGTAAGAAATGCTTTTCAATTCTTTTTGTGATTTGTATTCTTCTGCAGCTTCAAGGTCCGTTACGTAAACTCCCTGCGACAACAATTGGAAATACTTTTCGGATTTACGTTGTTTACGCAAATCTTTTTTGTTTTGCTCCCATTGTGCAGCTTCATTAGGATCTTTTGAAGCTTCCATTTGTTGAATTCTTTGTTCCAACAATCTTGGATTAAAATTTCCAGTTGAATCAACAAAAGTTTGAGCCAAATTTTCCATTACAGTGAATCCATCAGTACCATATAAATAGGCATCTAATTCTCTTTGACTAACATCGATACCAAGTTCTTCGAATTCTTTTTCAAAAATAATGTCTTCAACAACAGAATTCCAAGCTTTTTCAATAGAGTTTTCTTGATCTTGAGCAGTATAAGGACGTTGCGCCTGAGCAGCTTGTTGCTCATCCATCATTCCTACTTCTCTGCTTCTTTGCTCGTAAACATCATATTTTACTTTTTCACCATAAACCAAACCTGGACCAACGTCAGCAACGTTGCTTTTGTTGAATTCTGGTAAAATAAAAGCCAATAATGCTAAACCAATAATAATTACCAGTAAACCTGATTTTTCTCGAATTTTTCCAATTAGAGCCATTTGTATCTTTTTATTTAAGGGTGCGAATATAATGAGATGAATTGACTAATAAAAATATTCACGGTTAATTATTTTATGTATTGGCTAAATTTTAACCAAATTCAACTCAATTTTTGGAGTCAAATATTTTTTTTTAGCTTTTCTGAAATTTAATTATCTCATCTTTAGTGTCTTTTTGACAAAATGAAAAAAAAATTAAAAAAAATGAAAAAAACATTTGCAAAATAGAAAATCATGCTATATATTTGTCTCAGGTTTAGTTGTAAAAGGTAGGTTAGGTTAGGTTAGAAGAGAGTGAGACGCCCGTCTCACTCTTTTTTTTGTGCTAATTTTTTTAAGAGATATACCCATTCATCATGGATCATGTCAAAATTCTGTGGACTTTACAGAAAATCAAGCATAAATTTGGGTT
>JBBALI010000020.1:0-66196 GCA_040403095.1 Crocinitomicaceae bacterium
TGGTGGAATAGCAGGAGTATTTTTAGTGATTTTGGCCTATGTTTATTACTCTTCACAAATGATTTTTATTGGTGCAAAATTTACTTCTGTTTATGCCAATGTTTCCGGAAATCCGATAAAAGTTAGGTGAAATTTTCAAGACTTACCTGTGGTTTTTGAGAAAATATAATCCAAATGATTGTTTATTACAAAATAATGATTAATTTTCCGTCATTAAATTGTTTATATATTAATCATGAAGATTGGACAGAATATCAAATTGCTTCGCAAAAGGTTAGGAAAATCCCAAGAAGAAGTCGCAACTGTTTTTGGTTTAACTAGATCAAGTTATAGTGGTTATGAAAATGGCGTAGCTGACCCTGGAATTGATACTTTAATTCAAGTAAGTGATTATTTCAAGATTCCGTTGGATACATTAATGCGCAAAGATTTCAATGAATTTACAACCACTGAATGGGAATCAATTGACAAAGGTTTATATGCTGATATCCAAGGAAAAAATATTCGTATTTTGACTCAAATAGTGAATAATGACGATGAAGATTTAATTGAGATGATTCCTGCCAAAGCGCGCGCTGGTTATGCAGCAGGTTACGCAGATCCAGAATATTTGAAAATATTACCTACTTTTTCATTGCCTTTTTTATCCAAAAACAGAAAGTATCGCTCTTTTCCAATCATTGGAGACAGTATGCCGCCTGTTGTCGAAGGATCTTATGTCGTGGCAGAGTTTATTCAAAATTGGATGACAATCAAAAATGGCACACCTTGCATTGTTGTAACTCAAGATGAAGGAATCGTTTTCAAAATAGTGTATAACAATTTGATGGAATCGCAGTCTTTGCAACTTTGTTCAACCAATCCAATGTACCAGCCATACACAGTTCATGCAAATGATGTTTTCGAAATGTGGAAGTTTGTAAATTACATTTCACCAGAATTGCCTGATGTGAGAATGGACGATACACAACTTGGTAAATCAATCAGTGAATTACAAAAGGAAGTGCATGAGCTTAAAAATATACTTTTAAGAGAAAAATAATCATTGATTATTAGTCTGTTAAATTCCGTTGTTGTTAATTTTTACCTAAAATTTTTCACGGCGTCCAAAAAAGTATCAACTTTGAGTCATAAATTGGTTTTTAATGTTTAAACAATCCATAGCTAGAATCTTTTGTATTTTAACAGTTTTCCTACTGTCTAGCAATGTTGTTTTATCTGCTGTTCCATTTCCAAAAGCAAATGGAAAAACAACTATATCTAAAAGCCAATCCTTTTCTCCTTTTGTTGATTTAGATCACGATGCAACCTACATCCTTGAAAAAGAAGATCCGTTAGAGGACTTAGATTTTGTTGTTACAATACCATTTTATCAACATTTTGAATTTTCAGGGAGTAATGATACCGAAAAGGTAAAACATTTGTACAAAGTTAGTGGTCCTCACTTTAAGATTGCACCAATTTGGTTATTGGTCCGACAAATTATCATCTAGAATTTATTTACTGTTTGTTTTTAGGCGGTTTAGTTTGCCTCAATTCGTTTTGTCTATTTTTTATTTAGTCAAAACAAGACAAATATTTTTTTAATTGATTGAATTTTAGATTCTTCACTTAAAGAAAATGTCAATTGATTTCATCAATTGATTTAATAATTAAATTCTTGAATTATGAAAATGGATAATTCAGTTTTTGATCTGCACAAAGCGTTGCATGATTTAAAACATTTTTTGCCAGCCCAGGCACCATTGAAAGATTTCATTCACCACAATACCCTACACGCATTTCAAGACAAGTATTTTTTTGATGCTTTGAACGAAGCGAGTACTATGTTTGGATACATTACTTCACTTTCGATAGGTGAATATAGAGCACTTTTCGAACAAGGTAAAATTGACAAAAAAATACTTGACAGAACGATCATAGAAAAGAAAGGAACACTTCAGTCTTTAATATGGTCTAACAAAGTCTATCATGCTCAATATATTGAAGAAACAGAACAAAGAGTTGGTGTATTAAGATCCAATTGGAAAACACAGTATAAAATCGATCTAGATTCAATGGTTCATCCTAATATGTTTAGGATTTTATGCAGTTATTTAGATCAAGGAATTTCAATTTGGAATTTCCCTGGAGAAAATAAGTCTTTTCTTTCGGCACTTAGAGAGCTAGAAAAAAATAGTTTTGTTAGTTTCTTTAAGAATAAACGCGCGAAGTCAATTCTATTAGAAGGGAATTATAACGTTGAAAGTTTACTGAAAATTTTAATTGGTGATGCTTCGCTTTTCGAGCAATATGTCTTCGATCAGCAGTTTGCACATCCAGGTTGGTCTGGATTAGTTGCTACAATTGAAAGTATGCCACAAACACTTTTAGATAAAAAGAATATTAGTTTAGAAGAGTTAATTATTTTTGAATCACTACTTGAAATTGATGTATTGGATTCACATTTTGGTGAGATTTGGGCTCCATTGGGAGAAAAAGTTCCTGAAATATCAACTCCTTTATTTGCTCCGTTTGTGAAAGGTGAACTCAATGAGGTTTTAGAGATTTGGCAAGAAGCTTATGAATGGACATATTATGACCAAGTTTTAGCTGGAATTAAGATTCAAGCAAACGAAATCAAGAAAAATTCTAAATCATTTCAAGCTTTTTTCTGCATCGATGATAGAGAATGTTCAATTCGAAGACATGTTGAAAGTCTAGATTCTGAAGCTGAAACATTTGGAACTCCAGGACATTTTAATTTGGATTTTTATTATAAACCAGAAAATGGAAATTTCCATACAAAGGTTTGTCCAGCTCCCTTGACACCAAAATATTTGATTAAAGAAATCGAAAATAAATCCAAACAAAAGAAAGATTTTCATTTCAACACAAACACTCATGGTTTGTTTGTTGGGTGGATTTTGACCCATACCTTGGGTTTGTGGTCAGGTTTTAGATTGTTTTGGAGCATTTTTAGACCAGGTGATAGTCCTTCGGCAGTTTCGTCTTTTCGCCACATGGATCCAAATTCAATGTTGACAATCGAAAACAAATCTTTAGCTGATCGTGAAGATGATTTGCAGATT
The DNA here is from genome assembly GCA_040403095.1 of Crocinitomicaceae bacterium. Taxonomy (GTDB): domain Bacteria; phylum Bacteroidota; class Bacteroidia; order Flavobacteriales_D; family Crocinitomicaceae; genus JAQVCM01. The sequence goes on from JBBALI010000020.1 coordinate 3,072, forward strand.
GGGTTTACAGTTCCTGAAATGACTGACAGACTAGAAGGATTATTGAAAAGCACTGGTGCGGTCAAAGATTTTGCAGATATCGTTTATTTGATTGGTCATGGTGCAAGCAGCGTAAACAATACACATTATGCAGGTTATGATTGTGGTGCATGCTCTGGTCGTCCGGGTTCAGTGAATGCTAGAGTTATGAGCGATATTGCAAATAACCCCAAAGTACGAACCTTATTGGCTGAAAGAGGAATTATAATTCCCAATTCAACTCAATTTTTAGGCGCTTTACACGATACGACGAAAGACGATATCATTTATTTTGATGAGCAAGTTTTGAATGAATCGAATAAAAAGATGCACGAGGGAAATAAAATCATTTTTCTAGATGCATTGGATTTAAATGCCAAGGAACGTTCAAGAAAATTCATGTCTATAGATTCGCACAAAACGGCTAAAAAAGTGCACAAAAAAGTACGTTTGAGAACCGTTTCATTGTTTGAACCAAGACCAGAATTGAATCATGCGACAAATACCTTGTGTTTGATTGGAAGAAGATCTATGACCAAAGGTATCATGTTAGATAGAAGAGCGTTTCTAAATTCATTTGACTACCGAGTAGATCCAGACGGGCGGTTTTTGTTAAACATTTTAAATGCCGCTGCACCAGTGAGCGGTGGAATCAATCTTGAATATTATTTCTCTCGAGTTGACAATCAAAAATTGGGTGCAGGAACAAAATTACCTCATAATGTGATGGGATTAATAGGTGTTGCAAACGGAATTGATGGCGATTTAAGACCAGGTTTACCCAGTCAAATGATTGAAGTGCATGATCCTTTGAGATTGATGATGGTTGTAGAACATTTCCCAGAAGTTGTGTTGGATACGATTCAAAGAAATCCAGCTACTTACGAATGGTTCAAAAATGAATGGGTTAAACTAGCAGTTTGTCATCCTGAAACAAAAGAAATATTTGTTTTTAAAGATGGACAGATGAGCATTTACAATCCAATGAAATCCAATTTAGAAGAAGTAAAAAATATGGACGATTTGGTTGAATCAGGTGAAGATACATTTCCAGTTTTATTAATCAATAATCAAAAATAAGAGATGGAAAATTACATTCAAATTTTCGTATTGATTCCACTTGTTGGATTTATTCTGAGCCTTTTTATCCCTAAGAAAAATGAGAATTTTATTTCATGGTTTTCTTTTTCAACTGTTGGTTTACAATTGGTATTAGCCATCGTTTTTTCGGTTTATTGGTTGTTTAATCACCATCATGTGATAGATTTACGAGGTATTACCGTGTTTGAGACCAAGGATTACAGTTTTTATTTAGATTTTTATTTCGATAAGATCACTGTTGTTTTCCTTCTAATTGGTGCTTTGCTCACTTTTATGATAACAGTTTACAGCCGTTATTACTTGCATCGAGAAGAAGGCTACAAGAGATTTTTCAATGTGATTTTATTCTTTTTCAGTGGATTTAACATTGTTATTTTTTCTGGAAATTTAGAAACCATGTTCATTGGTTGGGAAATTTTAGGAATCTCATCTTTCTTGTTGATAGCATTTTATAGAGATAGATATTTGCCAGTTAAAAATGCGGTGAAAGTCTTTTCAATTTACAGAATTGGTGATGTTGGTTTGATTTTAGCAATGTGGTTGAGTCACCATTTGTGGCATTCAAATATTTCATTTTCAGCGCTTAACAACTACAGTCTTGTGCACGAGCATTTGTCAAGTCACACTTTTGTAGGTGCATTGATTTCCTTGATGATTTTTGTTTCGGCCGCGGCAAAATCTGCTCAATTGCCATTCTCTTCTTGGTTGCCGAGAGCAATGGAAGGACCAACACCGTCAAGTGCCATTTTTTATGGTTCATTGTCCGTCCACATTGGTGCTTTCATCATGCTGAGAACTTTTCATTTTTGGGAACATCAGTTTTCAATTCGAATATTCATAGCCGCCGTTGGATTGACAACAAGCATTGTTGCTACTTTGACTGCTAGAGTTCAATCTTCTGTTAAAAGCCAAATTGCCTATTCTTCAATCGCGCAAATCGGGTTGATTTTCATTGAAATAGCTGCAGGATTGGAAGTTTTTGCACTGATACACATCGCAGGTAACGCATTTTTGAGAACTTACCAATTATTGGTTTCGCCTTCAGTTGTGAGCTATAAAATCCGTGAGCAATTTTACAATTTCATTCCCCGTCACAAAACAATTGAAGATTCATTGCCTAAAAAGATAGAAAATTCATTGTATTTGTTGAGTTTGAAAGAGTGGAATTTAGATTCATTCATGTATCGATATTTGTGGAATCCTTTGAAAAGATTGGGGAATAAATTGAGTTTCTTGACTTTCAAAACATTGTTCTGGATTTTTGCTCCAATGTACCTGGTTGGATTTGTATTGATGCTTTACAGAAGCTCTCTCGATCCAATTTTGGTAAAATACCTTCCTGGAGTTTTCGCTTTCGTGGGATTAATTTTGGTTATCAAATCATTTACAGAGCGAAAAAGTGTAAGAATGAGTTGGATTCTAGTGATTTTGAATCACTTCTGGATTGCGATGGCCATTTCATTCAATGAACACTTTGATTTCATGCACATTATTCTCTATTTGAGTGGAGTGGTGATATTTGGAATCATTGGCTTTATTGCAATTTTGAGATTGAAGAGAATCGAAGGAAAATTGGACATGAATCAATTTCAAGGTCATATTTATGAACATCCAAAAATTGCTTTGGTCTTTTTGATTTCCTGTTTAGGTTTAGCCGGTTTTCCAATCACACCAACATTTGTAGGTGAAGATTTGATTTTCTCTCACATTCACGAAGAACAAATTTTCCTTGCGTTTTTTGTTGCTTTGAGCTTTATTATAGATGGATTGGCTTTAATTAGAATTTACGCAAGGGTTTTCCTTGGACCTCACAGTAAAACATATCACCAAATTGCAAAAAGATCTTCTTGATCTAGTTTAATAAATTGATTTCTAACGAATAAAAAAATATAAAAAATGTCAAAATCAAGTAATAGATTTATTCCAGCTGATGGATTAGCGGGATTAAAACAAAATTTTTCAAAAGACGCCATGTCAGGATTCTTCGTGTTTCTATTGGCTCTACCATTAAGTTTGGGAATTGCAAAAGCATCAGATTTTCCTGCTATTTATGGAATTGTGACTGCGATTATTGGTGGGGTAGTGGTCAGCTTTTTTGCTGGATCGAGGTTAACAATCAAAGGACCTGCTGCAGGATTGATTGTGATTGCAAGTGGAGCTGTAACAGCTTTTGGTAGCGGAAATATTGGTTGGCATTTCGCTTTGGCAGCAATTGTAGTTGCAGGGATCATTCAGATACTATTTGGAGTATTTAAACTTGGTAAATTAGCTGATTTCTTTCCTAGTGCTGCAATTCATGGAATGTTGGCTGCAATTGGTATTATTATCATGTCTAAGCAGATACATACTTTACTAGGAATTGATCCAGCTGTTTTGAAAGGGAAAGAACCATTGGAATTATTAGCGATGATTCCTTCAAGTATCATGCATGAAAATGCGCACATTGCTGAAATCGGAATTGCATGTTTAGTCTTGATGATTGTTTTGAGCTATATTAAACATCAAAAAATTAAAAAAATTCCTGCACCATTGGTTGTTTTGGCTATTGCCATTCCACTTGGACAAGTGCTGCATATCAAAACTGAAGGTGCAATTTCAAACTTTGCTTTGGTCAAAATCGGAAATATTTTCGATGCTTTTACCCCAGGCGGTAAAGTGGGTGATTTTGTAAGTAACGGAGTCATCAACGCCGATTTCAGTGCGATTTCTTCAAATATTGGAATTTTTATACAATATGTCATTTTATTTGCCTTGATTGGAACAATCGAATCACTTTTAACTGCAAAAGCTATTGATGGATTAGATCCGTATAGACGTAAATCAAATTTCAATAAAGATTTAATAGCAGTAGGTATCGGAAATACATTGGCTGGTTTGTTTGGTGGTTTACCTATGATTAGCGAGGTTGCTAGAAGTTCTGCGAATGTTAGCAATGGTGCTGTAACTCGTTGGGCAAATTTCTTCCATGGAATTTTCTTATTACTTGCTGTTTTTCTTGGTGTTTCTTTCATTGAAATGATACCAAATGCAGCTTTGGCTGCCATGTTGATTTTCGTTGGTTTTAAATTGGCTCACCCAAAGGAATTTATTCACATGTGGCACCTTGGAAAAACACAATTTGTAATTTTTGTGAGTACTGTTATCGTTACTTTAGCAACGGATTTATTGATTGGAGTAGGATTTGGAATTTTGTTAAAATTCATTTTTACTTTGGCTTACGGAGCAAGTTTTAAGAGTTTATTTAAAGCCAATGTAGAAGTTAAAACAGAAGGCGAAGACGTTCAGCTTATCATTCACGATAGTCTTGTTTTCTCCAATTTATTAGGTTTCAAAAAATATTTGAATGCAATTCCAAATGGAAAAAATGTTGTAATTAATGTGAGTAAAGCAAAAATGGTAGACCACACTTCTATTATTGCAATGAATGGTTTTGTGGCAGATTACAAGGATAATGGTGGGAAAATTGAAGTGATTGGTTTTGAAAATCACAAACAATTGGGACATGCACCAACCTCGGCCAGGGTAATTAAAATGGCTTAATTTATCATTAATTTGCGTCTGTAAAGTAATTTATAGTATTTACTTTAAAAAAGGGAGAAACATCAAGTGGTTAAAGTTGTTTCTCCCGGCGCATCAAAGCAAAGAGGTATGAAAAGATATATAAAATTAGTAACTGTAGTTGTTGCAATGTTGTGCACTTTTACTTTTAAAAGTTCAGCACAACAATTGGATAAAAAATTTAAAGATGGATTGAAAATCTATTTAAGTGATGATAGCACCAAATATATAAAAGCAACTGGTTTGGCTCAAATTTGGGTGAGATACAATGATAATAATCCTGGATCAACAATTTACGGAACTCCTAAAAAAGAGACATTTGATGTGGGATTGCGTCGTGTTCGCTATCAGATTATGTCACAAGTTTCCAAAAAAGTATTTTTATATACTCAAATTGGAATCAATAGCGTTAACAGTTTGTCTGCGCGAAAAACAGGTTTATTTTTTCACGATGTTACAGGTGAATACAATGTTCATAAAAACTATTTCACACTGGGAGCTGGCTTAAGTGGATGGAATGGTACCTCTCGTTTTTCATCTTCAGGTGTCGCTACAATTTTAGGCATGGATTTGCCAGTGGTGCAGGAAACTACAAACGATGTTTCGGATCAATTTGTTCGTAAATTAGGTGTTTATGCTAAGGGAAAAATAACAGGTTTCGATTATCGCTTTTCTGTATCAAATCCTTTTCCTGTACAAAATTCAATTTCAGTAGTCGCAGCTTTGCCGATAACTGGAAACAATGTGGCTTATTTTTCTACCAATGCACCCAAATTGCAGTACCAAGGTTATGCCATGTGGCAATTTCTAGACAAAGAAAGCAATCAGTTGCCTTACATGACGGGTTCATATTTAGGGAAGAAAAAAGTATTGAATATTGGGGCTGGTTTTGCTTTTCAAAAAGATGCGATGTGGTATAGAAATAGCAATCAAGATACAGTTTCAACTCCTTTGCAACAGTTTGGGATTGATGTTTTTTATGACAGTTATTTAGACAAAACAAAGCAAAATGCAATCACTGCTTATGTCTCATTTTTGAATTATAATTTTGGGCCAAATTACATCAGAAATGCAGGTGCAATGAATACTGCAAACGGTGTAAACGGAAATGCAAGTTTTAATGGTGCTGGGAACGCTTTTCCTTTAATTGGAACTGGTCAAGTAATTTTTGGTCAAGTTGGATATTTATTCAGAAAGGATTTATTGAAAAGTTATGGAACATTACAACCGTATTTTTCGGGTCTATATGCTAATTATGAGAAGTTAAAAGATCCTGTAATGGTTTATGATTTGGGTATAAATTGGATTATGGGTGGAAGCAATTCCAAAATTTCTCTAGATTATCAGAGTAGACCAATTTTTAACACGGATGTAAATGGAAATATTTCTGATTCAAAATCTGCAAGAAGGGGTCAAATAGTTTTACAATATCAACTGGCATTTTAAAGAAGTAGATTGCATTTTTTTGAAGCTCTTGGTTTTTTGTTAATTTCAAATTTTTCGATCGGTTTGAAATGAATCAAATTCCAAGGGCTTTATTTTTTGAATAAAGATTCACTTTCGATCATTGGAGAATAAATATTATTCATGATCTCAATGCAAAATTCGTTTGGAGTAACTTGATTAGGAATGGCGTCAATTTGCTCTATCAATGCATAAATTATGATTTCTTTTTTATGTTCTAATTTGATTAAATTTCGTACCGAAGACATTATTTTTATCACAATTTTATCTTCTCTTTGAGAAATTCCAATTACTAAATCATCTTTTAAGTCATTCCTGAAGCAATAAATCCAAAAAAGTGAGATTACTTCATGGATAATGAGTCCTATTGGAATAGCTTGTTTGACATTCATAGTGAATGATTCACTCTTAATTTTGATATTACCTGAAATTTGAATTTCTTCGAACAATTGATACCAAGCGATTTTTACTTCTTTCAAATATTTATCAATTGCTATGATTAACTTTCCATCATCAAATTTCTGTAAGTGGTTTGCTTGTGCAACCGTCTGAATGGCATGAATACTCTCTTTGTATGCTAATGAATAATTATCATCATTGACATTTTCTAATTTAAGTTTAAGCAATGAACTCATTAAACTCAAATTGTTTTTTAATCTATGTTGCAACTCGGCCAGTAGAATTTCTTTCTCCCTATTTTTTTCGACAGCCAAATTTCTATGCTTAGTTTCTTCATTAACGATGTTTTCTAAGAGAGTTAGCTTTTGAACATTAGATGAAACAATGAGAAAAATAAAATATCCGAGACAGATTATTGAAACAAGCATATTAAAATAAAACATTGTTCGTTTTTGTTCAATAGTTAAGCTGCTATTTTCAAACATTTTGTGATCGGTAATTAAATTCACGAAAATCAAAATAGCAATCAATACCAATTGAAGCATCATTGTGATTCGATCATTTTTGGTGTGAAAATCAAAAATGTTTGCAACAGCTAACGAAAGCGGGAAATAATATAAATATGAACCTGAATCAATTCCCGAATAGGAATCAAAAAAGAAAACTCCCGCAGTTATAATGGCAAATAAATATAAAAAGGCGATTTTTGGATTGAAAAAATAGTTAACAGCCAGCGTCAAAAGGCTCATCATGGAGAGTAATTCAAGAAAAATTGCTGAATCAGGATCGCCTAGCAAATAGTTGTTAATTCCAGTAGATAAAAAGATACCGCAAGCCATTAAACCAAAAATATTTGATAATCTAACCTTTGATTTCATTTCATCAGTAACCAATATTGCCTTATCGTTTTCCTCTTTATTCAATTTCTTTTTCATTGATAACGAATGACTAATATAGGTAAATTCAACCGCTAAACTAAAAAAATCAAATTTTAAATTTTTTTATTAGCTGAATGAGTCTATCAAACCGATGAAATATAAAATTTAACGAATGAGTTAATATTTTAGTTTAGATACATTCAAATCAACCAATTCATCAATTCCCGGCAAACTTCCAGACTCAGAAAATTGCCAATGAATGATTCTTTTATCGTTGATGCATTTAGGTTTACGAGAATAAGCCGCAATCCAAAACTGATAATCTAAAAAATCATTTTGAAATTTTGTTTCGTAGAAATTTAAGGAGGTATAGATTATTGGTCTAATTCCAGTTTTTAGTTCAACTTCAGTCAACCAAATTTTCATTTTAGCGATTAAATCGTTGTCTGAAAAACCTTCTGTTTCTACATCCAAAACAGGAGCAAGGTCAATGTCTCTTTTTTTCCAAGTATCTAAAAAATGAGTAGCTTGCGGCCTAGGCGGAGTGGTAGGAATGAAAAAATGATATGCGCCATTTGGAATTCCTAAATTATTTAAAGCACTTCTATTTTGCTCCCATTTCGTGTCTAAATGATCTGAACCCTCTGTTGCTTTGCAATATACAAATTGAATGATGCTATCAAAACCAGACTTAATCATCAATTTTTCCCAATCTATATCTCCTTGGTGGTGTGAAATATCAAGACCAATTGATTCAAATCCTTCAGGAACTGATTTTTGAAAAGAATCTACGGTCATTACTTTTTTCTCTGAAAAAGAAAAATATAGAATGATTGCAGTTGTTAACGTCAGGATAATCAAAGAAATCCATTTCCATTTTTTTGAACTGCTTTTCGCTTTTTTCCTTTTGATGGGTTTGCGAACAGTTTTTTTTCTTACGGCCCTAATTGGATTTTTTTTTGCCATTCGATTGCACAAAAAAAAAGCGCTATCTCATTGAAAAAGCGCTTTTAAAAATGAATTATTTTTTAAAATTTGGAGATACAATTAAATCTTTTGTTCCATGATTCCAACTGTAAAATCCTTCGCCAGTTTTAATACCTTTTTTTCCAGCGGTAACCATATTTACCAACAAAGGACAAGGTGCATATTTTGGATTTCCAAAACCGTTATGAAGTACTTCTAATATTGCCAAACAAACGTCTAACCCAATAAAATCTGCCAATTGCAATGGACCCATTGGGTGCGCCATCCCTAATTTCATCACTGTGTCAATTTCTTCAACGCCAGCAACTCCTTCATATAAAGTATAAATTGCTTCATTGATCATTGGCATCAAAATTCTATTGGCAACAAAACCCGGATAATCATTTACTTCTACTGGAATTTTGTTCAGTTTTTTAGAAGTTTCCATGATCAAATTCGTTACTTCATCGGTAGTTGAATAACCACGAATTATTTCAACTAATTTCATTACTGGTACTGGATTCATGAAATGCATTCCAATCACTTTTTCTGGTCTGTTGGTAACAGATGCAATTTTTGTAATTGAAATCGAAGATGTGTTCGAAGCCAAAATAACAGAATCAGGAGTTACATCACTCAATTCTTTGAAAATTTTCAACTTTAAATCAATATTTTCAGTAGCTGCCTCAACGACTAATTCAACATTTTTTACTCCTTCAACAATTGAAGTAAAAGTAGTAATATTGCTTAATGTTTCTGCTTTTTGAGCTTCAGAAATTGCTTCTTTAGCGACTTGACGGTCTAAATTTTTCGTGATTGTTGCCAAACCTTTATCCAAAGATGTTTGTGCGACATCAATTAAAGAAACTTTATATCCAAATTGGGCAAATGTATGTGCAATACCATTTCCCATTGTTCCTGCACCAATAACAGCTACGTTTTTCATTGTTTAATTTTTAAGAATTGTAAAGATAGTTATTTTAAAATTTTAGCGTTTTTTTCAACCATAATTTTAAATATATGATTCAATTTCATTTTCGAATTGTTTTAAAATATGTTGTGTTTGAAGTCCTTTTGGCAGCAGTATCGGTGTTCTGGCATAGAAGTAAAATTGAATGTATTTTTCTTCAATGATAATATTCTTACATTCAACCCATTGAATAATTTCTTTTTTACTTTGATATGTGAAAATTAAATTGGTCTTATTGATCGTGATTTCAACACCATCTTTGATATATTCGTAGTAAACTTTTATTTGTTTCAAAGTCAATATTAAGTCTTGACACTTTTTCAAAGTGTGGGCTAAAAAAATAAGTGAAACCAAAAAAGTAACACCACAAACTACCAAATCATTGAAATTATTATTTTGGCTGTAAACAAATCCGAATAAGGAACTTACAAGTAAAAAAAGAAAAGTAATAATCATCCAAGGAAACGTACTAAAATGAATAAAAATATTTGATTTTCTAGTGAATTTTGATTCATAGATATCCCAATATTCTTCTTCTGTGTATTTTAGTTTAAACGATTTTTCCATTAAAAATGAATTAGTTTTTCACGATTTTTCTAATCGTTTGATTTCCTTCAGAACTTGTTATTTGTAATAAATACATTCCTTTTATTTCCTTTGTTAAGTCAATCTGAATATTTTTGTTGAAGTTTTTCTGTGTAACGATTCTACCTTTTGTGTCTAAAATATCAACTTTGTAATCTCCTGATTTTTTGAGTGAAACTGTAAAAATTCCGTTATTGGGATTTGGAAAAATTTCAATTTGTTCCTCTTTCGACAGTTCCTCAGTTGTGGCAACAAAATTATTGTCGTAAACAATTGATCCTGTTCTATTTATTATCCAATTGTTTGGGTCTAAACTTGTAACATTTGAGATAGTACTCATGTTTTGTATCACAAAGTTTTCATCATTGGATTGAATGTCAAAACGAATGGTTGTATCTGGTAAACCTGTTTTTGTGAATTTAATTTCCAAAGGATTTGTAAAAGTTGGTGTAACCGTTGGAGCTGAAGTTGTATGTGTTACTTTTAATTGCAAATCACTTCCAATTTTGTTCCAAACGACAGAATATGTTGGAAAACCTTCACCAAAATACCATTCTTCAAAATTAGCTGTATAATCTACGCCAGTAGCATTTTCCAAGGCAGCTTTTACATCTAAGCCAATTGAAACACTGTCTGAAAAATCTGTTAAATAATTTTTTAGACCTTGAAAAAACAAAGCATCATTATTGGCTAGAAATCTCATTGTGTGAATGATAGCTGCTCCTTTGTCATAAACTAAACGGCTAGAAAAAATCGCTCCTTCATTCAAACTATCTAGTACCCAAACACTTCCTCCAGGTTGTTGCATGATGTTGTTGTGACGTGTATTCATATCTGCGATTTCTTCAGATGGATATAAATTTTCTAACATGATATACTCGGCATAAGAAGCAAATCCTTCATTTACCCATATATCAGCCCAAGAAGCGCAAGTTACTTTGTCGCCAAACCATTGATGTGCTAATTCATGGGATGTTAACGTTTTTTCGAAAAAACCTTGTGTTGTCATTGTTTGATGCTCCATTCCACCGCTTAAAGGTGCCATGCAATGACCATATTTTTCATCAGCAAATGGATAAAGTCCGAAAATGTCAGAGTAAAGCTCTAAAAAATCAACAGTTTCATCAATGTCTGCTTGAAAATTGGGCAAAGTTTGGGGATTGTTATAAATGAAATTTTGAATTAAAATTGGATTCGCTGCACCAACAGGATTTGCATAAACATTGTATTCAACATATTCTGCAACTGCCACCGAAACCAAATAGTAATCAATTGGATGACGATGTTTCCATTCATATCTTGATTTACCGTTTCCTAAATCTACAACATTTTCCAAAACGCCGTTTGAGCCTGCTTTACACGTGGATGGTACTGTAATTTTTACTGAAACACTGTCAGCTTTATCACGCAAAGATTGTTTACATGGCCACCATTCGTATGCTGAAAAAGGTTCACTTAAAGACCATGTAACTTGATTTCCCCAAGAAGGTGAATTGTCGTTTGTCATTCCAGCACCCCCCAATGGATTTGTCACAGCAGTTGGAGGAGTTCCTTGATAATCAGTAGATATAATAAAATTTTCACCAGCTAAAATATTCACAGGAACTTTAATGGCAGAACCTTGTCTAGCATATGTAGTTGCTATTCCGTTCAAACGAATTTCATTGATTGTGAAAGAATTAAAAAGTTCAAACCAAACGGTATCTAAAGCCTCATTTGCAGTCCCATAAATCTCACCAGTTCCTGCAATATCAGTGGATAAATTGTTCATTTCAACATCAAGTGTATAGTAGTGAACATTGTATCTTTCTGTTTGAGCAATTTGAGCAACGGTTAAACTTGCGCTTTTTGATAAGTTAATTCTAGATTTTACGTTGGAACAACTGTGTTCTTTTTTTTGAGAAAATGCAGTCAGTGAGCTAATTGCAAAAAGAGAGAGGAGAATTTGTTTTTTCATTTTAGTTTGTTTGATTTCAAAAATACAGCAATTGGATTTCAAATGCAATCAATTTGTGTTAATTGTGGAATTTTGCTTTTGATTTTCAAAGTTTTTTTAAACTAGAAGTGTTTAAAGAATCAAATAAAAAAAAATCCTTTCACATCAAATGCGAAAGGATTTTAATTAGCTAAATAAGATTTTAATGCCCTTTTGCAGCCAAGTATCTTTCAGCATCTAAAGCTGCCATACAACCTGTACCTGCCGCTGTAATTGCTTGTCTATATCGTTTATCTGCGGCATCACCTGCTACAAAAACACCTTCAACATTTGTCAATGAAGTTCCTGGTTGTTCATATTTGATGTATCCTGTTTCATCTAAATTGATGTAATCTGCAAAAATGTCTGTATTCGGTTTGTGACCAATTGCAACAAAAAATCCAGTACAAGGAATGGTTTTTTCTTCACCAGTCACACTGTTTTTTACCAACGCGCCAGTTACACCATTTCCATCACCTAAAACTTCAACTGTATCTGTGCTGAATAGAATTTCAATGTTTGGCGTATTTTTAACTCTTTCAGCCATGATTTTAGAGGCTCTGAATTCATCTTTTCTTACCAGCATAGTCACTTTCGTGCAAAGTTTTGATAAATAGTGTGCTTCCTCACAAGCTGAATCTCCTGCGCCCACAATCACTGTTTCTTGTCCGCGGTAGAAAAAACCATCGCAAACTGCGCACGCTGAAACGCCACCGCCTAATTCTAAATATTTTTGTTCTGAAGGTAATCCTAAATATTTTGCAGTTGCTCCCGTAGAAATAATCACTGTTTCTGCATGAATTTCTTTGCCATCGTCAGCCCAACATTTGTGGATTTCTCCTGAAAAATCAACTTTTGTAATAAATCCAAATCTAACATCAGTTTCAAATCTTTTGGCTTGAGCTTCTAATTCAACCATCATTTCAGGACCAGAAATTCCATTTGGATAACCTGGAAAATTTTCTACTTCGTTTGTTGTTGTTAATTGTCCTCCTGGTTGCATGCCTTGATACATTACTGGATGCATATCAGCTCTTGCAGCATAGATAGCAGCAGTGTATCCCGCTGGGCCAGAACCTATAATAAGGCATTTTACGTTCTCGATATTGCTCATTTTGTAATTGTTTGTGAACAAAAATAAGGTTTTTTTGACGATTTCGAATCGATTTGGAGCAATCAATGTTTTAAGTAGGAATGTAATAATTCAACATATTACTGCTTCGAAAAGAGCATTGTAAAAAATAAAAAATCTTATTTCTTGTTTTAGGTTTGATATTCCATAAAAGAAGCGTAATTTTGTAGCCCAATTTTGACACAGACAATGATAGATACTGAACTTTATGAAGCGAAAAAATTATATCCATTCCAAGAAAAGACAGTTAAAAATATATTGTCAGAATTAGAGGAAAATGGTTCTAATTTTAATCTATTATTTCAATTACCTACTGGAGGTGGAAAAACGGTAATTTTCTCAGAAATTGCCAAAAGCTACATTGAAAAATGGGGTAAAAAAGTATTGATTTTAACGCACAGAATCGAGTTGTCTGTCCAAACCTCTAAACAACTTAGTGCCATTGGTGTAGAAAACAAAGTCATTAATAGCGATGTAAAAAAACTGGAAGAAAATGAAGATTTTGATTGCTACATTGCGATGGTGGAAACCTTGAATAATCGCTTGCATGAAAATGAAAATTTTATCGAAGGTGTTGGTTTGGTTATTGTTGATGAAGCGCATTACAACAGTTTTAGAAAAATATTTCAATACTATCAAACAGCGAATATTTTAGGTGTTACTGCAACTCCTTTAAGTTCCAATAAAGCTTTGCCATTAAACGATAATTACAACAAACTTTTAGTTGGAGAATGCATTTCTTCTTTGATTGAAAGTGGGTATTTATCTGATGCAGAAACATTTACTTATGATGTAAATTTACATGGTTTGAAAATTGGTTCAAATGGTGATTTTACTGTCAGTAGTTCTGAAATGGTATATGGAAACTTTTTCATGCAAGAAAAATTACTTTTTGCATACGAAGAAGTTGCTGTGGGAAACAAAACTTTGATATTTAATTCAGGAATTGAAACTTCCATCAGGGTTGAAGAAACGTTTAAAAAACGAGGTTACAAAATCCGTCACTTAGATTCAACTTTCAGTGAAAAAGATAGAAAGGATGTGCTGGAATGGTTCAAGGTTACTCCTGATGCCATTTTGAGTTCTGTAGGAATCTTAACAACCGGTTTTGACGAACCAACAGTGGAAACAATTATTCTAAATCGTGCAACTCGTTCTTTGACCTTGTATCATCAAATGATTGGTAGAGGATCAAGAAAATTGCCAAATAAAAGTCAATTTAAATTAATTGATCTTGGAAATAACGTGCGAAGATTTGGTTTCTGGCAAGATTTTATCAATTGGCAAGATGCTTTCCGTTTTCCTGACAGATTCCTAGAATCAAGACTTTCTGAAGGTGATGATTTAGAATTTGAAGTGGTTTATGAGTTCAACAGAATGGCTCGCGAACGTTTTGACGTTGAATTATTAGATAGTTTCAACATGAAAGATGTTTATTATGAATATTTAGACAAGAGCGAAAAAGGAAAATTGGCGGTAGATGATTCTCTAGAAAATCATTTTCAAGTGATTGTGAAATCTGCTGCAGATTTTTATGATGGATTAGACCTACTTGAAATGCTTGTTGAACATATTGAATACCGATTAAAGCAATATACCAAATGCATTGCGAAAAGCACGCCGAATTATTTCAAATATTTGATGGAAACATACATCAGACAATTGCGCCAAAAATTGAGAGAAAACTTAGAAGACGAATAAAATTTAGCTTCTAAAATAGAATCAATAAGTTTTTGTAATTGTCACTGTATCAAAAGGAATGGTTGTAATTGATTCAATTCCTTGATTTGTGGTATTGACTATGTTGTAAAAATAAGAGTAAGTCGTATTAGCATCATTTACGCAATAAAATATTGTATCCACAATTCCTACCAAAGTATGTGTTTCCTGAGGGCAACATTCACTGCATCCTACTTTTCCTTCTTGTTTATTAAAAGTCAAGCCATCACCGATTGTAGCTGGAGCAACATTTGTAAACACCAGTTTTACCCACGATTTTGCTGTAGTTGAATAGCTTCTTTCCAAAGCACTTTCAGTTGAAAAATCCGAGAAGCTGATGTCTTGATTAATAGAGAAATAGTTTGTTTTGTCAACTGTCAAGATGTATTTTTCAACTTTTTCTCTTGGAAATGTAAAACTGTAAGTTCCATCACTACCTAAAGTTGAAGAACCGACTATTTTCGGAGTACTTCCCCCAATCGGAATTTGAGTGAGAGTAACGGTTGCTCCATCTAATCCGCCGCCAAAAGTGGAATTGGAAATGGTTCCTTTTAAGGTGAAATCAATGTTGTCTTTTTTACATGAAAATACCATGGAAATCAATAGAGCTAAAAGTGCAATTCTTCTCATTATGCTAATTTTTAAGCAAAGTAACGAAATAAATTGGCTGGAAGTATGTATTTTCGCTAAACGATGTCTACCACAAAATCAAAAAGCAATAAAAATATTCCAATTTCGAACATTTCGATAATTGTTATCATTTTGGTCATTGGTTATTTCACTTTTAACAGAGGTATTCCATTTATTTTAAATTGGGATTTATTTGGTCATCACGCATATTTAGCAAATTTGTTTCATAACGGAACACTTGATATTCAAGATTTAAGTTTTTTCGAGGGAATTCAAGATAAGTACCAAAATACCAGTACTTTGTATCAATTTGTACCGCTAGAAAATGGTCATTTTATGATCAAATATACTTCTGGTTGGGCGATTTTGATGATGCCATTTTATGCCATTGCAGAAGTTTGGGCAAACCTTGGGAATTACCCAAAAGATGGATTTTCATATCCTTACCAAACTATGATTGCGATTGGTGCATTTTCTTATTTCATCGCTGGAATTTTTGTGCTGCGAAAAGTTTTGACTTATTTCTTTGAAGATAAATTAGTTGCATTGTTGCTGATTTTAGTGGTTTTTGGTACTAATTTTTTCTTTATGCAATTCGCTTCTTTGGGAATTTCGCACAATTTGGAGTTTTTCTTAGTTTCACTTTTATTGCTTTTTACCATCAAGTTTCACCAGGAAATTAGTCTCAAAAATGGCGTTTTATTGGCTGCTATTGTTGGATTGATTGGTTTGGTTCGACCTCCTGATTTGATTTTAACTCTGATACCAATTACTTGGAATATCGTTGACTATGGTAGTATGAGGCAGAAAATAAAATACTTTTTTAAACATTATAGAGAGATTTTGATTGTTATTTTTCTGACTTTTGTACTTACATTTTCTCCTCAATTTATCTACTGGAAATTTATTTCTGGATCTTTCATAGTCGACAGTTACGCAAACAATTCCGGAGAAGGATTTGACTGGTTTACCCCATATATTTTAGATGTACTTTTCAGTTTCAAAAAAGGCTGGTTACTTTATACTTCTTTGATGTTTTTTGCTTTGTTCGGTTTCTATTTTTGGATAAAAAGTACTGCCAAAAATGGTCAAAATTCATTGATTGTATTTCTAATTTTCCTCTATTTGGTCAGTTGTTGGACAACTTGGTGGTATGCGGAAAGTTTTAGTCAACGTGCATTGGTAGATATTTATCCGTTGTTGACAATTGCATTGGGATTTTTCATTTTGAGAATCAAAGAATCTAAATTCAAATTGTTTTTTTTGGGTTTAATTTCATTGTCATTTATATTTAATTTGTTTCAGACTTATCAAATGACAAATGGCATTTTAGACGGATCAAGAATTACAAAAGATTATTATTCTTCGACTTTTGGACAAATAGCAGGAGTTACAGATTACCAAAAAACACTTTTGTCGATTGATCGTAATGCTATGATTACATTTGATGAAAATGACAAAAAGTTTAAAAAATGTTTTGAAAAGAACATTTTTTTTAAATCTGGTTTTGAGTTAGATGAGGAAAGCCAATTTACGCCAACGATTGAATTTTTGCCTTCACAAATTTCTTCTAAATCGTATTTTTGGTTAAAATGTTCTTGGAAATTTGCTGGCGATCAATCTGATTTACCTGGAAAAATCTTCACTACAATTATCAACGGTCGAAGTGGTTTTTATGCATGGAAAGGAATTTCAGCAGGAGATTCTGTTTTTAAAATGGATACGATTCGAAAAGAAGTGTACATGACTTATTTAACTCCTAATTTCAGAAGTACAAATGACCTCATTCGCATTAATATTGCTTATCAATTCGGAGATAAAATCAATATTAAAGGAATTAAAATTGAGGCTTTTGAGCCTCTGGTGGATAGGGAAAAAGATTTTTGAATCCTAAATTCACTTGCGTATCAGTCTAAAGCAGTGTTAGAAAGTATTAATATTCCTTTCGATATGCATTGATTTTCAATTTTGTAGAGTGTTCAAATCGTCTAGAGTCTAAAGTCTAGAGTCTTGGGTCTTAAAATCATCTCGAAGTTGGTCTAAATATTCCTTTGTCATTTAGCAATAAAATACACGCCTCATTGTAATGATTACAACCTAAAATTTTGGATTCTTCAGGAAACTCAGGATAAGTAACTCTTCCAGCCAAAGCGATTCTACCATCAGTCAACTGAATTCCGCAATGAAATTCAGAACTTGTTGGTTTTGCAGTCATCGCCAAAGGCGTCAAATCGGCGTCTGGTGAATCTTTGGCGTTCATTTCATCTGTCATGACAACTTTCATGGAATCATCTATAATCACCCAGCTTCCCTTACTGATGATGAAACGACGATCATAAATTTGAAAATGTGTACCATACAAAACTGTATTTCCATTCTTCATCAAAAATTGACCATTTGATTTAATATTCTCAATTTTTGTCTCGCCAATTAAATTTCCTTTGTTGTCAAATTTCCAAACTTGTGTCCAACAGGTACCCATTTTGTTATTGCGATAAGCTGCCGAGAAAAGAACATGGTTGTTTTTGTCGAGACTTATTTTCAAATTTTCAAACGTTTTGTCAATTTTGGGGAAATTGGTCCAACGTTCGTTACCAAGTGAGTCAAACGCATAAACAAATGGTGCAATTGAATCATCGATGACTTTAATTCCTGCGACAAAGAAATTTTTGTTTTTGTCTAAAACTGCATTCATGCACATTTCAGTGTATTTTGATTCATGAACACCAAAAGGGGTAGCCGAATAAGTTTCGTTGGGTGTTTTGATGAAATTTAAGTTGAAAATTTTACTTCCAGTTTTTCTAACGGATTGAATGATAAAAGTATGCGTTTTAGAATAGGGGAGTACTTCACCATAAACGACCGAATTTTCGCTTGTAATTGATTCAAAAGTCGCTTTCGTATCTTTTCCCATCGTTTGTGCATACATTTTTGAAATTCCTCCAACTGTATTATTCATCCCATAAAGTCTGTTAGTAGTTGCATTGATGGGAATTATTTTCTTTACATTATTGACTGAGTTTTTAAAATGAATTTTTCGAATTAATTGTCCTTTATTGTTCGTTTCCATCAAAAAAGGAAAAGTTTTAGCTAAGCTTTCGTCTTTCGATTCACCAAATATAATCAATTTTTTTCCAGGTGTTTCTTGGATGTCTTTGATTTGTTTGTGAACCATTCCAGGAACGGTGTCTTTCAAAAGAATGAATCCTAATTGACTGAATGTAAAATTGCTTGAAAGTAAAATAATAAGAAAAATACAAAAACGTTTCATGGTACTAATTTATAAGGTAAAAGTAATTGATTCTTTGAAATGAACATTTTTTTTAAAATCCTTTTAACAAAAAAAACGCAGTACTAAAAGTAACTGCGTTTTGCTATTATTGAGCTTATATTATTGTAATCCTGCCAATTTCTCTTCCAAAATGGCAATTTTTTGTCGGGCATCAGCTTCTTTTTTGCGTTCGTTTTCCAAAACTTGTTCAGGTGCACCAGCTACGAATTTTTCATTTTGAAGTTTTTTCAACACAGAATTTAAAAATCCTTGTGTGTATGTCAATTCTTCATCCAATTTCGCGCGCTCTGCATCCAAATCAATATTGTCACCAAATGGAATGAAATATTCATTTGAATTTACCAAAAATGAATATGCATTGTTGATTTTTTCAGTCACATATTCCAATTGACTCAAATTCCCCATTTTGATGATTACTGAATCAAAACTTGCATCTGATTCTTGGTTCTTTTTCACAAACAAATCCATTTTGATTTTGGTCGCGATATTGTTTTGCTTGCGAATATTTCGAATGTTGGTGATGATTTCCTCTGCTTTCGAGAATTCTGTCAACACTTTATCATCTTTCTTTTCAATCGTCGGCCAAGTTGCAATAATGATGTCTTCACCTGCTTTGCGTTTGCGAATCAAATGCCAAATTTCTTCAGCAATAAACGGAGTGAAAGGTTGAATGATTTTCAAAATTTTCTCAAAAAATCCTTTCGTTGCTTCTAAAGTCAACGCATCAATTGGTTGTTCATAACCGGGCTTGATCATTTCCAAATACCAAGAACAGAAGTCATCCCAAACCAATTTGTATGTAGACATCAACGCCTCAGAAATTCTGAATTTATCAAAAGAATCATTGATTTCAGCCAATTGTTGGTTGAATTTCGTGTCAAACCATTCAATTGCTTTAATGGAAGCTTTTGGTTGTTCGATGTCGCGAACTTCCCAATTACTTACCAAGCGGAACGCGTTCCAAATCTTATTGGTAAAGTTTCTTCCTTGCTCACATTGACTTGTATCAAAAGGTAAATCGTTTCCAGCTGGAGAAGAAATCAAAATTCCCATTCTCACGCCATCAGCGCCAAATTTTTCAACCAATTCAATTGGATCTGGAGAGTTTCCAAGTGATTTAGACATTTTACGGCCTAATTTATCACGTACAATTCCTGTATAATAAACATTTTTGAATGGAATGTCTCCCAAATATTCATAACCAGCAATAATCATTCTCGCCACCCAGAAAAACATGATTTCCGGCGCAGTTACTAAATCATTGGTCGGATAATAGTATTTAATCTCTTCATTTCCTGGACGAGTCAATCCGTTGAAAACCGAAATTGGCCACAACCAACTTGAAAACCAAGTATCCAAAACATCTTCGTCTTGTTTCAATTCAGATGCACCAATTGTTCTTCCAGTTTTTTCTGAAGCAATGGCAATTGCTTCTTCAATCGTTTTCGCAACCACATAATCATTTGGTCCAGCGCCAAAATACCACGCAGGAATTTGATGTCCCCACCAAAGTTGGCGAGAAATACACCAATCTTTCACGTTTTCCATCCAATGACGATACGTGTTTTTGAACTTTTCAGGATGAAAATTGATATTTCCATTCATTACATTGACTAATGCAGGTTGCGCCAATTCTTTCATGCTCACAAACCATTGCAATGACAATTTCGGTTCAATCACCGCGTCAGTTCTTTCTGAAAAACCAATTTTATTGATGTGGTCTTCAGTTTTCACCAAGTAACCTTTGTCATACAATTCTTTTTCAATCGCTTTACGTACATCAAAACGATCTTGACCTGCATAATGCAAACCTAATTCGTTCAGGGTACCATTGTCGTTGAAAATATCTAACGTCTCTAAATTGTGTTTTTTGCCAAGTTCGTAATCGTTTGTGTCGTGCGCAGGTGTAACCTTTAAACAACCAGTTCCAAACTCCATATCCACATAATCATCTTGGATAATTGGAATCACTCGATTTGAAATTGGAACGATGGCACTTTTACCGTGTAAATGTTTGAATCGATCATCGTTCGGATTGATACAAATTGCTGTATCACCCAAAATAGTTTCTGGACGCGTCGTTGCAATTGTCAACCATTCATCTTCGCTACCAGAAATTTTATATCTAACGTAAAATAATTTCGAATTAACTTCTTTGTGAATTACCTCTTCGTCAGAAAGAGCTGTCAATGCTTCAGGGTCCCAATTGACCATTCGCACGCTTCGGTAGATCTTACCTTTTTTATATAGGTCGATAAAAACATCCAAAACAGATTGCGAATATTCTGGATCCATTGTGAAGCTGGTTCGTTCCCAATCACAAGAACATCCTAATTTTTTCAATTGCTCTAAAATGATTCCACCATGTTTGTCTTTCCATTCGAAAGCGTGCTTCAAAAATTCGTCACGTGTTAGATCAGATTTCTTTATTCCTTCTTGTCGTAATTTTTGAACAACTTTGGCTTCGGTTGCAATTGAAGCGTGATCTGTTCCTGGTACCCAGCAAGCATTTTTGCCAAGCATTCTTGCACGACGAACCAATACATCTTGAATTGTATTGTTCAACATGTGACCCATGTGTAATATTCCTGTTACGTTTGGCGGAGGAATGACGACGGTATAAGCTTCGCGACCATCAGGTTCAGAATGAAAATAACCTTTTTCCATCCAGTAAGCATACCATTTTTCCTCTGCCTTAACAGGCTCATACATTTTTGGGATTTCCATGATTTTAGTAAATTTTTGAGTGTAAAGGTAAGGAGAATTTTGCGAAAGAGAGTTGAGTAGAGGTTGTAATTTAAATGACAAAATTAGGATGCTTTGTCAAAGATTCAAATTTGAATTCGAAGGAAAAAAAAATAGAATAGTTTAGAGTGAATATGAATGAAAAATTCGGTCATTCTTCATCAACAATTTTAGTACTCAATTTTTTTAATTCCGATGCTGCTTGAACCAGATTATTGCAAATTTCCATTTGTTGAAAATTGACTTCAGTAGAAATGTTTAAATTGTTATTGAAATCTATTTCAATTAAAACTTTAGATAAATTAATATAACATTCTTTCATTAAGTTTATTGATTTTCTTATTTCTCTAATTTCTTTGTCGCTAAATTGTAGATTTTCTTCTTTCATTAAAAATGAAATTGAAGCGACATTTGAAGAGAATAAATTGTTTAATAGAATGAATTTATTTACTTCATTTACATGTTGTTGCTTTCTTTTTGGTTCGTTTAACATGCGTTGAAAAGCAGAACTCAAATTTGAAGTGCTCACATACATTTCTTTGCGTGCAAGTCTATATTCAAGTTGAGAGTTTAAACTGTCTGTTTTATAGTTGATTACGCTTTTTAAATAAAACATATTTTTATTTATCATTTCTGACATCATTTTTTTAATTTGGTATGATTCCCAACTTGGAAGAATAAAATAACTCGCCAAAGAAGCAATTGCTGCGCCGATAAATGTGTCTAAAATTCTTTCTTTTACAAGTAAAATTTCATTGTTTTGACCGATAAAATCAAACATTAAAAGAATGAAAGGAGTCATGAAAAAGACACTTACAACGTATTTTATTCGAACAAAACTGTAGGTCAAAATCATAAAAATAAGCAATAACCAAAACTTGAAATTGAGTTCTTTTACGAAATATAAAATTAAAATTCCGAGTAATCCCCCTGCGACAGTTCCGACAATTCTCTCATAATTTCGCTTCTTAGTTTGGCTAAATGCTGGCTTCAATATGACCAAAATGGTTAACAAAATCCAATAACTAAATTGTCCTGTATAGAAATTTCTAGCAAAAATAAATGCGATTAAACAGACAATTGCAACCCTAAATGAATGTCTAAAAATAGAAGATTTAAAGGTCAAATTCTCACGAAATATTTGCCAATTGAGATGTTGATGTGTTGCCAAACTGTGAATTTCTTTTTTTCTAGCATCAGGAACATTTGTTTTCAATTGGTGATATGCATACATTTTTTCAACACGTTGCGTCATGTTTCGCAAGTTCACCAAGATCTTTTTTAGGCTTACGGTTTGAATACCTTTTTGGTCCAAAGCATCGATTTGCGATTTTATTCCAATCAATAAATCCGAAGTTAAAGGGAATTTTTTAGGCGTATCATGATTATGGATACACAGACCAATGTACTTCAATTCTTCACTTAGATTGAAAATCGTTTTTTGAAAATTGGTTAAGATTTTAGTTGAATTGTACTCTTTGTGCAGCAAATTGTAATTTTGATGGCTTTCCATTGCATGTTCATATAAATCAACCACATCTATAAATGACATGATGAGCATATTGCCTTGCGGACTAGAATCTTTGAGTAATTTTCTCGTCTTGAAAAGTATTTCTCGAACGTTTTCTTGTGCTTGATTTACAAGTATTTGTTGGTCGATTAATGCGCGTTGGTTGGTTTCAATGCTGTTTTTCGTATCATAGAAATCACTTTTGATTTTAATATATTTGGCAATTTCAAAGATGCATTCACCAAGCATTTGCTCAGCAGGTCGGTAAGGCAAAACTTGAGTAATTGTCATGCTGAAAAGCAAATACCAAATTCCGCCAGTTACTAAAAGTAATGCATGAATGAGCGTTTGAGTTCCGTTTAAATGTTGATCAATTCCAACAACCATGACCAAAAGAGCGGCGATTCCTACTGATGAAGCACGTGCACCATATACAGTGAGCATGGAGAAAATGAAGCAGAATATAGGGATTTCAAAAGCAAGTAAAAGACCAAATTTGTTAGTAAATCCGATAATTATTGCCATTATAAATATGAAAACATTTGCCGCAATCATGGCGTTTCTTTTGTGTGAAATTGCCCCAGGGTTATCAGTAATGCTTACGAATAATGCGCCTAATGAAATGGTAATTCCTATTTGAAGTTGATCGATTTGGTAGCAAAAAACAGAGGGTAAAATTACACCCAAAGTTATTTTTAGACCGTCGTAAAAGTACTGACTTAAAAGAAATTGTTTAAATATGGAAACAGATTTTGAAATCGGTATTTGCATGCGCAAAGATAGGAATGATGTTCTGAATTTGCGGGCAGTTAATACTATTTTTAAGGTTTGTTAACTATCAATTTAATTTTTTGTAATCTTTTTATTTAGAATGATTCTTTGTAAGTGAAAAGTTATATCTTTGCAGTGTCCAAAAATAGAACAAATGCAACAACAAGTTTTACCGATTTCTCATGATATTTATAGTCAATCAGTGACTTGTAGTAATTGCAGTTGTGGTAAGAAAAAAGATTGCTGCAAGAAATACAAAAGAAAAGGAGTTCATTGTAAAAAATGTCCAAAATTGTAATCAGTTGTAATTGACTTATATTTGAAGTTAAATTCTTTTTCAATGCGGTTATTGTTTGGTTTTTTATTCTTTTCAATACTTAAAATTTCTGCTCAATCTGAAAAAATAGAGTTTGTTGGTATGAGTGTTCAATACAATTCATTGGATTTGTTTGTTCTTACAAATTATGGTCATCAGTATAAGAAATTTGAATATAATTTTGGTTTTGGATTAGGAATTAACCGCACATTTTTTCAAAAAAAAATACTCCCGGTTGCAGGTATTGCAGGCAGTTATTACTTTTTAAATAAAGATAGAATTCAGCTTGGCCCAACACTTTTGTATCAATTTAGTTATTTGAGGTTCAAAGGACAAGATAATATGGATCAATACTTCAATCAAATTTCCGCAGGTTATACTTTTGTTTTTGGGGAAAGGTTGAGAGTTTATCAATCAACATTTTACGGAGTAAATTTAGAGACTTATCATAGCACATATCTAAATAAGTACAAGACTTTAAATAGTTTGAAATTTTCAGCACAAATTGGTTTGAAGTATGAATTATAGATTTTTGTTTTGCGCTATTTTACTGTTTTCTTGTAAAAAAAACGAAGATTTTTCAGATGTAAAAATCATTGCACATGCTGCCAGTGGCCTAGAAAATCAAAATTCCATATTTCATGATAATTCAAAAGAAGCGGTTGAATTTGCGCTTGAAACAGCAGGATGCGATGGTGTAGAATTAGATGTTCAACTTTCATTATCCAATCATTTGTGGTTTTTTCATGACCAAACTATGGACAAAGAAACCAGCGAAAATGGTTGCATTCCGAATAAGGAAGATGCGATTTTAGCGCAAGTTGAATACAAAACGTTAAAGAAAGAAAAGCTTTTGTCGCTCCAAAATTTGCCAGTCAACTATTTTCAAAAAAAAGTGTTGATGTTAGACGTACGTCATTATGATTTATGCAAAAATCAAAACGTTGATCCATTGATTTTTTTCAATGAGATTGCAAATTACTCAGCGTTTTATACTGGACAAATTGAGGTTAAAGTACTTTTAAGTAATCCTGAATGGTTAGTAAAATTTCAAGAATTGCCTTTTGAAATTTATTATTCAGGAGGCGATTTTAATGATGCCAGCAAAAAGTTGAACGATTATAATTTTGACGGCGTGGTGATTAAAAACGAGTATATTTCCAAAGATCAGGTAAAAGAGTTGCAGGCAGCAGGAAAAAAAGTGATTATCTTTGAAGTCAGATCGCCAAAGGGAATCAAAAGCGCCTTTAAAAAGCATCCTGATTTTTTGGTGACAGATGATTTAAGAGCAACAATTATAGAGAAATATTAATGGCAAAAAAGAAATTTACCAATGTAGTTTATTCTACAAATCCTAATTTCCAGTTTGAAGTTGAGGAGGAAGAATCTGTTGAGACACTTCCTAAAAATCAGCAAAAAATGTATGTTTCGATTGATAAAAAGCAAAGAGCTGGAAAAGAAGTAACTTTAATTGAAGGATTTATTGGATCGGAAGACGATTTAAAGGAATTGGGAAAAATGCTCAAAAACAAATGTGGCGTTGGAGGATCTGTAAAAGACGGAGAAATTATCATTCAAGGAAATTTCAGAGATAAAGTCATGGAATTACTTGTGAAAGATGGTTATCAAGTAAAGCGAAAAGGAGGTTAAAAAATCCTGATTCCGAAAATAAAACCAAAGGGAAAACCACTAACCCGTGAAATTATTTTTTTTCGGAATCAGGAAATATTTTAAAACAAAACAAAATAAAACCAAAAAAACTATACTTCAAAAGTAAAGATTTTCCTATTTCGTTAATTAATTAAAATCTTAACTGTGGATTTAATTGATTGATTAGTGCAGTTTTCCACTTGATTAGAAAAATCAAAATAAGATTAGAAAATTTCTGGTATTGCATTGTTTAAGCCATCGATTTCCACTTAAATCTTTATATTTGTATATGATTTTTTCAAAGTCCAATACTCCAAGATGGATAATAAGCTTTTTAGATTTGTTTATAAGCTTATTTTCTTTGGCATTTGCTTATTTGATTCGATTTGATTTGAAAGCAAATGAAACCTTAATTGCAACTGAATGGGAAATATTATATAAATCTTTGCCAGTTTACATCATTGTGAAATGGCTTGTTTTCAATTTGTTTCAAGTGCATAAAGGCTTAGTCAGACACACTTCAACTGAAGATTTAAAGCGTATTTTTTATGCGATTTCTACATCAAGTATTATATTCTTAACCTTTGGATTGATTCGTTGGAAATACTTAGATGGCTATTTCTTGTTTCCAAGTTCCGTGTTGGTTATGGAATTTTTGGTTAGTTTTTTCTTGATTATTTCTATGCGATTTTCTGTCAAGTTAATTTATCTTGAGTCAATAAAAAGCAAGGAAAATAAACAAAGAATATTGATTTACGGCGCTGGTGTCTCTGGTCTAATCACCAAAAGAACGATAGAAAAAGACAATCATATAAGTTATGAAATTGTTGGATTTGTGGATGATAATCCAAAGTTGAAAGGAACAAGATTAGAAGGAGTCAAAATTTTTCATGCTTCACAAACACGTAAATTAATTAAATCAGAAGGAGTTACAGAATTAATTATTGCAATTCAAAATCCAAATGAGATTAACAGAAAGGAAATTGTAGAAATCTGTTTGGAAGAAAAAGTCAAAGTCCAACAAGTGCCGAGCGCTAAAAGCTGGATCAACGGTGAATTTTCAACCAAGCAAATCAATAAAATCAGAATTGAAGATTTATTAGGAAGAAATCCAATTGTACTAAATGCGGATAAAATCGCAGCTGAATTGAAAAACAAGGTGATTTTGGTTACGGGCGCAGCTGGATCAATTGGTAGTGGAATTGTGAGGCAAGTTGCTGATTATGAGCCAAAATTAATTGTGCTTTTAGACCAAGCAGAATCACCCTTGTACGATTTTCAGAATGAATTGAAATTTCAATTTCCCGATTTACATTTTGAGGTTGTCATAGGCGATATTCGAAATAAAGAACGATTGAATCATTTGTTTGAAACATATAAACCTGCATTTGTATATCATGCTGCAGCTTATAAACATGTTCCTTTGATGGAGGATAATCCTACAGAGGCAGTGAGTACCAATATAGGTGGGACAAAAAAATTGGTTGATTTGGCGATTGAATATCAAGTTGAAAAGTTTGTAATGATTTCAACTGATAAGGCAGTGAATCCAACAAATGTTATGGGCGCCTCCAAACGCATTGCTGAAATGTATGCACAAACAAAAAATGGTGGATTTACCAAGTTTATTACCACAAGATTCGGCAATGTTTTGGGTTCCAATGGTTCGGTGATTCCGCTTTTCAAAAAGCAAATAGAGCAGGGCGGGCCAATCACCGTAACAGATGCCAATGTAACCCGATTTTTCATGACTATTCCAGAAGCTTGTCAATTGGTTTTGGAAGCTGGTAACATGGGAAATGGCGGAGAGATTTTCGTTTTCGATATGGGAGAATCAGTGAAAATCATTGATTTAGCTAAAAAAATGATACAATTGAGCGGATTGGAAGAAGGAAAAGACATTGAAATTAGGGTAACTGGTTTAAGACCAGGCGAGAAATTATATGAGGAGCTTTTAGCATCGGAAGAAAATACGATGTCAACCCATCATCCGCAGATTTTGATTGCAAAAATTCGTCCATTGAATGAAGAAATTTTACCAGAAATTGAAAATTTGATACAATTGTTTGATCATCAAAATAATGAGCTGATTGTTTCCAAAATGAAAACCTTGGTTCCAGAATTTATCAGTAATAATTCAGAATTTTCTAAACTAGACAAATGAAAATTGAACCAGCAAAAATACAAGTTCGATTCAGTGATTGTGACATGATGGGACATGTAAACAATGCCGTTTATTTGAGTTATTTTGAAATGGCGCGTATTTACTATTTTGGTATGCTTTTGGCAAAGGATCGTGATTGGAAAAAAGACGGTGTTTTGTTGAGAAAAAACGAAGTTGAATATTTGAAGCCAGTTTTATTGCACGATGTTCCAGAAATTTCAGTTTATTTAGATCACATTGGTACGAAGAGTTTTACTGTCGCTTATGAATTAAAAGTAAATGGAGAGTTGAGAACCATTGGGAACTCAGTTTTGGTTTGCTACAATTCTATTGAAAATAAGTCGTTTGAAGTATCGGATGAATTGCGTTTTGCTTTAGAAAAATTAAGAAAATAATATTAAATTCAAATTATGAATATTCGTAAATTTTTGATTGTACTAGTTTTAGGACTTTGTTCAACTTTTGTATTTGCTCAAGGCGATATTTCTGTAGGAAGTAAAAAGGCAAAATGCTATGAAAGAGCAGATGCTCAAAAAAACAAGAAATTTGTAGATTGGGAATGCGGTAAAATTGCTGGAATTGTAGATTGTAATGAAAAATTAGAATACGATGAAGGAAGCAATACTATTTTTTCAGGTTCTTCAGGCTCTCCTTTTACTGGAAGATGTGAAACTTGTCACCAAAATGGAATTTTAGAAAGAAGAATTACTTTCATGAATGGAAAAGAAGACGGTGCTGATACCACATATTATCAAACTGGCTGTTTGATGGTTATGCGAAATCACATTTTGGGAAAAGAAAATGGAAAGTGGACATTTTTTTATGACAGTACGAATTATGTTGCTTGGGAAATGAATTATCAATTGGGTCAAAAACATGGAAGACAATTGTTTTTCAGTCCAAAAGGCGATACAACTTTGGAGGAAAATTACAATAATGGTGTTTTAAATGGTGTGAAAAAAACTTATTTTAAAAATACCAAATTGGAAAAAGAGGTTCATTATAGACAAGGAATTATTGATGGCCCCTTTCTAGTTTATAACAAAGAAGGTAAATTGATTCAGAGTAGCAATTACAAGGAAGGCAAGAAAAATGGTGTTTTTACCTATTATTATGATGATGGAACTTTGTTGAGAACTGAAAATTGGATTTATGATGTTAAGAGTGGAGAATTTAAAACACTCTATTACCAGGGAACGATTCAAAAGATCGAGAATTACAAAAAAGGTTTGAAAGAAGGTTGGTTTGAGGATCGAGATTCAGATCAAATTGTTAGACGCAGGGCTTTGTACAAAAAAGACGTGATGATAGAAGAACATATTTTTGATGATGAAGGCAAAGAAATAAGCACTTTCGGTGGAGCGGCGAAAAAAGGAGCCGAAGACGATGCCATGCCAGCAGATCCCAAAAAGAAGAAAACAAAAAAAGAGAAAAAATAATTTTATAAATTTCTCATCACATTCAAAAGCGTTTGACTTTTGTTTTCTGTTTCTTCCCATTCCATTTCAGGAATAGATTGTGCTGTGAATCCTCCACCAATGTATAGATAAGTGTTTTTTTCTTGAATTTGGGCACATCTTAAATTTACGAATAAGCGCGTAGAATTTTCAGAAATTAAGCCGATCATACCAGTGTATAAACCACGGTTGTGTGTTTCTAGTGTTTTTATCAACGCGATTGCTTCTGTTCTTGGTAAACCACTGACAGCAGGAGTTGGATGCAAATTCATCGCAATTTCAAGAGGCGAAATTGTGGAAATTTGAGCACAGATATCGGTTCGTAAGTGTTCTACCGGTCCTGCTTCAAAATCATAAGGGCCAATAATTTCAAGACTATCAACTTGCATTTTTTTGAGTTCATCAGCAATGAAATCAGTGACTAATTCTTGTTCAATGATTTCTTTTTCAGTCCATTCGATTTCTTCGTTAACTTTTTTAGTTCCTGCCAAAGACATGGTAAATAAATAATTATCGTGTGCTTCAAGCAATACCTCTGGACTTGCACCAGTCCATGTTCCAATCAGTTTACTTGAAACCAAGTAAACCAAAGCGTTTGGATATTTGTCGCACAGTTCATTGAAAAGCTGTAATGTTTTACTTGTGTCAAAAAGAGTCGTTTTTATTCTTGAAAAAACTGCTTTTCCCAATTGAAGTTGCTGAATACAATTTAAAAATGAAGTAGCTTGATTGAGGTATTCATTTTTGGTAAAAACGTAAGGTTTTTTTGTATCGAAATGGTTTTCAAAATCACTTGTTGTGCCACTTTCTCTAAAGATATAGCAGTTTTCTTTCAGGAAATCGGTAAAGATAAAACCATCGTTGAGATTTTCGAAATTAGATTTTTCTAAAATTCCTTCCAGTTGATTGATTTCACCTCCAGGATATCTAAAAAGTAAATAGTCTTTTGCGCTGGGATTTTCCATTCTATTTCTGAACGACCATTACGGTTAATCTTCCAGTACAAATTAATTTTTCAGTTTCAACACTGAAAATGTCAACTTGCCAAACATGTGTTCTTTTTCCAGCATGCACAATTTTTCCAATCGCTTTTACAAGACCAGATTTTACACCCCCGATATGATTTGCATTGATTTCCAAACCAACTGGAAATTCATTTTGAAGGTCGCAAAGTAGGGCAGAACCAATAGATCCGATACTTTCAATCAAAACAGCACTTGCGCCGCCATGCAGTAAACCCATTGGTTGGTGCGTTCGGCTATCTACAGGCATTGTTGCAACGACATAATCTTCGCCAACTTCAACACATTGAATGTCTAGCAATTCCATCATCGTATTGCGATTCATCGCGTTGATTTTTGTCAAATCGGTTGTGTTCCATTTCATGGTGTAAAATTAAGGAAATGTTTGTAAGGAATGGTAATGTTTTGAAAATGAATTTCTATGGAATACTGTAAAATAAGGTGTTTAAGTGATTCTAACGGATAAAAACGCTTAAATTTCTGAAAGCTTTTAAGTATAAATTATACAAAAATTTAGATTACTATTTTTCTAAATAAATTCCAATTATACAATCTGTTTTACATTGGATTCAGTTGTAAAAAATAAATTTTTGAAATTTATCAAAACCTCAATAAAATCAGTACTCTAAGTGATTCTAACCGATAAAAACCCTTAAGTTCTGTAGCGTTTTGAATTTGATTTTTAAATTTGTTAATTCATAAATCCGTGCCGAATAGATAATAATATCTTATACAGTTTTTGGTTTTTCCTGATTTTTTCAAATTTAGATAGGTTAAAAGCAATCGATTTTGACTGTAAATATACTTTTGGTGCGAAATAATTTTTATTTTTTATCGGTAGCCTTTTTTTTTATTTTTTTATTAAAGTTGAAGTCAATAATCTACTTAAGTTTTTTCTGATCCATAGACTCCAAAGTTGGTGCTTTTTTCTCCAACTATACAATTAAGTTTATATCAAAATTATTTAGGTCAATATTACTTTCAAATGCAACCAATATCAACTTCTGCTTTCTCACGAATACAACCCCCCATTCAAATTCACCGTCTGCCCAGTCACAAATCCCGCTTCATCCGAAATCAAAAATTCAATCGTTTTGGCAAGTGTTTCAGGATTTCCAAGTGTATTCATCGGAACTTGTTTCAACAATTCAGCCTGCACTTCAGATGGCACGTCATCGATCATACCGGTGTTGAAATAGCCGAGCGCGATGGCGTTGACTGAAATCTGAAATTTCGCCAATTCTTTTGATAAGGTTTTGGTCAGTCCGATCAATCCTGCTTTGGATGCGGCGTAGGCAGAAGTACCCACAAATCCGGTTTGTGCAACAACTGAGGTAATGTTAATGATGCGTCCAAAAGTGTTGGCGCGCATGCTTGGAATCACGGCTTGCGACAAGAAAAACGGTGCGTTCAAATTGATTGCCATTGTTTGGTTCCATTCTTCAGCGGTGGTTTTCCACGAAACGTTACTTTTGGAAATTCCTGCGTTGTTGATCAACACATCAATGCGACCAAAGCGCGCAATTGTTTGGTCAACTAATGATTTCAAATCTTCAGGATTGGTCAAATCGCTTGCAACTGTAAGTACATTCGGATTTGCATTTTCGATGGAATGTTGGTTGTACTGCAACACCAAAAAATGCCCTTGATTTTCAAAATATTTGGCAATATGTGTTCCCAATGCGCCAGAAGCGCCAGTCAATACAATTACTTTTTTTTCCATAGTTGATACATTCGTTTTGCAAATTTGAACCACGCCGGAGCGAAATTCCATGTGTAAATGTAATAATGCTGGTCGATTCCGCCCAAATTTTGGTTAAATCTTCTTACGCCTTCCACTTCTGAACCGCCAAAATCAAAAGGTTTTGCTTCTTTCAGTGTGCGTTCAATAGCTTGTTGCATACACCAATACATGCCGCCGTTATCGCGGGCAAAAGCTGTTGCCGCTCCTTTTAGGTAAATCGTTTTTTCAAAAGTATCCATGAAAACCATGCCGCCATGCAAGATGTTTTCTTTGTAAATTCCAAAGCAAAATAAGCGATTGGAATTTTCCAAGTTTTGCATCAAATTTGCTAATTTCTCCAAGTTGCTTGGCGTAAACTCACTGATTTTTTCAGAAAGTTCAGCGCGAATAATTTCTAAAATCGCTTTCCAATCTTGCGTTTCACGGATTTCGAGTTCGTTTTTCTTCGCTTTTTGAATCATGCGTTTTACTTGACTTCCAAGCTTCATTTCATTTTCAATCGTCTGAAAAACACGTTTTTTATAGCTAGA
This sequence comes from Crocinitomicaceae bacterium, assembly GCA_040403095.1. GTDB lineage: Bacteria > Bacteroidota > Bacteroidia > Flavobacteriales_D > Crocinitomicaceae > JAQVCM01. The sequence goes on from JBBALI010000020.1 coordinate 35,668, forward strand.
TTCTTCAATTATTTGGGTGGTTTGGATGTGTCCAATCTGAAATTGTTTTTGCAAATATTTCAGCGCTTCTTTGGGGAAATCTGCATTTTTGCCGATGAAATTTAGATTTCTAACAAAAATCGGCGGTGTAATCGCCAAAACTCCCAACTTGGATGTAAGTGGAAGTGCAATTCCGTTCAAGTAAAAATCATCAACTAAGACACACCAATCTTCCGCACAAGCATCTAAATACCAACTGAATGAAAAAACATCTCCTTGGTTTTGTGCTACCAATGAATCCCATTTTACGCGATCTATATCCTTTTGAGAAATCAGAATCATGAAATCAGTTGAAAATGGGTGAATTTACATCTAGAATTGTATTTCGCAATATATCGATTGAGCAATTCCAATGAATAAAGCGTGCAACTTTTAGGATGACCTATAAAAACCAAGTTTTGTTGCCTTTTTTTGAAAGCAATTTCCGTGATTTTGGCCATTTTGCTTGCGTAATAACCATCTGTACTCGCGTGATTCCATGTGAAATGAGTCAATACTTGTTTTTTTCGTCCTGGTTGCGACATGAAAATTCCGTCGCCAATCATTTTGTGCGCGGCGGGATTCAATCGACCTAAAATATACAATCTCCAATAAAATAGGGGAGAATAGCGATACGAACCGATGGGAAATTCAGTAAAAAATCCGTTTTCATTTTCTGTGCAAACGTCGTTTTGAAAGCGATATTGGTCTTTGGTTGGCGCATTTCGGAAATCGAATGAATATTCTCCCGCTTCAAAATGTCCGCGCGGAAAAACGCTTGAATCGTATTTAATTTCTAGCTCTTGAAACAATTTTTCCAATTGATCAAACGGTTGAATACACCAACCTCCAGCGCGAAAAGTATCGGTTTTAAGACCGATGATGGAATCCAATTTGGATTTGTAAGTTCGAAAGATTCGTTCTCGTTCCTCTTCATCAAAATCAGCTAATTTATAAGCGTTTTTTGTCACAAATTGCCATTTTTCGCCATCAAAATGCGTTTTTTCCCAATGCGGATGAATGTGCAATTGAACATCGCAACCTGCCACAATCATTTCTTGAATTTGGTCGATGACTAAGTCATAATCCATTTTCAAAATCGAGAAATCATTCAATTGTCGCTCAAGAGCAATGATGTAACCAATGTCCACAAAAAAAGTCATTGGAGCATGGTATTTCCGTGACAAATCTAAGAGCCGATTTGTAGGTTCGATCAAGCATTTCTGGACAGTTCCCGAAGAGGATCCAAAAAATAATTCGTAATCAAACGTAAGAAATACATTCATAAAGCGAAGATAGGTTTTTTTTTGAGTGTTGAAGACATTAGGATTTTAAGACCGTCATAAATTGCAGTTAATCTCATTAACAAGCAAATTTTGTATCTTTAAATTAAATTTGTTCAAAATTAAATCAAATATCGCAAATTCAATAAATGGAAATAGAACGCAAATTTTTAGTCAATGAATTACTGTGGACGCAATTGAGCAAGCCAACGCCAAAACGCATTCAACAAGCATATTTATCTGATGATTCGAATTGTACTGTGCGCGTGCGAACCAAAGGCGCTAAAGGTTTTTTGACTATCAAAGGCAAAAGCGTTGGCATTTCTCGTTCAGAATACGAATATGAAATTCCTTTGGAAGAAGCGGAGAAAATGATTGTAGAATTTTGTCCGAAAGTGCTTTCAAAAGACCGATATGAAATCCAAGTTGGAAAACATTTATGGGAAGTGGATGTTTTTCACGGAAAATTGGCGCCACTGATAGTTGCAGAAATTGAGTTGAGTAGCGAAGATGAATCGTTTGAATTGCCTGATTGGGTGGAGAAAGAGGTTTCGGATGACGTGGAATATTATAATTCTCGGTTGATTTTGAAGTTATGAACATAAAAAAACGGTCAACCCCAAAAAAGGAATTGACCGTTTCCGTTTTAAAATTATTTTTTCTATTTCTTAACCAATTTGAATTGAGAAATTTGGCTGTTTTGCTCGATTTGCAATAAATACATTCCGTTAGAGAAATTATTCAGATCAATAATTAAGTTTTGACCGTTAAATTCTGTATTTGCGAACAAAATTTTTCCTTGCAAATCTACTAATTGAATTTTTGCATTGCTCAAAGTCATCGACAAATCAATGTTTACCAATCCGGATGTTGGATTTGGATAAATATTGGCAAAAATCTGCGTTTCTTCAATTCCAGCGCAATCTTGCAAATTAACAACAATTTCATCCGAATTTTCACATCCAGCTGCATTGCTAACTGTTACTGAATATGTTCCAGAAGTTGCTAAGCTTAAAGTGGCAGTTGTTGTATTGTTATTCCAAAGATAAGATGTGTGTGAACCAGCATTCAATGTAATTGGTGCTTCGTAATCACATTTCGTAATGTCTGCGCCTAAATCTACTGTTGGCAAGTTATTTACAACAATTGACACTTCGTCTGTATTTACACAGCCATTTGCATCAGTTCCAGTTACAGCGTAAGTTCCACTTGTATTTGGGGAAATTGCCGTTCCGTTTGCAACACTGTTGTCCCAAGCGTAAGACGTTGCACCTTCTCCTGTGAAAGTAACAGATTGACCAATACAAATTGAAGAATCTGAAGCAACTGCTGAAACAGTTGGTAAGTTATTTACAACGATTGAAACATCATCAGAGTTTGTACAACCGTTTGCATCTGTTCCAGTTACAGCGTAAGTTCCACTTGTATTTGGAGAGATTGCAGTTCCGTTTGTAACACTGTTGTCCCAAGTGTATGTCGTAGCACCTTGACCATTAAAAGTGATCGTTTGACCTACGCAAATCGAAGAATCAGAAGCTGTTGCAGAAACTGTTGGTAAGTTATTTACAACGATTGAAACATCATCAGAGTTCGTACAACCGTATACATCTGTTCCAGTTACAGAATAAGTTCCACTTGCATTTGGAGAAATCGCCGTTCCGTTTGTTACGCTGTTGTTCCATGAGTAAGTAGATGCACCCTGACCGTTGAAAGTGATCGTTTGACCTACACAAATCGAAGAATCAGAAGCTATTGCAGAAACAATTGGTAAGTTATTTACAACAATTGAAATCGTATTTGAAGAATCTACACATGCATAAGTTGAGTTTTCGATATACAAGTTATAATTACCTTGTTCATTGATATTTAGCGTATTGTTTGATTGATTTGGAATGATTGCATCATTTTTGATCCAATCGAAAGTTGTTCCAGTCGTCGGTTGAAAAGAAAGTACTGTCGTTTCACCTGCACAAATTGTATCGTTTGATGCAACCAACTCAGCACCTGAAAGTTGTGCACAAGTGTTGATTTGATAAATCGATAAGGTAGAACTTACTTCATTTGCCAAAATGACAATTTCATTTCCGTTTGGAGAAGCCTCCGCAGAGATACGAATGATTCCTTCAGCTCCTAAATCTGGACCACTTCCTGTAATTGTTCTATTGTTATAATAACCAACATAAATTGGATTTGCAGGATCATTCACATTGAAAGTCAATACGCCTCCGATTCTTTCCAAGGAAACAAACAAATAACTTGAACCATTGATAAAAGCTGTTGCTACACCTTCTGGCTCAGGACCTTTGTCATCACTTCTATTTTTCAAAGTTGCAGCTCCTGTAGAGTTAGATGCATTGAAAAAGGCAGCGGTTACTGGATGAGATGAAGTAATTTGCTCAATTAAATCTTTTGAATCAAAAACCAATTGTCCAGTTAAAGCATTCCAAATGCTAAATGAACGTCCACCCATCGTGTGAATAACATCTAAATCGCCATCGTTATCCGAATCTCCAGAGTATTTCAATCCATTCAAGCGACCAATGAATTTACTGTTTTTCAAAATGTTTTGGTCTGGGAAAGCAGTTGAATCCAAAGTTAAAGTTGAAATTCTAGCCGCATCAATGACAGATCCAAATTCTCTAGAATCACCTTCGTTTGCAGAGAAAACATATCCTTGTCCGTTGATGGTTGAATAAGCAATCGCATCCGGCATGTACGCACCTTTTACAGGTGCAGTGCCAATTAATACTGAACCACTTTGGTCAGAAGCGTCCATTCCGTTTCCAGAAGAGTAATCGCTGTAACCCAATGCGTATATGGTATCAATCGTTGCTGTTGCAAGATCAATCACTGCCATTGCGTTATTTTCTTGAATTGCAACAAAAGCTTTGGTATTATCTGTTGAAATTGTGATGTATTCGGGTTCAAAATCTTGTGCAACACTTGCGCTGGTTGAGAAAATTCTGATTCCTTGTGCGATTAAACTTGCTGCTTGTGAATTATAATCAGTAAATCCAATATTTGTCACATTTGAATTAGTCAAGTTCGCTATTCCTGCGGTTAAATCAACGATTGAAATAGAACCTTCTGGATCTGCTGAATAGGTTGAATTTGGTTCGCCTTCGTTCGCCGTTAAAATTTTGGTGTAGTCTTTATTGAAAGTAATCATGTCAGGCATTGCACCAACAGTTACTTGACTGATAAAGTTTCCGTCAGCATCTACAAAAACAACAAAACCATTTGTCTGAGCATTTGTGTTTTCAATCGCCATCGCAACAATGCCATTGTGTGCAGTTACTGAATTGATATTTCCATAGGGAACAACAGAAATACTATTCAATAATGCTGGCGTTGATGGATTTGAAAAATCTACAATGTCTAATTTTTTGCCAATACTGTTGGCGATGTACAATCTAAAGTTAGTTGAGTCATAAGCCACAATTTCAGCTGAATTTGTTCCTGCTGTTCCATTAGAGAAACTAGAAAGAAGATTCATATTCAATTCATTGGTAGGTGTAGGAGCGGAGTAATCATTGTCTTTGATGTAAATGATTTGGTAATTATTTGATGTAGGAATTGAAATATTAATTCCAGCAATAATTTTAACTATGATTTTTTCTGCTCTTTCTGCCAAGTTATCGTCAATGATTGTTAAAGGGAAATTGTAAATTCCGTTTGAAGATGCTGGAATGGTCAAAGTATCCGTTGTCCAAGAAAAATCGTTGTTGATTGTAGCATCTGAGTAAGTGGAAAGTCCAACTACAACTTTAGAAATTGCGTTGTTTGCGTTTGAAATAGTTATTGGAACTTGAATTTGTCCTGCATTTTCATCTACAATTTGGAAATTGGAAGCCGAAGCGATTGAAACATTGGCTGCAGCTTCGCTCACAGATATTAAATCGAATCTGGAAGTTCCAGTTGTACTATAAGAACTTGTTGAACGGGCAGCCACATATTGTCCCGCCAAAGGATCGAAAGCAGAAACAATTCTGAAAGCTACATTTGGATTATTATTCAGTGTCGTTACTGCTGAAAAATTGTAAATTCTTTGATACCAAGTATCGCCAGTTCCCGAAGGTTGTGGAACAAAAGTAAAAGTAGTTGCTGTTGTCCAAGCCACATTTCCACTCGTTGAAAGTCCTGTATTGTCAGCAGTATATTGAAGTTTCCATGTATTTGATGCGCTGTTACTTAGACGTTGCCATAAATTTAAAGTAAGGTTGCTTTTTCCTGAAGCATCTACATTAATTTGAATTCCAGCAGTTTCAGAATCTAAACCTTGTGATGGATAGCCTGTTGTTTGTAAACCTGAATTATCTGCCAAATTCAAGTCATTTGAATTTCCAGAAGCAAATGTTTGAGAAATTCCACCAAGGATGTCTATACTAGAATTTCCACTGCTAGGAGTTAAGATTCCAGTGGCAGTATTTGCATCATCAGGATTTGAGTTAAAGTCATATCGCGTGACTTCAGATTGACTAAAAGCACTGAGAAACAAGTGCATCAATACGGTTGAAAGTATTATTTTTTTCATCATAAGAATTTTTCACAAAGTTCCACGTTACTCGTTAAGACAGCTTAATTTCAACTTTAAGAATAGAATGTCAAATCATGAAAATGATATGAATCAAATGAAATTAAAATGAAATGAAATCAAGTTTGTAAACAAAAGATTAATCGAGAATTAATCATTTATAAATAAGTATTTTTGTAAAAAAAAACAAAATGAATTCATTGACAATTTTACGCATCACAGGTATTTTAGAAGGTTTTTCGTGGCTGGCTTTGTTGACAACCATGGTTTTAAAGTATGGATTTGAAATGCCTGAACCAAACGTTTTAGTTGGAAAAATTCACGGATTTTTGTTTATTGGCTATGTTTTTATGGTTTTTATGATGGCCATGGATAAAAAGTGGGGAAATAAAAATACGATTTGGTGTCTTATTGCTTCATTTTTACCTTTTGGAACTTTTGTGGCAGATTATAAAATTTTGAAAAAAGCATATTGAATTCTGATTCACAACATAAATTAGTTCCGTTTTTTGAAAATGCGAAAGTATTTTCAGCGATTTGTTTAAGTCTTTTTCATTTTTTACAACATACAGATCACAGTGGCAACTTAATCGACAATCCTAGTGATTGGTTGAAATTTTTGATCCAACTATTATTTGCAACTGTTTTTATTTTTTTCATTATATCAGGATATGTCATTCCTGCTCATATGTCAAAAACCTCCTATCGAATTCAAAATTTAGGTGTTTTTTTGTCAAAAAGGTTCATTCGAATTTACATTCCATTTTTGGCTTGTGTAGTTGGATATCTAGCTTTGGATTTTTTATTTAAATGGTACAATCATTTGCCATTTGTGTTCGAATTGAAAAGATTCTTAGCGAATATTAGTTTCACAGCTACCTTTACTAAATGCACATTTTACAACCCAATTTTCTGGACTTTAGCCATTGAAATACAATTTTATATTTTCATCGCATTGGTTTATCCACTATTGGATCGAATTAAAAGTCAATTTTCATTCATTACCTTAGGTTTTTTAATAGCTATTTCTGGTTGGTTTTTGACAGATCATCGCCTTTTGTTTGAATATTTACCCATGATTTTTAGTGGATATTTTTTGTTCATGCATTCAGAAAATAAAATTGATTTTAAAGTTGCAGTTTTCATAATTTTATTACAATTAATTGCTATAGCTTTCATTTTTAATTTGTTGATTTCAATTGTTTTGGGATTGTTTTTTGTATTATATTTCATGAATTTTAAAAAGATTTTATTTCCTAGTTTGGCAATTAAAACTTACAGCTTTTACCTTTTTCATGGTCTTTTTGGAGGTACATTTTTATATTTTAGTGCGAGACATGTTGAATCAACATTTTCAATCATTCTTGTTTTGATTTTAGCTGTGATATTTTCAATTTTAGGGAGTTGGGTGACCTTTTATCTTTTTGAAAAACCAGCGCTGCGATTATCTAAAAAAAATTTCAAGTCAAAATGATTCCTACTTAGTGTTAATTTTACACTTATTAAGATCTGAAATCTTGTCAAATCCTTGCTTTTTTCTAACTTTGAGCCATGGATAATCGCAAACATGTCGAAGTGTGTTTCACACCTGGAGAATACGCTTATTATAAAGACGAATTTGAAATCGTTGTTGTTATTGATGTTTTGAGAGCAACTTCAGCCATTTGCGCTGCTTTCGATAACGGAATCAAAGCAATCATTCCTGTTCCAACTGTGGAAGAAGCTTGGGAATACAAACAAAAAGGTTTTTTAGCAGGAGCAGAACGAAAAGGTCAAATTGTAGAAGGTTTTGATTTTGGAAATTCACCGTTTAGTTACATGAAAGAGGAATTTCGAGGACAAGAAGTGGTATTGACAACGACTAATGGTACAAAATCTTTAGATGTTGCCAAAGATGCTGAAATTGTGGTTGTTGGTTCGTTTTTGAATTTGCAAGCTTTGTGTGAATGGTTGGAAAAACAAGACAAAAATGTGTTGTGTTTGTGCTCAGGATGGCAAGATAAATTCAATTTAGAAGATACGATTTGCGCAGGTGCTATTTCTGACTATTTATTGAGCACCGGAAAATTTACTTCTGATGAAGATTCGTCGATTGCTGCAAAATATTTGTATCTTTCAGCCAAAGATAATTACTTTGGTTTCTTAAAATCCAGCTCTCACCGCAGAAGATTGAAAAATCTGAATCTGAATGAAGATATCAAGTATTGTCTGACACCCAATCAGTCAACTGTAATACCGATATTGAAAGATGGAAAATTGGTTCAAATACAAGATTAAATTTCTAGGATCATTTTTGATCGTTTTCGTCCTTTTTGGGATGATTAAACCTGACTCAAATTCTGCAACTTCAGTTTGGGGTTTTACAGGGCATAAAAGAATTAACCGAGTGGCAATTTTCACCCTGCCGCCTGAAATGTTTGCGTTTTATAAAGAGCACATTGAATATTTGACTGAACATGCAGTTGATCCTGACAAACGTCGATATGCTGTAAAAGGCGAAGCTGAATGTCATTTTATTGATATTGATCACTATGCTTTCGGAGGGGCAAATCCTTTTGAAGTTGTGCCTAGAAATTGGTACAAAGCAGTCGAAAAATTTTCAGAAGATACTTTACACGCCTATGGAATTGTTCCCTGGCACATTCAGGTGATGAAATTGAGATTACAAAAAGCTTTTGAAGCGAAAAATGTAGATTTAATTTTAAAATACTCAGCTGATATTGGGCATTACATTGGAGATGCGCATGTTCCGTTGCACACAACTGAAAACTACAACGGTCAGATGACTGGTCAAAAGGGAATTCACGGTTTATGGGAAAGTCGTTTGGTTGAAATCAACATGGAAGATTACGATTATTTCGTAGGAAAAGGGCAATACATTCCCAAACCACTTGATTTTACCTGGGATGCGGTTCAAATGTCAAACAATGCACTGGATTCGGTCTTGCGTTTTGAAAAAGAATTGACTACTCAATTTCCTTCGGACAAAAAATATTCCTATGAGCAAAGAGGTAATGTAACCATACAGACTTATTCGTATGAATTTTCTCAGGCTTATCATAAAATGCTCAATGGCATGGTTGAAAGAAGAATGAAGAAAGCGATTATTGCTGTCGGTTCATTTTGGTACACTGCTTGGGTCGATGCTGGACAACCAGATTTGTCAAAAATGCAAAATGTACCTCCTTCACCAGAATTATTGAAGGAATTGGCTGAATTAGATGCACTTTATTCTAAAGGAATTCAACAAGGAAGAGATTGTGATCATTGATTAAATGATTTTGGACTTTTAAATAAAAACAGAATCAAGCCTGCAGAAATTCCTGTCACATTTGCGAAAAAGTCATTAATATCAAATGTGCGGTATGGTATGAAATAATGCATTGATTCACAGAAAGCTGCAAATAAAATTCCCAATCCATAATATATTAGAAAATTTATTTTTGATTTTTGAGCAATGTTTGTAATCCAAAAATATCCCATGAAAGGCAAGAACATCGTAGCGTGCACATAATGGTCCTTTCTGATTCCAAAAATATATTCGTCCATTCCCAAATCAGCTGAAAATGGAAAAACGAGTAGTGTGATAACACTCGTCAAATAAAACACATACAAGTAGGTTATGATTTTTTTGTTTCTACTCATCTTTATTCTTTTCTCATTTTTTGAAGGGCAAACAATTCATCTCTCAATCTTGCTGCTTCAATAAAATCCAAATCTTTGGCCGCCTTTTCCATTGATTTTTTGGTGAATGCAATTGTTTTTTCGAGTTGTTCTTGAGTCAAATAAGCCACGCCAGGATCTGCAGCCATCATTAATTTTGAATCTGGATCTTCCTTCGGATGGCGATTTTCGTAATCTCCATCAGCAACAACTGTCGATTCCATGATTCGTTCTTTCGATTTATTCAAAGCAGTTGGCACCTGTCCATGTTCCTCGTTGTATGCAATTTGCATGGCACGCCTTCTAGCAGTTTCACTGATTGTTTTTTCCATCGACATCGTGATTTTGTCAGCATACATGATTACCAAACCATTTACGTTTCGAGCAGCACGACCAACTGTTTGTACCAATGAACGCTCATCTCTCAAAAATCCTTCTTTGTCTGCATCTAAAATCGCAACGAGTGAAACTTCTGGTAAATCTAAACCTTCACGCAATAAGTTTACACCAATAAGTACATCAAAATCTCCCAAACGCAATTGTCGTAAAATTTCAACGCGCTCAATCGTATCTACTTCACTGTGGATATAGCGGCAAGGAATTCCAATTTTGTCCAAGTATTTTTGTAATTCTTCCGCCATTCTTTTGGTCAAAGTTGTAACCAATGTTCGTTCGTCGCGCGTAATTCGCAATTGAATTTCTTCAATTAAATCGTCAATTTGATTCAAACTTGGGCGCACTTCAATATTTGGATCCAAAAGTCCAGTTGGTCGAATTAATTGTTCAACAACAACACCTTCAGATTTCTCTAATTCAAAAACTGCGGGTGTTGCTGAGACGTAAATCATTTGATTGGTTACTGATTCAAATTCTTCAAATTTTAATGGTCGATTGTCCATCGCAGCCTGAAGGCGAAAACCGTAATCTACCAAATTGATTTTACGCGCTCTATCTCCACCATACATCGCGCGAATTTGAGGCAAGGTAACGTGACTTTCGTCAACAACCATCAAGAAATCTTTCGGGAAATAATCAATCAAACAGAAAGGTCGCGTTCCAGGTTCACGTTGGTCGAAATAGCGAGAATAATTTTCAATTCCAGAGCAATATCCCAATTCGCGCATCATTTCTAAATCATAGGAAACACGTTCTTCTAGACGTTTTGCTTCAAAAATTTTTCCTTCACGTTTGAAATTTTCGACTTGTAAAACCATGTCTTCACCAATTTGATCAATGGCTTTTCTGGTAGTTTCAGCACTTGATACGAAAATGTTAGCAGGATAAATATTGATTTCTTCGTAAGAATCAAGTTTGTGCATTGAAATAGGATCAACTGCGAAGATACCTTCAATATCATCTCCCCAAAATTCAAATCTAACGGCGTAATCTGCATAGGCCAAGTAAATGTCAATGGTGTCGCCTTTTACTCGGAATGTTCCTCGTTTAAAATCATCAACTGCACGTGAATAAAGGTTTTCAACCAATCGGAGCAGAAATTTATTGCGAGAAATTTTCTGCCCTTTGTGCATGTGCAAAATGCTTTTTTCAAATTCGTTTGGATTTCCAATACCGTATATACAAGAAACTGAAGAAACAACGATTACATCCGTTCGACCTGAAAGTAGAGACGAAGTAGCAGAAAGTCTTAGTTTTTCAAGTTCATCGTTGATCGCTAAATCTTTTTCGATGAAAGTATCTGTAACGGGCAAATATGCTTCTGGTTGATAATAATCGTAGTAAGAAACAAAATATTCAACTGCATTTTCAGGGAAAAACTGTTTGAATTCGCCGTATAATTGCGCTGCAAGTGTTTTATTGTGAGAAAGAATTAAAGTTGGTCTGTTGATTTGTTCAATCACATTGGCAACAGTAAACGTTTTTCCACTCCCAGTCACACCTAAAAGTGTTTGATGTTCAACGCCGTCAACTATTCCTTTTACCAATTGTTTGATTGCTTCTGGCTGATCTCCAGTCGGTGAAAAATCTGAAACTAATTGAAAATCCATAATTGAAATTTTAAGCAAAAGTAAGGATTTTCAATGTGATTTAAGAGAATATTGGGATAGAAATGAAATGAATAGAAAGATTAACCAATTCGGCCAAAAGGCTTATCTTTGCAACTTAAAACAACAGATTTTGGCAACTTTCAAAGATTTAGGAATTTCAGAACAATTTATCAAGGCTTTAATTGAATTGAAAATCACCGAACCCAGTGAAATTCAAAAAAAAGCGATTCCATTTTTATTGAATAACAATTCTGATTTCATTGGTCAAGCACAAACGGGAACTGGGAAAACAGCAGCATTTGGTTTGCCAATTTTGGAGAAAGTTGATCCGAATGACAATAACATTCAAGCATTAATTTTAGCCCCTACGCGGGAATTGTGTCAACAGATTGCCAAGCAACTTTTTAAATTCACTAAATATTCTGAGAAGATTTTTGTGGAAGCAATTTACGGAGGTGAAAAAATTGAAATTCAGATGCGAAACTTGGCGAAACCGACGCAAATTGTTGTTGCTACCCCAGGAAGGTTAATAGATTTGTTGGAAAGAAAAGCAATTGATTTGAGTTTTGTTCAAACTTTGGTTTTGGATGAAGCTGATGAAATGCTCAGTATGGGATTCAAGCAAGAATTGGATTCCATATTGAAAATGATAAGTTTACAATGTTTCACTTGGTTATTTTCAGCAACCTTGCCAGAAGAACTGAAATTATTAGTTGAGAAATATTTGTCAGAAGACGCGCATAAAATTCAAGTTAATAAAAATGATGTTGTCAATAAATTAATTGAACATCAATATTTTGTGTCTGCACCAAATTTGAAATTTGAGTTTTTATTACAATTTTTGAAAACGCAACCCAAAATGAATGGGATTATTTTTTGCAGAACGAAAGCGCAGGTTCAAACTTTGACGAAACAATTGATTGCTAAAAACATCGCTGCAGATGCATTGCATGGAGATTTAGAGCAAAGAGACAGAGATAAGGTAATGCGTGCTTTTAAGAATCACAAAGTTCAAATTTTGGTTGCTACAGACATCTCAGCGAGAGGAATAGATGTAGATAATTTGGCTTATGTTGTTCATTATGTATTGCCTGATCAAATTGAATATTATACGCACAGGAGCGGAAGAACCGCTAGGGCAGGGAAGAGAGGGATTTCAATTTGCTTTGTATCACCTGATGAAGTGCGAAAGGTCAAAGTGATTGAGCGAACCTTGAATTTAAATTTTCATAAAATTTGACACAAAAAAAGCAGTCTGAAAAATCAAACTGCTTTCGAAAATATTTAATGTAAATTATTTTTCTGCTGGAACTACTTGAGCAGGTTTTTGCTCCATTTTTTTGAACTCATTGTTCTTAAATTTTGTCTCATGACGAGCATCACGTTGAATTTCAATCTCTTCGAATTTTTTCAATTGTTCAGGATTTAAAATCGCTTTGATCATGTCTTTTCTAGCATCATTGTTTCCTTGAATTGAAGCTTTTCTAGTTTCTTCTGACATATTTTTGTCTTTGCGAACAGCTTCGTTTTTTTGATCAATGGCAAGATTGATGTCGTAAACTTGTGTTTTTTGTTCTGGGTTAAGCAAAAGTTTTTCAGACATTTTCTCAGTTTGTGCAGTTGCTCTTTCTTCAGGAGTTTTCTTTTCTCCATTTTGATCTTGAGCAATAGAAACGTTAGCAAACAATGTCAATGTTAATGCTGCGAATGTTATTTTTAAACTTTTCATGGTTTTAAATTTTACTATTAATATAATTTGAAAAGCCAAAAACCGTGCCTTTCTTAAATTAAAGGTACTTGATTTTTTTCAAAGTGCAATTGATCAGTGTTATTTTGACAAATTATTAACAATGAAAAGAAAAGAATTTCAATTATTTTGTTCGCTCTAACATGGGAACAAAGCTAAAATCTCCGAAATTTTCAGTGCTAAATTCGTTTTCTGAAATTTTTGTAATTCGTTGCATTTCTTGCACACTTCCAGCTCCTAAGGGAATAACCAAGATTCCGCCTATTTTTAATTGTTCCTTCAAAGCTTCAGGAATAAATGGGGCACCGCAAGTGACTAAAATTTTATCAAAAGGAGCGTTAAAAGGACGTCCTTTGTAACCATCACCATAAAATAATTCAGGATGAAATTTCAGATTTTTGATTATCGTATTTGATTTTATGAAAAGTTCTCTTTGTCTTTCGATGCTATATACTTTTGTCCCAAGTTGACAAAGAATACAAGTTTGAAATCCAGAGCCGGTGCCTATTTCTAAGACTTTTTCACCTCTTGTTAAATTGAGAAGGTCAGTTTGAAATGCAACAGTATATGGATGTGAGATAGTTTGGCCAGCACCTATTTGAAAAGCTTGGTTAGAATATGCTTGTTGTTCAAAAGCAAGATCCAAAAAAAAATGGCGAGGCACTTCATTGAAAGCATCTAAGATATTTTCGTCAGAAATACCTTTTTGGCGCAATTCATCAATGAGTTGTTTTCTTAAACCTTTGTGTTTGTAAGTGTCTTGCATTTTACAAAGTTAGTGTCTTTAATTGTTTGATGGATTAATTTTTTCAAACAAGGGTTTGTGGATATTCTAAATGTCATTTGATTCCAATAAAAAAAAGCACTGTTTATAACAAGTGCTTTTTTAATTATTATATCTATAATCTATTTAATTTCAATTGCATCCATCACTTTTTCATTTGTAAGAGCGATGTCTAGGACTTCTTTCATGGTAGAAACATAATGAAAAGTCAAACCTTCCAAATAGCTTGATTTGATTTCTTCTATGTCTTTTCTATTTTTTTCACACAAGATGATTTCTTTGATAGAAGCTCTCTTCGCGGCCAACACTTTTTCTTTGATTCCTCCTACAGGTAAAACATCACCTCTTAAGGTTATTTCACCTGTCATTGCAAGATTTTTTCTAATTTTTTTCTGACTAAAAAGTGAAGCCAAAGAGCTCAACATAGTGATTCCTGCGCTTGGTCCATCTTTTGGAGTTGCTCCTTCAGGAACGTGAATATGTACATTGTAGTTATCAAAAACAGATTGATCAAGGTTTAACCAATGGCTGTGAGATTTCAAAAATTCGAGTGCGATGATAGCAGATTCCTTCATTACATCACCCAAATTTCCAGTTAAAGTCAATTTTCCTTTTCCTTTGGTGATAGAAGATTCGATAAATAGAATATCTCCGCCAACACTTGTCCAAGCTAAACCAGTAACAACGCCTGCAACATCGTTATTTAAGTATTTTGTTTTTGCTCTTCCTGGACCTAAAATGTCGTTTAGATTTTCAATTTGAATTTTAGGATTACTAATTTCTTCCATGGCGATTAATCTAGCAGTATTCCTCACCATTTTGGCGATTACTTTATCAAGGCCGCGAACACCAGATTCATTGGTATATTCTTCTACCACTTTTTCTAAAGTTTTTTTGTCGATGGAAAACTGTTTTTTAGTTATTCCGTGCGCTTCAAGTTGTTTTGGAATCAAGTGATTTTTGGCAATTTCTATTTTCTCTTCTATGGTATAGCCATTGACTTCAATAATTTCCATTCTATCTCTCAATGGACCTTGAATAGAAGAAAGAGAATTTGCAGTTGCAATGAACATCACTTTAGAAAGGTCGAATTCAGTTTCAATGTAATTATCGTAAAATTCTTTATTTTGTTCAGGATCCATGACCTCCAAAAGTGCTGAAGATGGATCTCCATGGTTACTTTTTCCAAGTTTATCTATTTCATCCAATACAAAAACAGGATTCGCAGATTCAGCTTTTTTTAGATTTTGGATGATTCTCCCAGGCATTGCACCTATGTAAGTTTTTCTGTGCCCTCTGATTTCGGACTCATCATGCACTCCACCTAGTGACATGCGAACATATTTACGTCCAAGTGCATCAGCTATAGATTTTCCAAGAGAAGTTTTTCCAACTCCAGGAGGGCCATAAAAGCAGAGAATTGGAGATTTCATATCGCCCTTTAATTTCAAGACAGCCAAATATTCAAGGATTCTCTTTTTTACATCTTCCAAGCCAAAATGGTCTCTTTCAAGAATTTTTTCAGCTCTTTTTAAATCTAATTTATCAATTGTAAATTCATCCCAAGGCAAATCAAGGAGCATATCAAGGTAATTTAACTGAACAGTATATTCAGCACCTTGAGGATTCATCCTTTGGAGTTTATTTAGTTCTTTATCAAAGATTTTAGAAACTTTTGCATTCCATTTTTTCTTTTTGGATCGTTTCAACATTTCTTGAACTTCATTTTCTTGAGGGTTGTCGCCTAATTCCTCTTGAATTGTTCTAATTTGTTGATTTAAAAAGTATTCTCTTTGCTGTTTGTCCATGTCTTTTCGGACTTTTGATTGAATTTGATTTCTCATTTCCAATACTTGAGCTTCGAGTGTAAGGTGTTCAAGAACCATATAAGTTCTTTTTTTCATGTCTAATTCCTCCAACATTTCTTGTTTTTTAGAAACATCGGCATTCATGTTAGAAGATATAAAATTGACTAAGAAAGTAGGACTATCGATATTTCCGATTGCAAATCCAGCTTCAGTTGGGATATTCGGACTATCTCTAATAATTTGCATGGCTTGTTCACGAATAGATTTGAACATCACTTCCATTTCGGAAGATTTTTCATCAAATTTTTTCTCAGTTAGGTATTTAACTTTCGCCCTCATGTATGGCTCAGTTTGAATAGGCGTTGTTAACTTAAACCTTCTTTTTCCTTGGATAATGACGGTAGTGCTGCCATCAGGCATTTTAAGCATGCGAACAATTTGTGCGACAGTTCCAACAAGGTGTAAATCTTTAAATTCAGGTGATTCCTCATCTTGATTGAGTTGCGAAACTACACCAATAATTTTATCACCTTTATTGGCATCTTGAATCAATTTTATTGATTTATCTCTCCCTACGGTAATTGGAATAACGACACCTGGAAAAAGCACATTGTTTCTTAGCGGTAAAATCGGTAATTCAAGAGGATACTCAGCATTATTCATTATTGCCTCTTCCTCAGGAGTTATCAATGGAATGAATTCTGCATCATCAATTTCACCTGTAAATTCAAAAAAGTCGTTGTCTGTATATTCGTTCATTTTAGTATTTTCTATTTGTGTCAATATGTCAGTAAACTATTTAAATAATGAATTGATCATTTAAAATAGCTGATATTTTTTTATGAAATCAATAAAATTCAATGATTGTGCCATTGATAAAAATACGACTTATTGTCACACGAATCATCCAGCTTCGATCAATTCTTCTGTTTGCAAAGGTTTTATATATCTTACCCATCTTTTGTACATATATGGCGAAAGGTTGGATTGATTTTTTTGCCTGGAGATAACAATTGTATCATTTCCAGTTTGGTACCATTTGAATTCAAATACTTCTAATTTGAAATCTTTTGTTTGGATCCCAAGGTTTATTTTGTCTATACCAGTTATCACTCTAAAATCAAATTTCAATTCTTGTAATTTTAGTTTATTTATTTCAAATTGATTGCAATTTTCACCCAATAAACTACAGAGGATGTTGTAGTTCTTTTTGAGGATGTTGATATTGTTTGTAATCGTGCTTTTGGCATTTTTTCTGACTTCGGAGTGATATTTATTTTTACATTGGATGTCGCAGAATACTTTGTCTGAACGGCCGAATAATTTTTTGTCGCAAACGCAACAAAGTCTATCGGATTTTTTGAATTGCATGTTTTTCATTTTGGTTTGTTAAAAGGGATTGGATATTAAAAGTAGTAAAGAAAAATGCATATATCCAAATTTTTATCAAAGAAAAAAGGTTTTTATCGGTTAGAAACTTTTAGTTCCTTGATTTTATTGAAAAAGTTAAACCTTTTTTGATTTTAGCAACAAAAGCAAATTAATAGTTGAATCTCTAGTGGTTTTTACCCGTTAGAATCATTTACAGTAGCGAAAACATTGCTATTTTAATCAAGTTCGATTTATTTTGATTTAGTTTAAACTTAGAACTATTTTTTTGTCCTGAGAATTGACCAACCAAAAAATTGATTTTCAATTTGAGAATTAAAACTTGCAACAAAAGTTTTTATCGGTTAGAATCTTTTAAAGTACCGAAAACATTGAAAAACAGATTTCAAAAGTGATAGCGAATATCTAATCTCCTCACATTTTTCACCACAATCCCTTTTCTCAAACAATATACACTTTACCAAGAAAATTCCGTAATTTTGCACCACAATTTCTACAAAACATGGATTTTAAATTAAACAGCATAGAAGAGGCAATCGCGGAGATTAAAGCAGGAAAAGTAATTATTGTCGTTGATGACGAGGATAGAGAAAACGAAGGGGATTTTATAGCTGCCGCAGAAATGGTAACGCCAGAAATGATCAATTTTATGGCTACTCATGGTAGAGGTCTGATTTGCACTCCGCTTTCTGAAAAACGTTGTGAAGAATTAGAATTAAACCTCATGGTCACAAATAATACTGTGCTGCACGAAACTCAATTTACAGTTTCTGTGGATTTAATCGGGAATGGTTGCACCACTGGAATTTCTGTACACGATAGAGCAAAAACAATCAAAGCATTGGTTTCACCTGATACAAAACCAAGCGATTTAGGTCGTCCAGGACATATTTTTCCATTGCGTGCCAAAAAAGGCGGTGTTTTAAGAAGAACGGGTCACACTGAAGCATCGATAGATTTAGCAAGACTAGCTGGTTTTCAATCCGCTGGGATTTTAGTGGAGATTTTGAATGAAGATGGTTCAATGGCTCGTTTACCTCAATTGGTGGAAGTAGCTAAAAAGTTTGATTTGAAAATTATTTCTATTGAGCAATTGATCCAGTACCGTTTGAAACATGATTCTTTGATCGATAAAATTGTTGATGTAAAAATGCCAACAAAATCTGGTAATTTTCAGTTGCACGCATACAAGGAAAAAACAACTGGTCAGGAACATTTGGCGCTGGTGAAAGGAACTTGGGAGGAAAATGAAGGCGTTTTAGTGCGTGTGCACAGTTCATGCTTGACAGGCGATATTTTCGGTTCTTGCAGATGTGATTGTGGTCCACAGCTTGAAAAAGCCATGGAAATGATCGAAGCCGAAGGTAAAGGTGTCATTGTGTACATGAATCAAGAGGGCAGAGGCATTGGTTTAATCAATAAACTGAAAGCCTACAAATTGCAAGAAGAAGGAATGGACACCATCGAAGCCAACATTGAATTAGGTTTCAAAAGCGACGAAAGAGATTACGGAATTGGCGCGCAAATTTTGAGAGATTTGGGTGTTTCAAAAATGAAATTGATGTCTAATAATCCAACGAAAAGAACAGGATTGGTTGGATATGGTTTAGAAATTGTTGAAAATATAGCGATTGAAATTGAAAGTAATATTCACAACGAATCTTATTTGAAAACCAAACGTGATAAAATGGGACATTCAATTAAAATGACAGGAAAATAGTATGTTGCGCGCTGAAAATTTGACAAAAAACTATGGTGATTTAAACGTTTTGAAAGGCGTTAGTCTTGAAATTCAACAAGGCGAGGTAGTTTCTATTGTTGGATCTTCAGGTGCTGGAAAAACTACTTTATTGCAGTTATTGGGTACGCTCGAAAAGCCGGATGCCGGAAGTTTATCCATCGATGGCGTAGTTCCTTTTCAACTTTCCGCGAAGAAATTAGCGGAGTTTCGAAATACTTCCATCGGTTTTATCTTTCAATTTCATCAACTTTTACCAGAATTTTCAGCCATAGAAAACGCCATTCTTCCAGCGCTAATTCAAGGTAAAACTGCTTCTGATGCCAAAAAACGAGCATCTGAACTATTTGATTTACTAGGGATTTCTCATCGACTTAATCACAAACCGAATGAACTTTCAGGTGGCGAACAACAACGTGTTGCCGTTGCTAGGTCTTTGATTAACAGGCCAAAAGTGATTTTTGCTGACGAACCATCTGGAAATTTAGATTCACAAAATTCTGCCGATTTACATCAATTGTTTTTTGATTTGAGAGAAAGATTTAATCAAACTTTTGTGATTGTTACACACAATGATTCTTTGGCAAACATGGCTGACAGAAAGCTCGTTATGCAAGACGGAATTATTATTTAATTGAACATACATGATTCCTTTTGATGAATTAAAAGAATTTTTGGATTCAAAAGTGGAACAATACAACAATCCCGCTTTTATTGAAGTGGATCCAATCCAAATTCCACATCGCTTTTCGAAAAAAGAAGACATTGAAATCATGGGTTTACTCATGGCAACCATTGCTTGGGGAAATCGAAAATCAATCATTACCAACGGAGAGAAACTAATCAAAATCATGGGAAACAATCCGCATGAATTTATTTTGAATTATACAACTCCAAAAACGTTAATTCCTTTTGTGCATCGAACATTCAACGCAACGGATTTAGATTTTTTCTTTCGTTCGCTGAAAGACATTTACCAAAAATCGACGTTAGAATCACTGTTTTCAAGTAGCGACGAAATTGTAGGGGTGAAAGGCAGAATCGTAAATTTCCGCAACGAATTTTTTGCAGTCGAACACGAAAATCGAAGTGAGAAACATGTTTCTAATCCCTTGAAAGGCGCTTCGGCAAAAAGATTGAACATGATGCTGCGCTGGTTTGTCAGAAAAGACAAATGTGGTGTAGATTTCGGAATTTGGAATTCAATTCCCACTTCTGAATTGTATTTGCCGTTGGACGTGCACACTGGAAACATTGCGCGAAAATTAGACATGATGCAACGCACGCAAAACGATTGGACAGCCTTGGAAGAAGTGCAATCCATTTTGTGTAAACTCGATCCAAACGATCCTGTGAAATACGATTTTGCGTTGTTTGGTTTAGGAGCTTTTGAAGGGTTTTGAGAAAGTGACAACAAGTTGGAAATTAAACTAAAAAGTCAGTATTTGAGAATGATTTTTTCCTTTTTATTATTTATTTGCTTATCCTTTAATTCTAAAGATAGTATTTAGCTTCACTAGATAAAGTTTCTATTTGTTTACCCTTTGATGTTTTCCAAAATACTTTTTGTAATTTCCAATCTACAAATGTATAAGGCAGTTCTTCATTGTCTAGTTGTTTTAACATTCCGCTATACCATTCTGCATACTCATTGTTTTGGCCTTTACAAAGTTCCAAGAATTTAAAATTTTCTTTCACAAACAAGTCTGTTAATTCTATAGTAGTTAGTATTAGTTCTTCTTTTGAATTTTGGCCTTCATGATAGCTTATCCAGTTCGAGGCTGATAACTCCTGGTTTTTTTTCTCGTCAATAAAACTGCAACGCCAATGTAATCCCGAAGGCGATTCTGACGGCATTACTCTCAACTTTCTAAAACCGCGTTTATGAAGTTCTTCAACCATAAATACTAGTTTTTGTCTGTTTGATAGGTAGAAATTGCATTTCATTTTTAAATTTTCTTTGGTTGAATGAATGTTTTGATTTGCTTGTGACTTAAGTTTTGCAGTCCGAAGCTTAATATTTGCTATTTGTTATGATTTGTTTATTCTTGATTCATATCCATAAATTATTACACGATAACATTTTGCACCTGCACTTTCAAGCCTCTAGCTGAAGATAATAATAAAAAGGCTTGAAATGAAGGTGCTGTTTGTAATATTTCTATTGATACATTATGTTAGCAAACCCCAGACTATCATAATTTTTAAAGTCAACTTCCTTTTCCCATTCTTGTTGGATGTTGATTTTCGGATTTTTTAATTTTGACCTATTTAATGAATCTGCCTTAAGGATAATTAAATTACAATTGTCTACCTTGTAAAAAAAATCTAAAGCTCTATAATATGGCTCATTAAGAGTATCTTTTAATATGGAATTATCACTTATATAAGTTCTTTGATTGTCAGAAGACCATCTCACAACTTTTAGGTAAATGCCGCAACCAAGCTTAATAACTTTTTCACTTTTATCTCCCAAAGTACAACTGCTGATTACAAATCCTAAAATCAATATTATTATTTTTTTTATTATCACAGGCCTGGATTACATTATTACTAACTATTTGCTTTGCGCAATGCTCCTATTTTCATAATATTTAATTGTTCTAAATCACTCAATATCAAAAATAAAAACGCTTACAACCGAATAAATTCGCATCTCATCTATTTCGCTTATTTCAAATATCAACCAATTGAAAACCAAAGCTAACCAAATATTTTAAATTTCCAACTTATCCACTTTGATTTTGAATACTTTAAACCAAAAAAAAGGTGCCTTATTCAAGCACCTTTCCTCAATATCATCAATTTTTTATCTATTCACATTATTCTTTGTCAACGTTCCTGGTTTTCCACTGTTGATTAACTCAATGTAAAACACCAAAGATTCATAAGGTTGAATGTCATACGAATTGGTGTTTGGATTAAACATGCCAGATTCTTGGTAAGCCATTTGAAAAGGTAGATACAATCTATATTTTCCACCTTTTTTCATCATCGGCATTCCTTCTTGCCATCCTGTAACTACGCCTGAAAGCGAAAAAGCGTTCAACGGTTGTTTGTATTTTTCAACCATTTCGAAAGAACTTTGCAACGTGTCACCCAACGAATTCATCAAAATATAATGCGCTAGAACGTCATCGCCAGGAGCAGGACTCGGTCCTTTACCTTCTTGAATGGTTTGCAAAATGATTCCACTTGCAGTTGTTTTGATATTTGGCAATTTCTTCGCTTTTTCCATCAAAGCACTTCCGTTCATTTTATTCAAATCTTCGAAGAAATTTTGAATCATCGATTTTTGTTCTTCCACGTTGATCAAGGTGTCGATTTTCATCAGTCCGTGTCTGAATCCGATGGCTGCTTTTTTAATATCGATTTTACTCAAAGCACCTTTCTTTTTCCAACTCGCTTGAAAAACAATTCCAGACAATTTCCCCAAACAACTTGATCCTTCTTTGACATAATTTGTATCAAATTTTTGACCTTGAGGACCGTAAAGTTTTCTCATTGTTTCGTTGCAACCTTCATCAAATGCAGAAGTATCCGAAAATCCTTGCTCAAATCCTTTGACCATTTCGTCGATGTCATATTTGTCAAAATATGGATCTCCAGATTCAGAAATTGAATGCGCATGATCTGCACCCAAAGCGTAAGACAATTTATCTTTGAAAGTTGTCAAATCGACTTTTTCAGTTTCTTCACTTGCAGTTTTATCTCCACAAGCAACAAGAAGTACCAACAAGGGTAAAAAAAGAATAACTTTTTTCATTTTAAATCTGATTAATGTATTGCAATCAATTCAACGTCGAAAATCAAAGCCATAAAAGGTTTGATTGGTCCACCTGGATGAGGTTGTGCACCATAAGCCAAATCTTGAGGAATATACAAACGGTATTTCGAACCTTCAGTCATCAATTGCAAGGCTTCAGTCCAACCTTTGATTACTTGGTGAACACCGAAAGTCGCTGGAGTTCCTCTTTGAACAGAAGAATCAAAAACACTTCCATCGATCAAAGTACCATGATAATGAACTTCAACAGTATCTTCTGCAGTTGGTTTTGCACCAGTTCCTTCTTCAATCACTTCATATTGCAAACCTGAAGGCGTTGTATGAATTCCCGCTTTTGATTTGTTTTCAGCTAAAAAAGCTTCACCAGCATCTTTATGCTCTGCAAATTTAGATTCACCCACTTTTTGCAAATACTGTTGGATGATTGCATTTGCTTCATCTGGACCATATTTTGGCGCTTTTCCTGCGAATGCGTCAGCAATTGCTTCAGCCATCGCTTCTGGATTGATTTTTTCTAAGTCTTGTTGCATCAAACTTCCTGCAACACTCATTCCTACACAGTAACTTACCGCATTGATTTCTTCTGTCATTTTTTAAGCTTTGGTGCAAAGATAATTGTTTTAATTCTATTTATTCAGATGAATTACAATTACCAACAGGGCAAGTGCATTTACCTTTAAAAAATCAGTAAAAAAAATTTAGCACGAACAAATAGATTTTGATTGTTTTTAGTAGGGTTCATTAATTCAGTGAAAATGGGATAACTTAAAAAGCAAAATAGCTCCATAGGAGCGCCATGTTTGTAAACGGTTCCGATATATATCGGAATCGTCGAACAAACAAGTTCATAAAATCTTTTTTGGCGTGTATTTTTGAATAAAAATCATGACAAAAAACCATTGTGCGAAAAAGTAGTTTTGAAATTTTTTAGAACTGAGATTAATCCAAAAATGTATTATTCTTCAAACTTTTTTTTCTATTTTTGCGCTCTATTATAAAGAAGCATCATGGCAAATACATCTGATATCAAAAACGGTTTATGCATTAAATTTAACGATAAACTGTGTCAAATTATCGAGTTTCAACACGTAAAACCTGGAAAAGGTCCTGCTTTCGTTCGTACGAAAATGAGACAAATTGAAACTGGGAAAGTGATAGACAATACTTTTTCAGCAGGTCATAAAATTGAGACTGTTAGAATTGAAAATCGTGAATATCAATATTTGTATCAAGAAGGAACGGATTATGTTTTCATGAACAATGAAAATTTTGAACAAGTGAACATTCCTGCTAAGATGATTGAAAAACCAGGTTTTTTGGTTGAAGGAATGACTTGCAGTATTTTGTTTCACGCTGAAGAAGAAACTCCTTTGGTTGTTGAATTACCAATTTCAATTATTTCTGAAGTAACTTACACTGAACCAGGGATTAAAGGTGATACTGCGACAAACACAATGAAACCAGCAACTATTGCAACAGGCGCTGAAATCCGTGTTCCTTTGTTCATCAATACTGGAGAAATTATTAAAATTGATACGCGTACTGGTTTGTACCAAGAGCGAGTAAAAAACTAATTTACAATATTTTAAATTATTAAATCCTGCAGCAATGTGGGATTTTTTGTTTTACAAAAGATGATTTTAAAGAAACTCCAACTTTCGACACATCAGGTTCAAATCGCTTTTATCGAATCAGAAAAAAGCAATTTAACAAACAGAACCGATTTTCAGGAGAACACTATTTTGTTGTTTT
This sequence comes from Crocinitomicaceae bacterium, assembly GCA_040403095.1. Taxonomy (GTDB): domain Bacteria; phylum Bacteroidota; class Bacteroidia; order Flavobacteriales_D; family Crocinitomicaceae; genus JAQVCM01. Next base: position 60,177 of record JBBALI010000020.1, read on the forward strand.
TGCATGAAGCTTTGGGTTCAATAGGTCAATGGCGAAATTTTCCTAAATTGTTGTGCGATTCCATGGGAATGGATGGTTTTATTCTCGAGCGAAGAGGGCACGGTGGTTCCGATGCATTGTTTGGTGAAAGAAATGAAAACTACCTACATGAATATGCATACGATGAATTGCACGAAGTCATTCAGAAAATTTTGCCAGGCGGAAAACGGGTTATTTTAGTTGGACATTCGGATGGCGGGACAATCGCTTTATTGTATGCTGCCAAATTTCCAAAATTTGTCTCTGGAATTGTAACAATGGCTGCGCATGTTTTGAATGAATCTGAAACACGTGCCGGAATTCAGCCTGCGATTGATGCTTTCCGCGAAGGAAAATTAGACGGATTGAAAAAGTTTCACAGTGAAAAAACAGAATCGCTTTTTTTCGCTTGGGCAAATACTTGGATAAGCGATTCTTTTAAAGATTGGAATATTGTTAATGACATTCAAGGAATTCAATGTCCAACGCTCGCAATTCAAGGAAAAGAAGATCAATACGGTACAAAATTACAGCTTGATTTAATTCTACAAGCCATTCCACAAGCTGAAATTGCCTTTTTAGATTTTGTGAAACATCATCCACATTTAGAAAAATCCGCTGAGATTTTGAGTAGAATTGAAAAGTGGTATCAGATTAATTTAGAAAAATTTGACTAAAAAAAAGTCCCACATTTCTGCAGGACTTTGAATATTTAATTGTTGAACATTTTCAACGAAGTTGCTAAAGTTTGTTTTAGCTCCGTTCGATCAACGATGTAATCTAAAAATCCGTGTTCCAATAAGAATTCAGAAGTTTGAAATCCTTCTGGTAAATCTCTACCGATTGTTTCTTTCACAACTCTTGGACCAGCGAAAGCGATCAATGCTTTTGGTTCAGCGATATTTAAATCACCCAGCATTGCAAATGAAGCAGTTACACCACCAGTTGTTGGATCTGTCAAAAATGAAATGTAAGGCAATTTATTTTCAGCCAATTGACCTAATTTCCCGCTTACTTTCGCCATTTGCATCAAAGAAAAACCAGCTTCCATCATACGCGCACCTCCAGATTTAGAGATAATCATAAACGGACATTTCAATTCGATTGCTTTGTCGATTGCACGTGCAATTTTTTCACCTACGACAGAACCCAAAGAACCACCAATAAATCCGAAATCCATGGCTGCGATTACAAAATCCATTCCTTCTAATTTTCCATGAGCAGTTCTCACTGCATCTTTCAAACCAGAACTTTTTTGTGTTGCTTTAACTCTGTCAACATACTTTTTAGTATCCTCAAATTTCAAAGGGTCACCAGATGAAAGATTTGCATCCAACTCTGTAAATTTTCCTTCGTCAAAAAGGATTTCGAAATATTCTTTTGAACCAATTCTCTCGTGGTGTGAACATCTGTCACAAACATAAAAGTTTTTGACAAACTCAGATTCTGTGAAAACAGTTTTGCAATTGGAACATTTATGCCAAAGTCCTTCTGGTGTTTCTTTTTTCTCTTTAGTCGAAGTTGTAATCCCTTCTTTGTCTCTTTTAAACCAACCCATAGTTTATTTTTTGTGCTGAATTAATATTAAAGCGTATTTACGTTGTTAAGATCATGGAATGCTTGCTCAAGTCTTTTGACAAATGTCAATTCACCTTCTCTCATCCATTTTCTTGGGTCGTAGTATTTTTTATTTGGTTGATCGTCTCCAGTAGGATTTCCGATTTGTGTTTTTAAGTAATCAATATTTTTAGTCACATAATCACGAACTCCTTCAGTGAACGCAAACTGTAAATCCGTATCAATGTTCATTTTAATCACACCATAACCAATTGCTTCTCTGATTTCTTCCAATGTTGAACCAGAACCACCATGAAATACAAAATCAACTGGATTTACATCTGTATTGAATTTATTTTGAACGTATTCTTGCGAATTTCTCAAAATTTTAGGAGTCAATTTCACGTTTCCTGGCTTGTAAACACCATGAACATTTCCGAAAGCTGCTGCAATGGTGAATTTGTCGCTAACTTTCATCAACTCTTCATAAGCAAAAGCTACTTCTTCAGGTTGTGTATATAATTTTGAACTATCAACGTCCGTATTGTCAACGCCGTCTTCTTCACCACCAGTAATTCCTAATTCGATTTCCAATGTCATTCCAATTTTGCTCATGCGCGCCAAATAAGCCTTGCAGATTTCGATGTTTTCTTCAATTGGTTCTTCTGATAAATCAATCATGTGTGAACTATACAAAGGTTTTCCAGTTTCTTTAAAAAATTCTTCACTTGCATCCAATAAACCGTCAATCCATGGCAAAAGTTTTTTAGCGCAATGGTCAGTATGCAAAATTACCGTTGCTCCATAAGCCTCAGCTAATGTGTGCACATGTTTCGCACCAGCAATTCCTCCTAAAATAGCCGCTTTTTCATTTTCGTTAGAAAGCGCTTTTCCAGCATTGTATAAACATCCACCATTTGAAAACTGAATTATTACAGGGGCATTTAATTTTGCTGCAGTTTCCATAACGCCGTTCACTGTTGAGGAACCTGTTACGTTTACCGCTGGCAGAGCAAAACCTTTTTCTTTTGCATATTTAAAAATTGCTTGAACTTCATCTCCTGAGGCAACGCCTGGTTTGATATTGTGAGCCATTATTTTTCAGTTTTTAAATTGATTGCGCAAAGTTAAAAAAAATAAGAATGAAATGTTTAAATATTTTTAATCATATACAGTGCATTTACTTTCTTTTTTGACTAGAGAATAACTAATTTTCAAAAAAAGGTTATTTTGATTTTACTATATTTGTGTAAATCATCAAAAAAATATCAGTTGAAGTTATATCAGAGATTTTTTTCCATCATTGAACGTGCCATAAAATGGGTCAGGTCGAAATTGTCTGAACAACAATTTTTGATATTTGCAAGCATGATGGTTGGTCTGACAGCTGGAATGGCCGCAGTAATTTTGAAGATTTTCGTTTTCCAAATACACCGATTTGTAACCTTGGACTTCAAATTGCCCTTCAACTTAAACAGTTATTTGTACTTAATTTTCCCAATGGTTGGTATAATTTTGACCACCTTTATTGTTCGTAGGTTTTTTAATCAAAAACTAGGTCGAGGAACAGCAAATATTATTCGTTCAATTGTAAAGAAATCAGGCTTTTTGCCAAAAGATCAGATGTATTCTCACATTATAACGAGTGCTGTGACTGTTGGTTTTGGAGGTTCAGCAGGGTTGGAGTCACCGATTGTTACTACAGGTTCGTCTATTGGATCTAATTTTGCCAAAACTTATCAATTGATTTACAAAGATAGAGTTCTACTTTTGGCTTGTGGAGCTGCTGCAGGTATCGGCGCCGCGTTTAACGCACCAATTGCAGGAGTTTTATTTGCTTTGGAGGTATTGTTGGTTGACGCCAGTATTTCTGCGTTTATTCCACTAATTATTGCAGCTGCAATTGGCAGTTTGACATCTAAAATTATTCTTGGAGATTCAATTTTGTTGACATTTAAACTTCAAGAAGCCTTTAATTATTACAATGTTCCCTTTTATGTTTTACTCGGTGTTTTAACTGGTTTGATTTCAATTTATTATTCTAGAATTTATTTACGAATTGAAAAAGTGCTAGACCGTTCGAAAGACTGGACTTATGGCAAAGCTATCAAAGGCGGTATTTTTTTGGCAGTGTTAATTTTGATTTTGCCACCACTTTTTGGTGAAGGTTATGAAAGTATCAAAGTGTTATCAAGCAATACGCCAGAGAAATTATTAGATACGAGTATTTTTAAAAGCATGAAAACAGAAGGTTGGTTTGTGTTGCTTTTTGTTGGTATTGTGATGTTTGTGAAAGTTATTGCAGCTGCCGTGACGATCAATAGTGGCGGGAATGGAGGTAATTTTGCACCCTCACTTTTCGTAGGTGCATATATCGGATATGTTTTCGCTAGATTGGTGAATTTGACGGGTATTGCAACTTTGCCAATCAGTAATTTTACGCTCGTTGGAATGTCGGGTGTACTTACAGGCATTTTTTATGCACCGTTAACTGGGATATTTTTGATCGCAGAAATCACTGGTGGATATGAATTGATGATTCCACTAATGCTTGTTTCAGCTATCAGTTATGCGGTGGTTAGAAGTATCGAACCACTTTCGATGGATGCTAAAAATTTAGCCAAAAAAGGCCAAGTTTTGAGAAGCAATAAAGATGTTACAATATTATCATCATTAAAGTCCGAGCGATTGATAGAGACTGATTATGAGACATTAAAACCGGAAGCAACTTTAAGAGAAATTACGCACATTATCACACATTCCAATAGAAATATTTTTCCAGTTTTAACCGAATTAAATCAATTGGTTGGAATTATTCAATTGGATCAAATTCGAGAAACGATTTTTAAAACAGAACTTTACGACAGTTTGCGCGCTAAGCAATTAATGGAAAAACCACCAACTATAATTGATGCCAATGAAAGCATGCACTCAATTATGAATAAATTTGATGAAACAAATGCTTGGATTTTACCTGTTGTTTCTGAAAATGAGTTTGTTGGATTTATTTCAAAGTCACAATTGTTGTCCAATTATCGTTCTGAATTGATTCGAACTTCGACAAGAGAGTAACCAATTAATAACTGCCATTCCATCTTCGTAGAAACCATTCTGCTGATAAAGTCAAACAAATCAGGAGTAATAACCAGAAATAATCTAACAAGTCATTGAATGCACTTTCTTCGTAAGACATTTCAACGATATCTTCTCGTTTTTCCAAATCGCTTAACAATTTTTCATAGTTCGCAAGTTGGTAAAATTGACCGTTTGAATTTTTAGAAATTTGGTTCAGTAATCCATGATTAGCGACTGTTTCTAATGATTCGATTTCAATGTCTTCGACCACAAAAGTTCCGTTTTTTGTATGCTTTTTTCCATTGTGAGTGGTTGAAGCTGTCCATGTATATTTACCTGGTTTTAGTGTTCCAAGAGGTAGAACGTAGAAATTTCCAGAAACTCCAAATTCAAAATTGGATTTGTTATTTCGTTCATCTTTTAAACTGAAAGAAATTTTTGGTTTGGTAATTAATTCCAGCGATTCATTGTAGAATTCAGCTTTGATTTTGACTTCTTCACCTTTTGAAAATCTTCGTGGCAAAGTTATTCTCAATGACGATGCATTTTGTTTGATCACAAGAAATTGAGTGATTTTTTGAATTAATTCTTCAAACATAGCAGTCGATTTCGTGCGACTGTATTCATTGATTTTCCATTTCCAAATTCCTTCGCCTAGGAACACGCCATATTTTACATTTGCTTTTTCTCCGAAGTAAAGAATTGGGTCTTTTTTATAAAAATCACCTAATCTTTGGGAAAGTAAAACTTTATTTTGAGGGTTCAATTTAATTTCGCCGTATTTCACTTTCACTGGAGGATAGAATCTCAAGGTATTTTGTAGTTCTGTTGTTAATTCAAACAATTCGAAGCCAGCATTGAATCCTGGTTGAACTTCATCAGTTTGGTTTGAATTGCCGATGGTCATTCCAATTTCAAGTTTTTTAATCGTATTTCCGTTTGTATTTGGTCCCGCGAAGAATAAAATTGGTTTGCCTGCATTTCGAATAGCATCTAAAACAGATTGGTTAAAATTGATTCCCGGTTCATGCCAAATGACCAAATCCACTTTGTCAAGTTTTTTATCCCAGTCTCCAATTAATTTGGATTCAACTTGCACATTTTCATCTTTTTCGAGTACATATTTCAAAGCAGCAACATCTGGATGAGGCGCTCCAGCAAGCAAAATGATTTTGTTTCTACCATCCAAGACTTCAATGTAAAAAGACCTGCGGTTATTTTTAGTGGTGTATTCTCCATCGATGGGCGAGATTTCAACGACGTAATTTTGAAAACCAATTTCTGTTGCTTCCAATTCAAAGGTCACATGTTTAAAATCGAATTGTCCGTTTTCAAAATTCACATTATTACTTGCAACGATTTTGTTATTG
>JBBALI010000021.1:0-65038 GCA_040403095.1 Crocinitomicaceae bacterium
AGATTTGTTCTTTCTTTTTTCTTGATAAGAAAGAAAGAACCAAAGAAAAAATCAAGGCTACGCAATCAAAGCTAAAAAATCGGAATTTATGACTAAACAAAAGTAAACTCGCAACAAAGTGCGATTTAGTTTTGAAGTTCTTCTATGCTCAGACAGTACTTTTGTTTGGTCGTCAGAAATTCCAATTTTTCTTAACGCTTTTATTGCTGAGGCCGGAAACGGTCGTGAAAACTTGGGTTTTTCGTTTTTTAGACTATCGATAATTTGGCATTCTTCCCCCTTCAGAGGGGGACCGAGGGGGAGGACCTTTTATCCAAGCTTAAATCAATCAGACTATTAGATAATTAAAAGTCTTCAATCTATTGTCTTGAGTCTTCCGTCTTAACATCCTAATATCTTAAAATCTTAAAATCTTTTCCCCACAACTAAAACTGCTTTCGTATATTTGCAACGTTAAAATTCAGTATATGTCAGATAATTCTCGCATTTCTACTTCGAAAGCACCAAAACCTGTTGGTTTGTATCCGCACGCGCGCCGTGTTGGGAATTTACTTTTTTTATCAGGAGTTGGTCCGCGAACTGCTGGTTCTGACGCAACAGATTCTGAAGTTCCAGGCTTGAAATTAGACAAGAACGGCAATTTCATTGAGTTTGATTTCGAAGCACAATGCAGAAGCGTTTTCGACAATGTTCGCGTGATTTTGGAAGAATCGGGTTCAAGCTGGGAAAATTTGGTCGATGTGACGGTTTTTTTGGTGAACATGAAAAGAGATTTCCATACCTACAATAGATTGTATGCTGAATATTTCAAAGACAACTTGCCTTGCAGAACAACCTGCGAAATCAATTCTTTGCCAACGCCTATTGCCATTGAATTAAAATGTATAGCAACAATTGATTAAATTATGATCGGATTTATTATTCGCTGTTTTGTAGCAGCAGCTTCTTTATTTTTAAATGTTTATGCCTTCGCTTCAGGTCACTGGGGTTGGGGAATTGTAATGATTTTTGTTTCTGCGATTATCATTTTGAGCTTTTTCAGAAATGAAAACATGATTTTAGCATTGAATCAAATGCGTGTAGGAAACCACGAAAAAGCAGCCAAACATTTGAACCGCATTTCAAGACCAGATTTGATGCCTAAAAAGCAACACGCTTATGTGATTTATTTGCAAGCGATGTTGAACACACAAGCTTACGGTTTTGCTAAAAGTGAACAAATGTTGCGTAAAGCATTGACTTTGGGTTTGAGAACAGCGCAAGACAAGGCAGTTGCAAAAATGCATTTAGCAGGAATTTGTGCGCAAACAGGACGTAAAACAGAAGCAGCAACTTTACTTTCAGAAGCCAAAAAATTAGACAACAATGGGGTGATGAGAGACCAAATCAACACCATGCAAAAACAAATGACGCAAGTGGTTTCTAAAAATCAAATGCGCATGGCTCAAATGTCTAAAGGCCGTCAAAAAACGCCTAGAGCGAGGTAATTTTGGATTTCGAAAGACAATATTCTTCCCACTGGGAATCTTATGAATTGCTTGATGCTGGCGGTGGAAAAAAGTTAGAACGTTTTGGCGATGTGATAACCATTCGTCCAGAATTACAAGCTTATTTCAAATCAGAATGGCCATTTGAAGAGTGGTACAATTTGGCGCATTGGGAATTTGTAGAACAATCCAATACCAAAGGTTCTTGGAAAAAACTCAAGGATTCTAGCGATAAATGGCAAATCCAATTCCATGATTTATCATTCTGTTTGGAATTAACGAAGTTCAAGCACGTTGGTATTTTTCCAGAACAAGTTTCCAATTGGGAATATATCCTAGGAAATTTAAAGCCAAATCAAAAATTCTTAAATCTATTTGCATACACTGGCGCGGCATCTTTGGTCGCAAAATCAAATGGAGCATCTGTTTTTCATGTTGATTCAGTGAAACAATTAATCACTTGGGCGAATGAAAATCAAGAGGCGAGCAATTTGTCTGGTATAAAATGGGTACTTGAAGACGCTTTGAAATTTGCACAAAGAGAAGTCAAACGCGGAAATTTTTACGATGGCATCATCATGGACCCACCTGCATTCGGTTTGGGCGCCAAGGGTGAAAAATGGATTTTGGAAGAAAAATTGCCTCATTTATTAGAAGCTGCCAATCAATTGTTGAATAAAAATGGATTTTTGATTGTGAATACTTATTCACCGAAATTATCCGCCAAAGATTTAAGAAATACCGCAGGACGCTATTTCGACCTAAATAAATTATCCGTCAACGAATTGTGGATGAAAACCAAAACCGGCAAAGATTTGTTTTACGGCAATGTTTTGAAGGTTGTTTAGTGATTATGAAAATAGCCACGGATGCACGGATTTTAGACGTTTGGATTTATAGATAATTGGATTTATAGATTAATGGACTTTCGATTTATGGTTCTAATTCATCCTACCGAAGATGGGGTTTTCTTTCTGAAAAATACTTTATCCACCACCTTATGATGCCGTTAGGCATCAAATATGGGTAGCGCTGGACAAAGTCCAGCGTGTAAAAAGAAAAGAAAATTTGTTTTTGGCGTGTGTTTTTGTTTAAAAACCATGACAAAAACCTTTTAAAAAGATTTTCCTCCAATCAAGAAATCCACAAAATCAATTTGTTGCAAGACGATTTCATTTTTAGAAGCAAAAATCTTGATATGCATTCAAAATAATTGAATGACATCGAAATGTTCTCCAAACAACCATTTCAAAACGTTAAATACAATTAATTGACAACAAAAGAATTATTCAATAAACCATTGAAAATAAATAGTTTTTGATTAAAATTAAAGATAATTGAATGATTTTTACAAAAGATATCAACATTGTTTGTTTAATTTTATTACCTTTGCCCTCCTTAATTTTGAGTCGTGAAAAGTTCTAAACAAGATTTTATAATTCCGTTTATCGGATTGAAAATAGGAACTTACGCGTTCGATTACAAAATTGATGACTCGTTCTTTGAATCCATGGAGTATTCCATGATCCACAAAGGTGATTTAAATGTCACTTTAGAATTTGAAAAAAGAGAAACAATGATGACTGCTCATTTTATTGCAGATGGAATTGTTTCAACAAATTGTGATCGTTGTGATACGCCAATGGAATTACCCATTTCAGGTGAATTTAAACTCGTATATAAATTTGGTTTAGAAGAATCTGAAGATGAATCATTGGTTGTTTTGCATCCTGAAACATTTGAAATAGATGTGAGAGATGCGATTTACGAATTGGCCATCGTTTCATTGCCTGCTAGAATGGTTCATTCAGTGGGGGAGTGTGACGAAGAAATGTGGAAATTGATTCAGCAATATACTGTGAATGCCACAGAGATTGATGATGAAGACGATGACGAAGATTGGGACGACGAAGAAGACGATGAACCAGGACCAGATGATTTTGATCCAAAAGATCCGAAGTGGGCAACATTGAGAAATTTGACTGCTGAAAGTAGTAATTGATATAAATAAAGAATATATAAATAAAGTAAAATGGCACATCCTAAGAGAAGAACCTCGACGACAAGAAGAGACAAGAGAAGAACGCATTTTAAAGCTATTGCTGATAATATCGCGATCTGTCCAACAACTGGTCAGCCTCATTTGTTCCACCATGCTCACTGGCATGAAGGAAAACTTTACTATAAAGGTAAAGTAGTAGCTGAGAAAGAAGTAGCGATTTAAGCTGCACCACTAATTTCTTCCTGATGAAGATAGGAATTGATATTTTAGGAGGCGATTTTGCTCCAGATGCTAATATTTCTGGAGCAATTTTAGCCCAAAAAGAACTTCCTCAGGATGTAACGCTCGTTCTGATAGGCGACCAAGAGCAAATCTTGAGTGGCCTTTTGAGCCGTGGAGCAAATCCTGAAGATTTTGAAATTGTGCATGCACCTGATATCATCACGATGCATGACCACCCGACGCGTGCCATTCCGCAGAAACCAAATAGCAGTATTGCAGTAGGTTTTGATTTACTTGCTTCAAAAAACATCAGTGTTTTTGCTAGTACAGGAAATACCGGGGCCATGCTCGTTGGTTCGATTTACAAAATCAACACAATACCTGGGATTATTCGCCCATGTATTACATCTGTTCTTCCAACAATTGATGGAGGAAATTCTATTTTGTTGGATGTTGGTTCAAATGCAGATTGTAAAGCGGATGTTTTGTACCAATTTGCTTTGTTGGGTTCACTGTATTCTCAAAATGTTTACGGTGTTGAAAAGCCCAAAGTTGCCTTGTTAAATATTGGTGAAGAAGAATCAAAGGGAAATTTGTTGACTATTGCGACATATAAATTGCTCAAAGAGTCTGATGAAATCAATTTTATTGGTAATATTGAAGGACGAGACATTTTTTCAGGAAAAGCAGATGTAGTTGTTTGTGATGGATTTACTGGAAACGTGGTCTTGAAAGAAGCAGAAGGAATTTATACTTTGATGAAAAAACGAGGGATTAAGGATGAATATTTTGACCGTTTTAATTATGAAAATTATGGCGGAACTCCAATTTTAGGAGTGAAAGGAAATGTAATCATTGGTCATGGAATCTCAAATGATAAGGCAGTTAAAAGTATGTTGATGCATTCTTTTGAAGTAGCAAAATCAGGTTTGGCAATCAAAGTTAACGAAGCATTTAATTAAAGTATGGATAAAATGACAGCGGCGATTACTGGTGTTCAAGGATATTTACCAGATAACATTGTTACCAACAATGATTTGGCTAAAATTGTAGATACTTCCGACGAATGGATCTTAACTAGAACTGGAATTTCTGAAAGAAGAATCATGAAAGATGGTGCTTCTTCTGATATGGCAGCCGAAGCTGTAAAAGGTTTACTTGCAAAAAAAGGATTAAGTCCTTTAGATATAGAATTGGTAATTGTTGCAACAGTTACACCTGATTTTCCATTTCCTAGCACTGCCAATGTGGTTTGTGACAAAGTTGGAATGACCAATGCCTGGGGTTTTGATTTGAAAGCCGCTTGTTCAGGTTTCATTTTTGCATTACAAACTGGTGCTAAATTTATCGAGGCTGGAACCCACAAACGTGTAATTGTTGTTGGAGTTGACAAAATGAGTTCTATTATTGATTATCAAGACAGAACAACTTGTGTCATTTTTGGTGATGGAGCTGGTGCAGTTTTATTGGAGCCAAATGAAGAAGGAAATGGAATCATTGATGCCATTTTGAGAACAGATGGATCAGGGAGAAAATATTTGATTCAGCCTGCTGGTGGTTCTGCCAACCCTCCTACAATTCAGACCGTTGAGGAACGTATGCACTATGTAAAGCAAGAAGGAAAAGCTGTTTTCAAATTTGCTGTGACAAATATGGCTGAAGTTTCCGCGGAAATTATGGAAAAAAACAATTTGACAAGTGAAAATGTTGATTGGTTAGTTCCGCATCAAGCCAATTTACGAATCATTGATGCAACTGCTGATCGCATGGGATTGCCAAAAGAAAAGGTAATGATCAATATTCAGCGATATGGAAATACAACTGCTGGAACTTTGCCTCTTTGTTTGTGGGATTGGGAAAGCAAATTGAAAAAAGGAGATAATATCATTCTTTCTGCCTTTGGTGGAGGATTTACTTGGGGAGCTATTTACTTGAAATGGGCTTATAACTCCTAGAATAAAAATAACTAACGAAAAATTAAAATCCAAAAATTATGAATCTGAACGAAATCCAAGATTTAATCAAATTCGTTTCAAAATCAGGCGTAAGCGAGGTTGAAATCGAAAGAAAAGATTTTAAAATAATCATCAAAGCTGAATCGAAAGTGAAAGCTGAGCAACAAATTGTTTATCAGGCTGCTGCTCCACAAGCACCTGCTCAGATTGCTGCTCCTGTTGCCGCACCAGCCGCTCCGGTTGCTGACGCTCCAGCTGTTTCTGATGATTCTAAATACATCACTGTTAAATCTCCAATGATTGGTACTTTTTACCGTTCTACATCTCCCGATAAAGATCCTTTTGTATCTGTAGGAAGTACAATTCAAAAAGGTTCTCCAGTTTGTATCATTGAAGCAATGAAATTGTTCAATGAAATTGAATCTGAAGTTGCTGGTAAAATTGTAAAAGTATTGGTTGACGATGCTTCTCCAGTTGAATACGATCAACCATTATTCTTGGTAGATCCAGCTTAATTAATTTAAATTTTGAAATTCGAAATTGAGTTTTCATTTTCGATCTGGAAATTTAAAGTTTAAATCTTAAATTGAAGCTATGTTTAAAAAAATACTCATCGCAAATAGAGGAGAAATCGCTTTGCGCATTATCCGTACTTGTAAAGAAATGGGAATCAAAACGGTTGCTGTTTACTCCACTGCAGATAAAGATAGTTTGCCTGTAAGATTTGCAGACGAAGCAGTTTGTATTGGACCAGCTGTAAGTTCGAAATCTTACTTATCAATTCCTAATATTATCGCTGCAGCTGAGATTACAAATGCAGATGCAATACACCCAGGATATGGTTTCTTGTCTGAAAATGCAAGATTCTCTGAGATTTGTCAAAAGCACAATATCAAGTTTATTGGCGCTTTGCCTGATCAAATTGATGGAATGGGGGACAAGGCAACTGCAAAAGCCACAATGATTGCTGCTGGCGTGCCTTGTATTCCAGGTTCTGTAGGATTATTGAAAGATTTGGAAGATGCTAAAGCACAAGCGGCTAAAATCGTTTATCCTGTAATCATGAAAGCTACTGCCGGTGGAGGTGGAAAGGGAATGAGAATCGTCTGGAAAGAAGAAGATATCGAACATGCTTGGGATTCTACTCGTCAAGAGGCTGCCGCAGCTTTCGGAAACGATGGAATTTACATGGAAAAATACATTGAAGAACCTCGTCATATTGAAATTCAAATTGCGGGCGATCAATATGGAACTGCTTGTCATATGTCTGAAAGAGATTGTTCTATTCAACGTAGACATCAAAAGTTGGTGGAAGAAACGCCTTCTCCATTCATGACAGACGATTTGCGTGAAAGAATGGGTGAAGCAGCGATAAAGGCTACTAAAGCGGTTAATTACGAAGGAGTAGGAACAGTTGAGTTTTTGGTTGACAAAAACCGCGATTTCTATTTCATGGAAATGAATACACGTATTCAAGTTGAACATACAATTACTGAAGAAGTTATTAATTTCGACTTGATTAAAGAGCAAATTAAAATCGCTGCTGGACATACAATTTCAGGAAAAAATTACTATCCTCAAATGCACGCGATTCAATGTCGCATCAATGCTGAAGATCCTTATGCTGATTTTAGACCATCTCCAGGAAGAATTACTTCCTATCACTCTCCAGGCGGACATGGTGTGAGAATTGATACCCACGCTTATGCTGGTTACACAATTCCACCAAACTATGATTCAATGATTGCAAAATTAATTGTAGTTGCTCAAACCCGTGAAGAAGCCATTTTGAAGATGAAAAGAGCATTGGATGAATATATCATAGAAGGCATCAAAACAACTATTCCTTTTCACCAAAAATTGATGGAAAATCCTGATTTTAACACTGGAAATTTCACAACAAAATTTATGGAAACTTTTGATTTTTAAATTTCAATTCCAAATATTTGAAGGCCTGAGGATTATTCTTCAGGCTTTTTTGTTTGATTTTGGAATGTTTTTTTGCAAGCTTTCAGTTAACTTTTAAAAGTTTAATGATCGCTTTACACATTTCAATTTCATTTGCCTTACTTTTGAAAGAAAATGCTTAAAATTTCATTTATAATAGTTTCTATTTTGGTACAGTTAATTGTTTCAGGTCAGGAAAATACTGTTTCTTATTTTGGTCACAGAGGTTGTCGTGGTTTATATCCCGAAAATACCATTGTCGGTTTCCAAAAAGCGATTGATTTAGGCGTTGATGGCATTGAATGGGATGTTGTTGTTAACAAAGACAAACAATTGGTCATTTCTCACGATCAATTTTTTGAAAAAGAATTTTGTTTGATGCCCGATGGTTCTGAAATTTCGAATGAAAAAGCCACCAATATTTATCAAATGACCCAAGATCAGATTGAACAATATGATTGCGGGACAAAAGTACATAAGCGTTTTCTGGAACAACAAAAATTAAAGGAAACCAAACCATTGTTGAAAACAGTTTTTGATTCCATAGATTTCTCCAAAACAACGATTTTATTTGAAATCAAGTCAGACAAAGATTTAGATGGAGTTTTTCAACCTGCGCCAGCTGAATATGTTTCGATTATTTTAAATGAAGTAAAGGATTTCAAATACAAGGAAAACATCATTTTTATGAGTTTTGACGCACGGATTTTGGAAGAACTACATCTTAAAGCGCCTAGTTTTAGATTGGTTTATTTGACTGAATCTCCGCTGAGATCTACTTCAAATTTCATTGCTGATTTCTCTTTTAAACCATTTGCAATTGGGATATTTTATCCAATGATTTCGAAAGCAAATGTTAAAACGTTGAAAAAACTTGGAATCAAGACTTTTGCATGGACGGTAAATGATCCTAAGATTAGCAAAAAGTTGGTAGGTAAAGGCGTTGATGGAATCATTACCGATTACCCAAATTTGGTTAAAAAATAAGATTGTTGATTTTCCAAACAACCCCTTTTTTAGTTAATAATTCGTTTCTATAGGTATGCTACTTGGGTATGCGATGAAATTCCAGTCGTCATTGTAATACTCTCCAGTAGAAGTTGTTCTCAAAGGTTGATTAAGTCCAATTGAAAAATAATTTTTCTGTAATTTTGTTTGTGCATTTAAGCAATCAATCAAAATTGAAAAGAGTAACGCAAATTTCAACTTCATCATAAAAATTTTAGGTTTTCCACTTAATTATTAGAATGAAAATTTCTTATTTTTTTGAAATGTTTCTTCAAGTAAAGATATTACAAATGATTTACGTTGGAAAGATTCTATTTTGAAATCAATCAAAAGTTTAACTTTGAAGGAAAAACCCAAAACCAAATAATCAATTTATGAAACCAGACATAAACCTTTTACTAACAGAGATTACATTTAAAACCAGTCGCAGTGGCGGCAGTGGCGGACAAAATGTAAACAAAGTGTCAACAAAGGTGGAACTCAATTTTGATGTTGCAAATTCACAATATTTGGATGAAAATCAAAGGGAAATCATACAATCAAAACTTGCTAACAAAATTACCACTGAGGGTATTTTGCAAATTATTTCTCAGGTTGAAAGAAGTCAACTTGCTAACAAGAAATTGGTCATTTCAAAGTTCAAAGAATGGATGGAAAGCAGTTTTAAAGTTCAAAAAAAGCGGAAGGAGACCAAAGTTCCATTTGCAGTAAAGGAAAAACGGTTACTCACAAAAAAGCGCAAAGCTGAAATTAAGAAAATGAGGAGACTGGACTTTTAGTTCGTTTTAGTATCATTTCCTTTGAATATACTTCCAACTTCTTTACCGATTTTTTGAATTGTTTCCATTCCTTTGGTGATTGGACTAGTTGAAATATCATCGTAAGAATTGAATAGATTATCAGACAATTGCGATGGATAAATCAAAATTCTATCATTATTAGGAAATGCTTTTTCTAATTTGTTTAAGAAAAAATCTACACTTGAAGTGTATGAAATGGCTCCTTTTCTGGCCGAACAATATATTATTAGATCGGTAGATTCAATTTTATAATTTAATAGAAAAAATTCATCTAACTCATTGATCTGTTTGTGTTCTATGGCAACATTGAATTTTCGCTGATCTCTGTATAAATTTATTTTTTCGTATGTTTGTTCGCCTGAAAAAACTACTGTTGGTAGGTTTAATTCTCGAGATAATCTCATCACACGATCAAGCCAATTGGTGAAACTATTCTCTAATTCAGCCAATTCAGGACAAACCAAAATAATTCTTCTTTTAGAGATAAATGGCATGTCTAGTTGACAGAAAAACACCGTTTTATCACAAACATCTAATAAATGCTCACGGTCATCTCCCACAATTCGCATGATTAAATTCATTTTGTCACTGTCATTTATAACAACAACATCAGCGGCCAACTCCTTGGATGTTCGCGCAATTCCACTGGATAAATTATGGTCAATCGTGGCGATTGTATTCACTTTGGTTTCTCCACTTGAATAATGTTTGATAATATCATTCATGTGATTTCTAGATCGGTGTATTCGACTTTCAGCTTGTTGATCATCTGGAAGTACACTCACCACTGAAATCGGATTGATGACTTTTTTATCCGTAATCAAAATGGAAAGGTCTAGAATATTTTCATTCCCTTTCAATTCATTCAAAGCGACAAGTAAATGTTGTGTTCTTTTTTGAGGAGCGGCCAATAAATCGCCATCTTCCGCTTGTTCTACCAACAATCTTCTTCCTGCATTTTCAGTAACAAAGGAGGCTGTCATACATGTAATTAGTATCAAAATTACCGTTCCGTTCAAAATGTTTTCATCCAAAAGTCGTATTGGTTCACCGGTGGAAGTTGTACCTGTGATGGTATTGTAACCAACGATAATAATTGCCAGTGTTGCAGCTGCATGAGCGGTACTCAGTCCAAAAATAACTTGTCGTTCCGCTCCAGACATCTTAAAAATGAGTTGTGTTGCAAGTGCTGCCAACCATTTTGAAAAAATGGCAAAGCTTGTCAAAACGGCAGCGGTTATTAATGCCCAGTATCCATCAAAAAGTACTCTGATATCAACCACCATTCCTACTGAGATCAAAAAGAAAGGTATGAAAATCGCATTTCCGATGAAATCAATTCGGTTCATCAATGTAGATGAATGTGGAATCAGACCATTTAAAACTAGTCCAGCAACGAACGCTCCGATGATATGCTCCACACCAGCCATTTCAGCCAAGAATGCTGCGAAGAAAATGATGGATAAAACGAAAATGTAATGTGATGATTTTTCACTTTCAAGTTTGCTGAAAAACCAACGAGCAATGCGTGGAATGATCAAGAACATGATTAACGTGAAAATGGTTAACGACGTGATTAGTCGAACCCAAAATTCCGTATTTAATTCACCTTTCGCAGAGCTAGAAATTACTGCTAAAATTATTAATACTGCTGTATCAGTTAAAATTGTTCCGCCAATGGTGATGGCAACAGCCGGTTTTTTAGTGATTCCAAATTTACTTGCGATTGGATATGCAACCAAAGTGTGTGTAGCAAACATAGATGCTGTTAAAATACTAGCAGTCATTCCCAAATGCAAACCATAATAACATATTGGAAAACCAAGTAAAATGGGAATTGCAAAAGTTAAAAATCCAAAAGTGAAACTTTTGTTTCTGTATTTTTTGAATTCTTTCATGTCAAGCTCTAATCCTGCCATAAACATGATGTACAGCAATCCAATCGTTGAAAATAATTTGACAGACCCTTCGGATTCAAGAAGTTTTTCTCCAATTAAATTGAATCCTTTTGGTCCGATGATCACACCAGAAATTATTAAACCTATGATGGATGGAATTCTAATTTTTCTAAGTAAAATGGGAGATAAGAGGATTATGAAAAGAATTAGCGAAAAAATCAATACAGGATTCTTTAAGGGCAAATGAAATGCTTGCCAAAGGTGACTGAAAAAGTAATCCATGAAATATTATTAACGCTTGTTTTAAATCTTTTGTAAAAGTAGAATTTTATTTAATGTGTGATTATTATCTTATAAAATTATAGTTCAAATTATCGTTTCCAAAACGATGAATTATAAGTTAACAATAACTAAAAAACTAATTTTTAAAAATCAAATTAATAAAATGTTAATCAGAACGCCATGAATTTTCATTCAAAGTGTTAAAATCGGAGAAAATAGTGCTTTAGAAATTTAATTTTTTTAAGTTTACTTAAATCTATTACTTTAAATTATGAGTTATACTAAAATTTTCACATCAGTTTTACTTCTGAGCAGTTTTTCGCTTTTTGCACAAGTTCAAGAGCCCGTAAAAAATGAAAAAAAGGCAAATACTTCAAATGCAAAACCTTCAAAGCCAAGTCAAACATCTGGGGCGAAACCCTTGAAAGTATCGAAACCAACACAAAGTACTGGTAAAAGAGTCAGTAAATCAACTCAAACCAAATAACTAATACTATGAGATCTAATTTTAATAAATTAAAATGCAGCTGTTTATTTTTAATAGTTGGGTTTTTAAGCTTTGTTTCAAATTTATCCGCTCAATCTTTTTCTGAAGGTTTTGAAACAACTTCTTTGTTGACAGATTGGTATGTTAGAAATAACAGCGACACCATTGCTTCTGCCACATTAGCAGCCAATTGGTCCTTTGCTGATCCACTCACAACTTTCTCTGCGCAAGCTGGTTCAACAAATTCATTTTTATCATGTAATTACGGCAGTACTAACAATATTTCTACAGGAGCAACATTGAGTAATTGGCTGTTTTCACCTTCAAGAACATTCTCAAATGGTGATGTAATTAGTTTTTATTCGAGAGTTTCCGCAGTTCCAGCTCTTTATCCTGATCGATTGGAAGTTCGATTAAGTACTGCAGGTTCAGGTTTAAATGTTGGTACATCTTCTTCCTCGGTGGGAGATTTTACTACTGTTTTATTGACTATTAATGCAAGTTTAACTTCAACAGGTTATCCTGGTTCATGGACTTTATATACGGCTACAATCTCTGGTCTTAGCGGTCCTGCAACAGGTCGCGTTGCTTTTAGATATTTTGTTACTAATGGCGGTCCTGCAGGGCTTAATTCTGATTTTATTGGAATTGATTCATATACTTATACATCCAATGCAATTGCCCCAGCAAATGATAACTGTGCTGGTGCAATCAATTTGATTCAAGGGGCTTCTTGTGTTCCCACAACTGGTTCAGTATTAGCTGCAACACAATCTTTTACAGCTTGTGGAGATGGAGCAGCAAACGACGATGTTTGGTTTAAATTTACTGCAACTAGCAACGGAGCAAATATTTCAGTTGATGGTTCTTCTGGTTTCGATGCTGTTTTTGAAGTGTTCTCAGGAACTTGCGCAGGTTTGACTACTTTGGGTTGTGTAGATGCAACGTTGTTGGATGGAATTGAAACTTCAACGATTAATTCATTAACAATTGGACAGACTTATTATATTCGGGTTTTCGATTGGTATGCAGCTGTTCCAACAACAACAGATTTTACAATTTGTGTCAGCCAATTTTCGCAATGTGATTTGTCACAACCGGCAGGTTCAATCTTAGAAACGGAAACTTGTGGACAGGATCTAAATGGTGGTTGTAACATGACGACACCAGCTTATCAATCTTTGGCTTGTGGGCAAACTGTTTTTGGGAAAGCATGGAACAATGGAACAAATAAAGATACCGACTGGTATTCATTTGTGATAAATACGCCTGGAGTTGCAACTTTCAACGTTTCAGCTGAGTTTCCTTTTTTAATTTATTTCTTGGATATTACAAATTGTGCTTCGCCTGTTGCCTTGGCTACAGCCACCTCAAATGCTTGTCAGAGTGCAACAGTTTCTTATAATTTTACAACAACGGGGACTTATGTTGCATTTATTGCTCCCAATGTTTTTTCTGGTTATGCTTGTAATACTTTCAATGATTACATCGCAACTTTAACTTTGCCGTCTGCAACTCCCGTTGTTTCAGCAGGAGGTTCAACTGCAATTTGTGCTGGTGGAAATGTTCAATTGAATGCAACGGAAGCTGGAACTTTTGCTTGGTTTAATGGGACAACTAATTTAGGCGTCAATACAAGTTCTTTCACGGCAACAACGCCTGGAAGTTATACTGCCCAAGTAACAAATAACAACGGCTGTCTTTCAGTTTTATCGAATGCGGTTGCTGTCACACAAGCGGTTTTGGATAATTCAAGCTTTAACTATTCTTCCAATACATTTTGTTCTGGAAGTGCCAATGTAACCCCAACTGCCAGTTTAGCTGGAACATACAGTGCTTCTCCTGCTGGCTTGACAATCAATGTTTCAACAGGAGAAATTGACATCGCGAATAGTACTTTGGGAACTTATACAATTGCGCACAACACGAACGTTGTTTGCCCAAATAGTGCAACGCAAACGGTAACAATTACAAATAATCCAATTGCAAGTTTCAGTTACGCGAATGCTGCTTATTGCACTGGCTCATCCAATCCTGTTCCATCTTTTGCCATTGGAGCGAGTTCAGGTGTGTTTTCTGCAACTCCAATTGGTCTCTCAATTAACGCTTCAACTGGAGAAATCAATCTGTCAGCAAGTTCTTCGGGAATTTTTCAAGTAACAAATTCGATTGCTGCTGCTGGTTCTTGTCCTGCTGTTTCTGATAATTATTCAATTACGATTAATGCGCAACCAACCGCTTTGGTTTCTGGTGGTGGAACGATTTGTAATGCAGTAGGAAATACTGGTTCTGCAACAGTAACAATTTCATTTACGGGCAATCCTCCATTTGATTTTACTTATACAGATGGGTCAAATCCCGTAACAATTAATGGTCATAATTCGAATTCCTACTCAGTTGATGCAACGACAACTGGAGCTTATTCAGTTACACTGCTAACAGATGGCACTTGTTCTAACATTGGATCTGGAATTGCGAACGTAAATGTTTTTCAAAATCCAACTGTAACATTTGCACAAATCACAGGATTGTGCGATAACCAAAATCAAGTCACCCTCAATCAAGGTCTTCCATCTGGAGGAACATATGCTGGAAATGGGGTTACGAATGGTGTTTTGAATCCATCAGTTGCCACAACTGGCACAGTTATAACTTACAATTATACCGATGTCAATGGTTGTTTAGGTTCTGCGAATACAACAATTACAGTAAATGCTGCACCGATTGTGAGTTTGGCTTCACAACCAACTGTTTGTTCTGATGTTGTTGCCTTTGCTTTATCAGGAGGAAATCCAGCTGGTGGAACTTTTTCTGGAGTAGGTGTAAATGCTGGAAATTTCAATCCTGCAGCAGCTGGCGTTGGAACGCAGAATATATTTTACGCGTACACAAGTCCTGAAGGTTGCACGGCAAGCGCAAATCAACCTTTGGTTGTGAATAATTGTGCAGGTATTGAAGATGTCAATGCAGCCAATAATTTGATGATTTATCCAAATCCAGCGAAAGATGTTTTGTCTGTTGATTTTGAAACCAACTTAAATTCATTGGCAAACATTGAACTTATTTCTTTTGATGGTAAAGTTGTTTATCAAAAAGCAATCGCTGCAGGTACAAAATTCAATCATCAAATTGAAACTGCGATTTTCCCTAGTGGCATTTATTTGATTAAAATTGATACAAATCAAGGTTTTACAACCAGAAGAGTGGTATTGCAATAGGAATTATTGTAGTAGCTAAAATATAAACTAGCCCTAATTTGTTATCAAGTTAGGGCTAGTTTTTTGTTTTTTAAAATTTCCAATCGTGTTGATCTAATTCAGAAACACAGGCAGTCAATAAATCAATGCTTGCTTGAATGTCTGATTTATTCGCCATTTCAATCACTTGATGCAAATGTCTTGTTGGAATTGAAACTGCGCCAGCAATCGAACCACCTTGTGTCATACGCTGAATTCCTGCAGTATCCGTTCCTCCAGCGGTCAAAATTTCTGGTTGCCATTTGATTTGGTGTTTATCTGCGGTATTTTTCATGAATTCTACCATTCTGTAATCACAAATTGTTGATGCATCCATGATTTTAATCGCAGTTCCTTCGCCTAACTTAGTGATCATTTCATGAGCTGCTGCACCAGGTAGATCGAAAGCAATTGTCGTGTCTAATCCAAAACCAAAGTCAGGGTTGATTTTCAAAGCGGAAACATTTGCACCGCGAATTCCAACCTCTTCCTGAACTGTGAAAACGCCATAAATATCGTATGGAACTTCTTTTCCTTTCAGGTTTTTAAACATTTCAATCAAGATGAAAACCGCCAAACGATTGTCCAAAGATTTTGAATTTACGCATTGACCCATTTCGATGAATTCACGTTCGCGTGTAACAGAATCTCCAATTTTCACCAAATCTATCACTTCTTCGGGAGTCAAACCTGTATCGATGAAATAGTCAGATAATTTGGCTACTTTGTTGCGCTCATCGGCTGTCATTACATGAATTGGTTTGGAAGCCATTACACCAATGACGTCTTTTTTTCCATGTATAATGACGCGTTGCGCAGTCAATGTTTTAGGATCAAAGCCACCTAAAGTGTGAAAACGGATAAATCCTTTGTCGTCGATGTGTGTCACCATGAATCCAATTTCGTCCATGTGGGCACCAATCATCACTTTTTTGTCGGATTTTCCTTTTTTGATGGCGTAAACATTGCCCATGTTATCCACTTCAACTTGGTCAACCAAACCTTCCAATTCTTCCAAGACCAAAGCGCGCACTTTTTGTTCAAATCCAGGTGCGCCGGGTGTTTTGCATATTTTCGCGAGTAAATCGATGTTCAAACTCATACTTTTTCAATTTTGAAATCGCAAAGTAAAACAAAGTTTTGAATAAAAATTGCAAACAGTGGTAAACGGTTCAATCTAAAATAGAATTAAAGAAAAACAAGGACTAATTGGGATTTACATTACCTTTTAGATTTAAAAAATGACTTCATCAGTTCGCTGCATTCATTTTCCATGATTCCATTTGAAATCAATGTTTTTGGATGATAGATGCTTTCGCCTAATTTTCCAGCGCCACGTTTTTCGTCTCTTGCAGCAAAAACCACACGGTCAATTTGCGACCAATACAAAGCACCTCCGCACATCACGCAAGGCTCAATCGTGACAAATAGCGTACAACCGTGCAAATATTTTCCTCCCAAAGAATTCGCAGCGGCTGTGATTGCTTGGATTTCTGCATGCGCAGTCACATCAGTGAGTTGTTCGGTCAAATTGTGCGCGCGTGCAATGATTTGATTATTTGCCACAACTACTGCACCAACAGGCACTTCTCCCATTTCAAATGCTTTCATCGCTTCTTGAAAAGCTTGTTTCATGAAATATTCATCGTTATAGGGTGTAATCATCACAGAAAATTTAGGTTCAAAAATAGAAATTTATTGTGGTTATTCGATTTTTAGGGTTGGTGAATTGTGGTGGAAGTTTTTGGACAGATTTTAATGGGTTGTTCAAATTTTTACGAAAGATAGACGAGAGGTTTGGAGTTTTAATTAAAACCCTTGTTTAGCTCCTAAGTTTTTAGGCACGTTCAAAAATCACATCAATTTCCTAGCCCTGAAATGGTGAACTTTACAAGGGCGGGATTTACATGTCCGAGACTCAAATAAACAAGCCAAAGCCCCGAAGGGGCATAATTTTGCGAAGTTTTCTTTAAATAGTTACAACTATAAATATTTTATCGAGAAGAACCCAAATATTTTCTTTTTTGCGATGCTTTTAACTTCTTAAATGTTTCCAAATAGTATATTATTTTGAAATTATTAATTTCCGTGGTTCCTTTGGTAGCAAACGTTTCATCAAACAACTCGACAGGATTTTCAAAATTTCCATATATTGATTTATGGTATTCGATAACTATATTGTTTGCTGTAAAAGATTCGATGAAAAGGTCCTCAAATGTTTCTCCAAAGCAATAAACAGGTTTATTTTTTATAAAAACGACACCGTGCAACTTTTCATTTATAGTTGCTAACCTTTGCGGACTAATAATCATTAAAAACTCATTGTTTTCTTTTTTCACAACATTTATCTCATATCCATACATTCTATCCGCCAAATTGGTAGATGAACAATTTTCAATGACTAAAGTCGCTAAGTCTTCGATTTTTGTTGATAATTTATAACTGTTAACCTTTAAATATACTATTTCGAACTTAACGGAATCTTTTGACCAATAGCTATTTGTAAAGCGAATTGTATCTATGTCATTTGATGGTTTTTGTGCATAACAAATCGAGGTGATGGAGAATAGAACTATCAATAATTTTTTTGTCATTTTTCCAAGGAATTTTCAATTATTTGTAGAACCATTCATTTTCGAACCAAATAATAACCTACACAACCTGAACTAACTTGTTGCTGTTCCTTATCATAACTCAATTTTCTAAGAATAATTGTATCCTTTTTATTTTCAAATTTGAATAAATTTTCCACATTTTCATTAAGATGACCGTAGTAGCCTATGTCTGATTTTGCAGGGATTAATTCGATGATATCATGATTGAAAACGGCATTAGATTCACGGAAAAAATTCCAAAGAATGGCTCTCTTGAATTTTTTATTTCCAGAAATGTTTCCAAAATGATCTACTTTTAAATTATTTGAAATCAAGACTTTATTGCTGTCTCGAAATATGTAATTACCTTCAAGAATGATAGATGTTACAAATTGTGTAATCTCACAATCAAAAGAATCATCGAAACATTTATTTTCAATGCGTCTTAAATCAAATGATTGATGATCACTTCTCTCAACATGCAAAAGGGTATCTCCTTTTTCAATAATTAAACTGATTTTTGTAAAGTATTTTAAGCCTTTCTCCTTTGTAATCTTTCCGTCGAAAGTATTAAACTGGAAAGTGAGCGCATTGTTTTTCAAAGCATAGTTGGAAATATTACTAATTTCAGTTTGTCCATATTCGAAATCATAAATTCCAATCATTCGATTTTTAATCATTTCTGGCTTGATGTAAACTAAATAATATGGGTTTTCATTTTGCGTTTTGAAAGGCGATTTATTTTTAATAATCGACTCAAAATAGGTTTTATTTACCCAAGTTCCTTTGATGGTTTGCACATAGTTTTGCAACTCATTTTCAGTTTTGTTTGGTTGTTTTTCTACTTTTGGTTTTTGGTTTGGATTTAGCGATTTATTAGAATTTTGAGCACAAGTGCTTAGTAGGAAGAGTAAAAAAATGAATGGGAGATATTTTATCATTTGGATTGTGAATAGATTTTTTCAAATTAGCAATTATTTGAAACATGAAGTAATTCATTTTGTTTATCAAGTTCAATTATAGTGCGGTTGATACTTGTTTCAGATAATTCTTCTACGAAAATCAATCCATTTCCTGACAAGTAATTTTTATGTTCATTTATTTTTCCCTTCAGCCAATTTACAGTTGCAAAAGTTACCCATCTTTTTTCTCCATCACTAAATTCAATGGTTACTTCAATACAATCATTTTGACTGTCAGTAATTTCATCATCAATTTTAATTTCAATTATTTCAGGAATTTTAGCATTAGTAAAGCAGGGATTTGGGAGCCAAACTAATTTTTGACTGTTATTCACAATTCTGATTTGGTCAGGTTTTGTGTCTTTAATTGTATAACTTTTCCTTTTACTTATATGATCTGAATAGACAGATTCATCTAAGCAATATATAATTTCTCCTTTTTTCATTATTCATAAGTGGTCGCAGCCAAAAAAATATCAGCAAAGGTTGACCATTCTGGTTTATCAGCATTTATATCTAGTTTCATATTGTCATAGTAACCTTGAGCATCCTTTGTCCAAGTACTTAGCGCTTCCAAAAAGTTAGGTAAATTGTTGTTTTCCCAACTTTCAGGATTGTCTAAAAAGTCATTTCGCAGTAAGTCAATAAACTTAATGAAAGATTTTCTGTCAGTTACTTCAAAGTTGTTAAGTGTATCGTTCATAAAATTAGCTATAATGGTCTTTACCTGGGCATCACCACCCATTCACCACACTACCAAATGTAGAAAATATTTCTTTTCATGCACTTTATTTTATATTAAATATTGGTGCAGAGATGCCTACGTGATGTTAGTGGTATTATTTTTTATTTTGTTAAACAATTAAAATAAAGTTTTCCTGTTAGATAGTTTGTGTCAATTGTATTCTTAAATGACTTTTGGTAAAAGATTGAAGAAGTAAAGGTTAGATATCCTTTTATTTATTTACCAGTTTTAAAGTAGGTTCTTCATTTAAAATTAAAGATTGAATATTTATTTTTCTCAATCTCAATTTACTTAGAAGAAAATAGTTACATACCAAACCAGTGATATAGGAACATACACACCAATCCTTTGGTTAAAAAAACTGGTTAAATACCTTATTATTTAACCTTACTATTGGTGCTAAGTTATGCTAATGTAAAAATAAAACCTCCTTTAACAAATCTTTAACTTGAATTGTATCGTACATCTTCTGTCTAATTCCATACTAGAGACAATAGATTGATTATTAATTAATTACTTAAAAGGATGAAAAAAATCTTACTCTCGCTTTTCTTGGCAGGAAGCATGGCTTCGCTGAGTTACGCATCGAGTCACAGAGAAGCGCCCTTGATCGCAAATGACCCATTGGCTGACAATACCGATGTGTATGCGTTCAAAAGCCCTGATGACCCGAACTCAATCACAATCATTGCCAACTACATTCCGGCAGAATTTCGAAATGGTGGACCCAATTACTACAGTTTTGGTGAAAACATCCGTTACGAGATCCATGTAGACAATGATGCTACAACACCTGGAGACGATATTACTTATCGTTTTACGTTTTCCAAGGTGAATGAGGATCCAACCACTTTCTTTAACATTCGGCTAGGTAGCGAAAACTTGAAAACTACCTATTCGATTGAAAAAAGTACAGATGGCGGAATTTCTTTCCTCCCGTTTATGACTGGCTTAGCAGTGCCGCCGCCAAACATCGGTGATCGCTCAATTAACAGCGCTGTTGGTCTTGGAGCTGCTTCCTACGAGAGCTTAATCTCAGATGCAGTGTACACAACACCTGAAGGTGGACAAGTGTTCTGCGGACCATCGGATGATCCGTTTTTTGTGGATCTAGGTGGAATTTTCGACTTGGGTGATGCACCGCGTCAAACCAACAACAACATTGTCCGTGATGGATTGGCGAAATTTAATACGCATTCGATCGCGATCAAAATTCCTGTGGCAATACTTCAAAAAGATGGACTTGGAATTTCCTCTGCAACAAGTATTCTCGACCCTAATTTCGTAATCGGTGTCTGGGCTTCTGCAAGTCGCCAAACAACACGTACACTTGCAGCTGGTTCACAAGGCTATGCAGGAAATTGGGTACAAGTATCTCGCTTGGGAATGCCTTTGACAAATGAGGCAGTTATTCCAGTTGGGAAAAAAGATTTCTGGAATTCATTGACACCTTATCAGGAATTGGCTGAAACCACATTGGATGAGCATTTCTACAATCCAGAATTGGCTTTGTACATGGATGACAGCTTGTTTGGTGGTGCAGTTCCAGCTTTCGCGGGATTGAGAATCCAGCGAAATTCACTCCAAGGATTTGACTTTGGAAATGGAAAAGACGGATTGTATTCATTGAAAGGAACTGCAGCAGTTGAAGGTACCGCATTGGATGATGCTGTTTTTGGAACATTACTGTTGCCTGCGGCAGGAAAACCAAGGTCTGTCGATTTATGGCCGATCTTCCATACTGGAGTTCCTAATATGGCTCCTTACCAATTGGCTACTGGAAAGAATGGAAATCCATTGGCTGCGGGGAAACCATTTATCAATAACTTCCTGCCAAATGGCGGAGATATGTTACGCTTGAATATGGCAGTACCAGCAACTTCAAGAACAAGTGCAGAATTCAGTTCTCTGGGATTGGTGCAAGCTGCTGTGCTAGGTTTGACAAGTCCAGCCTATGCGAATACTAGCATTCAGTTCATTCCGAACATGGATGGTTTCCCAAACGGACGCCGTTTAGAGGATGATGTAACGCGAATTGAGTTGCAAGCAGTAGGAGGAGTGGTATTGGCTGCCATCGGATTGTGGTATGATGACTATGATGCGATGTCTACAACACAATCACCAGTTACCAACAAGCTTGTGAATGTTTTGAATTATTCCACAGGAGTAGAACAGAATGATGTAGCATTCAAAACTTCATTTCCTTATGTTGCTTCACCATGGGTGGGCAAAGATTAATCGGAGTTTCATACTAAAATTTTAAAAGATGAAAAATTTAATTAAATATTTGCTTGTGGTGCTTCCCTTCGGGACAGTCTTTGCTTCCAGTCACAGAGAAGCTCCACTGATCGCAAATGATCCGCTCGCAGACAATACGGACTTGTATGCCTTCAAAAGCCCAAATGATCCGAATTCAATCACTATAATTGCCAATTACGTTCCGTTGCAGATTCCGCACGGTGGACCTAATTACTATAGTTTTGGTGAAAATATCCGATATGAAATTCATATTGACAATGATGTTACCACTTCAGGTGACGATATCATTTACAGATTCACGTTCTCCAATACCAATGAAGATCCAAGTACGTTTTTCAATATCCGCCTGGGTGCTGAAAATCACAAGACTTCTTACGTAATGGAACGCAGCCTTGACGGCGGTGCCACTTTTACAGCTGTGATTACAGACGGAGTTGTCCCACCGCCAAACATTGGTGATCGTTCGATCGACAATGCGGTTGTTGGGTTAGGAGCTAGTTATGCCAGCTTGATGTCTGGTGCAATCCAGACAACAGGATCCAATGAAAAAGTTTTCTGCGGTTCAACAGATGATCCATTCTTCGTTGACTTAGGAGGGATTTTTGACCTTGGTGATGCACCACGTCAGAACGGAGGCACCCCAGATGACGCTCTTAAATGCTTGAACGTAAGTTCAATTGCACTTCAGATTCCGATTTCCGTTTTGCAGAAAGATGGGTTGAGTATTGGTTCAGCAACCAGCATACTTGATGGTAACTTCGTGATTGGTGTATGGGCTTCAGCAAGTCGCCAGCAAACACGTACATTGAATGCTACAACAGGCGAGTTTGCCGAATCAGGAAACTGGGTTCAAGTATCCCGTTTGGGAATGCCTTTGACAAATGAGGCAGTAATTCCAGTAGGGCAAAAAGATTTCTGGAATTCATTGACACCTTACGAAGAATTGAATGAAACAACACTAGATGAGTATTTCTACAATCCTGAATTGGCTTTGTACATGGACGACGCTGCATTTGGAACAGCAGTTCCAGCGTTTGCGCCATTGAGAATCCAAAAAGCATCTCGTGCAGACGTCTTGCCTGGAGGATTCGATTTCAGCAATACTGGAGACGGATTGTATCCATTGAAAGGTTCACTGGCAGTCGCTGGTACAGCATTGGACGATGCCATTGCAGGTACATTATTGCTTCCTGCTGCAGGAAAACCAAGATCTGTCGATTTATGGCCGATTTTCCATACAGGTGTCCCAAACCTTGCGCCATATCAATTGGCAGAAGGCAAAGGTGGAAATCCTCTAGCTGCGGGGAAACCATTCATCAATAACTACTTACCAACTGGTGGAGACATGCTTCGCTTGAACATGGCAGTTCCTGCAACGCCAAGAAACGATGCAAACTTCAGTTCTTTGGGCTTGATTCAGGCAGCTGTCCTTGGACTGACAAATCCGCTTTACGCTGGAACTTCAATCCAATTCATTCCAAACATGGATGGATTCCCGAACGGACGCCGTTTGGAGGATGACGTAACTCGCATCGAATTGCAAGCTGTTGGTGGTGCTGTATTGTCAGCTATTGGTATGTACTATGATGACTACGTTGCACAACCAAATGGAGTTTCTCCAGACTTGTTGAGCGTAATCACTTATACAACTGGTGTTGAGGAGAATGATGTTGCTTTCCAATCTACATTCCCATTTGTTGCTACGCCACATCGTGGTACGGACAATTGCCTTGGTAAAGCATATACTTACATGCAGCCTGCAATCCTTCCAGCATCTACAACGGCAGGCATTTCAGAAAACATTGTAAATGTCGACCAATATGGAATTAAGGCGTTTCCAAATCCATTTGTGAACTCAGTTAGTTTTGAATACAGCTTGAACGCAGACGCACAAGTTGAGATCCTTTTGTACACAATTTCCGGTCAGCTGGTTGGAAAGGTTTTGCCGAATACGAAAAAAGCTTCGGGCAAGCATACGCAGGAATATACAACTTCGCATTTAACGAATGGTGTTTATTACGCTAGAGTCAATATCAAAGGCTCTAAAGGAAACGCATCCAAGTTGATCAAGGTTGTAAAATCATAAAATACTTTTGCTTACAAGGAGGGAGGATTATTTATAGTCCTCCCTTTTTTTGTTACAAGGCTATATTAGAAAAAAAGACCTTTTTACAAAATCCGTAATCCAGTTTTATACGTAAGTGAATTAGTTCTTATCAATGAAGAATCGTTTTAACCCTAAATATTTCAAGTTATGAAAAAAAATAATTACTCTTTTTACGTATTTTCCATTGTTGCCTTGTTGTTTACAGCTGGATTCATTTCTTCGTGTGATTCGCCAGAAGCAGAAGAATCTACAATTGTCGTAAAAAAAGGTTTTCAGATTCCTCAATTGCTGGAACGCGAAAAAGACTTGTCCTACGACGAGTTCCTGAAGATCAAGGAGAAATTCAATAAATTGTCCTTTGAGGCTGGAAATGAGAAAACGAAATACGAAAGCTTGATCAAGCTCTCCGAGATTTATATATACGAAGCGCGAGTTACTGGAGAACATCCATATTACTACGGTGCTGCTCTGAAAACCTTGAATGAAACCTTGAAAGATACTGCGAAACTTACGCCAGACCAGCATTTCACGGCGCTTTTCTATAAATCTACAGTTCAATTGTCACAGCACAAATTCAACGACGCTTTGGTTACTGGAAAGCAAGCATTGGCTTTGAACAGCGTGAATTCAGGTATTTATGGTGTCTTGGTAGATGCGAACGTGGAAATCGGGAATTATTCAGATGCAGTGGAGAATTGCGACAAGATGATCGCACTTCGACCGGATTTGCGCTCCTACAGCCGAATTTCCTACTTGCGTGAAATATACGGCGACCTGAAAGGAAGTATCGTATCCATGGAACAAGCAATCGAAGCTGGCGCACCGTATTCAGAATACAAGTGCTGGACAATTGTGACGATGGGAAAAATGCTTGAAAACCACAACCAGCTGGATTCTGCGATGGCATACTATCAGTTTTCTGCGAAGGAAAGAGAAAATTATCCTTTCGGAATTGCAGGATTGGCAAGTATTGAAGGTAAACGCGGCAACTACGCAAAAGCAGATTCTCTCTATAAAGTAGCGTTGAAGGCAGTTCCAGAAATTGGTTTTATCATGGATCAGGCGAAACTTTACAAAAAACAAGGCAAGGAAGCAGAAGTGAAGAAACTGGTCCCAGAAATTGAATCGATGTTCAGGGAAGACATCGAGTCGGGTCACAACGTGAACATGGAATACGCTTTTTTTCTACTCGATTTCAAGAACGATTACAAGCAAGCGCTTTCACTTGGGTTGAAAGAACTGAAATTGCGACCAAATAACATTGACGTAAACCGTTTGCTTGCCTTTGCATATTACGCAATCGGCGACAAGGAAAACGCTTCCAAGCACATTAAAATCGCGATGAAGACAAACAAGCAAGATGCTGACCTGTATTGCATCAGTGGCTTGATCAACAACGACAAGAAACAGATCAAGAAAGCATTCAAGATAGACCCTTACCAAGACCATTTATTTGTGAGCCGTGCAAAAGCAATGCTGATATAAAAGCGACATCATTCTCGTTGTAAACATTAGGCTTATGAAAAAAATGTACTCTTTTGCTTCAAGCAATAAGCATGTATTTCTATGCTTCATTTTGCTGTCTAATCTTGCGTTTTCGCACGGAATCAATGGAATCGTTACAGACCAGCAATCTCAAGGAATTCCTGGTGTAAAAGTAACGTTGTTGAATGTTAATAAATTCAGCATTACCAATGGCTTGGGCGAATTTGTCTTGACTGATGTTCACTTGGGAGATACCATCCGGATTGAAGGTCAAGGTTTAAAAAAACGAACGATCTTGATCGACAACGAAAGTTATTTTGAACCAAATGTTATTTTCCAGCTGTTTGAAAACACGACGGAATTGAGCGAGATCAAAGTAACTGGAAACAATACACAGTTGACGCAAACTGCGAATATCAACCTGACCCTGCAGCCCTTGCGTTCGGCGCAGGAATTATTGACGCTAGTTCCAGGCCTATTCGTTGCGCAGCATGCCGGTGGTGGAAAAGCCGAACAATTGTTTTTGCGCGGTTTTGACATTGATCACGGAACAGATGTGGCGCTTTCACTTGACGGAATGCCAGTCAACATGGTTTCACACGCACATGGACAAGGTTATGCCGATTTCCATTTTGTGATGCCAGAAGTGGTGGACAGGATCAATTTTGAAAAGGGACCATATGATGTAACTAAAGGAAACCTGGCAACTGCAGGATCTGTCGATTTCCAAACGAAAAAGCAACTGGAAAACAGCTTTATTTCTGCGGAATACGGCATGTTTCAGCACAAAAAAATTACTGCTGGTATCAAGGTAATGGAAACTCAAAGAGGCAATGCCTACATCACAACTGATTATTTGCAAACCGATAATTATTTCGTTTCGCCGCAAGATTTCAATCGCATCAACCTTTACGGTAAATATTCAGCCATTATTTCTCCTAATTTCAAGATCAATGTTTCAGCATCCACGTTCCAGAGTAGCTGGAATGCCTCGGGGCAGATTCCCGAAAGGGCAGTGGCAAAAGGCTTGATCACTCGTTTTGGCGCCATCGACAATACAGAAGGTGGCACAACTTCTAGGTCGAATATCCAGTTTAGTGTTATCCAGAAAATAAATTCCTCTTCCACTTTGAAGAGTGATTTTTTTGTGTCGGCCTATGATTTCTCCCTTTTTTCCAACTTTACCTTCTTCTTTGAAGATTCTATCAATGGCGACCAGATCCATCAGGAAGAAAGCAGAAAGGTTTACGGCGGAAAAAGCGAATACAAGACGACGATTTTTCTGAAAGACAAAACAGTTTTAAGTTTCACTAGCGGTGCCGGATTTCGTTATGATGATATCAATGGGATTGACTTGGCTCAAACTACGGGAAGAACAATTTTGCGTAACCAGATTCAGTTTGGAGACATCAACGAAACTAATCTTTTCACTTATGTTGCTGGAAAACTGGAAATCAAGAAATTTGTATTGAGTGCAGCTTTGCGAGGCGACAATATTACTTTCTATTACAACAATCGGAAAGATAGCATCTACCAGCCAAAAAGCTTGTCGAAATCTGTGCTTTTACCAAAATTAACTGCCCTTTTCAATGCTACTTACAATGTGCAATTCTACTTCAAGTCGGGAATCGGCTACCATTCCAATGATGCGCGCGTATTGCTCACGTCAGATAACCTTGATAAAAAAGCGCTGCCATTGGCCTATGGAAGTGATTTAGGAACAACCTGGAAAATAACTAAAAAGCTCTTGTTCAATGGTGCTTTGTGGTACTTGTTTTCAGAGCAGGAATTTGTGTACGTCGGAGACGCAGGAATTGTTGAGCCAAGCGGACGTTCACAGCGTTTTGGTTTCGACGCAGGACTTACTTTCCAGCCTTATAAATGGTTGTTCTTGTATTCCAACCTTAATTATTCCCACGCGCGTTCGTTCGACGAACCGAAAGGAGAAGACTTTATTCCATTGGCGCCGGTTTTTACTTCCGACGGCAAAATCCAGCTGAATTTAAAGAAAGGGATTTTTTCAACTTTTTCTTACCGATATCTGAGCGATAGGGCGGCAATTGAAGACAATAGCATAACTGCAAAGGGTTATTTCGTAAACGATTTCACTATTGGTTTTCAGCATTCACACTTCGTTTTCACAGCGATTGTCAGCAATGTTTTTAATGTTGCTTGGAACGAAACCCAGTTCTTGACAGAATCAAGACTTAAGAATGAGTTGCAGCCGGTATCAGAAATCCATTTCACACCTGGAACACCATTTGCGTTCAGGGCACAAATTAAGTTCTTGTTTTAAGTAATGAATTAAATAAAACTAAATTTACTTTTTGAACTTTAATTCCATCTATAACAGGGATTACAATCTATCTTTTTTGATCCAGAATTGTAGAAAGAATTTTGGAAACATTTTATTAGCCTTTACAGCCATTACAGTTACTCCACCAAATTTAAA
This sequence comes from Crocinitomicaceae bacterium, assembly GCA_040403095.1. Classification (GTDB taxonomy): domain Bacteria; phylum Bacteroidota; class Bacteroidia; order Flavobacteriales_D; family Crocinitomicaceae; genus JAQVCM01. The sequence goes on from JBBALI010000021.1 coordinate 27,929, forward strand.
TGCCAAGATTTGATTTAATTTGAGAATGAAAACAAATAATTTCCCCCCTCATTTGTTACAGAAGACCGCGCAATAGCACTGAAGGTAATTCAATCTTTCAGACCATTCATTTTTTGATTATTGGATGAATTTGCTTTTTACCATTTATTGTCAATTCCATCATATAAATTCCGCTGGATATATTGGTAATAGGGACGAATTGACTTCCTGTTCCAGATTGATTCAATAACGGTTTGCCCGACAAATCAAAGATACTAATCTCACATTCCGCGTTATTACCTGGATTGACTGTGAGTGCATTTTCTACTGGATTAGGATAAAATTGAATGTCTTGCAATTGTTCTTGATTTATACCCACAAAGGCCGCTCCATAAACATTGGTGATCTTTATATCATTCAACCATTGATTATCTTCAGAAATCCAGTTTTGAGCTATCAAATCATTTAATGTTCCGTCAATATTGTTCGTAAAGTTAACTTGAATGTTATTTTGCCAGGCATTTTCCAATGAACCCCAGCCTTCATTTAATTTTCTAATTAGCTGCTCTTGCGCATTGTATTCATAAGTGATCAACAAAGAATTCTGCCACGCATTATTTTCCCAAATTTCTTCTGCTTCCATCTCAATTTTGTTAAAAGAAGTATAGGTAAAATCAACTTTTTTGTAGGGAATCCAAGCAGCATTTGCAATATCTCGATTAGAAATCAATGTTTGAGTCAGAATGCCATTCGATAAAACATTTTCTTTCTTGGTATATTCTTTCCAGATTCCCTCTGCAATAGACCAGATTTTTACCTCAGTAACGATCAAATCATTTGAACTATCATAGGAAAATTGTTGCAGTTCCTGATTTTGCCACACACCATTCAAATAAATTTCCCACATTGTTTCAATCAACTTTTGCTCAGAATCATAACTATTGGTTTGTCTGCGCTCATTTTCCCAAACATCACTTTGTGGATTTCTTACAGAAGATAATCTCAGGACGATTTGCTGATTTGAATTATATGAACAATCGATCTTAGAGTTTGCTTTCCAAAAACCTTGATTATCTTCAACTTCCATAAATTGAACAGCCAAAGTACCATCAGAATTATAATGAAAAACGTTTCTATACATTGATTTCCAAACGTTATCAATATATTCATCTGCGTATTGCTCAATGAGATATTGACATGTTATTTGGTTGGTAGAGAAGAATAAAATTAAGATAAGAATGAAATTTCTCATAGGAGATCAGTTATAATAAGGTGCTAATTTAATTAAAATCTTGTCTGCAAAAAAATGAATCCAGAATTCTAATAAAATAAATTTATCAAACCCTTAAATTCGGTTTGAATTAAACACTTAAAATTGATTTTTTTGACTTTGGAGTTCTAAAAAACAAACTTTTATAAGGATTTGGAGATGGTTTTGGATTGGAAAGATTCTCCTGATTTAAATCGAGAAAAACGAGAAGCAGAAAGAGAATGAGGTAAAACAAAAACGAGAATGGCGCTCTCGCTCTCGCTCTCATTCTCGTTTTGTTTTGTGACCGCGACAGGATTCAAACCTGTAACCCTCAGAGCCGAAATCTGATGCGCTATTCAATTGCGCCACGCAGCCATATTTAAATTTCAATGCATCAAAGGTAACATCTCTGTCATAAAACCGCAAGCGTTTTTGATTTGTTTCTTAACTTTCGACTTTTACGGACATTTTTCCAATATTTTTAACTTTTAAACGTTAGTCAAACTGTCAATTGAATATTTTATACATGAAATTTATCGTTTTTTTTGGATGTTGTTTCGCCTTCTTGTTTTCACAAGCGCAAATAGGTACTGGCCAATGGAGATTGCATGTTTCTCCCACCAATACCATCGATGTGGCTGCTGGAAATGGCTTAGTTTTGGCCGCATTCCCTTCAGGAGTGGTGGAATACGACATCGAAGCAGGTGAGAGTACTTTGTGGACCGACGTCAATTTTCTTTCCGATGTCAATCTTTCTGCATTGCATTTTGATCCAATGTCAGACGCTTTTTGGATTGGCTATTCCAATGGAAACATCGATAAAATCAAAAACAACGCTGTGACCAATATTCCAGCTTTGAAATTGGCTTCCGTGCAAGGAGAAAAAAATGTGTACAAATTTTTGAGCCACAATGATTTTATGTACGTTTCAACTGGATTAGGAATTTTGAAAATCAATCCAAATAAGGATGAGGTTACGGACACATATTACCCAAACGCTTCTGAAACACCTATTGTTGAAATTGCTATTTTGAATGATACGATTTATGCCCTCACTTCAACGAAAGTGTATAAAGGTTACGTCAATAATATCTCTTTGGCAGATCCCGCGCAGTGGGAAATTGATAATAGAATTCCTGACCCAGGAACAGGAGCAAGCTACAAAAGTTTGGTAGCTTTTGACAATGGTTTATTTATTACATACAACAAAACTATTTATGGTCAAGACTCAGTTTACAGAGTAAATTCTCCCAGCCTAGAAATGGTTGTGGGTGATATTTTTGATTTGGAAATCACTGATTTGAAAGTAATCAACAACAATTTATATGTGATTCTAGATGGTGGAATTTTGTATTATGATAGTACTTTTAGTACCGTAAATTCCATAAATACTTACACATTTTCTACTCGATTTAAATCAAACGGTGTAACACTTGCAAATGGTGTGCATTATATTGCAGACGAGTTGAACGGATTGGTTTACTATAATAATGTCATCGACAATAAACCACTGAATGTGAGTGGTCCTCCGAAAAATAGTTTCTTCACGTTGGGTGGTTCAAAGGACAAAATCGCAGTCGCTGGAGGAACTTTATTGCAATCTGGATTTGAATACAATACTTCTGGCGCGTATGTGCTACAAGATGAAAATTGGACACTTTTTGATATGTTTAATCAACCTGCTTGGGCAGCTGCTGCGATTTGGGATGTAAATTCAGTTGCTATCAATCCAAAAAATACAGATGAAATTGCGATTGGAGCCTATTGCGGCGATCCTTTATCGATTACAACCAATGGAAAACAAATTGATCAGGTGTATAATTCGACCAATTCGATTTTGGAAATTTCTTCACTTGGCAATAACGCAACTTGCGTGACTGATGTTGAATATGATGAAGATGGAAATTTATGGATTGCCAATGGTTTGTCGAATAAACCTTTGAAAGTCAAAACAGCTGATGGCCTTTGGTATTCTTTTGATTTAGGTGCTTCGGCAAAATCAAAGCTTTCTGGCAAAATGGTAATCGATTACAACCAAAATAAATGGATGCATATTTTGAATGCGGGTTTGTATGCCTACAATGATGGCGGCACAATTTCAGATCCCTCAGACGATAAATTTAAATTGCTTAATAGCGGGGCAAACACAGGTGCTTTACCATCAGATAATATCACTGCCATTGCGGTAGATTTTGACAACGAAATCTGGATTGGAACTGACAATGGTTTTGCTATTTTATATAATTCTGAAGGTGTTTTTGATGCACTTCCTGGTGGATACAATACACAAAGAATCAAATTAGATTTTGAAGGAAATGTAGAATATTTACTTGGTAGCACCTATATAACTGATATTGAAATTGATGGAGGAAATCGTAAGTGGTTAGGAACAGCAAATACAGGCATTTTCTTATTGTCAGCTGATGGTTTGGAAATTTTGCAGCATTACACTACTGAAAACAGTCCAATGATTTCAAACAACATCATGGACATGCAAATCAATCAAGTGACTGGTGAAATGTTTATCATTACTGATAAAGGTTTGTTGTCGTTGAGAATTGATGCTTCATACGAAGATCCCGAATACACTGACGTTCAAGTTTTTCCAAATCCTGTAAATCCTTCGTTTTTTGGACCCGTAACGATTCAAGGAATCAAATACAATTCTGATGTGAAAGTGACGGATGTGGCTGGGAATTTGGTTTATAAAACAACTTCCAATGGCGGTACTGCGACATGGAATTGCAAAAATTTGAATGGAGAAAGAGTTCAAACAGGTGTTTACCTGATTTGGACAACGCCCAACGAAGGGAAAGGTCGAAAAGTGGGTAAGGTAACTATTATCAATTAGTTTTGAAAAGTACTGAAAAAGGACTTTTAATCAGCAGAATTCCCTATTCTGAAACGAGTTTGATTGTCAAATGTTTTACTCAAAATTATGGACTGAAAGCATTTTTATTTCAAGGCGCCAAAAAGAAAAATGCGCACGTGATGATGCCTTTGGCTCCCTTGGAATTTAGTTATTACCAGCGAAATGACAGTCAATTGGGGAAAATGACGGAAGCCCAATTGTTTTACACTTTCATGAATTTGCCTTTTCATCCAATCAAGTCAGGCATTGTTTTTTTTATGGCTGAAATGCTGCAAAATGTACTTCACGATGACGTGAAAGACACACCCTTATTTGAGTTCATGGTTGATGAATTAAAATGGCTAGATCACACAACAGAATTCACAAATTATCCGATTTATTGGCTACTCGAATTGACACAGCATTTGGGATTTTATCCTTTGGTTGTTGATGAAAATGGCTCTTATTTTGATTTAGAGGACGGACAATTTGTTTCATTTGCCCCTAGAAATCATACTTCTCAAAAAAGTGAAGCTGTTGATTTATTGCGAGAAATTATTGGCGATACGAAAGAAGAAATACTTGCTTTGAATATTTCCAAGTCCGGGCGTAAAAAATTGATGATTTTATTATTTGATTATTATCGATTTCATATACCTAATTTCAAAGAATTGAAATCCATTGAAGTAATTGAAGCGCTTTGGAGTTAAGGCATAAAAAAACGCCCTACTTGAAATAGAGCGTTTTTAATGTTGCAAGCTGAGAGCCTTAAAACGTTAAACATAATTTTATGAAACCTACTTATTTGGTTCCTTGATAAAGATAGTAGAAAAATCTAATATCTCCATCGAATTTGTTTCAAAATTTCTCACTTTGGCATTCACCATCGTGATAAAGTCATCATTAAAAACGGGCATTACGACGGCTTCATCTATGATAATTTGATCACATTGAACAAGCAAATCCAAACGTTTTTCGTTGTCTTTTTCTTTCATTGAAGCTTCCAGTAAAGCATTGTATTTTGGATTATTATATTGATAAGGATTCGACTTGTACACACTATTTTCCCCACTGTAAAACAGATCCAAGAAATTAGAAGCGTCAGGATAATCAGCTACCCAGCCAGTTTTCCAAATCAAAGCATTTCCATTTTTGACTGCTTTTTCTCTTTCTTTCAAAGAACACAATTTGATATGGATGTCAATGTTTAAATTTTCTTTCAATTGCTTTTGAATTCCTTTTGACAATTCATACATCGAGCTTCCTTTTTGTGTATTGATGTACAAATCTAAAATCGGAAAACCAATACCATCTGGATAACCAGCATTTGCGAGCATTTGTTTGGCTAGTGCTACATCAAATTTAAATCCTTTGACTTTATTGGTTGGATAACTGCTTCCAGGAGGAACAAAACCGTTCAACATCGGATAACCCTCGCCCTTCATCCAGTTAGTTACCAGTTCATTACGATTAAGAGCGACATTGAACGCTTTCCGTACATTGATATCATTAAAAGGTTTAACCCCTGTCGCAAAGCCGAAAAAATTAACGCTGACACTGCTTTTTGAATCTACTTTGTGTTTGATATTTTTCCCAGCTTGGGCTTCTTTCAATGTTCCTAAGGTATTTTCAATTTCATCAGCAGGAATTTCAAGAATAATGTCAATTTTTTCTTTTCTAAAAGCCAATAATTCGTCTTTTTTGGTTTGCGAATAAGTCAAAACAACTTTGTCTAAAAACGGCAATTGGTTTCCATAACCATCTTTTTTCCAATATCTAGGATTTCTTTTGAGTGAAAGTCCTTGGTTGTCCCAAGTGTCAATTTGAAAAGGACCAGTACCAACAGGATGTTTTAAAATTTCTTTGCCATATTTCTCATAAGCTTCTGGTGCAAAAATTCCCAAATTTGAGTGAGTTAAAATTTTATCAAAACCTACAAATGATTCGTCCAAATCGATTTCGATGGTGAAATCATTGATTACTTTAATTCCTGCAACGCTTTGTCCTTTCAAGGATTGTGTAGTTGCATTGTGGAATTTTTTGGCGCCTTTTATTTTGTTGATCAATAAGTTTCCGATTTTATTTTCTGGTAATCCACTGCAAGCAAATTGCATACAATATTGTATGTCACTTGCTACAACTTCACGTCCATTTTCGTCTGAAAAACAATCGTCGGCATGAAAATATACACCCTTTCTGATTTTGAAAGTGTATGTTTTTGCATCGGGGCTTATTGTAAAACTTTCAGCCAATGAAGGTATTACGTGTGTTCCAGTTTGATCAATTTTTAAGAGTGATTCAAAAATTTGATTATTGACCCTTTGTTCATAAACATCTTCGGAGGAAAGCGGAAATAAGTTGGCAATTTTTTCGGAAGACATCAATCTCAATTCTCCACCATAAACGGCTCCTCCCGAGGCGACTAACTTTTCAGTTGAATCGTCAGAACAAGCAAATGTCATAAAGAATAAACCAATCCAAAGTAGTTTTGATTTCATTTTCTTGATAAAATTGAAATCAAATATAGGAAAAACAATTTGTAACAGTTGTAATTATGTAATCAGTCCATCAATTGTCTTGCGTCAAGTAACCCAATTTGGCTCTCACTCTTTGCAAAACACCGTTGGCTATCTTACTTGCTTTTTCAGCGCCAACTTTCAACGCAGCATCTATTTTACTTGGGTTTTCCATGTAATCATCGTAGATTTTGCGGTGATTTTCGAAATTTGTTAAAATCAAGTCCAGCAACGCCAATTTAGCATGTCCATAACCATAACCGCCAGCTAAATATTTAGAGCGCATCTCATTTTGTTGGGATTGGTCAGCAAGCAATCGGTATATTTTAAAAACATTGCAAGTTTCAGGATCTTTTATATCCTCTAAACCTTTAGAATCTGTTTCAATGGAAAGAATTTGTTTCTTCAATTCTTTTTCCGGAAGAAAGATGTTGATGAAATTATTTCGAGATTTACTCATTTTTTCGCCATCTGTTCCAGGAACCAATTGTGTATCGGCTTGAATTTTATCTTGCGGAAGCACAAAAGTTTCACCCATTTTGGAGTTGAATCTTGAAGCCACATCTCTCGTAAATTCCAAATGTTGTAATTGGTCTTTCCCAACAGGTACAAATTCTGCATCGTAAATTAAAATATCTGCAGCCATGAGCATTGGATAAGCAAATAATCCAGCATTCACATTATCTAAACGGTCAGCTTTGTCTTTGAAACTGTGGGCTAAAGTCAATCTTTGAAATGGAAAAAAGCAAGATAAATACCAAGATAATTCTGTCACTTGTGGTACATCACTTTGCCTGTAGAAAATTGTTTTATCAGTATCAACACCAAAAGCCAACCAAGTTGCAGCAGTAGAATACGTATTGTTTCTCATTGTTTCGCTGTCTTTAATCTGCGTAGAAGAATGTAAATCAGCGATAAACAAAAATGAATCATTTGTTGGGTCATTTGCCAGCTCAATTGCTGGTTGGATGGCGCCTAAAATATTTCCTAAATGTGGAGTTCCTGTGCTTTGGATGCCTGTAAGTATGCGTGCCATTGTTCTGTTTTTGAATTGCGAATTTAGAGATTTTTAGAGGAATAGTCTTGCAAATAAGTAAATTGATTTCATGAAAATCACTAAATTTGAACTGTGAACACCATTCGAGGGATTTTTGGCTTAATTTTTAAGATTTATGTAGGGATTGTATTTATCATTACATTCCTGGTTTTCTACGTGCCAATTTTAATTTGTTTGAGTAAAAAATCTTGGAAAAAAATGGCATTCAACGTTCATATCGTTTGGTGCTATGCATTCAGAATTTTGGCTTTTTTCCATGTGGTTTTCAAGAATAAAGCTACGCTTCCAGAGGGACCATATGTGATTATTGCCAACCATTCTTCATACTTGGATATATTTGTGATGTATTCCATCATGCCAACGCATCCATTTTTGTTTTTAGGTAAATCTGAAATTTTAAATTATCCACTTTTTAAAACATTATTTAAAAGATTAAATATTCCTGTTTTTAGAAACGATCGCGTGAAAGCTGCAAAATCATTCATTCAAGCCAAAAATGCTTTGAAAGACGGTTGGTCTATTGTAATTTTTCCCGAAGGAACAATACCTGATGAAAATTGGCCACAAATGATTCCGTTTAAAGAAGGTGCTTTCAAATTGGCGAAAAGTGCAAATGTTCCAATTGTACCGATTTCTTTTACAAATAATTACAAATTACTATCCGATCCCGAATGTGTTTTAGGTTATGCACGTCCGGGATTTTCTCATGTTTACATACATGAATTTATCTCTAAAGAAAAAGTCAATGAACTTTCTGCGGAGGAATTGATGAAATTGTCATTTGATATTATTAACGAACCAATTTTAGCTACTCACCCAAATTTAAAATCATAAGTTTTCATTAACTTTGTAACTAACTTTTGAAAAGACATGGAAATTACTGAAGAAATTGTAGATCATATTGCGCATTTGGCCCGCTTAGAGTTTAAAGGGGAAGCAAAAAATGCCATTCGTCAAGACCTGTCTAGAATAATTCAGTTTATGGATAAATTGAGTGAAATTGATACCGATAATGTGGAGCCTTTAATTTTTATGTCAGATGAAGTCAATGTTTTACGCGAGGATGTTGCCATTGAGACGGTATCTCAAGTCGAAGCATTGAAAAATGCGCCTAAAAAGGATTCCGATTATTTTAGAATTCCTAAAGTTTTGGATAAATAGGATTTCCATTTTCCAATTTCTCACAAAATTCATGATTCATTTGAACATCTTTTCGATGAAAGCGTATTAATTCATTAATTTTGAACGTTTGGCTGTAATTAAGCTTTTCATATAAAAAACCATGGCTATAATCGTTTTTATTGTTTTGATCACTTTGGCTTTGAGTCTTTATGACTTCATTTCTTCCAGAGATGTCGAGCGATTATCAGCGAGTGTTTCAAAATTAAAAGCGCAAAAATATGGTGCTTATGATTTACGAAAATCCTACAATTTGGTGCTAACAATCATTGTTTTGGTTTTTTCCTCGCTTTTTGCAGCCTACATAGGTTATGATAAAATTTATGGTTTTGGTCGACCTGAAGCGGAGCAAAAAGAGAGAAGCGACACTTTTATGTTAACATTGAATGCTCCTCCATTGGAACACAATGAAACTTTACCTCCTGCTTACACGCTGAATGGCAAACAAGGTTCTGGTCCGAAAACTACCGCGAGCAACGCTTCTGAACCTGAAACTGAATCAAAGGAACCAACCCCAGAAAATCTAGATGTTGAGAATGTGCCTGAAAATGTAAAAGTTAAATCAAGTATAGCCAATCCAAATTCAGAGAAACCCATTAAGACCAAAACAAACAAATCTACTTCCGCAGAGCAAGAAGTGAAAGATTTCGAGCGCAAATTGTTTGAAGACGCTAAAGGCGTAAAAGAACGTGAAAGAATTCAAAAAGAAGCGGAGGAAAAACGGAAAATTCGAGAACAAAAGAAGCAACAGCAACAAAATCAAAGTACGCAATCTACCAATAACGACGGAGGAAACAATGGTGCGAAAGGTAAAACAATGGTCAATTTTGAATTGAAAGGTCGTACGCCTCACAACAATGATTTGTGGTATGTTCGAAATCCTGGCTATACTTGCGGACAAGGAATATCAGGAGAAGTGGTGGTAAAAATCAAAGTAAATTCAAACGGAGATGTAACTGAAGCGACGATTTTAGGCGATGTTTCTCTCTTAAATCCATGTTTGGCGAAACAAGCCAAAGATTATGCTAAAAAATCTAGATTCAATGCTTCGGACGTGGCATCGCAAGAAGGTAAAATTACCTATCGATTTGTTCCGTAATTAATGCTTCTTCAAGAATTTCTTCCTCAATCGTAATTTCTTTTTTGAATACCAATTTCAGGTAAATAAAGCCAAAAATTCCCGCGGTTAAGGACGCAATTAGGATCGCAATTTTAGCATGATTGATTATTTCTGCCCTATCAAAGGCGAGAATGGTAACGAAAATAGACATTGTAAAACCTATTCCCGCTAAAATTCCCATTCCTAATAATTCATGCCATTTTGATTTTCCAGGTAGGGCTGAAAGTCCCAATTTTACTGCTATAAAACACATTAAAATAATTCCTAGCGGTTTTCCCACAACCAATCCAAGCATGATTCCCAAGCTGCTATTTGTTGTTAAACTTTCTGCCCAATTGGCATCGATGCTAACACATGTATTCGCCAAGGCAAAAAGTGGAAGGATGAAAAAAGCAATTGGTTTGTGTAAATAATGTTGTAATTTATAGGAAGTTGAATCTTCATTTCCGTTCTGAAAAGGAATTGCAAATGCCAAAAGTACACCTGTAATTGTTGCGTGCACACCAGAATGCAGCATGAAATACCACATGGCGATTCCAACCAGCAAATATGGGATTATATTTTTGATTTTCAATCGATTAAATGTGAGTAAGAGCGCAAAAATCCCACCTGCAATTAATAAATTCATTCCGGGAGTGAGTCCCAACATTCCAGATTCTGGTTGGGAAGGGTAGAAAATAGCAATTACAACGATTGCGCCTAGATCGTCAATTACCGCTAAGGCTACCAAGAAAACTTTCAGTGCAGTTGGTACTTTGTTTCCCATAATCGACAACACACCAATGGCAAATGCAATATCAGTCGCCATCGGTATTCCTCCTCCGGATTGAGTTGAGGTACCAAAATTGAAGATCATAAATATTCCCGCAGGAACGAGCATTCCTCCTAAAGCACCAAAAACGGGAAGCGATGCTTTTTTGAAACTTGAAAGTTCACCGATGTAAATTTCGCGCTCTAATTCTAGTCCAATGAGCAAAAAGAAAATCGCCATCAATCCATCATTGATCCAATATTCTAAAGATTCAGATCCGATTTTGGTGTGCCAAATATGAACATAAGATTCACCAATTGTTGAATTTGCTAAAACTAATGAAAGAATTGTACAAAAGATCAAAATGATGCCTCCGGCCTTTTCGTTTTCAAAAAATTCTTTAAACATTTTGGTTAATCGCATGATTTTTAATCTTTTTTTGAACTTGCTAAATTACAAAAAACGTTGTTGATTTAACTTTTTTTTAGGTTGATGGATATTACTTCTATCATTTTGAATTTAAACCTATTTTAGATTAAAAGCTTAGTTTTTAGTAATTAAGATTATAAATAATCAGGCAGTTTTAATTCTACCTTGATAAAATTAACGTTCTTTGTATATTGAATTTGATAGACAATTCCATTATGCAGAAAATTATCACATTTGTTATGGTGAGCGCAAACATCCTTTTGCATGCACAAAACAATCAAAAACAGTCAATGATAAATTATCCGAAGTCCAAAAAGGTGGATACAATTACCAATTATTTTGGCACTCCAGTTCAAGATCCATATCGATGGTTAGAAGATGATAGATCTGCAGAAACAGGTGTTTGGGTTGGTGCTCAAAATGAAATTACTTTTAATTATTTGGATCAAATTCCATTCAGAAATAAGATTAAAAATCGAATGGAAGCGATATGGAATTATGAACGTATTTCGGCGCCTTCAAAAGAAGGAAAGTTCACTTATTTTTATAAAAACAATGGATTGCAAAATCAATCCGTTCTGTACAAAAGAGACGAAAGCGGGAAAGAAGAAATCTTTTTAGATCCCAATACCTTTTCGAAAGATGGTTCGACTTCCTTGTCTGAAGTAAGTTTTTCGAAAGATGGTTCGATTGTCGCATATTCCATCTCAGAAGGCGGAAGCGATTGGCGAAAAGTAATTGTAATGAATGCCTTTACAAAGAAAATTGTAGAAGATACCTTGGTTGATGTTAAATTCAGTGGCGTTTCTTGGAAAGGAAATGTAGGTTTTTACTATTCTAGTTATGATAAACCAGAAGGAAGTGAACTTTCGGCTAAAACGGATCAACATAAATTATATTACCATGTATTGGGAACACCGCAAAATACCGACAAAATTATTTTTGGCTTGAATGAAAAACGACGATATGTTGGCGGTTCAGTAACTGAAGATGATAGGTATTTAGTGATTACAGCCGCCAATTCAACTTCTGGAAATGAGTTGTATTTAATGGATTTAAAAGCTCCCAATACAGGCATCATAAATATTGTCAATAATTTTGAATCAAGTAGTTATATCATTGAAAATGTGGGCACAAAATTGTTTGTAATGACTAATTTGAATGCACCAAACCAAAGAATTATAACTGTCGATGCTTCCAATCCTCAAATCGAAAATTGGAAAGATTTTATCAAAGAAACTGCGAATGTTCTTTCCCCATCAACAGGTGGAGGCTACTTTTTTGCACAATACATCAAAGATGCTGTTTCTATGGTTTTGCAATATGATTACAATGGAAAATTAATCCGAGAAATTGCGTTGCCTGGAATTGGAACAGTCAGCGGTTTTGGAGGAAAAAAAGAAGAGAAAGTGCTTTATTATTCTTTTTCAAATTACATCACACCAGGTTCGATTTACATTTTTGAGCCGAAGAAGGGCAAATCTAAGATTTATACGAAGCCCAAAGTTGATTTTAATTCAGACGGTTACGAATCAAAACAAGTTTTTTATACTTCCGAAGATGGTACCATGATTCCAATGATAATCACTCACAAAAAAGGGTTGGTTTTAGATGGTAAAAATCCAACAATTTTATATGGTTATGGAGGTTTTAATATCAGTTTGACGCCCGCTTTTAGTATTGCAAATGCTGTTTGGTTGGAGCAAGGTGGAGTTTATGCTGTTGCTAATTTGCGCGGTGGCGGTGAATATGGAAGGAGTTGGCACGATGCAGGAATTCAAATGAAAAAGCAAAATGTTTTTGATGATTTTATCGCAGCAGCGGAATATTTAATTAACCAAAAAATTACCTCTTCTGATTTTCTTGCAATCAAAGGCGGTTCAAATGGTGGATTGTTGGTAGGTGCAGTAATGACTCAGCGACCAGATTTAATGAAAGTTGCACTACCGGCTGTCGGTGTTTTGGATATGTTGCGTTACCATAAATTTACTGCAGGTGCTGGTTGGGCTTATGATTATGGGACGTCTGACGATAGTGAAGAAATGTTTAAATATTTATTTAATTATTCTCCAGTTCATCAAGTGAAAAGCGGAACAAAATATCCTGCAACAATGGTCACAACAGGCGATCATGATGACAGAGTAGTACCTGCTCACAGTTTTAAATTTGCAGCGGAATTACAAGAAAAACAAACAGGCGTAAATCCTGTTTTGATTAGAATAGATGTAAATGCAGGACATGGAGCTGGTAAGTCAGTTGCTCAAACAATTCAAGAAAGCGTAGATATTCAGTCGTTTATTCTTTTTAATATGGGTTTTTAATTTAAAAATGGTTTAGAAAATGTATTTTGAATATACTTTAGAAGCAGATGGACATATTTTGACAGATGGCAAAAGTGTGTTGTCAAGTATCAAATTGAAATCGGAAAGTTTGATGAAATATATGCATTTCATTAAATTTCAATCAGGTAAAACAATTGCCTTGAAATCTGATAAAGCATGGAAATCAAAGAATTTTCAAATTTTAGATGAACACAGTGAGCCCATCGGAATGGTAAGATCTTTGGATGGATCGCCAACTTATTGGTTAGAAATTTATGATAAGATCCTTTTGAAAAATAAATATTCCTTTAAAGCTCAGAAAAACAAATTGAAATATTCAATCATTATAGGAAATGAAGCTGGTGAGACAATCGCTCATATTGAACGAAAGTTTATTCCTAAAAAACTCAAGGTCTTATTTGTTGTTTTAGAAAAAAACCACGATAATTTGATATTTGAAGATAGAAATTTTATCTATACCTTGGCTTTTGTGTCTAAGAATTTGTTAAAAAATTAATTACTTTTTTGGTTCAAAATCTAGCATTAAGGAGTTCATGCAAAATCTTTTGTAAGTAGGGGCAGGACCATCATCAAAAATATGTCCTAGGTGTCCATCACATCGTCCACAAACGACCTCAGTTCTTTCCATTCCGAAAGAATTGTCGGAAATATAATTGACACTTTTCGGTCTGATTGTTTCGTAAAAACTTGGCCATCCACAAGTACTTGAAAATTTAGAATCTGCCAAAAAGAGTGGATTTCCACATGCTGCGCAATAGTAGGTTCCTATTCCCTCAAAATCCCAATATTTACCAGAAAAGGCAAATTCAGTGTCTTTTTTTCTTGCAATTTGATAGACATCATTTGGTAAAACCTTTTTCCATTCAGCGTCGCTGACATTCAAATGTGTTGTGTCTGTTTTTGAATAATAGGGGTTTTTGTTTGATGTAGCTGTTTTTGTTTGTGCTTGACATGAAACGATTATTAACAGCAGAGCTAAAGAAAAAATGAATTTCATAAGAATGTTTTTAAGATATACGAATCATATTACGATTCAGTTTTGTTTTAACAGATCAAGGGATAATTTGTTGCATAATTGTTTCAATATCAACAGGATTTTAACATATATTTCAAAAAAAATCCTGTTACATATGCAACAGGATTTTATTATAATGTCATATTTCGGTTTCTATTTTCTAAGAACTGTAATAAATCCAGAACAAAATCCTCTAAATTCGTCTGATTCACAATCAAAATCATCTGATTCTATTGTATAGAAATAAACACCTTCTTGTAAGTCTTTTCCATTGGCATCTTTTCCGCTAAAAGCATTGGAAACACTGGTCATTTCATATACTAAATTTCCCCAACGGTTCAAAATCAAAATTTTGTATGTCAGGCATTCTTCAAATAATATTGGTAGTTGAATTACATCATTGATTCCGTCTCCATTTGGTGTGATAACATTTGGAATCACATAATCTTTCATACTAACGCCTTCGGGAATAAAAATATACATTGTTGTATCGTAACTACAGTTATATTGGTCTGTAACAGTTAAGGTAATGGTTTGATTTCCAAATTGAGGGAAATTAATTGTTGGATTAACGAAGGGGATATTTGCCGTACCATTAACGTTCCAATTATATTGGTAAGCTCCTGGAGGAGTTGATAAATTGACAAAAATTCCATTTTGAAAGCAATCTGTCCCGTAACTGTAATTTGCTAAAATAGGAGATGTAATTACAAATGGACTAACCAAAGTATTGGCGCAACCATTTGCATCTGTATAATCATACGTTACAGAATAATTTCCTGGTGCCTCACCTCCAATTACCAATACATTACCTGAAACTAATGTTCCTGTAAGTGTTCCTCCTGCAGGAGTCAATGTCAATAATACATCAGGAGATCCAAAACAATAACTTGAAGCAACACTATTTGTTAAAACGGGTCTTGGAAGTACATCAATTGTTTCAGTGGCTGTTGCAATACAGTTATTTGCATCAGTATATGTATACAAAATATCATGCGTTCCATCACTCAAAGCAGCTGGATTGAAAGTTGTTGTTTGTGTTCCATCTACTGTAAAAACACCACCAGTTGGTGTTCCAACCAAAGTAATTGCTGATGCATAATTACATAAAAAGGGTGGTGTAGTGATTGTTGGTGAAGGCACTGCAACTACAGTAACATTTCCAGTTGTTGAACTTGTACAAGAATTTACGTCTGTAAAAGTATATGTCAACGTATGCGTTCCCACTCCAGCTGCCGATGGAACAAAACTATTGTTTGTTACACCAGGACCAGAAAGAGTTCCACCTGCTGGAGTTAAATTGAAGATTACAGGTACATTTGAGATACAATACGTTGGGTTTATTCCAGTAAAAGTAACAACTGGAAGCGAATTTACTGCAATAATATCTGTAGCTGTATTCACGCATCCTTGTGTGGTGGTAAAAGTGTAAGTTATTGTATGTTGACCAACACCAGCTGTTTGAGGGTTGAAATTACTTCCCGTAACCCCATTTCCTTGTAAAACTCCGTTTCCACCATTCCCATTTGCTGGAGAAAGTGTAATTGGAACGTTACCGCCATCTATACAGATTGAACTTACCAAGTTTACAGAAACTGTTGGAACAGCAAATACTTCAGTTTGCGCAGTTGCAGTTGCCTGACATCCATTTACATCAGTATAATTGTAAGTAATATTTTGAATTCCAGCTGATAATGTCGCAGGATTTAAATTATTTGTTTGTGTTGTATTGATGAAGAATGTTCCTCCAACAGGTGATCCAATTAGGGTAACAGGATTATCATTGGCGCAAATGGTTGTTGGCGCTGTAATACTTGGTGTTGGTAAACCAACAACTTCGACACTTGCTGTTGTTGAATTTGAACATCCATTTGCATCTGTAAAAGTGTAAGTCAATATATGTGTTCCAACTCCAGCAGTTGCAGGGTTAAAACTTGTACCTGTAATTCCTGGTCCAGAAAGTGTTCCGCCAATTGGTGAAAGTGTAAATTGCAAGGCAGGGTTTGAAACACAATAAGGATTTGTAATTCCTGAAATACTTACAATTGGTAATGGATTTACAATAATTTGATCTGTAGCCGAATTAGTACATTCATTTTCATCTGTAAAAACATATGTGATTGTTTGTGTACCCGCACCAGCAGTTGCTGGATTAAAATCACTTCCTGAAACACCATTTCCAGAAAATACTCCCGTTTGTCCTGCACTTGGTGTTGGGCTTGCAATTGTTAAAGGAAATGTAGCTAAATCAATACAAACATCTTCAACTAAAAATAATGAAACTGTGGGAACTAAATCTAAGATTTCAACATTGAATTGCTGACTTTGACCAATATTATCAGTAACAGTAACAGCATAGGTACCTGCACAAAGTCCTATTGCGGTTTGGGTTAATTGAGCTTGTGAATCATTCCAAACGAATGAATAGGGAGCCGTTCCTCCCGAAGGACTTACGGTGGCAGTTCCTGTACATGAAGAAATACCTGGTGTTATACAAGTGCTGTTACAAGTACCATATGTCGGTGCACCAAACGCTGCGGACAAATTGGAAGGCCAAGCTCCTCCGTCAACAGTTCTTCTTAAACTTTGACCAACATGGTTTGATGCATTTTGATTACTTATCCAATTCTTTCTATTTGCAGGAATATTGTTATAACTATCTAATGAGGCGACCGCATTACAGCCACCAATTGTAGCCACACAAGGAGAACCATTCGTGTTTGTTGACGAATTAACCCAGGAAACGGCATCTTGTGGTACCCCATTTGCATCATAGAATGCAAACCAACCACCGGCATTTGGAAACCAAAGTCTACTTCCACTTGTACAAACACCAATGTCAGTAATGTTAGTTGGAACAACGAGTTCAACAACGTTCCCTCCATTTTGAACCAATAAATTAGCTGGTACAGCAGTCATATTTGATCCTCTGACCATGCAAAAACCTGCAGGTGGTATAATAGTTCCTGCTGGAATAACATATCCTCCAGTTCCCTCTCCAGTGAAGTTTCCAAGATAATAGCATGAAATATCTATCGGTTCACACAAATTTGGGTTGTATAACTCGATCCATTCTCCTCTTCCAGTAGAAACCCCTCCATCTCCACTCATAGAACCATCATTTGAAGAAGGAGAAATCATCAATTCATTTATTAAAATGCTAGGACCAGAATAATCACATCCAGAGCCATTACAGATTGTATTAACAGTAGTCGTAAAAGTCGCCGAAATTTGACCAAAAGCGCTAAGGTTAGCAATTGAAAAAACAATAAATACAATATAAAATTTTGTTTTTGAAACCATTTTGAAGTTCCATTTTCTAAGTAGCAACATAGATAAACTATTAGGAAATAATATTAGTAATCATCCAAATTTAATCTTTTACTTCTAATTTCAGTTAAATATTTTAAAAATATGAAGTAAGATGATAATTGAATACACAACAGACTCCGTTTTTTTGATTTTGGTTGCACTATTTTTTTTTCAAATCAGCTTTCGATTTGTTTGTACAAAATTTTCAATGAAATGCCTACCTTTGTGTCATGCGTTTTGAGTTAACCAAAGATTTTTTAGAGCAATTGCGTCGTGCGATTCAAGCAGAAGATACTGTTTGGATTGATGAGCATATTCTTGGTTTACACTTTGCTGATATTGCTGAACTGCTTGATGAGTTAACAAAAGAACAAGCTAAATTTGTCTATTTCCGCTTAGATGAAGATCTTCAGGCTGATGTATTGATGGAATTGGAAGAAGATGTCCGTGATCGTTTTATCAAAACACTTTCTTCTAAAGAAATTGCTGAACAGCTTGAAAACTTAGATTCTGATGATGCTGCAGACATCCTTGGTGAACTAACGGACAAAGAAATTCAAGAAGTTATCTCCCACATGGAAGATGACGAAGCAGCAGAAGACATTGTTGATCTTTTGAATTATGATGAAGATACTGCTGGAGGTTTGATGCAAAAAGAATTTATCCAAGCAAATTTGAGTTGGCCGGTAGATCGTTGCATCGTTGAATTGCGCCGACAAGCTGAAGATGTTGAGCAGGTTTACACGATTTATGTAGTTGATCAACTTAATAAGTTAGTTGGTTTATTGTCGCTTAAAAGATTACTTTTCGCAAATCCAAAAACCAAAATTAGTGACCTTTATCAAGATAAAAATATTATTTCTGTAAAAACCACGGATAGCAGCGAGGAAGTTGCTCGTGTTATGGAAAAATATGATTTAGTTTCCATTCCAGTAGTTGATTTTCAAAATAAATTGGTTGGTCGCATCACGATTGATGACGTAATGGATATCATCAAGGAGGAGGCAGACAAGGATTTCCAATTGGCTTCAGGGATTTCTGAAAAAATTGAAGCAAATGCAACAGTTTGGAGAATGTCTCGCGCACGGTTGCCATGGCTGTTAATCGGAATGCTTGGCGGAACCTTGGGAGCACAGGTTATTTCCACTTACGAAGGAAGCATCAGTAAAATTCCGGCATTGGCGTTTTTTATTCCATTGATTACAGCAATGGGCGGAAATGTGGGCGTTCAATCTTCTGCAATTGTAGTACAATCGTTGGCTCGTGGAAATCAGTTTGATTCAATTACCTCCAAATTAGCCAAAGAAACACTTGTGGGTTTGCTAAACGGACTCATTTGCTCCATTTGTATTTTCGGAATAGCCACAGTTTTTGAAAATCAAACGCTTGGAATTACTGTGAGTATCGCCCTTTTTGTCGTAATTCTATTTGCTGCTATCATGGGCTCGATGATTCCGTTAATCTTGAACAGATATAAGATTGATCCTGCACTTGCAACTGGACCTTTTGTTACTACGTTAAATGATGTTCTGGGATTGTTCATTTACTTCACCGTAGGAATGATTTTATACGGACTATAAATTTCAGTTATGAAAATCATTTATTTGGACACCGTTCATCCAATTTTAGAAGAGCGTTTGGTTGCTGCTAACCATCAATGTATTCAGCTAATAGACTCCGATTTTGAATCAACGAAAAATTTAATTTCAGATGCAGAGGGAATTGTGATTCGTTCACGTTTTCCAATGGATGCGAAATTACTAGACTTTGCACCCAATTTGAAATTTATTGCACGATCTGGCGCTGGGATGGAAAACATAGATTTAGAATATTGCAGTATGCGAAACATTCAACTTTTCAATGCGCCTGAAGGAAATCGAAACGCGGTAGGAGAACATGCGCTGGGCATGTTGTTAGCTTTACTTAATAATTTAGTTACGGCAGATGCAGAAGTGCGCTCAGGTAAATGGGATCGCGAAGGAAATCGAGGAATCGAATTGGATGGTAAAACTGTTGGAATTATCGGTTACGGAAACAATGGTGAAGCTTTCGCTAAAAAGCTACGCGGATTTGAGGTCCAAATTCTAGCTTACGATAAGTACAGACAAGATTTTGGAAATGAATTTGTGAAAGAATCATCCTTGGAAGAATTGTATGCCAAGGCAGATGTTATCAGTTTTCACATTCCCCAAAATGCAGAAACACTTTTTTGGGCGAATGATGCTTTTTTCGAAAGCATTCAAAAACCCTTCTTTTTGCTTAATCTTTCTAGAGGAAAAATCGTTGAAACCAAAGCACTGTTAAATGCCATTGAAAACGGAAAAGTGCTTGGCGCTGGATTAGATGTGTTGGAATTTGAAAAAGCAAGCTTTGAAAATTTCTTAGATGGAAATATGCCTGAATCGTTTCAAAATTTACTAGCTTCCAAAAAAGTCATTTTATCGCCTCATGTTGGTGGTTGGACCAACGAAAGTTATTTCAAATTGAGTGATGTTTTAGCAGATAAAATTCTGCAACATTTTCAATAGTTCGGACAAAGTTCAATTAAAAAATTAGTCTTTGTATAAAACAAAAAGTCAAATCCTTAAATAGAATTTGACTCTCTGAACTAATAGAAAATTTTATGATTTTTTCAATGCAATTTTTGCATCTCCTTCTTGAACTAAATCTATAATTAAAGAATCAGTTCCCAAGGTTTCAAATTGAATGTTATTTGCCAACACTTCGTTACAAACATATTCGCCATTCTTTTCAATTGCATTTTGTAATTCTGACGAACATTCAACGAACAAATTAATTTTATCAGTCACCTCAAGTCCAGAGTCTTTACGCAAGTTTTGAACACGATTGATTAACTCTCTTGCGATTCCTTCTTGGCGTAATTCTTCTGTCAATGTAATGTCCAATGCAACAGTAATTCCATTTTCACTACTCACCAACCAACCTGGAATATCTTGCGCGATGATTTCAAAGTCGCCTCCATCTAAGTTGATTTCAGTTCCCTCAATTTCACCCCTCCAAGCATTGGTGCTTTCAATAGATGCGATGTCGTCTTGCGTAAATCCAGCAACCAATGTCGCAATCGCTTTCATTTGTTTACCGTATTTAGGTCCAATGGTTTTGAAATTTGGTTTGATGCTTTTCACCAACATCCCATTTCCTTCTTCCAATAATTCCAATTCTTTCACATTGACTTCAGAAAGAATCAATTCAGAAATGTGTTGAATATTTTTAGCAAAATCAGCACTTAATGCTGGAACCATAATTTTTTGCAAAGGTTGACGAACTCTCAAACGCTCTTTTTTACGTAATCCTAATACCAACGAAGAAACACGTTGTGCAATTTCCATTTGAGCTTCTAAGTCTGTGTTAATCATGGCTTCTTTCACTTTAGGGAAATCAGCCAAATGCACGGAACTTACAGTATGACGTAAGGTAACCGCATTCAAATCTGAAAACAATTGATCCATGAAAAATGGTGCAATCGGCGAACCTAAAATGGCAACCGTTTCCAAACAAGTATAAAGCGTTTGGTATGCGGAGATTTTGTCTTGTGAATCTTCTGATTTCCAGAATCTTCTTCTACATAATCGCACATACCAATTCGACAATTGATCGTTCACAAAATCTTGAATCAATCGGCCTGCTTTCGTTGGTTCATATGTTTCGTATGATTCATCTACTTGTTGAATCAAGGTATTCAATTTCGATAAAATCCATCGGTCAATTTCTGGTCGATTTTCCAACGCGATTTCTGCTTCAGAATAATCGAAACCATCAATGTTTGCATACAATGTAAAGAACGAATACGTATTGTACAAAGTTCCGAAAAACTTGCGTTGTACTTCTGTAATTCCGTCTAAATCAAACTTCAAGTTGTCCCACGGTTGTGCATTCGTAATCATGTACCAACGCGTCGCATCTGGACCGTATTTATCTAACGTTTGGAAAGGATCAATCGTATTTCCCAAACGTTTTGACATTTTTTGACCATTTTTGTCAAGCACCAAACCGTTAGAAATCACATTTTTGTATGCTACAGAATCAAAAACCATCGTTGCAATAGCGTGTAAGGTATAAAACCAGCCTCTTGTTTGGTCAACACCTTCAGCAATGAAATCTCCCGGAAAACCTTTGTGATTGTCAATCAATTCTTTGTTTTCAAACGGATAATGCCATTGTGCATAAGGCATAGCGCCTGAATCAAACCAAACGTCAATCAAATCTGCTTCGCGTTTCATTGGTTTTCCAGATGCAGAAACCAAAGTAATTGTATCAACGTAATTTTTGTGCAAATCAATCTGTGCGTAGTTTGCTTCTGACATATCACCAACTATAAAATTAGCCAATGGATTTTCAGTCATAAAGCCAGCTTTCACTGATTTATCGCTTTCGTTTTTCAATTCTTCAACCGAAGAAATAATGAGTTGTTCATCACCTTCTTCTGTTGCCCAAATTGGAATTGGAATTCCCCAATAGCGTGAACGAGAAAGGTTCCAATCATTGACATTTTCCAACCATTTCCCAAATCGTCCAGTTCCTGTTGATTCAGGTTTCCAATTGATGGTATTGTTGAGTTCCATCATTCGTTCCTTCACATTTGAAGCGCGAACAAACCATGAATCTAGAGGATAATATAAAATTGGTTTATCAGTTCTCCAGCAATGCGGATAACTGTGTTCATATTTTTCAACTTTAAATGCTTTGTTCTCTGTTTTCAGTTTGATGGAAATTTGAACATCGGCAGATTTTTCAGGTTCTGTTCCTGCATCGTAATATTCATTTTTGACATACATTCCTGCAAATTCGCCCATTTCTGGTCTGAATTTTCCTTGTAGATCTACCAATGGAACAGCTTTTCCTGAATCGTCTAGTACCAACATTCCTGGAATACCCGCTTCCGCAGCAACTTTAGCATCATCAGCCCCAAAAGTAGGTGCGATGTGTACAATTCCAGTTCCATCTTCCGTAGTCACGAAATCACCGGGAATCACTCGGAAAGCTTTTTCAGCATTTTCATGTGGCAATGCATAAGGAAGCAATTGTTCATATTGAATCCCAACCAAATCTTTTCCTTTACATTCTCCAGCGATGAAATATGGAATTGTTTTGTCACCAGAAGTGTAATTTGCTAATTCTGAATGATCTTCAACCGGAACGTAACCTTTAGAAAACTGATATGAAACTAAATTTTTAGCCAATATTACATGAATTGGTTCAAAGGTGTATTGGTTAAATGATTGTATCAAAACATAATCAATATTCGGTCCTACCGCCAAAGCAGTATTTGAAGATAATGTCCAAGGCGTTGTTGTCCAAGCAAGGAAATAAATTTTTTCATTCGGTAGGTTTAAGTCGCGACTTGAACCTACCGAATGAAAATTTGCAAATGGTATTTTTTCACCATTGGAGATCTTAAATTGTGCAACAACAGTCGTGTCTTTCACATCGCGGTAACATCCCGGTTGGTTCAATTCGTGCGAAGACAATCCTGTTCCTGCTTTCGGAGAATAGGGTTGGATCGTGTAACCTTTGTACATCAAATCTTTGTTGTACAATTGACCCAGCAACCACCACACAGATTCCATGTATTTTGGTTCATAAGTGATGTATGGATTTTCCATATCCACCCAATAACCCATTTGTTTAGTCAAATTATTCCAAATATCCGTGTAACGCATGACCGCTTCGCGGCACGCTTTGTTGTAATCTTCTACAGAAATTTTCTTCCCAATATCTTCTTTCGTGATTCCCAATTCTTTTTCAACGCCTAATTCCACTGGTAAACCGTGCGTATCCCAACCAGCTTTGCGTTTTACTTGAAATCCTTTCAACGTTTTGTAGCGACAAAAAATATCTTTGATTGAGCGCGCCATCACGTGGTGAATTCCAGGCAAACCATTCGCAGAGGGTGGACCTTCGAAAAACACGAATGGAGTTTTACCTTGGCGGGAAGTAATCGATAGATCAAAAATGGAATTTTCGTCCCATTTTTTCATTACCTTTTCTGCAACTTCTGGAAGATTTAAACCTTTGTACTCTTGATATTTTGAACTCATTTTAGGGTATTTTGTCAAATAAAGATGCAAAGATAATCCAAAATTGTAAATTTTAGTTTTCGCAAAAGAGTTTGAACGCTTGAAATCCTACAAAATCAAGAATTAAACGATTTATATTTACATTTGAAATCAAATCGAAAATCATGTCACAAGCAAAAACGAATTACGGAGCACTTTCAACAATCATCACAGTTTTCTTTTTCTGGGGTTTTATCGCTGCGGGAAATAGTGTATTTATTCCATTCTGTAAGCATTTTTTCAAATTGGATCAGTTTCAAAGTCAGTTGATTGATTTTGCATTTTACTTCGCATATTACTTGGGAGCATTGATTTTATATGCAGTAGGAGTGAAGCGCGGCGAAGATCCAGTCTCCAAATGGGGATACAAAAAGAGTATCGTTTATGGATTACTTTTTTCCGCTTTAGGCGCAGTTGCGATGATTGTTTCGCTTTATTATGGCGTTTTTGTTGGAATGTTGGTTGGACTTTTCATTGTTGCACTTGGATTTTCGTTGCAACAAACGTCTGCGAATCCTTTCATGATTTCATTGGGCGATGAATCGACAGGTTCAAATCGCGTGAGTTTAGGTGGAGGAATCAATAGTTTAGGAACCACCATCGGTCCATTGGTTGTAGCATTTGCACTTTTTGGTGCAGGAAGTATGAGCGACGAAATGATTCAATCCTTAAGCATGGACAAAGTTATCATTCTCTATGTTTTTGTTGGTTTGCTGTTTTTAGGAATTGCGGCATTGTTTCATTTTTCAAAGAAATTGCCTTCAGGAAAAAAGGAAGTCTCAGCGGATGAAAACGTTGGGAAATCTAATAAAGCATTGGCTTCCTTGTTAGTAATTACTGGATTATTGATTGGTTGCTTTTCTCCAGTTTTCAGCAGCTACAGAAGTGCTGAAGCCAAAAAAATTGAAGTGAATGAAAAACAACTTAAAGAAACCGAGGAAATCATAGGCAATGAAAAAAGTCAAATCATTCTCCAAAATGAAATCAAATCGCTAAAAAAACCTTTGGAACAAAAACGCATGATTTGGTTCTCGATGGGATTGGTAGTTGTTGTAGGCGGATTGGCAACTTCATTCGTGCTATCCAAAAAACAAAAAGCTGGTTGGGGAGCAATGCAATATCCGCAGTTGATTTTAGGTATGTTGGCGATTTTTGTTTACGTCGGCGTTGAAGTTGCCATGGGTAGTAATTTGGGAGAATTGCTAAAGCAAAAAGAATTTGGAAATTATTCTTCCTCTCAAATTGCGCCGTTTATTGCGATGTATTGGGGAAGTTTAATGATGGGACGTTGGGCGAGTGCGGTCCACGTTTTCAATCTTTCCAAATCCATGAAAAATCTATTAACTGCTGCCTTGCCGTTGGTTGCTTTTGTAGTTGTATTGTATTTCACGCATTTGGCTGGTCACAATATAAATCAATTATATGCTTACGGAATTTGTGTGATTGTGCAGGTTTTAGGCTTTTTCTTAGGTCAGAATAAACCTGCTAAAACCTTGATGATTTTTGGGTTTTTAGGTGTTGTTGCGACGCTCGTCGGTTTGATTCCCACAGCAAGTTTGAATCCAGTTTATGAAATGTTTGGAATGAAAAACACGGGAATCATCTCTGTTTATGCTTTTTTGAGTGCTGGATTGTTTTGTTCAATCATGTGGCCGTGCATTTTTTCACTTTCCTTGGCTGGACTCGGAAAATACCAATCTCAAGGTTCTGCATTTTTGATTATGATGATTCTTGGAGGAGCAATTATTCCGCCTTTACAAGGTAAAATCAGTGATTTAACTGGAATTCAATCTTCGTTTTTTGTAGGTGTAATTTGTTTTGCTTACCTGACAATTTTTGCTGTATGGGTGCGCTCAATCTTGAAAAAACAGGGAGTGACTATGGAATAATTTTTTTCAGAGATTCAGTTTTTAGACTAGAATTTATTCCAAATCTTGATTATCTTTAATCTCCATGTCTGAAGAAAAGCAAATTTTTACGCTCAAACAAGTTGCCCTGTCGATTCAAAAAGTGATTTCTGAACGATACAGCCGTTTGTATTGGGTTCAGGCTGAAATGCACAAGTTGAATTACACCAACAAAGGACATTGTTATCCTGAATTAGTTCAAAAAGAAGATGGAAAAATCGTTGCAGAAATGCGTGGAACGATTTGGAAAGCGCAATTTAATAAAATCAGTAAATCTTTCTCAGAAGTTGTCAAAGAGCCATTGAAAGATGGAATGAGTTTACTTTTCTTAGTAAAAATAAGTTTTCATCCTTTGTATGGAATGGGGTTGGAAGTGGTGGATATCGATCCTACTTTCGCGCTAGGAGAATTACAAAAAGAGCGGGAAGAAACGCTTAAAAGATTGACCAAAGAAGGAATTTTAAACGCAAATCAACGTTTAGATTTTCCTTTATTGCCACAAAGAATTGCAGTTATTTCAGTTGATTCAAGCAAAGGATTGTCTGATTTTTACAGCGTTGTGCAAAATAATCAGTGGAATTACGCTTTCTTTTTCATGCTTTTTACAGCTCAATTAAACGGCGATTTAGCGGTCGATTCGATTCAAAACCAGCTGCGCAAAATTGAAAAAGTAAAACACCATTTTGACGCTGTTGCCATTATTCGCGGTGGTGGAGGTGAAATTGGTTTATCTTGCTACAACAATTTTGAATTGTCTAAAGCAATCGCAACTTTTCCTTTACCAGTTTTGACAGGAATTGGACATTCAACCAACATCACTGTTTCTGAAATGGTTGCGTTTCGAAATGCGATTACACCCACTGAATTGGGTGAATTTTTGATCCAATGTTTTCATAATTTTTCGGTTCCTGTTAAAGATGCGCAGAAATCTTTGAAGTTGGAGGTGAATCAATTTATGCAAGACCAAAAGATTGAACTGGCAAATGAATTGAGGATTTTTAAGAATGTTAGCATTCAGCGATTATTTCAAACCAATCAGATTTTGAATTCAACTACCAAAAATCTTTCCTTGCATTCCAAATTTAGATTTAACAACGAACGAAAAGTGTTGGATTATTCTGTTGATCAGCTGAAATCACATGTCAGAAGTAAGAAAAATTTTGAAAATCAAAGAATCAATCAGTTGAAATTAAATTTATTGAAGCATGTAAAACTAAATATAAATGTTCATCAGAATCAAGTTCGGGACACACAAACTTTCATGGTGCAGCAATTGCCGAAATTTTTCATCAAGACAGAACAAACAATTTTAAATTTAGAGAAAAATGTGAAATTGATGGATCCAACTTTGTTGCTAAAACGTGGATATTCATTAAGTTTATTTCAAGGGAAAATAATCAGTGCCAAAAACCCCGTAAAATTAGGTGACATAATTGAAACCGTCACTTTTGAAAATCGAATCAAAAGTGAAGTAAAAGAAATCAAAAAAGAAGAAAATGAGTGAGGAAATAAAATACACAGATGCTTTCGAAGAATTGCAACAAATTGTGCTTGAAATTGAAGAAGGGGAAATTACGGTCGATGAATTGGCTTTAAAAGTCAAACGTGCGGCACAATTGATTAAAATATGCAAAAATAAATTGGCTACAACGGAAGAAGATGTCAACGAAATTTTGAAAGAATTGGAAGGTGAATAAGAAACTTTTCAGTCTTAATTTTTGACTTATTCCAATTATTCCTAACTTCGTAGCGATGAGTGCAAGCGCAGAAAAGTATAATCAACGAGGATTAAGAACAAGTTATGTATCAACCGTGATTGGAATTTCATTGGTTTTGTTCATGATTGGCTTGGTCTTAGGAGGCGTTTTGGCGTTGAATTCTGTGCAAACGCAAGCAAAAGAAAACCTACAAGGAGATTTGTTTTTCAACGCCGAAATGAATGAAGCGGATATCAAACAAATCGAACAAGAATTGAAAACTTGGCCGGAATTCAAAGAAGTTTATTTCGTTTCGCCAGAAAGAGCGATGGAAGAGTTCAGTGGTTTGAATAACGATACTAAAGAAATCGAAAATATTTTTGAAGGAGAAAACTTTTTCCCACCAAACATTGGTTACAAACCAAAAGCTGAATTCGCCAACAAAGAAGGAATGAAGGCTTTGAAAACAAAATTGCTCAATGCGTATCCTGAAGAAATTGATGAGGTAAATTACGATGAAGCAAGTGTTGAAAATGTGAATTTAGGTTTTCGTCAGTTTGCAGTTTTGATTTTATTGGTTGCAGTTTTACTGATTATTGTTGCAGTTGCCATGATAAATAACACTATTCGTTTAGCGCTATATTCAAAAAGATTTACGATCAAAACAATGCAATTGGTTGGTGCAACTTCTGGTTTTATCAGAAAACCATTTTTATTGCAAGCGATTTTACAAGGGTTGATTTCCGCCATAATCGGAATGGCTTTGCTGATGTCGTTGTTTTATGCTTTGGATAATATTCTTAAAACCATTGAAATTGGATTCGAATTTAATACCTTCTTGATACTATTTTTAGCGATTTTGAGTTTAGGTATTATCATTACTTGGATTTCAACATGGTTTGCGCTCAATAAATATTTGCGCATGAAATTAGATGACCTTTATTAATCTTTTTTTAGAAAAATATTTAATCAAATTAAGTTTCAAAAATGAAAAATAACATGTTTGCCTTCGGAAAAGAAAATTACAGAATCTTATTGATTGGATTGGTAATCAATGTGCTTGGTTTTGTGCTGATGATTGGTGGTGGATCTGAAGATCCAAATAAATTTGATGCAGCTGAACTTTTTAGTCCTGTAAGATTGACCGTTTCTCCGATTTTGATTGTTGCTGGTTATGTTGTCATGATTTATGCAATAATGAAAAAACCAAAATCTGACAGTAAGGAAATTACCAAAGATTAAATCCAAAAAAAAGACAATTTAATTGTCACTCATTCAATATTTTATATGGGAATTATAGAAGCCATTATTTTAGCCATCGTTGAAGGTTTAACGGAGTTTTTGCCAGTTTCTTCTACTGGCCATATGATTATCGCCTCATCTATGATGGGCATCGCTACAGAAGAATTTGTAAAACTTTTCACAATCGTAATTCAATTGGGTGCAATCCTTTCTGTGGTTGTTTTGTATTTCAAAAGATTTTTTCAATCAGTTAATTTTTATTTGAAATTGATTGTTGCTTTCATTCCTGCAGCTGTTTTTGGCGTTTTATTAAGCGATAAAATCGATCAATTGATGGAAAGTCCTTTGGCTGTAGCCATTTCGCTTTTAGTCGGAGGTATAATTTTATTGTTTGTGGACAAGTGGTTCAATCGTCCAACTGTGCATGAAGAAGAAAATATTGACTTTTTAACTGCTTTCAAAATCGGTTTATTTCAATGCATCGCTATGATTCCTGGAGTTTCGCGCTCGGGCGCAACCATTGTGGGTGGAATGAGCCAAAAGTTAAGCAGAAAAGTGGCAGCTGAATTCTCATTTTTCTTGGCAGTTCCAACGATGTTAGCTGCAACAGGAAAAAAATTGTATGACTTTTTGAAAGAAGGCAATTCATTTACTTCTGAAGAAATCAAAATTTTAGCCATTGGAAACGTAGTCGCTTTTGTAGTGGCACTATTGGCAATCAAAACATTCATTGGATTTTTGAATAAGAACGGTTTCAAAATTTTTGGTTGGTATAGAATTGTTGTTGGTTTAGCCATTATCATTTTGTTAGCTGTTGGCTATGAATTGAAAGTTGTCTAAAAACAGTATTTCCACAAATTTTTCACTCACAATTTACCATGATAGATTTTCAAGAAGGATTCACCATGTTGGTCGATAAGCCTTATAAATGGACTTCCTTTGACGCAGTAAACAAACTACGTTGGAACATCAAACAAAAACTAGGTGTAAAGAAAAT
Source organism: Crocinitomicaceae bacterium (assembly GCA_040403095.1). Classification (GTDB taxonomy): domain Bacteria; phylum Bacteroidota; class Bacteroidia; order Flavobacteriales_D; family Crocinitomicaceae; genus JAQVCM01. The sequence continues at coordinate 57,652 of JBBALI010000021.1, forward strand.
CAAAGTTGGTCATGCAGGAACTTTAGATCCTTTGGCGACTGGTTTATTGGTTATTTGCACTGGAAAAAATACCAAATTAATCGAATCTTTCACTTCAGATGAAAAATCGTACACAGGTACTTTTTTGGTTGGAAAAACTACGCCTTCGTATGATTTAGAATCTGAATATGATAAGGAATATCCAACAGAGCATATTACAGATGAACTGATTGAAAATGTGCGTTTGTCAATGATTGGTGTCCAGCAGCAAGTGCCGCCAATTTTTTCTGCCAAACAAGTTGATGGACAAAGAGCTTACGATTTGGCAAGGGCTGGTAAAAAGGTTGAATTAAAGGCTAATACTGTTGAGATTATTGATTTTCAAATCACTGCAAATCGTTTTCCTGAAGTTGATTTTTTTATTAAATGCAGTAAAGGAACTTACATTCGATCTATAGCACGAGATTTTGGTTTGGCTTTGGAGAGTGGAGCAACTATGATTGCTTTAAGAAGAACTGCCTCAGGGAATTTTAAAATCGAAGATTCAAAAACAGTGGAGCAATGGATTGAGTTAATCAAAGCTGAATTGTAACTTTGGTTTTCTTATTGAGCTTCTTCCTCTGTAAAAGTTTTAAGTGTTTTATGTATGTGAGAAACACTACAATTGTACTTCGTTGCCAATTGTTGCAATGTAAATCCTTTTTCTTCTCTCAGATATTTGATTCTTTTTTTCTTTCCGAAATCTAATGGGTCTGGTCTTCCCATTGATTTGTTTCCACCTTTTGGTCCGTATTTAAGGCGACGTTTTAACCAAAGAGTTGAATTATCTCTTTTGCCAGTTTCAAATCCAATTCTGATTGATTCGCTGTAAGAACTCCATTTCAAGTTCTCAATATTGTTATTTGAAATATCACCATCAATGTGAATGACGATTTTTTGTTTTCTTGGAAAATTATTTTTAATAAAAGCCAAAGCAAGTGCTTTATGCGGATAAACAGTATTTCGTTTTCCTTTGTCATCTATTAAATCAGTCATCAAAAATCCATTTACAGGATGTTTTCTAAGCTTTTTAATTTTAGCTTTCAGCTCAATTACTCTTCCTGATTTGTACTTCTTGGTTCTTTCCAATGATCGTATTTCACCAACATTAGAAATTTCATAATCAGAGTACCCAGGTATTGTTTTCCATTCTGTTGACATGTGTCTATTTAATTTATGAATGAACGTTTATCTCAAGTGTATTGTTTACGGAAAGATTTAAAAAAAATAGTTTTTTTTAAATAAAGTGTGAAAATAATAACTATTTTAACATAATTTTAGTTTTCAAAAAAATATATTCGCAAGTGAAGTTTTTAATAAATAGTGAAAGAAATTTTCTTTTTTTGTAACTTTTTTAAACTGACTCAGTCTTAACTGATGAAAACAAATAAATGAACTCAAAGGAATACAATATTGCAGTAGATACATATTCAGACAATGTGTATCGTTTTGCATTGAAACATCTTAAAAATGAGATGTCTGCAAAAGATATTGTGCAAGATACATTCCTGAAAGTTTGGTTAAAACATGAGGAGGTTCAAGCTGAAAAAGTGAAGTCATATTTATTTACAACAGCATATCATTGTATTATCGATTGGATTAACAAAGAGAAAAGAAACGGAGATTTTAAAAAAGTTTCAGATAATTTATCTAGTCCAAAAAGTTTGGAATTTGACGTTTCAGATATATTGGAGGAAGCTTTAAATAGATTGCCAGAAATTCAAAAGTCTGTGATTTTATTGAGAGATTATGAAGGTTATAATTATGCTGAAATAGCTGAAATTACAAAATTGAATGAATCACAAGTAAAAGTTTATATTTTTAGAGCTCGACAAGCGCTTAAAGTTTATTTAAAGTCAAGAGAATTAGTTGCATGAGTGAATTAATTAATATAGAAAATTATGAATCATATTATTTAGATTTCCTAGAAGGAAATTTAAATGAAAGTGATACTGCACTTTTGTTGGACTTTCTTGATGAAAATCCTTTTTTGAAAGTTGATGATTCAGAATTTTCGGTCATTTATCCTGATGATTCATTCCAACTTGACAGTTTGTCTAAGTCGTTACTTAAATTTCGAGCGTTTGATCAAATAATTAATCATGAGAATATTGAATATTTTTTAATCGCTTCAATCGAAAAACAACTTTCTGAGGATAAAACAAAGGAATTGCAGCAATTTTTAGTCAAAAACCCTTCTTTTTTAATTGATTTACAGCATTATGAAAGAGCACACTTGGTTGCTGATGACTCAATTATTTATCACGATAAACAAAAGTTAAGGCGAGGAATTATTATTCCCATGTACGCCAGGTTCTTAGCCGCTGCTGCAGGAATTGCTTTGTTTTTCAGTATCATAAATCTAAATCAAATTGATTCACCTAAAGGTTTGGCTCATAGTGGAGTTAAAAATGAAAAAGAAAAAGTCAAAACCGAAGTTAAAAATGAGTTTCCTACTGAAGTGAGTGCAAAGAATACATCAGAAGAAGCAAATAATGTGTCATTTCGCAAGTTGGTAAGTAGAAATGAAAAATTGATTGAAAACAGTCAAAATGAGAATATCAATCCATTGGGATTTAAAAGTCTCCAAAAATTAAATAATCGACCATTATTGAATGACATTGCAATTACTTATATAAAGCCTTTTGTAAAAGAAAATTTGACGGATGAGTTCAGTGATAATACTTTCGCGGCACTAGAAATGAAAAATCCAATTCTACCAATCACCAGTAGAATTGGTGAAGCAATCAATCAACAAATTGATTTTAAAACAACCAAAGCTGCACACAAAAAGCCAGGTGGATTTCTTTTTAAAATAGGTAAATTTGAAATTTCTAGAAAAGTTTACGACAATTCTTCAGTTGCGTTGAAGTAATCAAACAAGTGGATAAAATGCATCTTCAAGGTGTTCAATATCTGAACGGTAACCATTATGAACTATTGAAATAATATCAAATCTAGTTTCTAGATGAATATTTTTTTCAAAAATATAGGCATTTGCAACTTTGATTATTTGCTTCTGCTTACTTCTTGTAACCGCTCGCCAGGGTTCTCCAATTTCTGCTGTTTGTCTTGTTTTAACTTCCACTACCACTAGTTTTCCATCAGCCTCGCAGATAATATCGGCTTCTAATTTTCCAAATCTATAGTTTTTAGCTAAAATCCTATATTTTTTTTTTAATAGAAATTCAGCCGCTTTTACTTCGCCTAAAATTCCAAGTTCTTGTTGTGTCATCTAAAAGGTATTTTCTATTAAAGTTAGTGATTCATTCTGAAAAAGTCTTATTTTCAAAGAAAAAAGGCGTTTATTTAGATTTTTTTTAATTTTTTAAAATAATTAGCTATCTTTCACTCATATATTTAAAAATTCATGCGAAAACTATTACTTTTTTTGAGCTTAGCTAGTGCTTTGTCTTTAAATTCTCAAACAATATTATTTCAAGATAATTTTGAAAATACAACAAATACCAATTGGACGTTGAATAATGGCGTAGGTGACAACCAATGGGTTATTAATAATGTATTTGCTGGAGATGGCTTCGGGGGAATTATTATTGTTCCTACGCCAAACCAACCTTCTTCTTTTACAGGTGGTTCTAACAGTAAATATTTACATATTTATAATCAACCGATTTGCGGAGTAATTGCTTGCAATGCAAATTTTGATACCGGTTCTTCATCTGATCAGTCAGCTACAATGGCAAACTCAATAAGTACTGTCGGTATGAGTAATATCAATCTAAATTTTTGGTATCTATGTGCTGGTGACCCATTAATTTCTTACGGATTTGTAGAATATTCAACAAACGGAAGCACTTGGACTCAAATTGGCGCGCAGTTAAGTGGCGTTTCAACTTGGACACAGCTTAATTTAACAGACATTGCTTTAGAAAATCAACCAACTTTAAAATTTAGATTGCATTGGGTTAACGGTGCAACAGGCGTAGACCCTGCTTTTTCAGTTGATGAATTAAAAATCACTGGAGTTGATAATAATCAAGCAGTTATTTCAACCAATACTCCAAGTCTTTTAAGTGCTTGTTTTGGTACAGATATTAATCTGACAATTCCTTATTCTGCAATGGGAAGTTATGGAGTTGGAAATCTTTTTACTGCTCAGCTTTCCAATGCAAATGGTTCTTTTGCATCGCCATTAACTATTGGAACTTTGAATTCAGCTTCCAATGGAAATCAAACAATTAATGCGACAATTCCTTCGGGTACAGCTGCGGGAAATGGATATAGAATTAGAGTTACATCCTCTTCTCCTGTTGCAGTTGGAACAGACAATGGTCTAGATTTTATAATTCATTCTCTTCCTTTTATTGTTGTCACTGCTGATCCGGTCAATGGCGTAATAAACCAAGGTCAAACAATCAATTTATCAGCAAGCGGAGCGAGTGAATATCTTTGGAGTCCGTCTTCTATTTTAAGCAGCACAGTTGGCGCTTCTGTCGTCTCATCTCCAACCGTTTCCAGTATAGTTTCAGTTATAGGGACTGATCAATATGGGTGTTCGAGTTCTTCAGTTTTCAATATAACTGTTAATTCAGTTTCAGGAATTATCGAGGAGAAAAACACTTTGAATTTGCTGATTTATCCCAATCCAGCAACTGAATATTTTGAAGTTCTTAGAAGTTCAACCGATCCGATTGAAAGATTAGTCATTAAAGACAATAAAGGGAAAAAAGTGAAATCTTATGACAAACCTAAACCTGAAATGTTTTTTGTCGATGATTTATCATCAGGTGAATATTTTGTTTTTGTGAAAATTGGAGTAACTACTAATGTTTTGAAACTTATTATTCCATAAATAACTATCGGTTTCTTTTCATTTGTGAACGTATCCTCTTTCTCCTTTTTGGATATTGTCAAAAATCCACATGTAGTTGTAAAGCATATGTGAATCAATGAAATTTTTGATTGGCCAGTAGTCTGGAAAAAACACTCTTCCTCCTTTATCTGAGGAAACTTTTTCTAGTCCTAAAACTTGACTTTGCGGTGCAATTCCATCTTGCAGCCAAACTGCATCTGCATTTGGTTGGTCTAGATTAGTTCCATATTGCCAAACCTCTTGAAACATTGACCAATCTACGCCACCAACAGAGGCGCTTTCAGGTGCAATGATGTACATTTTACCAAATATCACTTTACCTTTGAGTTCATCGATTAAACCTAATGCATAGGAATACCCCATGCTGTGACAAACGATATCTATCGTGTCCCTTGTTTCAATGCAATTGAGGGCGTTGCAATTTGCAATTAAAAATGCTTTTGCAGCAATTCTCCCTTCTTCTCTTCTTTGATCGAAACCTTTGACATTGGGCTTGGAATTTAAGATTTTATAAAAATCTTTTTTTGAAAATGTTTTAACCGCTGCGATACTAATTCCAAAGTTAATCATCGATTTGTGACTGGAAGTGCGTATGCTCTGATGCCCATCAATGTAAAAACTCTCATCGGGCGCTAATCTTTTCTTAAATGCCTTGTCAAGTCCCAACCAATATCCAGAACGATCATTTGATGTAACAAGATTGTCACTATTTTCATTGTTTCTATTGGGTCCGCGATATCCATTTGAAAAAATCAAAAATCTTTGTGGTATGATACTTTCTTGCCCAAGCAATGAATTGGTAACATCTTCTTTGTTATAGTTCAATATTTTTTGAAAGCTTATATTTGAATTTTGATCTAAATAGGAATGAATTGAAAAATGATTTTTTGCTAAAATTTGAGCATCAAAATCATTTATTTTAAGAGAGTCACTAGATTTAATAAATTTTATTGTCGAATCTGCATAATGATTGAAATACATGACAGGCTTTTCAATATTACTGTTCCAATTATTGTCAGATTTGAAAAAAATTACACTTGATAGTTCTGAGTACTTAGTTGTTTTTAGGGGAAATTTGTACTTTTTTACGTGATTAGAATCAATGTTGTACTCGAATTTAGTTTGGCAGTTCTTGTTGTTTGTGTTTTCAACAAGCTTTAATACGGCGTATTGTACATCAAATAAATACAAGGATTGGCTTTGTTTTTTTTCGCTTAAAGCAGCTTGATGATTTCTCCTAAAAGGTTGGTTTACTTTTTGATTGATGATAGTAGAATCAGTATTTAATTCCCAAAAATAATAAGCAATCATTCCACCTACTTTTTTGTTTTTTGGATTTTGAATTTCTTGACAATTTGCCAAAAAATGACAACAAAGAAATAATATAACTACGAACCAATATTTCATACCTAGTCATTCAACGAAAATAGTTGGAAATAATTATAACAACTTATTTTTCCGCTGTAAAAGTAAAAATTTAGCGCTTATATTCTTTAAAAGAGATTTCATTTTCCAAAAGTCTTTTAATTACTTCCTTTTTAATTTTGATTATTGGATTAAATGTATTTTTCAAATAAAATTCTCTTAAATTTGCGCACTTGAAATTGAAATAAAATTATCATGGGAAGAGCGTTTGAATACCGCAGAGCGTCCAAAGAAAAGCGTTGGGACAAAATGTCGAAATTATTTCCAAAACTTGGAAAAGCAATTACAATGGCTGCTAAAGAAGGAGGTGGTGATCCAGATATGAATGGAAAATTACGCACTGCAATTCAAAATGCCAAGGCTCAAAACATGCCTAAAGACAATATTGATAACGCTATAAAAAGAGCGACTCAAAAAGACATGGCTAACTTTTCTGAAATCAATTATGAAGGAAAAGGTCCGCATGGTGTTCTAATTTTTGTTGAATGTGCAACTGATAATCCAACGAGAACTGTTGCCAATGTTAAATCTTATTTTAATAAATCAGGTGGACAAGTTGTACCAAACGGTCAATTGGAATTCATGTTTAATCGTAAATCTGTCTTTGAAATAGTAAAATCAGATGCCATTGACGCAGAAGAATTGGAACTTGAGTTAATCGACGCTGGATGTGAGGAAATTGAAGTAACAGAAGAACATGTGATTGTTTACGGTGATTTCACTTCCTTTGGAACACTTGCAAAAGCACTAGAAGATTTAAATATTGAAGTTCAAAAATCAAGTTTACAACGCATTCCTACTTCTCCAGTAGAATTTTCAGAGGAAGAATTGGTTTCAATTGAAAAGTTGCTAGACAAAATTGAAGATGACGACGATATTCAACAAGTTTTTACGAATATCGCTTAATTGGCAAAAATGACTAGTCCTAAATAAGCGATACAGATTATTAAAGACTAAATTAATAAATTATATCCCAGTAAACACGTGTTTACTGGGATATTTGTTTTTATAGGTTTTTATTTTGATTTTATTTTGGTTGTGCATTTGACAAGGAGGAGTATGCTCATTAAACTGTGTCAAATATTTTTTTTTAGGTTTAATTATAAAAGA
>JBBALI010000022.1:0-60621 GCA_040403095.1 Crocinitomicaceae bacterium
AACCGCCATAATCTCTGTCTTTTTCTAAACCATATGTTTGGTACATTTGATTGTGAAAAGTTTTATCCGGCAAATTGTTATTCAAATCAGTAGGATTTGGAACAATATATCTTAAATTTTGATTTTCAGCAATTTTTGCTGGTTTTCCATTGACATACAATCTAGCATTCTTGATTTCAATCACATCACCCGGAATCGCGACACATCTTTTAATGTAATTTTCTCTTTTATCAACTGGTCGGTAAATAATACCATAATGATTGATCAAAATACCTTCATTGTCTTGTGCAACCTTTTCAACAGCTAATTTTCTTCTTGCAAAAGATTTCCATTTTTCGATATCATCTACAAATTCTTTCGCATCATCGTTAAAAACAGTTCCTCTTGCTTGAAAATATGCTTCTTCTGTTATTGGATTTGCAGTTTTAAGGGCCAATTCTCTGATTTTAGAATCTTTACTTTCCATCCAATAACGAATCGCTTCATTGTTCACAATTCCATGGTAATCGTGTCCCATTAAGCCATTAGGCATTCTAGGATCATAAACAGCAGTATCACCAGAAGGATAATTGAAAACGACTACATCGTATCTTTCCACTTTTCCCATTCCTGGCAATCTTGTGTAATTACAAGTTTCTAAATCTGAATAAGATTTGATATTAATCCAAGGAATAAAATTATGAACTAAAGGAAAAGATAGGGGAGTTACTGGTACTTTTGGACCATAAGCCAATTTGTTGACAAACAAGAAATCACCCACTAATAAAGTTTTTTCCATCGATCCTGTCGGGATTTTGAATGGTTCAAAAACATAAGTTCTGATGATGCTAGCAGCAACTAAAGCGAAAACAATTGAATCTCCCCATTCTTTGATTTTGGTTTTTTTGCCTGCTTTGTCTGAACTAAAAAAACCAAAAAGCGTAGCTACTAAATGTCCAACTACTGGGAAACACAAAAATAGTACGATGTGATCACCAACGCTTCTTTCATTGATTTCTTTAGGATTTGCCCAGTTTGTTGCAGGTCTAACATCTTCGTTTTTCAATTTCGCCATTAAAATATATGGAAAGAAAATTCCCTGTAAGGTATCTTGCCAAGAAAAATGTCCAAATTTTCTAATGTAGCTCAAATTAACAACGGCCCACATCACAATGTGAACGCCTGGAAATAGCATTAAAAGTGCCCACCAAGGTTTGTTGCAACTGATTTTGAAAGCAACGTAATAGTTGTAGCCGGGAATCAAAGCTTCCCAAGACTTTCGTCCAGCTTTTTCAAAGCTTGTGAACCAAAGCGCAAAATATGGATGAACTAAAATAAATAAATAGAAATATAAAGCATTCATAATGTTTTGATTTTGAGGACATCTTTCATTGTGAAGATTCCTTGTTTATTAAAAATCCATTCAGCTGCAACAACAGCACCAAGGGCAAAACCTTTGCGACTGTGTGCTTCGTGACTAATGGTAATCGTATCAATTTCAGATGCATACTTGATTGTATGCGTACCAGGTACATCTGGCAATCTATGTGCTGTCACACCCAATTGATTTGCGGAAACGTTTGGTTCTTCACCAACTCCACAAATCCAAGAATTATAGTTGTTGTTGTTTTCCAAAATTCCATCAGCGAGTGTAATCGCGGTACCACTTGGAGCGTCTAATTTTTGTAAGTGATGAATTTCTTCAATACTGGCTTGGTATTCAGGATAATTAGAAATTAAATTTGCCAATCTAGCATTGATTTCAAAAAGAATATTGACTCCAATACTGAAATTACTGGCATGTAAAAGTGTCCCGTTGTTTTGATTTACAAGACCAGAAACGTATTCAAGTTGTTCGTTCCATCCTGTTGTGCCAACAACAATCGGTGTTTTTGATTGAATGGCTTTTTCAATGTGCTCGACGGCAAGAGAAGGTTTTGTAAATTCTATTGCAACATCTGCAATAGTTAACATTTCAGAATCAATGGGTTGAGAACTATTGGATCGAAAGACAATTTCATGCCCACGGTCGATTGCAATTTCTTCAATTGCTTTTCCCATTTTCCCGTAACCAATCAATCCTATTTTCATTTGTAAAATATTACTTTTTAAAGCTTGACAAAAATATAAAACTCAGCGAACTGGGCAATTTTTTTAGCGAAAATTAAGAGTTAACTTCAATCCAGGATTGGTTAAACTCATCATTGTTGGATGTAAATTCAAAGATAAATCTTCGCTCACATCAAAACTAACAAAATGTGCTTCTACCGCTGCATCCACTACTTGGATGATATAGACAGCACCAAAAGCCAAGATAAATAAATCTCTTCTATTCAAATGTTGGTCATAGAGGTTTAAAACACCTTGATAATCATATTGTTCCCATTGTGTATCGAAAGTCTGCGTAAAATCTGTTGCTTCTCTTAAATTATATTCTCTTTTCAAAGATCTTTGCAAGGAATTGTTTTTTAACAGTAAATAACCCGTTGCGCCCAGTACTGCATAAATGAGAGGAACTTTCCAAAATGCTTTTTTCTTTTTGGGTGGCATGGCAATGTGGTTGTAAATTTGCCCTGCACCAGGAATCACAGCAGAAAAAATTACCGCTTTTCTTACAGAGTGAGTTGTATCTATGGTCGTTGAAGAATTTGCTGTTTTCTCTTGCGCTTCAATAGAAATGAAAAACGCAGCACAAAAAAGGAGCAACAACCATTTCATTATTTATTCAATATTTCGATGATTCTATTTAAATCAACTTCAGAATTGAAAGTAATCATGATTTTTCCACTGCCCAAGTTATTTTTCTTGATATCAACTTTTGCAGAAACTCTGTCACCTAAAAATGATTTGAAAGTTTCTTGTGATTTATTTAAAGCTGGTGAGGGTGCTTTTTCTTTGGGCTCATCATTGAAATCTTCAACTTTGTATCCTTCACGAATCAATACTTCTAACTCACGAACAGACAAATTGTTGTCAATAATTCGTTGGTAAAGTAAAACCTGAAATTGCTCTTCCCCGGCAGAAACTAGCGCTCTTGCATGTCCCATAGAAACCAAGCCATCACGTACGCCTAATTGTATAACAGCAGGCAATTTTAATAATCTGATGTGATTGGTGATACTAGATCTACTTTTCGAAATCTTTTGACTCAATTGTTCCTGTGTCAAATTACATTCTGTGATCAATCGTTGGTACGAAAGTGCCACTTCGATCGAGTTTAAATCCTCGCGCTGAATATTTTCAACCAAAGCCATTTCTAGCATCGCTTGATCGTTTGCGACACGAATGTAAGCTGGAACTTCTTCTAAACCATTTAATTGAGAAGCCCTAAATCTTCTTTCTCCAGAAATTAATTGGTATTTGTCTCTACCTAATTTTCTGACAGTCAACGGTTGAATAATTCCGTGTGTCGCAATAGATTCTCTTAATTCTTCTAAAGCTTCTTTTTCGAAATTTGTTCTTGGATTAAATGGATTTGCTTCAATGTCACCAATTGGAATCATAGATATAGAACCGACAACACCACTTTCTTGAGATTTTGAAGTGATGTCAGTTGCTGCATTTTCAAGCAATGCACTCAATCCTTTTCCAAGGGCTCCGCGTTTTTTTGTACTAGAGGTCATCTCCTAAATTAATTTTTTTATCGTCATTTGCAATTTTTGTCACGTTGTTTTTTTGCAAAATTTCTCTTGCAAAATTCAAGTAATTGATTGATCCTTTGCTTGATGCGTCATGCATCACAATGGTTTCACCAAAACTAGGCGCTTCACCCAATTTGGTGTTTCTATGAATTACGGTATCAAAAACCAATTCTTGAAAGTGTGTTTTCACTTCATCAACTACTTGATTGGCTAAACGCAATCTGGTGTCATACATTGTCAAAACAATTCCTTCAATTTCTAAATCTGGATTCAATCGTCCTTGAACGATTTTGATGGTATTCAGCAATTTACCTAAACCTTCCAATGCAAAATATTCACATTGAACTGGAATCAATACTGAATCTGCCGCTGAAAGTGAATTTACTGTAATCAATCCTAAGGAAGGAGAACAGTCAATGATGATGAAATCGTATTGATCTTTGATTTTTTCTAATGCTTGTTTCAATCGATACTCACGGTTTTCCATGTTAATCATCTCTAATTCAGCACCAACTAAATCAATGTGTGATGGTAAAATGTCTAAATTTGGATTGTCCGTTTTGATGATTAAATCAGAAGGATGAACGTCATTGATTAAACAGTCGTATATATTTCTAGTGTTTTTCGGATCTAATCCTACACCAGATGTTGCATTTGCTTGAGGGTCAGCATCTACAAGCAAAGTCTTGTATTCTAATACACCAAAACAACCACCCAAGTTAATGGCTGTTGTTGTTTTTCCAACTCCTCCTTTTTGATTTGCTATGGCGATTATCTTGCCCATTCATTTATTTTTAGACCATAAAGATACGTTAACTAATTGGCTTTTTGCCAACCAATTTATGCTTATTTATTAACTTTCGCTTTGTTGAAATTTTTTCAATGAATCGAAATCACAGAAATTGATGTTACACAGTAACTTTGTCAAGAATTAAAATTCACTTTCAGAATATTCTCCTGATTTTTTCAATTCTGCCACTTTATTGATTACATCCTCCAATCCTTCTTGAAATTTTTCAAAGTCTTCTTTGTAAAGAAAAATTTTGTGCTTTTGAAATGATTCTGTGCCATTTTCGGTAGACTTTTTACTTTCTGTAACAGTGATAAATAAGTCGTTTCCTCTGGTCGATTTGATGTCAAAAAAATAGGTACGTTTTCCTGCTTTGATCACTTTCGAATATACTTCATCATTGCGATCATTTCTCTTTTCATAGTCCATAGTTTGTTTATTAAAGTGTCTAACTTCGAAACAAATATGTAGAAATATTTCTTAAAAACCTATGAAATGAATTAAAAATAGAAATAATTACAAATTGAAATTTAGTTACCGGTAATTCCAGATTTGTGCTTTTTATTTCTTTTTCTAACAGGTGGAAATTCTGATTCTTCTTTTTTAACTTTCTTTTTCTTAGTCGGTTCTGCAATTTCTCCCTCAGGAAGAGCAGGAGTGTGGATGTTTTCACCTGCTGGAACATTGGGATTTGAAGGGTCAATCCATTTTCCATTTTCTTTGTGACGGACCAATTGACCTTCTTTGTCAATGTCTAAACGTACAACAGATTTATTTCTTGCCGTAGATTTGGAATTGATGCCAATTACGTCTTCTTCTAAAACCCATTTATTGTTGGAAAATCTCATTGCATCGTATGAAAAATCGGGGACATAGAATTCTCTGAATCCTTCCATACTTTGAGATTCAGGAGAGAGATGGTCAAAAATGATTCTGTTTCTGGCTTCATCATAATTCAAACTCATGACACATTTCTTAGAATGCTCAAAGAAAACACGTTTCAAAACTTGGTCTTTGATTTTGAAAATTGGACTTCCTAGTTTTACATGATTTCCACTAAATGATAAAACATCAATGAGTTTTGTGTGACTCATATTATTGTTGGCATCATAACCAAGTAAAGTATAGTAAGTTTTGTTAGACTTTTCGACTGGGATAATTTTATAATACAAAGCTCCATACCACATGGTTTCATCCAACACATCTTCAGGTTGAGGAGCCAACATCATCGAATTGTCAACCAATTCAATGGTTTTCCATTCTTTTTTCTTTTCATCAAACTTTAAAATGAAGCAATAATATTTGTGCGTTTCATCTTCTTGTTCGACATTCCAATTAAAGAAACGAAATTGATTGTCGGGACTTTTGATTGTACCAACAGATTTTAGCATGGAAAAAGGATAATCGATTGCTCCTTTAATCAAGATTGTTTCTTGTAAATAATTTTTGAAAGTTTGATTCGCAGTTTCTTTGTCTAAATCTGATTTTGAGTTTCTCAAATTGTCCAAATAGGCAGACAGTTGTTTTTCCCGACTTAAAAAAAGACTGTCAACTTGAGCACGTAAACTCAATGAAAAAACGGAGAATATAAGTACAACAAACCCTTTCATATTCACAAGAACGCTAAATCAGTTGATTTGTTACTATTTGCAATTCAATAAAGGAAATTGAATTATAAGTGCATGAAATCTTTCTTCGCAAGCAATTCATCTTCAGATTCTTCGTGAGCTGGATCATCTACACAGCAATCTACTGGACAAACAGCGGCACACTGAGGTTCATCGTGAAAACCTACACATTCTGTACATTTATCTGAAACGATGTAATAAACATCCATGTCTTTTGGTTCGAATGCATCTGTTGCATCGATTGAATCTCCATCTAAAGTTGTAATCATTCCAACCAATGAAGTTCCGTCGGAATAATGCCATTCAGCACCACCTTCGTATATAGCGTTATTTGGACATTCAGGCTCACATGCACCACAATTAATGCATTCATCCGTAATCATAATTGCCATAATCTCTTTGTTTAATGAAATTTTTTGCAAATATACGTCAATCTTGAATGTTTTAAATGAATTTTCGAAAAAGAATTGAGTTTCTAATTGTTGAAATCATTTAAAGACAATAAAAAAGCGGAAACCAACTGATTTCCGCTTCGATATTAATTTTGATAACTATTGCAAGAATTCAATTAATAGTAAATTGCTCTTCTTACTTTAGAAATGTATTTCGCTAAACGAATCACTTGTTTTGTGTAACCAAATTCGTTGTCATACCAAGCATACAAAATCACATTTTGACCATCGTTTGAAACGATTGTCGCGTGTGAATCATAAACCGAGCAACAAGTATTTCCAATGATATCACTAGAAACCAATTCAGGATCAAATGAATAATAGATTTGATTTACTAAATCTCCATTCAAAGCTGCGTCTTTAATAGCTGCATTTACTTCCGCAACATTTGTTCCTTTGCGCAAGTTCAAACTTAAAATCGCCAAAGAACCGTTTGGAGTTGGTACACGAACTGCATTTGCAGTCAATTTATCTTTCAAATCTGGAATAACTTTCGTTACTGCTGAACCAGCACCAGTGGAGGTAATTACCATGTTGATTGCTGCAGAACGACCTCTTCTTGGTTTTTTGTGCATGTTGTCCAACAAGTTTTGGTCATTGGTATATGCGTGAACCGTTTCAATGTGACCTCTTACAACACCAAATTTATCATTGATCACTTTCAAGATTGGAGAAATCGCATTGGTTGTGCATGAAGCAGCAGAGAAAATATTTTCGTTCTCTAAGTCCAAATCTCCTTGATTGATTCCGTAAACAACATTTGGAATTTCTTTTCCAGGAGCAGTCAATAAAACTTTTGAAACGCCTTTTGATTTCAAGTGACGGCTCAACGCTTCACGATTTTCAAAAACACCAGTGTTGTCAATAATTAAAGCATTGTTGATTCCGTATGCAGTATAATCAATGTCTTCAGGATTTGAAGCGTCAATCATTTGAACGATTTGTCCATTAATAACGATTGCTTTTCTTTCTAAATCTTCTTGAACTGTTCCTTTGAAAGCACCGTGAACTGAATCATTTCTCAACAAAGATGCTCTTTTGATAATGTCTTTGTCAGAATTTCCGCGCGTGACGATTGCTCTTAAACGCAATTGTTGACCTTTTCCAGCTTGTTTGATTAACTCACGTGCAGCCAAACGACCGATACGACCAAAACCATACAATACAACATCGCGAGGTTCAATTTCTTCTTTGTTTTGTGAACCTAAATTTCCCAATTTAGAAGCTAAAAACTCCGCTTTGTTTGCGAAATTTGTTTGTTCAGCCAACCATTCACTTGCCAACTTACCGATGTCGATTTTAGCTGGTGCAATGTTCATCTTCATAATCTCTTCAGCCAATTCTGAAGTTGTGAAAATGTCAATTGGTCTGTTTACCACTTTGATTGCATATTCATGCAAGTTCAAGATTTCAGAAATTGTTACATCAGATAAGTGATTTCTGAAAAGTACCAATTCGATTCCTTTGTCGTAAAGTAATTCTCCTGTTTTGCTTGCTAATACTACAGCAGCACGCTCACGTTTAATGTGTGCGTTTAGTTCATTTTCGTAACCTTGAGCAGTTCCCATTTGCTTGTTTTGATTTTGAATTAAAGTGAAAATATATAAAGCCAAAACGGCTGCCCATTTTGAATGAACAGCCGTTTTTAATTTTATCCTAAATAAGATTTGAGCAATTTATTTCTCGAAGTGTGACGTAGCCTTCGAATTGCTTTTTCTTTAATCTGTCGAACGCGTTCCCTTGTCAAATTGAATTTCGCTCCAATTTCTTCAAGAGTTAATCCGTGATTCATTCCGATTCCAAAGAAAAGACGAATAATTTCTCTTTCTTTATCTGTCAAAGTGCTCAATGAACGTTCGATTTCTCTTTGCAATGATTCAGCCATTAACGCGTGATCTGCTTTTGGAGAATCAGTGTTTGCCATTACATCCATCAATGTACCACCATCTTCTGAAGACGATAAAGGTGCATCCATAGAAACGTGACGACCAGAGACGTTCAAACTTTCTTTGATTTTATCTTCTGGAACTTCCAATGCTTCTGCTAATTCTTCAGCTGAAGGTGGACGTTCGAATTCTTGTTCTAATTTTGAAAATGCTTTGTTGATTTTATTCAACGAACCAACTTGATTCAAAGGCAAACGAACGATTCTCGCTTGTTCAGCCAAAGCTTGCAAGATTGATTGACGAATCCACCATACTGCGTAAGAGATGAATTTGAAACCACGTGTTTCGTCGAATTTTTGTGCAGCTTTAATCAAACCTAAATTACCTTCATTGATTAAGTCGGGTAGGGTAAGACCTTGATTTTGATATTGTTTTGCAACAGAAACTACGAAGCGTAAATTTGCACGCGTCAATTTCTCCAAAGCTCTTTGATCGCCTTGTTTAATCTTGCGTGCTAACTCTACTTCTTCTTCTGCTGTAATCAGTTCTTCTTTTCCAATGTCTTGCAAGTATTTGTCAAGCGATTGGCTTTCTCGATTGGTAATCGATTTTGTAATCTTAAGTTGTCTCATGTTAACTAACCCTTCTTTTTAGATTTAAAATCTGGAAATTGACTGCAAAGATACGACGGAAAAAAGTGATTTTCAAATATATTTTTGATTATTTTCGAAGTTTCTGCTTATACAATAATTATGCCTTTTTGAAATTGTTACATAAAAAAACAGGAACTTGAAATGGAGACTTTTTACTTTCTCAAAATCAAATTCCTATTTAAATTACTGAGTGTTTTGAACAACAGCTTTATAAACCAAATCCTACGTAATCTCTTTTTCCTGTTTTGGATACAACTTCAAGTAAAACTCCTTTGTTGCTTTTATTCAATTCAGCAGTCAAAAATTCTACTGAAATTACAGGTTTATCGTTGATTTTTGTAATCATCATGCCTTCTTCCAGTCCCAATGACATTAGTTTTCCTGCATTGATGGATTTAATTTTAACTCCATTCGTGATGTTCAATTCTTTTTTCTCTTTTTCTGTAAGAGCGATAAAGGTGGCACCCAATGCCGTATTTTTGGAAATCGTTTCTTTGTCTAACAATGCGGTTTCTCCATTGCTATTTCGCAATAAAATTTCTTTCACAACTTCTTCGCCTTTGTGATTTCTAATAGTTAAAGGAACTTTGTCACCAGGTCTTCTCTTACCAATTTCCTCTTGCAATGCAGCCACAGAATTGACTTCTTTGGTACCGATTTTCAAGATTACATCGCCGTCTTTGATTCCTGCTTTGTCAGCGCCACCGTCTTCTACAACCTTGGAAATGAAAACTCCTTTGGTATTCAATAGTTCATTTTTTTCTTTGATTTCTTGCGTGATATCAGCAATTTGAACGCCTAAGAATCCACGTTGAACGATTCCAAAATCAATCAAATCTCGCATTACTTTTTGCACTAAATTCACGGGAATCGCAAAAGAATATCCAGAGTAACTTCCTGTTTGAGATGCAATTGCGGTATTGATTCCAACCAATTCTCCTTTGGTGTTTACCAACGCACCACCGCTATTTCCGGGATTCACAGCTGCATCCGTTTGGATGAAAGATTCAATTGGAACGTTGTCTTGTGTTCTTCTTTCTGATAAAATATTGATGTTTCTCGCTTTAGCGCTGACAATACCTGCAGTAACGGTTGAAGTTAAATTAAATGGATTCCCTACCGCCAGCACCCATTCTCCAATCTGTAAATTGTCGCTATTTCCCAATGAAATTGGAGATAAATTTTGTGCTTCGATTTTCAAAACCGCAATGTCAGTGGAAGGATCTGCGCCAATTACTTTGGCTGTATATTTTGAATTGTCGTTTAAGATCACTTCGATTTCACTAGCTCCTTCAATCACATGATTGTTAGTAACAATGTATCCTTCAGAAGAAACAATCACGCCAGATCCAGAACCTGAGCCGTATTGTTTAAATTCTCTGTTTCCAGTTCCCGGGCCATAGAAAAATTCATAGAAAGGATCTCGTTGAACGGCGGTGCGCACCACTTTGGTAGTAACGTGAACAACTGCGTTTATCGAACTTTGTGAAGCTGCTACAAAGTCTGGTCCAATTGCGGCTGCATTTCCTGTAAAATTTACGTTTTTCGCATTCGCAATTCTGTTTCCATCAAGTACTTGATCAGAAAGTGATTGGTAAGGATTGCTGTTCAAAACCATTGACAAACCTAATGGCAACATTCCACCTATTAAACCTAATCCTAGAAATTTGATATTTTTATTCATAGTTGTTTGATTATAATTTTATTGTTAACTGTACAAAAATAACGCTGTTTTATTTTTCTATTATCGTCATGTTGTTAAGGAATGTTAAGCAATTTTGTGAAAAATTTGTTATCAATTTAGGATTAGAATAATTTGATAAAACAAAAAATCCCGTTCTAAATAAATAAAACGGGATTTGAAATTATCTTAAATTTAGTATCTCAATGGCTACAAAGTCCTTGGATTTCGTGGAATTTATCGTGCAATTTCTCCATTTTTTCTTTCAATACTTCGTCTTTTACTTTTTTCGTATTGATTTTGTGCAATTCTGTTGCACCGATAACCAATTCGTCAATCGCTTTTTTGATTTCTGTTGTATTGAACGACGTTGGAATTTTGCTGTTTTTCAATGCAATTGCTTTTGCCAACATTTCACCGCTTCTTTCTCTGATTGGCGTGAAATTGTTTTCCTCAATCGGGTGAAAAGTTTGCGACATCACCATGTGAAATTCATTCAATTCTTTCCAAGCATTTTTCTCGATTACTTTTAATAAAGGATCTTTCAACGCTTCGATGTATCTTTTTGAAACGTTGTTCCAATCAACGACTTTCCAAATAGATTCCAAATAATCGCCGCGTTTGTTTTGGTATTTCAAGTAATATGCGTGTTCCCAAACATCAATTCCCAAAATTGGAATTCCGCGATCTTTCGATACGTCCATGATTGGATTGTCTTGATTTGCAGTAGAAGTAACCATCAATTTTCCTTCTGGAGTGACGATCAACCAAGCCCAACCAGAACCAAAACGCGTCATTGCCTCTTGATTCAACATTTTTTTCAAGGTATCCATGGATTTGAAATTCAAATCAATCGCTTTTTGCAATTCGTCCATTGGTTTGGAGTCTGCTGCCGGCGCCAAAATGTCCCAGAAAAGTGTGTGGTTGTAATGTCCGCCTGCATTGTTTCTGATTGCCTCAGTTCTTCTGCTAGCGTTTAACATCAATTGTTCAATTGTCAATTTTTCCAATTCAGTTCCTGCCAATGCTTTGTTCAAATTGTTGATATATGCTTGGTGGTGTTTGTCGTGGTGGATTTCCATCGTTTGCGCATCGATGTACGGTTCCAATGCTTTGACATCGTAATTTAATTTAGGTAAACTGTAAGGAGCCTGTGCCGAAGCCTGAACCGCCGCGATAACTGCAAACGAAGCAAGCCAAAATTTGATTTTTTTCATGTCTTTTTGTTTTTGCCAACAAAGATAAAGCTTTCTGAATTAGGAAAGTTGTAAAATTTTGGGTGGGTGATGAAAGTCAGGAATTCACTCCACAACTACTTCATCCAAAAATATCCACGCTCTTTCTCCGGCACTAATATGTCCTTCGGGACAAGTTTGGCGGTTTTTGATCACAAATTTGATTGCTTTGAATGGAGTGGAAGTATGAAATTCCACTGTCATGTTTTGTGTCAAGTTTCCTTTTTTAGCTGGAGAAACGGAATTTTGAATGGTTCCGTTTGGTTTGAAATTGATGCCGTCTTCTGACGTGAAAACTTGAAATTCTGTGGGGAAGAAAATCCAGGAATGTTCGTCTTGTAAGCAACTTACGGAGATTTTACGAACGGTTTGTTGTTTTTCAAAATTCAATATTCCTTTGGCGTCAACGCCTTCGAAACCTTGCCAATCACCAGATCTGAAATCTGTGCTTAATGAACGAATGCCGTCGATTAGCGCATTTTCTCCGCTTGCAGCATATTGATTGGCGAATTGTGTTTCTAATTGCAAGGAAATGTTGTTGTTTGATTTGGTGAACGTGGAGGAAACCGAATTTTTATTAGAATTTAAATGAATCGCAATTCCATCAATTATTCCGCTTTCTTTAGGCTGTTCTGTTCTTCCTTCAATACTTAAAAAAGATTTTGCTTTTAATGTGGTAGTTTGAAAAAGTTTGATTGGTCTTTCATATATCCTAGAACTTTCATTTGGATCAGTTCCATCAGTGGTATATCTTATCAAATACATAAAATTAGTGGTTTCGACATAGTTGTATTTGTCTTTTACATTTGGTTTTAAATTTTGAATCATTTTGATTTCTGTTGTAATCGAATCCAAAAATGTTCTTTTTGTCTGCGTAAAGTAGGGTACTGGAATTACATCCGTTGGAATCATTTCGTTTTCAATGATTTCTCTTTTATAGTCAATCAATGCGTGATTTGGTTTGTCAGTCATGATAATCACCAATTCACCTCCGTTTAGCATCGTTTGATGGTCGAGATACAATTTTTCATAAGGCTCGCCATTCAATTTCATGGAATAAATATACTTGTGCTCAGGACTGTTGTCTTCTGTTCTGATGGTGAACGATTTCCCATTTTCAAAATGAATCGTCGCATACTTTTGCAAAGGTCTTCCAATGGCATACGTTGGACTTCCTGGGCAAACAGGATAAATTCCCATGGCGCTCAAGACGTACCAAGCCGACATTTGGCCACAATCTTCGTTTCCAGCCAAACCGTCAGGCGTATTGTGGTACATTTCACGAAGTATTTGATCAACTTTTTCTTGCGTTTGAAATGGTTGATTGGTGTAATTATACAAATATGCCATGTGATGCGAAGGTTCGTTTCCATGCGCATATTGACCAATTAATCCAGTGATATCGACTTGATGACGGCCTTCCAATTTGCTTTCAGTTGAAAACAAACGATCCAACCAAGTTTGCAAACTGTCTTTGCCACCCAAAACAGATCTCAAAGTTGAAATGTGTTGCGGTGCTGCCAGCGAATATTGCCAGCTGTTTGCTTCTGTATAGTTGAAATTGACTTCCGCTGGATTGAAAGGCGCAAACCACTGACCACCGCGGCGTGCGCGCATGAATTTGGTTTCTGGATCAAAAACATTCAAGAAATTGTAAGAACGATTTTCATAAATTTTGGCGATGCTATCGTTTCCGATTTCTTTCGCAAATTGAGCGATACACCAATCGTCATAGGCATATTCCAAGGTTTTTGAAACAGATTCTGGCTCAATATTGGTTCCTAAATATCCATTTTCGGCATATTGCTTTTTCCCGAGTTCTTTTATAGTTGATGTTTGAATCATCGCTTTCAAAGCCAAATTCACATCAAAGTCTTTGATACCTTTTCGATAAGCGTCTAAAATCACTGAAACGGAATGGTAACCAATCATACAATCAGTTTCATTTCCAACCAATTCCCACACAGGCAAATCATTCGTTTGCTTGTAAATTCTCAAAAATGATTCGATAAAATCTTCGGTGCGTTTGGTTTGCGTCAATGTGTACAACGGGTGCGCCGCACGGTATGTGTCCCAAAGTGAAAAAACGGAATATTGCAATTTATCTTCATAATTGTAAATCTTTCCATCATTTCCCAAAAATCGTCCATCTGCATCTGTAAACAAAGTCGGGGATAGGTAAGCGTGATAAACAGCTGTGTAAAAATTCGTCATCACTTCAGGTTCATTGCTCTGAAAATCGATTTTTGACAATTCAGTTTGCCACTTTAATTCTCTCAAATAATTAAGACGCACTGTTGACCAATCTGGCATTTCTTGTTTGAGATTCAATTCAGCACCAGTCGCATCAACGGCTGAAATAGCAGATTTTACTTGAATTTTCTTCGTTTCTTCTGGAAATTCTAACAACAATTTGTGTTGATTGCCTTTTGAAATAATTGTTTTTTTGGTGAAAGGAACGTCCAATTCTAGGTAGAAGAAGAATTTTTGATTTTTCGCCCAAGCATTTGAATGTCTATATCCTGCAATGATTTGATTGGATTTTACGTCGAAATTGGCATCCAACACTTGGTCGCGGTGATCTAAATCGATCAAAATGTATTTTTTTCCTTTCGCTTCGTTGAAAGTGAAACTCAAAAATCCAGCGCGTTCTGTGGCAAGAAGTTGAACATCAATGTTGTTTTTCTGCAATTTCACTTCATACATTCCAGGACTGGCTTTTTCATCTGCATGTTTGAAAAAAGAGCCGTAACCATTTTTTGATAAATATCCAGGTGTTGTTAATGCTTTTCCTTGCTGAGGAACAATCAATAAATCACACAAATCTGGAACGCCGGTGCCGCTTAGATGCGTAAAACTAAATCCATAAATGATTGAATCTGAATAATGATAACCTGAGCAACCATCCCAACCATCGTAACGCGTGTCTGGACTCAATTGAACCATTCCGAAAGGAGCAGCAGCGCCAGGAAAAGTGTGTCCGTGTCCGCCAGTTCCAATGAATGGATTTACATATTTCGTAACACTGGGTTTTTGAATCATCCTTTTGAATGAAACATCGCTCTTACTAGGATCAATGTATTTTTTCCTAACTTCTTGTGCGTTTTGAAGTTCAGTTAATTGACTAAAAACAATAGAATAAATTCCAACAAACAGAGGGAAAAGGATGCTTTTTTTCATCAGGATTTTATTGATAAGATTTCCACAGAATTGAAGCTGCATTGCCTAGTACAGCAGCATTTTTATCGTTTAAAGATGAAATCAAAATCTGAATGTCATCTTTATAAATATTCAAAATATTCGCTTCCAAATGGGTTTTCACTTTCTTTGCAAAAGCTTCACCATGCTGGGAAATCCCACCAAATAAAACGTAGGCTTTTGGATCTGAAAAGCAAGCAAAGTCAGCCAGCGCAGAACCCAAAATCTCAGCAGTAAATTCCACAATTTCTAGTGCAAAAGCATCGCCTTCTCCAGCTAAGTCAAATACCAATTTAGCAGTAGGATTTTCAATTTGAAACAGTTTTGAAGTTACTTTCAAAGGTGAATCCAATTCATGAACGCTGCGCACGACGCCTGTGGAAGAAGCATACGTTTCCAAACAACCTTTTCTGCCACAACCGCACAAGCGACCGTTTGGAATCACGCGAATGTGTCCGTATTCGCCAGCAACGCCATGTTCACCGTAAACCATCTCACCACCAACAAAAACTCCACTTCCAACACCAGTTCCAAGTGTAATTGTTACAAAATTTTCCAATTCTTTGGCGCAACCGAATAATTTTTCTCCAATCGCAGCTGCGTTGGCGTCATTGGTTAAAATGGTTTTGATATTGAACTTTTCGTTGAATAATTTTGCCAAAGGAATAATTCCTTTCCACTGTAAATTAGGCGCATACCTTATTTCACCTGTAAAATGATTGCCATTGGGCGCGCCAACTCCAATTCCTTTTAAATCAGTCAAAAGATCTTTTTCTGCAAGGTGATTGAAAATGAAATCAACTAAACTTTCAGGTGTTTCAAAAGATTTGGTTGGAAAATTCGCTTCATATAAAATTTCGCCAGATGGATTTACAATTCCAAAAGCGATGTTCGTTCCTCCAATATCAATTCCTAATGCGTTGTGATTCATTATTTTGCTATATTATTAAGGGTCTTTTTTGTTTTTTTTGAAAAGCTAAAATTACGGGTTATTTTTGACTTCAATCAGTGAAATCACTTCACAATGTTCAATTCACTTCAGATCGCTGAGCAAATCCAATAAATTTTCTTTACTTAAATTTTTGAAAAATCCTGATTCATTGGTGATTAATTCATCCGCGATGGTTTTCTTCGATTCTTGCAAAATCCTGATTTTATCTTCAATCGTGTTGGGACATATCAATCGAATTGCCAAGGTGTTTTTGGTTTGTCCAATTCGATGAACGCGATCAATTGCTTGATTTTCAACCGCAGGATTCCACCAAGGATCAACCAAATAGACATAATCTGCTTCCGTCAAATTCAATCCTGTTCCACCAGCTTTTAAGCTGATTAAAAACACTTTAACTTCTTTGTTTTCCTGAAATTCTCGCACAACAGCTTCACGATTTGTGGTTTTTCCAGTCAAGTAAGCGGTTTGAATTTTTCGGTCTTGCAATTCTTTGTGAATCAAGTCTAGCATGGTCACGAATTGCGAGAAAACCAAAATTTTGTGCGATGGCGCTTTGTTGGTAATTTGTTCAATCAACATTTCCAATTTTGCAGACGGAATTCCTTGTGACAATTCATCCGCCAACACAGGCGCATCGCAGATTTGACGCAATTTAGTAAGTCCTTTCAACACGTACATCGAATTTTTGTTCAGGTCAAATTTGTTTGAATTTTCGATGTATTCGCGGAAATCTTTTTCGTATTGATCATACATTTTTCGTTGTTGCGTTTCCATCTCGCAAAAAACGACAATTTCCTTTTTCTCAGGCAATTCTGGCGCAACTTCCTCCTTGGTT
Organism: Crocinitomicaceae bacterium; assembly: GCA_040403095.1. Classification (GTDB taxonomy): domain Bacteria; phylum Bacteroidota; class Bacteroidia; order Flavobacteriales_D; family Crocinitomicaceae; genus JAQVCM01. Next base: position 16,931 of record JBBALI010000022.1, read on the forward strand.
CGACGCAACAAGAAAGGTTTGATTTTTTGCTGTAATTCTGCGGTTCGTTTGTCATTTTTGAAATGATCGACCGGAGCCAAATAAACGTCTTTGAAATATTGTTTATTTCCCAATAATCCTGGGCAAGCGAAAGAAAATTGTGCAAATAAATCAAAAGTACTATTTTCAATCGGCGTTCCAGTTATTGCGATTTTATTGCGGGATTGCAGCAATTTCACAGCCTTGTATCTTTCTGTTTCAGGATTTCGAATGTTTTGTGATTCATCCAAGAAAATGTAGTTGAAGACAAAATCTTTAAATAAATGAATGTCAGACATTAAAGTTCCATAAGAAGTTAAGATAATTTCGTTTTGATCAAACTTATTTGACTTTTTGATTCTTTGATTTCCGTGGTGAATTGTGAACTTGAGCGATGGTGCAAACTTTTGAAATTCAGCTTTCCAATTGAAAATCAAGGTTGCAGGAACGACCAAAAGATTGACGTTGAAATTGACTTTCTCTCTTTGTAGTAAAATGAAAGCGATGATTTGAATCGATTTTCCCAATCCCATATCATCCGCCAAAACACCACCGAAATTGAAATCATCTAAAAAGTTCAACCAATTTAATCCAGATTTTTGATAGGAGCGAAGTGTAGCTTTCAGTGAAATAGGAACTTGCACTTCCTGAATTGAATTGAAATCTTCAAATCTTTGGCGATAAATGGCCAATTCTGCAGCCACTTTTTCATCGATTTGTTCGGTCTCAAAAATGGTCTCAACGGTAGAAAAATTGATTTTTGGGATTTGAATGTTCTTTAAATCAATGATTTCACCAGAATTGAAGTAGCGTTTGAATTTCTCAATCCAATCTTTGGGCAAAATTCCAGTCGTTCCATCGTCCAACTTAACATAATTGCTTTTATTGCGAATTGATTTGGCCAATTGTTTCAAGGAAGCATTTTGATTGCCATACTTCACTTGAATTTCAGCATTAAACCAATTAATTCCGCTTAAAACTTTGATGTCAATTTTGACCTTGTTTTGATTCAACTTGTTGCCTTGTAGTTGATTAAATCCATGAATTTGAATGTTATTCGATTGCCAAGATTCGAAAGTATTCAAAAACCAATCTTCTTCTAAAAAGTGCTTTTTATGCAAGTAAAAATAAGTGAATTCATTTTCTAGTTGTTCCTCAAAATAAGGATGTTGTCTGTAGATTAAGGTGGTAAATTTTATTTCTTCTGCTTGATTTCTTTTCACAACAAACTCTTTTCCTTTATCGTCTCTGAGCGAAATTACTTTTTTAGAACGAATTGGAACTTCAATTTCACCGTAACGAATCACTGGAATTAGATCAACAAAATTTTCTGAATCAACCAAATAGATGATTTTTTCAATTTCGTCTAATTGTTCTTTTTGAATTTGTTTTTTGCTTGCTTTTGGGAGATGCGTGTAATCAATTTCAATTTTTGCTTCTAGTTTTTCTAGAATTTCAACTTTAAAAGCTTCGAATTTTGATCGGTGAATTTGCCATTTATTGTCTCTTTTTTTGAGCATTTCCAGGACATTCAGCGTTTGCATTTTATCAGTCAAATAGAAAGTTTCACCCAAATGCAAAAATCGATTGAAGCGAATTTCAATTTGTTCTAGGTCATACATTAATCCATCAATTTCCAATTGACCTGTAATTTCATAAAACGGATCCAAAAATCGTACTGTCAAACTCAACGAACTGTGAAAGTTTTTGATTCTTAAAGGAATAAGCGATTTTACTTGAACTGTTTCCGAGATTTCAACGTTGTGAAAATAAAAACTGCAACCCAAAGGATTTTTAGCAATTGATCGTAATGCAGCTATTTCACTTTCAATGGATTCGGTTTTGTTTAAAGATTGAAATTGTTGTATCGCTGCGAAAAATTTCAAATCATCTGCGTTGTCAAATTTCCAAATCACATCTAATGGAGAAATGAATTTCAACGGATTTTTTAGTTTCCCATTGTTCGATTTTGAACCTGTTACCAAGTCAATTTGCAAGGAATTGGAATGTTTTTGATGTTTGAAAACAACAGAAAAATCTTCTGAATGAATACTTTTGGTTTCAACAGGTAATTTATTAGAAAGCAAACTGTTAAACTCTCTAATTTTTTCAGTGGTAATTGGAATCAGTGATTTATCTTTAGGTGATATTTCTAATTTTCCATAGATGAATTCAAAGTCAAAATAGGCTTCCAAATTAGCTTCTTTTTCAAGTCCAAATTGTTCAGCTACTTTTTTAGTTTTGCGATTTCTCGATGCTTTTTGAAAAAACAAAAGGTAATCTTCGTTTCTGTGAATCGCAGTCAAAACCAGCGCTTGATTTTCGCATAATTTATCGTGGGTTGCTTTGCAATTGCAAAAAACGGTCAATTGCCTTTCATCTTGAATGACGCTTATTGCTGGAAAATTCAATCCGCCAGTTTTGTGTGTAAAAATGCCTTCGTTGAGCTGCAAAAAGGAGGGAACGATGACCAAACAGTCGCTCGTAGAAAAGAATGCCGTTTGATTGGAGTTTTTAGTAATGTCTAATTCTGAAAGATTTTCAAAATTCATTCCATTGAAAACGAAACGATTATTGTATAAATCTTCCGTTTCCATAGATTATTTTCTGATCACTTGAATGCTGTAATCCAACCCAATTTTGATGATCTGTGATGCAATATTGTTCTTAAAGTCAAGTTTCTCCATCACAATTGCATCAACTTTATATTTAATTTGTTGATTTACATCAGAATAGCAACTTGGATTGGCTTCTCCTGATAAATTTGCAGAAGTTGAAACCAATGGTTTGCGCATTGAACGAATCAATTTCAAGCAAATTGGATCTTTAATTACACGAATTCCAACTGAACCGTCGTCAGCCAAAATAGTGGGAGCTAAACCTTTTGCATTTGGATAAATGATTGTTAGTGGTTTATCAGCTAAATCTACTAAATCGTAGCAAACATCAGGAAACTCTGGAATGTATTTTTCAATCATTTGAATGCTGTCAACTAGAATAATGAAACTTTTGTTGTCAGGACGATTTTTGATTTGAGAAATTTTTTGACAGGCAGCTTCGTTTGTTGCATCGCAACCAATTCCCCAAATAGTATCTGTTGGATATAAAATTACACCGCCGTTTTTCAGCGTTTCAATGGCTTTTTCCATGTTTTTGGATTATTTCAATAAATCTGGTCGTCTTGCTTTAGTTCGCTCTAGCGCTTGTTCTTCGCGGAATTTTTCAATTTTGTTGAAATCACCTGAAAGCAGAACTTCTGGCACTTTCATTCCTTTAAATTCGGGAGGACGCGTATAAACGGGCGGCGAAAGTAAATCATCTTGAAAACTGTCTGTCAATGCAGAAGTTTCATCGTTTAAAACGCCAGGAAGCAATCGCACAACACTGTCAACAAGCACAGCAGCTGCCAATTCTCCACCTGAAAGCACGTATGAACCAATCGAAATTTCTTTGGTGATATACATTTGTCTCACACGTTCGTCGACACCTTTGTAGTGACCACATAAAATCATCAAATTTCCCTTTAGCGAGAGTTGATTGGCATGCGTTTGTTCCAAAATTTCACCGTCAGGTGTCATGTAAATGATTTCGTCGTAGTTTCTTTCTGCTTGCAATTTTTCAATCAAAGTTGCGATCGGCTCAATGCTCATAACCATTCCAGCGCCACCTCCATATTGATAATCATCCACATTTTTGTGCTTATTGGTAGAATAATCACGGATGTTGTGAAGCTGAATTTCCACCAAGTTTTTATCTTGAGCACGTTGCATGATCGAAGCAGAAAATGGTCCTACAAGCAATTCTGGAAGTATTGTCAATATATCAATTCGCATGTTGCAAAGTTAATAATTGAAATTGTTTTATTTAAAAACTGTGAAATTAGATTTGCATCCATTAAAAATGAAGTTGATTGCGAAACATTAAAACTGCTTTATTTACAGATATTTGGTTGTAGCGATAGGGAATTGTTGAAAAATCATTTCAAATCGTTTGATAAATTCAAAATGCTACTTCCTCAAATCTTGTTTTTTTATTTATCTTTGAACCGATGGAAAAACAAGTCATTCTCAACGAAAAACAATTTGAATTGACCCTTAATAGGCTGTGTTATCAGCTCATCGAAAATCACAACGACTTTTCTGAAACAGTTTTAATTGGTTTGCAACCAAGAGGAATTCATGTGCTGAAACGTTTAAAAGAACGATTGGAGCAAATTTTAGGTCATTCAGTCACTTGTGGCAATTTGGACATTACTTTTTACCGCGACGATTTTCGAAGAAGAGAAAGACCCATCATTCCAAGTGCGACAAATATCGATTTTATCATTGAAAATAAAGATGTTGTAATTATTGACGATGTGCTTTATACCGGACGAACCATTCGATCTGGAATTGATGCTTTGATGGCTTATGGTCGTCCGAGAAACGTGGAATTGGTCGCGTTTATTGACAGAAGATTCAAACGACAACTTCCGATTCAAGCTGATTATGTGGGTAAAACCATCGACACCTTGGCTTCAGAACGCGTTTCTGTAGAATGGAAAGAAATTGAAGGATTAGACAAAGTAGTACTTTATACACCGGAAAATAATGGATAATTTAAGTGTTGAACATTTAACGGGTATCAAAGACCTGACAGAGAAAGACATACAATTGATTTTTCAAACTGCCGATAGTTTTAAAGAAGTTATCAATCGTCCAATCAAAAAAGTTCCTTCATTGCGCGACATTACGATCGCCAATTTGTTTTTCGAAAATTCAACTAGAACAAGGCTTTCATTTGAATTGGCTCAAAAAAGACTTTCTGCTGATGTGATTAACTTCAGTGCGTCAAGCAGTTCTGTTAAAAAAGGAGAAACGTTGATAGACACTGTCAACAACATTCTTTCCATGAAAGTGGACATGGTCGTGATGCGTCATCCAAATCCAGGTGCAGCTTTATTTTTGTCCAAAAGAGTAGATGCACGAATTGTAAACGCTGGAGACGGAACTCATGAGCACCCGACACAAGCTCTACTAGATGCATTTTCAATTAGAGAACGATTGGGAGATGTTGCTGGAAAAAAAGTGGTGATTGTAGGTGATATTTTACATTCACGCGTTGCACTTTCCAATATTTATTGTTTGCAAAAATTGGGCGCTGAAGTGATGGTTTGCGGACCTAAAACTTTAATTCCAAAGTATATTCAAGAGTTAGGAGTAAAGGTTGAATTCAATCTACGCAAAGCATTGGAATGGTGTGATGTGGCAAATATGTTGCGCATTCAGTTAGAACGTCAAGATATCAAGTTTTTTCCATCATTGAGAGAATATTCCATGCAATACGGTTTGAACAAAGAAATCTTGGATTCATTAGACAAAGAAATCATTGTGATGCATCCTGGACCAATCAATCGTGGTGTGGAAATTACCTCTGATGTGGCAGATAGCAAACAATCTATCATTTTGAATCAAGTTGAAAATGGTGTAGCTGTTCGCATGGCGGCGATTTATTTGTTGGCTTCCAAAATTGGACGTTAATTGAAACAATCTACTTTGTAAAATGTCAGTAATTCAGCCCATTTTACATTACAGCTTACATTTTCTTTTTCCTTTTTTAATTGCTTGGATTTTCTTTCGAGAAAAATGGCTCAAAGCAGGTTTAATCATGGTTTCAACCATGCTCGTGGATTTGGATCATTTACTTGCAAATCCGATATTCGACCCAAATCGATGCAGCATTAATTTTCATTATTTACATACTTATTGGGCAATCGGATTTTATGTAATCTTGCTATTTTTCCCAAAAACAAGAATTGTGGCAATTGGCTTGCTTTTCCATATGTTGACAGATTTCCAAGATTGTCTATGGATTAAATACGGCTGATTTTAAAGCTTTTTCATCAGAAATCTATACATTTCGACCATGCACATGATGTCGTATTTGAAAACCTTTTCATCTGGTGAATGCACGAAATCTTCTGGTGCACCAATAAAAAGCCAATCGAACGGAAGATCTGTTTTTTGTAACATTGTTCCATCACTTCCGCCAGCTGATTCAACTTCTAATTGATATTTGACGCCAGATTCTTTGGCCAAATCTATAATTCTATTCAAAAAAGATTTGCGAGGAATTCCACTGTCTCTCATGGATATCGCAACACCTCCGCCATGTACAACGCCGTCTGTCACCCAAGTAATGTCTGAAATCAATGCTTGCAAAACACCATATTTTTCCCACAAAAATCTTCCACAAAAACCAACTGAATTTCCACCATGTTCCTCGTAAGTAGAAAAAACGATTGCACCATTTTCCAGCGTTTCAGCTACTTTAAGTGCATTCCAAACACCCAAACGATTGTCTAGATAAGGCGATTGAATGTATTCGTCGGTTTCTCTGAAATTTGGTTTGAAAGTCAGATTTGTTCCTCTGTCAATTTCTCTATCCAACACATATTGAAAAGATTGTCCTCCATAAGAATCATCAATGACCATCATTTCAGTGTCGATTTCTCCTTTAGAATCAGATCCAACCAATTGAAATCCATCTTGCGTTCTTGGTCCGCCGATTTTATACAAATTATTGTCGTAAGCAGCTGTAAATCCAATCGTATCAGTGTGCGCAAAAATGGCAGTCGTTGGTTTGCCAAAAACTAAAATCATGGCATCTTGAAAACCTTTCCCGTGAAAAATTTCTGGTTGAACTTTCCAATTTGATTGATTTTCGAGCACATAATTCAAGATAAAATCTTTGATATTTGCTTCATCTCCGGAGGCGCCACGAACGGCAATTAATTCTTGTAATAATTTCATTCTTTGCGATTGATTCCCACAAAAATGGGATAAAATCCCAAGTTTACTGATTTTATATCTGTGATGAAAGTGATTTTAGAAAATTCTATCTTTCCAGCTTAAATGAATTATTTAACAACAACGAATTTTTGTGGTGTAAATAATTGATTTCTAAATGAAATATAATACAATCCAGAAGCTAATTTATCAGTATTTAATTGAATCGAATTTGACCCTGAAATTGACTTTTTGTCAACAATTTGACCAAATTGATTAGAAATTAAAATTTCATCGCTTACAAGTGTACTTTCTAAAACTATATTTAGTTCATTTTGTACAGGATTTGGGAATACTTTGAAATCGTCAATGTCACTCAAGTCATTAATGCTGTTTGTATTGGAATTATTTCGCGCTTTGCTTGCATTTTTGCAGTTTCCTATGTTTCTCATTAGGTCAAAATAATCGCCATATTGAAACGATAAGTTGTTGTTATCAGTAACTTGTCCAGTAATCATAGAAACACCCAAAATATTATTTCCAGAACTGAAATAGTATGTCATAGTATTTGGATCAATCGCAGAACTAGCATTGATAGAAAATCCACTTGCAGCTAATGGATTTGACGAAATTGTAATGATTTCACCTGTTGTGGTATTTATTTTTGCTAGTTTGATTGAAGTTGAATCAAGATTTTCAAAACCAAACATTGGATCTAAACTGTCTGTTACTGTTGTATAAAAATTTTGTCTCAACAATCCATAGAGTGAAGAGTCCGCGCAACTGTAAGTAAAATTGTCAAACATTATTCCTTGGCTAAAAGGAATCGGAAAGGAGTTGTAGATTTCACCATTGTACATGTCCAAACCAACAATTGCTGTTCCAACTGAATAGTAGTAAACCATTTGAAAAGGATCAATAGCACTTCCTGAATAGGCAAAACCGCTTCCAATGGAGTTTTGAGAAATTTGCTGAATTTCACCAGTTTGAGAGTTCAATTTCGATAAAAACATTTCTGCTCCAACAAAACTACCCGACATATCATATTGATTTCGTCTTGCTAAACCATAAACGGTGCTGTCGGAATTATTGAATCTAAAATTATCAAAATAACTCTCGCCATTTGGGTTAGATAAAGTAACTTGATTTTCAATTATTCCAGTATTTAAATTCAATGTTATGAACTGATAACCTCCAATAAATAAATAGGAATTTGTATACGGATTAAGAGCTGCACCAGTTAAATTCACGGCGTATGAAGCTGCTTCAGAACCAATATTTTCGATAAAACCTGTTAATGTATTTAGTTTTCCTAGTCTAACTGTTGCTGAATCAAAAACTTCATACGTAAAATTTGGATCGACAGGGTCAGTTTGATAGCTATAAAAATTCTTTCTCACAACTCCATAAAGCATATTTTCGTCTTGTGCTTGGGCACTAAAAACAAATATATTAACCAAAATAAATGCGATAGCTTTTTTCATGTTTGTATTTGTTAAGTGTAGTAAATTTAAATCGAAACAAATTCATTGAATAAATGTTCAGATAAATTTAGCTAAAAATTTCCTAAGCTGCTAATTTCAATGTGTTTATTATTCAAGATTTGATTTTTAATCATCTTGATTTTATCAAATGGAACAGCTACCTGCAACAAGCAATTTTCTGTAAAATCTTGTTTTTCAATTGTTAAGTGGTTATTTTTAACCAAAGACATGATTTCTGGCATTTCATTATATGAAAAACTAATTTCTAAGTGTTCAAACACTCGTTTTTCAATTATTCTACCTTCTTCGATGGCATCTTTCGCTGCAGCTTTATAGGCTTGAACTAAACCACCAACGCCTAATTTTGTTCCTCCAAAGTATCTTACAACTCCAATCAAAACATTGGTTAAATCAAAAGATTGAATTTGCCCTAAAATCGGGATTCCAGCGCTATTTGAAGGTTCGCCGTCGTCATTTGCTCGGTAAACTTTTTTGTCAAGACCAAATCGGTAAGCATAGCAAATATGTCTTGCTTGGTGGTGCATTCTTCTCCATTCTGTCAAGTAAATTTTTGCTTCATCTTCTGAAAAACAAGCAACAGCATAACCAATAAATTTAGAACCTTTTTCTTTGTAAATTCCTTCAGAAAGAAATTCCATGGTTTGATATGTATCGATTTTTTCCAACTCTAAATTTTGGTAAATTTAAGGATATTCAATCAATCTTTTTCCTCTGAATGAATTGAGTTTTGAACGTTTATTTCAGTTTAAAACTTTCTTTTTTTACTGCAATTTCAAAAATACTTTCTGCTGAAATTAACAATTCAACATTTGATTTCGTTAAATGTATCTTTAATTCATTGATTTTTAAATGATTTAAAGATACAACCGCTTTTTTAGCAAACTTGCTTTTATGAATCACATTTTTGGCCATGGTTGGAATTGAGTCCATCATTTGACCGACTTTGAATTGCACGTTTTGTTGAATTAATTTCAATATTTCTTCATGAAACATGTCTGCCAATGAATTGAAAACTTTTGTTTCTATTTTGTTTTCAAAATCAATGTCTTGAATAGAAATGGTTTTTTTGTTCTTGGATAATACTGGAATTCCTTTGAAATAACTTGTCCCGTTGATTCCACCTGAATGTTTTACTTTTAAATTCATGTATTTTAAACCATTAGAAACTGAAATCGATTCAATTTTTACTTTGATTCCTTTTACTTTTACTGTTTTACCTGCAATTTTTTCAGCCAAAATCTGATTCAATTTCGCCAAGGGGAGTAAAAAATGAATATTTATTTTACTAAGTGAATCAGAGGGAGGAATATTTAGAAGTGTGATCTTTTTTGGGAAATCTACTTTTGAAATCAGCAAAGTATCAAATCTTAAATACACTTTGGAAGTGACAACTAGATTTAATTTCAAAGAATCAGTAGAATTTTTATTTACAAACACCGCTAAATTTTGCGGTTGAATGCGCACAAATAAGTCTTTTTGCGATTTATTAGCAGGGATGGCTTTTTGTAAATTGTTCCAAATTTTCAGAGTCGGTTTTTTAAGATTGATTTTTTTTGATATTAAATAATCGAATTTATTGTTGATTTCTAAAGTTTTATCTGAAATTATTTCATCAATTTTTTGTTTCATATTGAAATTTATTCCCAAAATTTTCAATTCCGGTTCCTCTAGCCAATCGATTTTTGTGAGTTTAGTCTTTGTGTGAAATTTTAAGAATTCATCAATCTGAAATTCTGATGAAAAATGAACCTTCAGCTGAATCACAAAAGGTTTTTTCTTTAAAAAAGTAATTGATTTTTTACCAATCAAATGCTTTAGAATTTGAATTTCAAGTTTTACTGGAACGGATGAGACGATTTTTTCATTTTGAAGATTTATCGAAAATTTTCCTAAACGGTACATTTTGATTTTCAAAGAGTCCTTTCCATTTTCAAAAGGAATGGTTCTTTCTGCCAATAAAATTTTGAGCTTTTTATTGATCAATTTTTCTAAATCTGAAACAGCAATGTAAAGCGGGAAATTGAATGTTGTAACTTTTGGTTCAATCAGTTGCGTTGACTGATTTTTTTTAAAAACCAAATGTTTCGGTTTTGCGAAAAACCAAGAAATTATCCAAATAAGCAATAAAAGCAGAACTATAACAATACTTACTTTCCAAATTTTCTTCATAGATTTCAGTATTTAAGCTGACTAAATTACCAGCTTCCTCCAGATCCGCCTCCGCCGAAACTTCCTCCGCCAAAGCCTCCGAATCCTCCAGATGAACCGCCACCGAATCCGCCGCCTGAGCGTCCGCCGCCGCCAAATCCACCTAAACCGCCAAACCAGATGGCATTCGAGCCCATTGTCATTCCGCGACCACCTGCGCCACCGCCTTTGTTGCTTTTGTACATAATAAAAACAAAGACAATGATGAATAGCAAAACAAAAACCACCTTGATTATTTCAAAAGTTTTTCCCTTTTCGCCATAGGTTTTTGAATTGTATTCGCCTTTTGCTAAAGACATTAATACATTCGTGGTTTTGTCTAAACCTTCGTAAAAGTTCCCTGCTTTGAAACTTGGAACTAATTCTTTTTCTTCAATTTGTCTGCAAGTAGCATCAGGAATTGCTCCATCTAAACCTTTTCCGGTTGCAATAAAATACTTTCTTTCTCCTTTTCCGCCTGTTGGTTTAATCAAGATTACAATTCCATTGTCTTGTTTTTCCTGACCAACTTGCCATTTGTCTCCCAATTCATAAGCGAATTCCGCAGGTTCAAAATCTGCCAAATCGTCCACAATCACAATGACAATTTGATTGGAAGTTTCTCTGGCGAAATTTTCTAATTTTTTTTCCAATGCTTCTGCTTCGGGTGCACTGATGAATTCAGGCATTTCCTTAGACAAATTATTGACTAATCTCGGAGGATTGGGTCTTTCAGGAATTCCATTTTGTGCAACAACTTGAATCGTAGCTACTATAGAAACAAAAAGTGCGAAAAAGTATTTTTTAAACATGGGATATTATTTATCAAATTTATTCCTGAAAGGAAATTTCATTGCTCAATTCGTTAGTGTCGTCTTCTTGATGTGGAAAATTGGCTTTCAATTTCTCTCCTGCCATTTTGATTCCTTTAGACAATCCTTTCACAAAATCGTTTTGCTTGAAATGTTGGGTCATCGTTTCTCTAATATTGTCCCAAAAATCAGTTGGTACAACATTGTTGATTCCTTCATCACCGATGATTGCAAATTTTCTGTCTTCAACAGCCAAATAGAACAAAACGCCATTTCTTAACGCTGTTTCATGCATTTTCAATTTACCAAAAACTTCTATGGCGTGAGCTTTCACATCTTCAGCACATTTAGCGTCGATATGTACACGAATTTCGCCTGAAGTGTTTAATTCTGCTTCAGCAATAGCGTCTTGAATGGATTTTTTGTCCGATTCAGAAAAGAAATTTTTTATTCCCATGTTGGAAAAAATTAAATCATCCGACCCAAAAAAATGAATCGGATGATCGTTTAAATTTTATATTAAAATGCCACGTTTGGCGCAACTTCTGTTCCAGCAGCAGCTTTGAAACCATCTTTTTTAGGGAAAGTAGCACTGTTCAAGAACATAGAGTTAAAGAAACCTCTGATGTGTGCATTGTATTGTTTAACTGCCTCGTTGTAATCAGCTCGCGCTTTTACAATTCTGTTTTCCGTTCCTTCTAATTGGGCTTGCAAATCTTGGAAATTCTCAGTTGAACGAATTTGAGGATAAGCTTCAAACGCTAAATTAATTGCCGTATTGATTTTTTTACCCATCAATTCCATGTCTTCTGGCGTTTTTGCATTCACAATTCCTGCGCGTGCTTCAGTAACTCCTTGCAAAATTCCTTTTTCATTGGCAGCAGCACCTTTTACTGTGGCAACCAATTGTGGAACTAAATCTGCTCTTCTTTGGTATTGAGCTCCTACATTTGACCATTGCTCGTCAACTGTTTCTTGGTAAGAAATTGCTTTGTTAAAAGTATTTCTGTACGACATAAAAAGGATCAAAACTAATGCTACAATCGATCCAATGATAATATAAGATTTTTTCATCTTTCTAAATTTTTAATAAAATTACGATTTATTTTGTCAAATTGCATACCAGCGATAAATTGCTGACAAATTGTCGTTTAATGTTAAAATTCGCCAATTTCTTTTCGCTGAATTTTAGTCGTTTAGAAATTGAACTGCACTTTGGAGAATGTTTCCTTCTGCATAATATTTCAACGAATGTTTTTTACCAATCCTAGTCATGTTTTCAAAATTCAGGGTTGCATTTGAATACTGTTTGTCGAATAGTTGCTGTAGTTTTTCGATTTCATTTTGATGATTACAGCCCAAAGTTGTATTTCCATATTGCAGACAACCAGGACCAAAAAGTCCCATTTTACTGTCTTTTTTGCGCAAAGCGAAATCTTTTTCATTGTATAAAATATACCAACTGTAGTTGTCTTTTTCTTTGAAATTTAATTCCGTATTTCTGTTCCAATAATTTTCAAAACTCTCGATTCCTCCGATGGCTGGCGCAATTAAACAAACACGAATGTCTTTTTGGTCAGGCGTTTGAATGTCATTTTTACTTAAATTGAAAAGGGTAGAAGCCACGACTTTTGAACCCAAACTGTGTCCAATGAAGTTTATTTTGTCAGTTTCAATTAGGTTGACAACTTTACGCAAGGCGATTCCAACATTTGGTGCATGAATTTGAGCGTGTTCGAATTGTGAGAATAAATATTCATTTCTTTTTTTATCGAAAACAGAAAAACAACAATCGTACGTTCCATCCCAATATACATCAATAAATTGGGTTTTTAGTCCAAGAGAATCTAAGTTTTTTTCAAGTAAATCAAATTCCATGACTGAAGTTACTGTTCCTTCAGGAGCTTCAAAACTTTTGCGATAACCATGAACTAAAAAAGTAACTGAATTTGGATTTTTTTGGTTGGTTTTTCTTGCTTTTTCACTTGATATGGAATCATTCAACTCATTGATATTAAATTTATTTACAGAAATATCAATTTTATATAATTTACAGATTTCAGTCAGCTGATATGGATGTTTTTGATACCAAATTGCCAAATTATGGTTGCAATTTTGAAGCGCTGTGTCTGCTATAAAATAATCAGGATAAATATTTCCCTCTTGATCAAAACACAAAGAGGAATGATATTTTGTTAAATTTCTTTCACCAAAATAAACATGCTGAGCGTTTAGACTTTGGACAGAAAAAACGGTAAAACAAATGAGTAATCTTGTTGTCTTACAAAAACTGTTGGATTGAAACATGTTACTCAAAATTAGGCTTGAGAAGCACAATTGGCACAAATTCCACTAGCAGTTAGTTGCAAATTTTTGAGCTGATATCCAACAGGAATCGGTACAATTACTTCATGGTGAATACATTCTACTTTTTCACATTGTGTACATTGAAAATGCAAATGATTGTGTGCGTGAGAAGATTTACAGCCATGACAAAGCGCATAAAACGACTTTCCATTTTCACCCATGATTTTGTGAATCAGATTATCTTCTTCAAAACTTTTCAAGATTCTGTAGATGGTGACACGGTCCATCGAACCTTGAAGCGCTTCTTCAATCATGTCATGACTCATTGCTTGCTCATTTTCGTGGAAAAAATCCAAGACTTTTTTCTTTGAAACAGTTTGTCTTTTTTTGATCATGTTGGAAAAATTATCTCTACAAATATAAGGTTTGTGTATTGAAATATTTGAATTTTATGCGTTTTGAATCAACTTTTCGAGCATAAAATAAGCACGTTCAATGCGTTTGTCAACATTTTTTACTTGGTCGACGTAGTACAAAACATACCTTCTTTTTCCCATTGAAAGGCTAAAGAAAAACTTTTCATAACTTGGATTTTGAGCCAGTACTTCCTTTACTTCGTCAGGAAATGGCATTCCGTATTCAGATAGATCTTCAGTCAAATAAACATAAACTTCGTCGTCCAAATGAACACCCAAATCTTTCAGAATCTTTCCTTTGATAGAAATATATCCAGTTTGATTTCCCAAGGATACAACCCCACCATGCCACAAATCGCAATGGTTAATTGAAATCATCAAACGTTGATTATAGATGTTTTTCGTTTCAGCATCACTGAAAAACGTCAAAACGTCAAATGGAATTTCAACATAAAACAATTTCAAACTGTCTAACCTTCTGATTTCAGTTTTGTAACTGATGGATTTGAGATCAGACATTTGAATTAGATTGCGCCAACTGCCAATTTCATTCTGATGATTCTTTTTGCAGATGCATCCACTTGTTTTTTGAAATTTGCATCCGCTCTATATTTTTTCAAAATTTCAGCAAATGCTCTTTTCGCATCAACAGGCATCAAAACGATGTCGCAACCAGCTTCAACCGCTTTCACGTCGCAATTTGGAATTGCTGTCACACCGCCCATATTCATTGCGTCTGTCACAATCAATCCTTTGAATTTCATTTCGTTTCTCAATAAATCAGTTACGATTACATTTGAAAGCGTGGAGGGCAAACCTTTGGTATCGTATTTTGGATTGTTTTTTACTGCCAAGTGTCCAATCATTACAGACAAAACGCCATCTTCAATCAATTTTGGGTAATTTTTGATTTCTTTCAATTCACCATCAATCACTTGCAATTCTTTGTGTGTGTCACCAGAAACCAAACCATGACCTGGGAAATGTTTCGCAGTTGCGATAATTCCATTTTTTTGCGTTTGTTGAATAAATGCATTTGACCAAGGAATAATATTTGCTGGAACAGCTCCAAAACTTCTAAATCCAACGGTTTTGTTTGGCGACATATCCACAACTGGCGCGAAGTTGTAATTAATTCCAATGGCATTTAAGTCCATGGAAATAGTATCAGCATAAGCGGAAACTTCTTCAACCGTCTTCATTTCGTTTGCTTTTTTCACGATGTGAGAACCAGCAATTTTGCGATTTACTAAACTTGGTTCAGCGTCAGAAGAATACAAAAATGGAACATTTCCTTTTTCAATATTCAACGCGTTGAAGTCGTTGATCCATTTGGTGAAACCATCTTTCGTTCCATTCAACATCAAAACGCCGCCAATCATTCTGCGGTTAATCAAATCTTTGATTGTTGCTTCTGTTTGCCCTAATCGTCCAACCGCTGGCATTAATAGCTGAGCTACAATGGCTGTATCGTCTAAACTTGTGAATATTTTTTCAACGTCTTTGTCTAAATTTTCATTTTCCATCAAGAAATCTGACAACTTGTATTCAACTTCCATTTTAGGAATGACAATCGCTGGCTTTTTTTCTTCTTTTACTTTATTTTCAGGCGTGTTTTGAGCACAAGCTTGTACGATAATCGCTACTACACCAAAGGTGAAATATATCTTTTTCATTCTTTTAATTTGAATTATGAATTTCTTACTTTATTGCACAAAGTTAAGCGCTTTGTTGCTTATCATAAACCTTACCAAACTGTTTTTCCACTATATCATTGTCAATAACGTTAGATTCTTTAATAAAAGTCTACAATTGTCCAGAAAAAGAAGAGAATACAGCTCATCCAATCTTTTATACAATTGAACAATCTAATTTGACAGTTGAATAATTTTCTAGGATTGCAAGAAATTAAGAAAAAATACATTTGTTTCGTAAAATCATTGAAAACAAACAACATGAAAAATACATTACGAAAATTTAGCTTGGCAATTTTGACATTTATTAGTCTTAATTCATTTGCACAAAATGGTTCACAAACCATCAGAGGAACGGTTATCGACAAACAATCTCAAATTCCCTTGCAAGGCGTTTTGATTTATGTTTTAAATTCAAATCCGACCAAAAGTGCTGAATCTGATGAAAAGGGAAATTTTAAATTGACTGAAATTGAACCTAGTAGGTATGATTTAAAAGTGAAATTTGGCGGTTACAAAGAAATGACTATTCCAAATGTGTTGGTTACTGCTGGAAAAGAGATTGTTTTAGACGTTGCGATTGAAGAAAGTGTGGAGCAAATCAAAGAGGTGACCGTAAGTGGACAGAAAAAAACGATTAACAATGAATTGACTTCTGTAAGTGCTCGATCTTTTTCCATGGAAGAAGTGAATCGCTACGCTGGTGGGAGGGCGGATCCAGCACGTTTGGCTTCAAATTTTGCGGGTGTAAGTTCACCAGACGATTCACGAAATGACATTGTGATTCGCGGAAATTCACCGATTGGTGTTTTGTGGAGAATAGAAGGATTAAACATTCCAAATCCAAATCACTTTTCAACTGTTGGTACAACTGGAGGACCAGTGAGCGCGCTAAATACCAATTTATTGAGAAATTCTGATTTCATGACTTCGGCTTTTCCTTCTGAATATGGCAATGCCAATGCCGGTGTTTTTGACTTGGGTTTTCGAAATGGAAATTCAGAAAAAAGAGAACATACTTTTCAAATTGGCGCTTTGACCGGTTTAGAATTTATGACTGAAGGCCCAATCAAAAAAGGAAATGGTTCTTCGTATTTGTTCGCTTATCGCTATGCTTTTACAGGCGTTGCGCAGGCGATTGGATTGCCAATTGGAACAGCAGCCACACCATTTTATCAAGATTTATCGTTCAAAATAAACAGTGGAAACACCAAAGCGGGAAGATTTATCTTGTTTGGTTTGGGCGGCAAAAGTCACATCGATTTTTTACACAACAAAATTGATTCAACCGATTTATTCGCAGACGCTTCTAAAGACAGTTATTTTACAAGTGATATCGCTTTGGTTGGACTTAAACATTTTATCAGAGTTGGACAAAAATCATTTTTTAACACAGTCATTGGCGGTACTTATGGTGGTTCTAATTACTTACAAGACAGTTTGTCTGTTGATAAAATTGCTTCAAGAACGATTGACAACAAAACAACGAGAATTACCTATGCGATTAATTCGTCTTTCAATACCAAAATTAGTGCTAAATTATCAATCAAAGCTGGTGTTTTGGCTGAATTGATGACTGTCAATTTATATTACAGAAGTAGAGAAGACAGTCCAAATTGGATTCAAATATGGGACCAAAAGAATGAGACTTTGTTGTTGCAGCCATATGTGCATGCGAAATACAATTTCACTGATAAATTGACATTGAATTTAGGTTTACATGCGCAATATTTGGCTTTAAATGATTCAAAATCTTTAGAACCGCGTGTTGGTTTGAAATATCAAATAAAGGAAAAACATACTTTGAGCGCTGGTTTTGGAATGCACAGTCAAATGCAACCTATTGATTTGTATTTTTATCAAACTACTGACGCGAACGGGAATATTTCTTTGACCAACAAGAATTTAGATTTCACAAGAAGCAATCATTTTGTGATTGGATATGAAATTACTCCTTTCAAGGATTGGAGATTTAAAACGGAAGTTTATTATCAAATGCTCAATAATATTCCCGTCTCTTCAACATCCAACAGTTTCTCTATGTTGAATGCTGGTTCATCTTTCAATCCAATTGAATCAGGTGATTTGGTCAATGAAGGAACAGGCAGAAATTATGGCGTTGAATTGACTGTCGAAAAAAGTTTCAGCAAAGGATTTTACGGATTGTTGACAGGTGCTTTGTATGATTCTAAATACAAAGGAAGTGATAAAGTTGAGCGAAATACAGCTTTCAACGGGAAATATGTCTACAATTTATTGGTCGGAAAAGAATTCAAAGTGGGAAAGGCCAAACGCCATGCATTGACAATTGACATGAAAATGACGCAAGCTGGCGGAAGATCTTACACCCCAGTTGATTTTCAACTTTCTCAAATTGCCAATCAGCAAATATTGAAAGGTGATGCATATGCGTTTTCGGAAAGATATGCTGATTTTTTCAGATTGGATATCAAAATGGGATTCACATTGAACAGTGCGAAATACAAATTGTCACAATCTATTTTCTTTGATATTCAAAATATTACGAATAGAAAAAATGTGTTTGCAGAAAGATACAATCCAATCACAGACAATATCAATACAGCCTATCAAATCGGATTTTTCCCAAATTTCGTTTACAAAATTCAATTTTAACCTTAAAATCAAATAGTTATGAAAACGATTTTAGTAATCAACGGTCATCCAAATCCTGAAAGTTTCAATCAAGCAATTTTTGAAACGTATGTTTTGAAGGCAAGCAAAGAAAACGTTCTGATTGAAACCATTGAAATTGCCAAATTGAAATTCAATCCTTCGTTAGAATTTGGCTATCAAAAACGAGTTGAAACGGAACCAGATTTGATCGAAGCGCAAGAAAAAATATCGCGTGCAAATCATTTGGTTTGGATTCATCCCGTTTGGTGGGGCGGACTTCCTGCGTTGACAAAAGGATTTATAGACCGTGTTTTTGTTCCAGGTTTTGCTTTCAAATACCGCGAAAATTCTGTTTGGTGGGATAAATTGTTGGCTGGGAAAACAGCGCACATAATTACGACTTTGGATCAACCAGCCTTCTTTTACAGATTGGCTTTTGGTAGACCAAGTGTCAATCAGTTAAAAAAATCAACGCTGGGATTTTGTGGAATCAAAACCAAGAAAATCTCTTACTTTGGGCCAGTTAGAAATTCGACTGAAGCGCAAAGAAAGCTTTGGTTGGTAAAAGTGAAAGTTTTGGCTCAAAATGACAGTCGAAGCAAATAATTTTTAAATTTAGCTCATGCACAAAAACAAAATACGCTTTTTATGGATGATAGTGGTAGGAGTTTTGATTTCATTTCTGCTCCACGGTATCATTCCTCAAAAAAGTCAAACAGGTTGGATTTTCTTTCTTTCAACTTTGCAGTCAATTTTTATCACATTTTTGATTTGGGAGGGAAATCTAAATATTGATTTTCAGATGAATAAACTATTTCCTTGGCAACTTAATCCAGTGAAACGTATTGTCGTTCAGTTGCCTACTAGTTTTTTCTACAGTGGTTCGATTTTGTATTCAACTATGTATTTATATAATGAATTTGTTTGCAGACTTCCAGAGACGGAGCAATCTAAATTTTTTGCCATTTCAGTTACGATTGGTTTGTTGGTTTCAGTAGTATTGCTGTCCGTAGAGACTGGTGCGCAATTCTTTAAACAATGGAAAAAGACCTTGATTGAAGTGGAAAAATACAAATCTGAAAGCGCATTGGCACAATTGGAAAATCTGAAAAATCAAGTAAATCCTCATTTTTTGTTCAATAACATGAGTGTTTTGTCTTCCTTGGTTTACAAAGACCAAGACAAAGCAGTGGATTTTATCAATCAACTTTCGAAGGTTTACCGCTATTTATTGGACAATAAAACCAGTGAATTGGTCACTTTAAAGGAAGAATTGACTTTCATTGAATCTTATATTTATTTGTTGGACATCAGATATTCGCCCAATTTACATTTCAAAGTTCAAATACCAGAGGATAAATTGAATTTATATTTGCCACCCATGTCTGTGCAATTATTGATCGAAAATGCGATCAAGCACAATGAAATTTCATCCGAATTTCCACTGACAGTGGAGATTTACATTGATAATGATAATTTACTAGTTGTAAATAATTTAAGAAAAAGAATTGATTCAGAATTTAGTTCTAATACTGGATTGAAAAATATCCAATCGCGATATGCTTTTTTCACTGACAAAGAGGTAATTATCGAACAAACTGAAAGTCAATTCAAGGTTTCCATTCCAATTTTATCTATTTCATGAAAATAATCATCATCGAAGACGAGCAATTATCTGCAGAACATTTGGAATTATTGCTTTTGAGAATTGATCCAACGATTCAAGTTGTTCACCGTTTTGAATCTGTAAAACAGAGTGTTGAAGCTTTTCAAAATGGAGTGGAAGCAGACTTACTTTTTGTGGACATACATTTAGCGGATGGAAATAGTTTTGAGATTTTCAATAAAGTAAACATTGAGATTCCTGTGATTTTTACAACAGCTTTTGATCAATATGCCATTCAAGCATTCAAAACGAACAGCATTGACTATTTATTGAAACCAATTGGAATGAGCGACTTACAGGTTTCCTTGCAAAAGTTTCAAAAAATCAGTCAAAATCAAAATTTAATAAAAAGCTTGATTAACATCGCACAGCCAAAGAATTTTAAAAATCGATTCATGGTCAAATTGGGGGAAAATATCATTTCTGTCAAGACGGAAGAAATTGATCATTTCAAGGCGGAAGATGGAATTGTGCTTTTTGCAAATAAACAAGGAAAACGTTATCCTGTGAATTACACTTTAGATCAACTGGAACCGATTTTGGATCCAGCTATTTTTTTCAGAATCAATCGGAAAGTAATTATTCATATAGATTCGATTCAAAAAGTGGGTTCATTTTTCAATAATCGATTGAAAGTGAGCACTCAATTTGTTGATGGCGATGACGCTGTGGTGAGCAGGGAGCGCGTTGGGAATTTCAAAGATTGGCTGAATCGATAAAATAGATTATCAAAAAAAATCCCATTCGAAAAAATTTCAAATGGGATTTTATATTTTTGGAATTTAGCTTAATTCATTTCCAATTCTTCTTCTAATTCAGTGTCCAAATGTTGCTGAACTACCTCAATTGCATTGGTAATCACATCACTCAATGCAGTAATGAAAGTTCCTTTTTCGGCGATGCTGATTGCATGTTTGATTGCGTCGACTTCTAATTTGATAATTTCGTATGTGACGTTTTTATCTACCGAAGCGATTCCTTTCAAAATCAAATCAATGATTTCTTGTTCAGTCCTGCCACGCAAATGTTTTTCTTGTCTGATAATAATGTGATCAAACATTCTTGCAGCAATTACAGCACATTCAACTATGTCTTCATCACGTCTATCGCCAACACCCGCAATGATTCCAATTTTGTGTTTGGATTCAATACTTTCTAGGTATTCTTCCACGCCTCTGTATCCAGCTGGATTGTGGGCGAAATCAATCATAACTTTGAATTTCTTGAAATCAAAAATATTCATTCTTCCTGGTGTTTGAACCGCTCCAGGAATGAAAGTATTCAAAGAAACTTTAATGTCGTCTGTTTTGAAACCATACAAATAACTCGCTAAAGTTGCAGCCAACGTATTTGCGATCATGAATTTAGCTTTTCCATTTAAAGTCAAAGGAACGTGAGTCGCTTTTTCAACGCGCATTTTCCAATCGCCTTTTTTGATTGTGATAAATCCATTTTCATAAATTGCAGCAATTCCGCCTTGTTTACAATGATTTACAATCACCGGATGATCTTCGTCCATGCTAAAATAAGCAATTTTGCAATCCAATTCTTTGGAAATTTCGACACAGTTTTCATCTTCAGCATTCAATACTGCCCAGCCGTCTTTTTTAATACTTTTAACGACAACAGATTTTACGCGAGCCAAATCTTTCAAATCGTGAATATCGCTCAATCCCAAATGGTCTTCTTGAATATTGGTAATGATTCCAATATCGCATCGACTAAAACCTAAACCAGAGCGAAGAATTCCTCCACGTGCTGTTTCTAATACAGCAAATTCAACTGTTGGATCTTTTAAAATATATTCAGCACTGATTGGACCAGTTGTATCACCTTTTTCCATCATGTGATTTTGAACATAAATCCCATCAGAAGTTGTGAATCCAACGGTAAAACCATTGTTTTTTACAATATGTGCTAAAAGTCTGGTTGTTGTGGTTTTTCCATTTGTTCCGGTCACGGCAATAATAGGAATTCTTGAAGGTTTTCCCGGAGGATACAACATATCAATCACTGGCGCTGCCACGTTTCTAGGTAAACCTTCAGATGGCGCCAAGTGCATTCTAAATCCCGGCGCTGCATTTACTTCCAATATCACACCACCATTTTCTTTCAATGATTGCGTTAAGTTTGAAGCCATGATGTCAATTCCACAAACATCCAAACCAATCACGCGGGCAATTCGCTCTGCCAAAAAGATATTTTCTGGATGCATCATTTCAGTTACATCAATGGAAGTTCCACCGGTACTTAAATTGGCAGTTGATTTTAAGTAAACAATTTCATCGTCGTTTGGCACTGAATCAACTGTATAGTTTAATTTTTGCAATAATTCCAGAGTATCGCGATCAACCGTAATTTCTGTCAATACATTTTCGTGACCATATCCACGTCTAGGATCTTCATTTGTTAGGTCGATTAATTCTTGAATCGTATTTATTCCGTCTCCAACAACATGCGCTGGAACACGCTGAGCAGCCGCAACGACCTTGTTGTCAATTACTAAAACTCTAAAATCAAATCCTGTAATAAATTTCTCAACTATAACTCTTCTTGAATATTTTTTGGCAAAAGCTAAACCAGAAACGGCATCTTCCCAAGCATTTACATTAATGGAAGCGCCTTTACCGTGATTTCCATCCAAAGGTTTAATTACAATTGGATACCCAATTTTGCGAATTGTATTTTCCAAGTCTTCTTCATCCACACAAATGTCCCCTTTGGCGACAGGAATTGAAGCATTGTCCAGCATTTTCTTTGTTTCTTCTTTGTTACAAGCAATGTCAACTGCAATGTTGCTCGTTTTACATGTGATTGTCGCTTGAAAACGCATTTGATTTACACCGTATCCTAATTGTACAAGTGAATTTGTACCCAAACGAATCCAAGGAATATCTCTTGCAACTGCTTCTTCTACAATACTTCCGGTACTTGGGCCTAAACGAACATCTTCGCGAATTTCTCTCATTGCTTTGATGTCTGCATGAATGTCATAATCTGTACCATCAATCAAAGCTTGTGCAATTCTAACTGAAGATTCAGCAGCATAAACACCCACTTTTTCTTCCACATAACTGAAAACTACATTGTAAATCCCTGGTGTCTTGGTTTCTCTTGTGCGACCATAACCAGTATCCATTCCAGCTAAAGTTTGAATTTCAAGAGCAATATGTTCAATCACATGCCCCATCCAAGTTCCTTTTTCAACTCTAAAAAAGAAACCACCACGTTCACCTTCAGAACATCTATGTTCAATCATTGAGGGAAACATAGCTTCCAATCTTTTTCCAAAACCATCGATTTTATTGGTCGGCAATTCTTCCAATTCTTCTAAATCTAAACGCATTTGAATTAATTTCTTGCGTTGTACGCTCCAAATATTTGGACCTCTTAATGCTTGAATGCTCAATATTTTCATCAATCAATAGTTTTTTAGTTTATTTCAACATAGTTTTTTGAAAGTTAAATAAATATTTTATAACTGATTAAAAATTGGTTGATTTTTTTTACAAAATCTTAAAATTCACATCAACTTATTCACGAAAATATATGGAATTAATTGGTTTATGAATTCTGCATCAGCTGATTTTTGATTTTCAAAGCAATAAAATTTGAAATCAAAATCTTTCCAAAACTTCAATTGAAAATGACTAAATTGTTAATTCAACATGTATTTTGTTAGCAACAATGCAAATAATCATGCCTTATTTAGGATTATTTAAAATAATTTTGACGGCTATGAGTCCAAAAGGAAAATTAATGATTATTGGAGGTGCAATTGATAAAGGCAGCTTCACAGAAACAGGGTTTGAAAAACAAGTTGAAAAAAACTTGAATTTTTTTGAAACTGGAATATTGAAAAGAATAATCAATGAATCAAAATTAAAGGAAGATTCTCAAATTGAAATAATTACAACAGCTTCTAAAGTTCCGCATGAAGTCGGTGAGGAGTATGCAAAGGCATTCAAGTATTTAGGTGCTAAAAATGTTGAAGTTTTACACATTGAAAAAAGAGAGCAAGCATTGGCTCAACAAACTTTTGATCGAATTCAAAAAGCAGATGTTGTGATGTTTACTGGTGGAGATCAATTGCGTTTGACGTCAATTTTAGGAGGTACTCCAATGCATGATTTGATCTTACAGAAGTATGAGAATGAAGAGTTCGTTTATGCAGGAACATCTGCAGGCGCTGCGGCAGCTTCACAAAGCATGATTTACCAAGGTTCAAGTAGTGAAGCACTATTGAAAGGTGAAATCAAAATCACCAGTGGTTTAGGTTTAATTGACGATGTAGTTATTGATACACATTTTGTACAAAGAGGAAGAATTGGAAGACTTTTCCAAGCCGTTGTTGGAAATCCAAAAACTTTGGGAATTGGTCTTGGAGAAGATACAGGACTTTTGATTACGGATGGCTTTAAAATGGAAGCTTTAGGTTCAGGATTGGTTATTTTAGTCGATGGAAGAAACATTGCAGATACCAATTTGACTCAAGTAGAACTTGGAAAACCAATTTCAATCAAAAATTTAGTAGTACATGTCATGAGTCAACGTGATGTATATGATTTAAATACGCATGACTTAATCATTCACGGGGTTTAAAACCGCAAAATTTAAGAATATGAAACTCATTATTCATGGTGGATTTTTCAGTGAATCTTCAACCAGTTTAGAAACTAAGATTGCGAAGCAGGAATCTTTGAAACGAATTTTACTGAATAGTTATGATTATTTAGAAAATCATTCAGCTTTTGAAACAGTAATTTATGCGGTTGAACAATTGGAAGACGATTTACTTTTTAATGCTGGAATAGGCTCACAAATTCAAAGTGACGGAAAAATTCGCATGAGTGCTTCAGTGATGGATGGATCTACCAAAAAGTTTAGTGGAGTTATCAATATTGAAAATGTAAAAAATCCAATTCGTGTTGCTGAACGATTAATGTTCTACGATGACCGTGTTTTGGGAGGTGAAGGAGCTATAAAATTTGCCAGAGACAACGATTTTTCTGAATTTAATCCTGAAATCCCTCAACGAAGACAAGAGTTTGAAGAAAAATTAAAATCTTTAGGTACTGGAACAGTTGGATGTGTAGCTTTGGATAAAAATGGTAAAATAGCCGCATCCACATCAACTGGTGGAAAAGGTTTTGAAATGGCTGGTAGAATATCAGATTCTGCTACTACGGCGGGAAATTATGCCAATGAATTTTGTGGAATTAGTTGCACAGGCGTTGGTGAAGATATTGTCAGCGGTGCCGTTGCTACAAAAATCGGAGTTAGAATGGCTGATGGATTCGAAATTGATGCTGCTGTAGAGAAAACTTTTAAAGAATTATCAGAATTTGACGGATTTGCTGGAGCAATCGTTTTAGATGCAAAGGGAAATTTTTACCACAAAGATTCACATCCTTCGATGGTTTTTGCAAGTTATGACGGCAATCAATTTGAAGTTTTCGGGTAAATTCACCAACTTTAATTAAAAAATAGATTAATGGCGCTAAGTTATCGGATTTTTCTATTTCTCATTTTCGCACTGTTGCCGATAACAGCAAAAGCTGATTGGGGGCCTGGTCCTCCAATTGAAGCAGTTGTTGCCGTAGGAATAGGAGTGGCTATTCTAGTTTTTGCAATTCTAGCTTTGATTTCTGTGGTGATAAAAAGCATTGTCGAATTATTTCGAAAAAAGAAAAAGAGACACATCTGGTTTCAAGCCATGGTAATGTTTCTAATGCTCTGTCTACTTTTTTACGCTGAATACCAAGAAAATTTTTTGTACGAAGTCGAAATGAAATACGACTATGAAACAAGAGTTCAAACTTTCAATTTTCTGATTTTTATTGCGATATCTTTTGGATGGATAATAGGCTATTGGATCACTCCTAAAATTAAGGTTCCTGCGGAAAAATGACCCGACGAAAATCACTAGATAAAAAAAAAGCCTCGAACTTCGAGGCTTTAGTAAATATTATTTGAATTTATTGAATTGTCAATTTTTTCTCTAAATCTTCCAAGTAAACTTTAAATTGTTTGTCAGTTTCAGAAAGATTTGAAACGGTTCTACAAGCGTGTAATACAGTTGCGTGGTCTTTTCCTCCGCAGTGCGCTCCAATACTTGCCAAAGAAGATTTTGTCATTTTCTTTGAGAAGTACATAGAAATTTGTCTTGCTTGTACAACTTCTCTTTTTCTCGTTTTAGATTTCAAAATTTCGATTGGTAAATCAAAATAATCACAAACTACTTTTTGGATATAATCGATAGAAACTTCACGTGCCGTGTTTTTGACAAATTTGTCAATCATTTGTTTAGCAAGTTCTAAGGTAATTGCTTTTTTGTTCAGGGAAGCTTGAGCCAATAAGGAAGTCCAAGCACCTTCCATTTCACGGATATTTGTATTGATGCTGTATGCCAAGTATTCAACTACTTCACGAGGAAGTTCGATACCATTTCCGTACATTTTCTTTTCTAAAATCGCAATTCTTGTTTCCAAATCAGGAGCAGCTAAATCAGCTGAAAGACCCCATTTGAAACGAGAAAGTAAACGTTGCTCCATTCCTTGCATTTCAACTGGTGGTTTATCAGAAGTTAAAATGATTTGTTTTCCATTTTGGTGTAAATGATTGAAAACATGGAAGAAAACATCTTGCGTTTTTTCTTTCCCAGAGAAGAATTGTACATCGTCAATGATCAAAACATCAATCATTTGATAAAAATGAATGAAATCATTGGTTGATTGATTCTTAATTGCATCAATAAATTGGTGGGCAAATTTCTCAGAACCGACATAAAGTACAGTTTTGTTTGGAAACTGATTTTTAATTCCAATTCCAATAGCGTGCGCTAAATGCGTCTTTCCTAGACCAACTCCACCGTAAATCAATAAAGGATTGAAGGCAGTACCTCCAGGTTTATTGGCAACAGCAAAACCTGCTGAGCGGGCCAATCTGTTGCAATCGCCTTCTACAAAGTTTTCAAAAGAATAGGAAGGATTCAAATTTGAATCAACGTTTACTTTTTTCAAACCAGGAATAATGAAAGGATTTCTGATTTGATTTTCGCTCACATTTAATGGCATATTCACAGGTGCGTTTTTCAAAACCTTACGGTCAGAAGTTGGCAATTTTACTGTATATGGTGTTGAATTTTTTGCGCTATTTTCCATGACGATGCTGTATTCTAAACGACCTTCATTTCCCAATTCTTTCTTGATTACTTTTTTCAATAAAGTGATGTAGTGTTCTTCTAACCACTCGTAAAAAAAATGAGATGGAACCTGAATCATCAAAATATTATTTTCTAATTTGATTGGTATAATTGGTTCAAACCATGTTTTATACGCTTGCAACGGAATATTATCCTTGATTACTTTTAAACATGCATTCCAAATGCCTTCGTGGTTATTACTCATTTAATTTTCCTTTGAATAGTTATTACTTTATCATGTTCAAAACTTTTCCTTATGTTTAAAATGCTTAAAACAATGAGATTAGTTTCTCCTTTTTATCGTGGTACAAATATTTAGATAAAATAGTTAAAAAAAAAATCAAAAAGGGGTTGACTTTCTAATAAATTTTACTTGTATCAAAAATAAAATTCTCCAATTTTTTAATCAATCAAAATGTTGAAAAATCCAATTTATTTTTTCAGTTATGATAAAACGTTAGCAATAACAGATTTGACTAATTGAAAAATATTTCTACTAAATTATATATTATTTTGAACAATGCAATGTTAATTTTTCTCTTTCCTTCAGGTTTCACTACATTTGTTTCAGATTAGTAAATCAAGATGAAAATTAATTTCCAAAACATCAGTAAAATAAGAGTTCGCTACGGTGAAACCGACCAAATGGGATATTGCTATTATGGTAATTACGCGCAATATTTTGAGGTTGGAAGGGTAGAAGCTTTGCGAGATTTTGGTTTCAGTTACAAAGAAATGGAATTGCAAGGAATCATGTTGCCTGTTTCTGAATTTCAGGTGAAATATTTAGGTCCAGCGTTTTATGACGATGAATTGTCAATTGTAACAAAAATAGTTTCTCTCATCGGTGCTAGAATCTATTTCGAATATGAAGTTTTAAATCCAAAAGGAAAAATTATTTCAAAAGCTTCGACAACCTTGGTTTTTGTTTCAAAATTAAATATGAGACCAATTCCACCACCAGCGAGTTTTATCGAATTAATGAAAAAATATGAATCTCATGAATCCTAATTTTGAATTTAATCCCTTCTCCAAAAAGTCACTCAGTGAATTAACTTCAATCAGAAACGGAGAAGTAAAATTAGGCGAAAAGCTTCTTTGCTTCGATGATGATTTTTCTGAAGTAAAATACTTTATTCTTGGAATTTCTGAGGATATTGGACCTCAGTCAAATGGTGGTTTTGCAGGTTCAACAAAAGCTTTTAATGCGTTTTTGAAAAGATTTGTCAACATTCAATCCAATCAATTTCTAACAGGTGAAAATACGCTTATTTTAGGAGAAATCAGTTCAAATGTTTCCTTTCAAAACTTAAAAGAAGGAAGAAAACTAGTCGAAGAATTAGATTTATTTGTTGAATCCATCATTTCACCCTTGATTCTAAAAGGATTGATACCAATTGTGATCGGCGGTGGACACAACAATGCGTTCCCTTTAATTAAGTCAGTCAGTAAAATCGTTGGCAAGCCAATTTCAGTAATAAACTTTGATCCGCATGCAGATTTTCGCCCCCTAGAAGGACGACACAGTGGAAATCCGTTTTCATACGCTTTTGAGCTTGGTTTTTTACAGAATTATTCCATTATTGGTTTGCATCAATCATATAATTCTCAATTCATTCTGGATCAATTGACGAAGAATCATTTCATGTTTTCTTTTTTTGACGATTATTTAATTGGCAAAGCTGATTTTAATTCGGATTTAAAGACATTCTATCAATACATAAATGACAATAAATTTGGCATTGAATTGGATTTAGATGCCATTGCATACATGCCCAGTAGCGCCTTTTCACCAAGTGGAATGACAGTTGAAGCAGCAAGAACTTATATTTTGCAAATGGGAAAATCTGATCATGTTCAATATTTACATTTACCTGAAGCAGCACCAAAAAATGAAAATGAAGCAGCAGTAGTTGGAAAAACATTGGCCTATTTGGTGTCAGATTTTATTAAAGTGAATCAAATAAAATAGATTTTTTAAAATAAATTTTGCTTTTACTCAAGTTTCTGCGTTTTTGTAGTTAAATTTAGGTGTCAGATTTTTTTTGACATTTCGATAAACACGAATTGCATGACTTCGAACTACAAATTCAGTAAAATAATCCACTTTTTAAGGGCTTTCTATCCACTGCAATTGATTTTTGGTCATTTGAAGTACAATTTGCTGGCGCTTTGCTATTGGTTGGTACTTTTTTTAATTGTTTCTGATAGTTTAGGTTCAAAATTTGGTTTGCCATATTTGTTTTATTCACCTGAATATCATGGAGAAATAAGTTGGCTTTCGTTTTTGCTAATGGGTTTTTCAATCGGTGGATTCACCATGGCTTTCAATATGTATAGCTACATGAAATTAGGAACTAAATATCCTTTTTTGGCGACGCTTTCACGGCCTTTCATAAAATTTTGTTGGAACAATGCTTTGATTCCTTTGACTTTTAGTGTGTATTATATTGTTCGATTTAGTCAGTTTCAAATGGAAGAAGAATTTGCCACAAAAGGAATTATCACAATTTACGCGATAGCATATTTAGTTGGCTTTTTTCTCTTTGTATTATTCTCCAATTTATATTTTTTCCCCACAAACAAAGATTTTTTCAAATTAACTGGTAAAAAAGATACTGAATTGGCAATTGAAGAACCAATTAGTTCATTTTTCCACCAAAAAGTGGATTGGAATTTACTTTTTAAATATGAGAAAGACAGGTCTTATGTTTATATTTCAGGATTTAGTAAATGGCGAAAAAGTCGCTCAGTCAAGCATTATGACAAAGCTGTATTGGAGAAAGTTTTTGCCCACAATCGAATCAATGCCACCTTTTTTGAAATTGTGACAGTTGTGTCTTTCATTGTAATGGGCATGTTTAGAGAATTTCCATTTTTCGAACTTCCAGCTGGAATGAGTATTGTGTTATTATTATCCATTATTTTAATGCTTTTTTCCATTTTTAGATCGTGGTTCAAATATTGGACTTATCCTATTTTAATTTTTATTGTGTTAATAATGAATTTTTTAAGTGAGAAAAGTTCATTTTTTCAATATGAAAATTATGCTTATGGTCTATCTTATAAACCTCATGATTTAATTGCATTTACTTTCAACGAAATACAGAAAAAAGCAGATAATCCAACACTCAATAGCCAGTCTAAAGCCAACTTTATTGAAATGCTCAATGAATGGAAAAAGCAAACTGGTCAATCGAAACCCAAATTGGTCATTGTTATGACTTCTGGCGGCGGTTCAAGAAGTGCTTTGTGGACGTATGAGGTTCTGAGCAATGCAAATGACAAATTAAAAGGACAATTGGCCCAAAACATGCAAATGATTACTGGCGCCTCCGGTGGAATGGTTGGTGCATCTTACTTTAGAAGTTTACTTTTGAGTCAAAAATTGGGCAGTAAAATAATTTTAACGGATAATAAATATTCAAATAATATTGCCAAAGACTTACTGAACAAACTTTCAGTTTCTGCCTATTCCAATGATTTATTTGTTCGTTTTCAATCGTTTAAGATTGGTGAAAACGATTATACGAAAGACAGAGGTTACGCTTTTGAACAACAATTACATCAAAATACGGATTTTGTGATGGATAGACCTTTATCGTATTTCAAAAAGTATGAGCAAGAAGGACTAATTCCTACGATGATTTTCAGTCCAACTATTGTAAACAATGGCAGAAGACTATTATTTTCTTCACAATCTTTGGCTTTTTTAAGTCATCCTTCTGGACCAACAAATTTGACCAAATCTTATGAAAACATTGATTTTCAAACTTATTTTAAAGGAAATAGTATTGATTCTTTGCGTTTTAGTTCAGTGATGCGTATGAGTGCCACTTTTCCTTTTGTTTTACCAATGGTTTCAATGCCTACTTATCCAGAAATGCAATTGATGGACGCAGGAATTAGAGACAATTATGGTGGCAAAATCATGTTAGAATACCTCTTTGAAATGCAAGATTGGATCAAGGAAAACACGAGTGGAGTTGTTGTTTTGCAAGTTCGCGATACCAAAAAGATTTTGACAGGTGATGAATTACTTCAAGTTTCACTATTTGATAAATTGACTTTGCCTTTTGGAAATATGTATGCAAATTTCACTAAAACACAAGATTTTGATCAAGATGAAATGATGAAAATCGGTTTCAAGGGTTTTCCTTTTGCAATTGATTTGGTGGCCTTTAATTTAAGAGAAGCTAAAAAAGACAGAATTTCTTTGTCGTGGCATTTGACAAGTCAAGAAAAATTGAAAATTGCACGCGCATGGAAAAGCAAAGGAAATCAAACAGCCATGTTGCAATTGCAGAAATTATTGAGTGCAGAATAATGTCGTAGTTCATTTTAAACTTAAAAAATCGCGTATTTTTGTCTAAATCAAAAGCAAATTCAATTGGAAAATAAATTGTTATTAATTACACCGCCTTTCACTCAATTGAATACGCCGTATCCAGCAACAGCTTATCTAAAAGGATTTTTGAACACGCAAAACATTGTTTCCTCACAAGCGGATTTGGGAATTGAAGTAATTCTAGCGCTTTTTTCTCGTCAAGGTTTAATAAAATTGTTTGAAACCATTAAAATTCAAACTTTTGATTTAAGTGAAAACGCCTTGAGAATCATCGCTCTTCAGCAAGATTATATCCAAAAAATAGACTCAGTAATTTTATTTCTTCAAGGTAAAAATCCAAATTTAGCGCATGCGATTTGTCAAGACGATTTTTTGCCCGAAGCACAAAGATTTGCCCAACTTGACGAACTAGATTGGGCTTTCGGAATCATGGGAAATCAAGACAAAGCAAAACATTTAGCTACTTTGTTTTTAGAAGATTTGTCAGATTTGATCATCGAAACTGTCGACCCACATTTTGGATTTAGTCGCTACGCAGAAAGATTGGGAAGATCTGCTAGTAGTTTTGATGAAATGTATCAAGCTTTGCAATTTGATTTAACTTACATCGATGAAATTACATTGGAATTATTGAATCAAAAAATTCTTTCCTCTAAACCTGATTTAATTGCTTTTTCTGTACCTTTTCCTGGTAATTTATATGCTGCGTTTAGGTGTGCACAATTCATTAAAAATCATTTTCCACAGATTAAAACAGCCATGGGTGGAGGATTTCCAAATACTGAATTAAGGTCATTGTCTGATGGACGTGTTTTTGAATTTTTTGATTTTATCACATTAGACGATGGTGAAGCGCCAATTAAAAATTTACATGAATTAATCAATGGTAAAAGATTGATTAATAATCTAAAAAGAACATTTATTTGTTTTGAAAAGGAAGTAAAGTACATCAACAATTCAGAAACTTTAGATTTTAAACAAAAAGACTTAGGAACGCCAGATTACAGTGATTTATTTTTAGATAAATACATTTCAGTGATTGAAATTGTCAATCCTATGCACCGCATGTGGAGTGATGGAAGATGGAATAAATTAACGATGGCGCACGGATGTTACTGGGGAAAATGTACATTTTGCGATATTTCTTTGGATTACATCAAAATCTACGAACCTGCAACAGCCAAATTATTGGTTGATAGAATGGAAGAAATGATGTTACAAACTGGAGAAAATGGATTCCATTTTGTAGATGAAGCAGCGCCACCTGCTTTGATGCGTGAACTCGCTTTGGAAATTATCAAGAGAAAATTGGTAGTTGTTTGGTGGACCAATATTCGATTTGAGAAAAGTTTTACCGCTGATTTATGTAAATTATTAAAAAATTCAGGTTGTATTGCTGTTTCCGGAGGATTGGAAGTTGCTTCAGATCGTTTGTTGAAGTTGATCGATAAAGGTGTTTCAGTCTCTCAGGTAGCACAAGTGACGAGGAATTTTACCGAATCGGGAATCATGGTACATGCATATTTGATGTATGGATTTCCAACGCAAACTGTACAAGAAACAATTGATTCTCTAGAAATGGTGAGACAATTGTTTGAAAATGGTGTTCTTCAATCGGGATTTTGGCATCAATTTGCCATGACAGCGCACAGTCCAATTGGTTTGGAGCCAGAAAAATTTGATGTGATTCGGGAAAATACTAAAATTGGAACTTTTGCCAATAATGATTTGATTCACATGGATAAAACGGGGATTGACCATGAAATATTTAGTTTTGGATTGAAGAAATCGTTGTACAATTACATGCATGGAATTGGATTTGAAATTGCTTTAAATCAATGGTTTGATGAAAAAGAAGTGGGAGAGAGGCTGCCGAAAACAAAAGTTCCCAAAGATTTTATTTGGAATGCGTTGAATGAAGATACTTTGAGCTTTACAAAACCAACCGCAAAGATTGTTTGGTTGGGAATTCAACCTACGATTGAGTTTTTCATTAAAAAGAAAAAAGGCAATGAATGGGAAATGGCACAATTAAATTTTCATTCTAAAAAAGACACTTTTTCAATTCAAGTTGAGAAAGAAACTGGAATTTGGTTGTTTGAAATACTTGGTAAACTTTCAGTTGATGAAACCAAAACTTGGAATTTTTCTGAAATCAAATTGAACTTTGAATCAACGCAAGTCGATGATTTTGAGTTGTTATGGAACTCAAAACCACTTTTGATTTTGAGAGAAAATGGCTTGCTAACTTTGTAGAAAACTAGATTTTTGATAATTCTATTTGTAAAAAGTTCAAACCTTTGACCAAAAGAAATTCCGCTTTTTCAACTTCAATCAAATCATAGAGATTTAACTCAAAATCTTCAATTTCAATTGACTTATTTAAAATCAAAAGCAATAAAAAGTCGCTTCCCTTCTTTAAAAATGTTGGTTCAAGGATTTCTCGATGTTTGAATTGAAGATCAAAGTGGTCATTAAAAATCACATTAAAATCCCTCACTTTGCCTTTACTATTGGTTTGCCAAGATCCGTGAAAACGATCATTTTCAAATTTTTGCAGCTTCTTAGAGTATTTTCCTTGGTGAATTATTTCTAGATCTCCTTCCAGAACTGCCAAAAGTCGATTATACTCGGTTAAAGGAGTAAAATCAGATTCTTCAACATCAATTGTTGCGGTGCTGATTCTAAAATCAAAATTTCTTTCTGCAAAAAGAGATTCCGAAGGATAAATGAAAAGTTGTGAAGTCGTTCCACCAGACCAAACGGTTGTCAAAGCATTTTGAAATCGATGAATTTTAAACATTCGTTTTTTCTACAAAAGAAATTAAAATTCTGATTCTGCGCGTTTTTTTATTGCCTCATTCATCACCGTAAATCCATTTTTGGTGTTGGTGTCCAACATTTTTTTTAAGAATGGAACCAAAATTCCTGAAAATTTTTCACTGTGTATAAATGTTGTTGTTCCATTTTGATTGTCAATTAATTGAAAACGATGTTCTCCATCAAATAATCCTTTGAAAATTAATTTGCCTTTCCATCTGAATTCTACTTCAGATTCATTAGCCAGAATTATTGGTTTAAAAATCATTGGATTAGATACTGGAGGTTGAATCTTTGCTTGAATTGATTTTCCAACTTGTGGATTTCCTGAAATTTCAATGATAAATGGATTCCATGTTGGATACTTTTCAAAATCCATTAGAATTTGCCAAATTTTAGAAGGATTTGTTTGAATCAAAATCGATGTCGTAATTTCTTTTTTCATGATATTTAAATTTAGGCAAATATCAAATAAACAAATTTTAGTTTTCTTGATATATATCAAGATTTGATAGTTCTATTTTTAGAATGAGTGTGTCAATTTATCTCTTTATCAGCTAAGTTTTCATTAATTTTGTTCAAAATTTTAATTGTACAGTATGTCATTCGAAGTCAAAGAATTAAATTCCAAAGAAGAAATATTAAAGCATTTGACCGTGTTGAAGTTTTTGTATCCCGAATTGACTTATGAAAAATACAGCGAGATGTTAGATGACATGCTCAAAGCAAATTATGGACAAGTTGCTGTTTTTGAGGGTGAAAAATGTATTGCAATAAGTGGTTTTTGGTTCGGTACCAAATTATGGTGTGGTAAATTCATTGAATTAGACAATGTGGTTGTAGATCCGGAATATCGTTCGAAAGGTATTGGAAAATTGATGTCTGATTTTCTAGAAGATAAAGCCTTAAAGCTGAAATGTACGATTTTAGTGTTAGACGCTTACACAACTAATTTTGGTGCCCATAGATTTTATTACAACCAAGGATTTGGTCCAAAAGGCTTTCATTTTGTGAAAGTATTGAATGAAAATGGCTTGACTTGATTATCTAATTGCATTCACCTCTTTTAAATCTCCTCTTGCTACTGCGTTACAGCCATTTGGTATCGGCATGGATGAATTTAAAAAGAAAAATTTCAATTTCATTCCTTCTTTTTTGAATTTTTCGTCCAAATTGTTTGGCAGTAAATTTAATTCTCTATCAGCAACTTGCGCAATAATTATTATACCGCATTTTTCATCTAGGTGAACGATCCCGATAACTCTTTCTTCCATTAATATATCTTTTTCCATTGTTTGTTGATTTTGAGTTATATTTTTAGAAGTTGTACACCCACAAAACACAAACAATAGAGAAGTAAAAATGAGAGATTTCATAATTGATTTTTTTCAAATTTACCAAAATCGGCCCTAATTAAAGCTATTTTACAAAGAAAGGACATAAAAAAAGGAGAACTTTCGCTCTCCTTTTCATCATATTGTTCAACAATTAGAATCTCCAACCTAAACGGAAATTGCTAATAAAGTTATTTCCAAATACCGATGATTTCTCTTCATTTGAAATTGTATTGGTTGTATTACCACCAGTTACTATTTCATCACTTCCTTCCTTGGTTGTGGTTGCTTGGAAACCAAGACCTAACTCTAATCCTAAGTAGAAGTTTTGAGCGAAATAATAATCTGTACCTGCAACTAAATTAACTCCGAAAGTAGAGGTTTTAGCCTCGATATTTCTTTTATAGTCAGCGTTGTAACCTGTTCCATCAAAATTTGTCCACTCATTGGTTGTTTTACCACCACCAAAAACGATGTCTAAACCACCATAAGGAGACAAACGCTCTGTTCCAGTAAAGTGATATTCACCACCTAAAGAAGCAGACCAACCGCCGATTTTATTGATTTCTGTTCCAGAACCACCAGAGTTTTTGTCCTCGTCAAGGAAATAATTCTTAGTTGTAGAGGAATTAAGAACTCTTAAAGTTACTCTTGCAGCAATGTTATCTTTAACGAAATAACGGAAACGAATTGCTGGAGCATTAAATGACAATGTTGAAGCATTGAAACCAATTTGACCTTCTAAAGAGAAAGGCGTCTCAGCCGTTGCTTTTTGTGCGAACGTTGAACCTGTCAAAGCAATTGCACCTACTAAAATAGCTAATTTTTTCATAATGATAAAAATTTGTTTTGTTTGGTACTAATGTACTTACCCAAAGGTATAATTGTTTCAAAATAAAATCAACATTTTTAAGTTGATAAGTTAATTTTAATTTAATTATTTGATTTACAGTGATTTTTATTTTAAAAATTTTTAACTAGAACTTTGTTGTATTTTAAAATATTAACAAATTAATAAAATTAATCACATTTTTCTGTCTGTTTTTAAAGGAAAAGCTTGTCTTCAACTATTCCTTTAAGACCATATCTATGCATAAAACGGCACCTAAAATTAAAATTCTTTTTGGATCATTTTCTGCAACATTATCGAAAATGTTGAGTACATAATTATCAGCTGTGGTAAACAATTCTTTCCCCAAACCTGCCCATTTTTTGCTTACTTGAGCAAATTCCTCTTGTTCATTGGCAAATTTGAAATCCCAGCTAGTCCATTTTCCTTTTAGGGTGCAGAGCATATTTTCATTCGCATCAAGTACATCGAATTTTCCACCAATCGAAAATAATTTTTGTTTGAATTTGCCAACCAATAGTCCATTATCGTCAAATACATCTACTTTGGAAAGAATTAAAGAAAAACCTCTTTTCACCGTTAATACTGGATTTCCATCTGCATCTTTGACTTCAACATGAAAAGGTGTCATTCTTTTGTAGGAAGAAAAACGAAAAATCTTCGTAAAAAAACCTAATTTTTCCTCTCTACAAGTCATTAAAAGTAATTCATTTTCAGGATCTAAAATATCGAAATTGTTGGCCGCCTTGAAAATCCCTACATGTTCTTTCACAAAAAACACATTCCTTTTTAAAATTTTATTCATTTTTAGATTATTGGATTACTAGATTGTCTAAATATACTAAATTCTTAGGTCTAATGTCTTAGGTCTAATGTCTTAGGTCTAAAGTCTAATGTCTTAAAATCTAAATTCATTTCCTTTTAACTTTCTCCCAAGTCTCAAACATTTTTTCTTGTGATGGTCTATTATCTTCGATTTCGGTCAAGGGTTCTACTTCAATAAGTGTTTCTTTGCACTCTTTTGGAAGTGCTTGATACAAAGAAGTTCCTTTTGTTTTCCAAGTAATCATTTCATCTGAAACTTGTTTGATTATTTTTGCAGGATTTCCTACAACTAAACTTCTTTTGGGAATTTCCATTTTTGCTGGAACAAAACAAAGTGCGCCGATGATGCATTCCGCTTCAATTATAACATCATCCATTATGACACTATTCATACCTATTAAACAATTTTCGCCAATAATTCCACCATGAATGATCGCACCATGACCAATGTGTGCGCCTTGTCTTAAAATGGTTGTGGTACCAGGAAACATGTGAATCGTACAATTTTCTTGCACATTACAACCATCCTCGATGATAATTTGTCCCCAATCTCCGCGAATTGCGGCACCGGGACCAATGTAAACGTCTTCTCCAATGATAACATTTCCCGTCACAGATGCTTTTGGATGCACAAAACTACTCGGTTTTACTACAGGAATAAAACCATTAAAAGCGTAAATTGACATTTTTTAATAATTTATGAATGTAAAAATAGCTTAAATTTGCAAGCTATTCAAAATCAAAAAATGAGTTATTGTAAATTTTGCGAAACCAAAGATCCATTAGAAGTGAACCGTTTGTATCACGATACTCAATATGGTTTCCCAATTGATTCAGACGATGAACTTTTTGGTCGTTTGATTTTGGAAATCAATCAAGCAGGACTTTCTTGGCAAACCATTTTGCTAAAGCAAGCCAATTTCAGAAAAGCATTTGACGATTTTTCAGTGGGAAAAATTGCAAATTACAATGAAAATAAGATAGATGAATTACTCCAAAATTCAGGAATAATCAGAAATAAGCTCAAGATAAACGCTGCAATACACAATGCCAAAGAAGTATTAGCGTTACAAAAAGAGTACGGATCATTCAAAAATTGGATAGAAATGAATGACCCAAAAACAAAAGAAGAATGGGTAAAGCTTTTTAAAAAGAACTTTAAATTTGTAGGCGGAGAAATTATCAATGAATTTTTAATGAGTGCGGGCTATTTAAAAGGAGCACATGAAGAAACTTGCAAGATTTTTGATGTAGTTTTGCTGTCAAATCCAAATTGGAAGAAACATCAAAACTTCTAGAGCAATTTTGTATTAATGTAAAAGAAATTAAAATTTTAAAAATGAAAATATTAGCTTTAATTCTATCGGTTTGCTTGTTGGCAAGTGTAAGTTTTAGTCAATTTGCTATTGGCGGTGGACCAGCGCTTTTAAAAGCTTTTGGTGTTCAGCAACCTTACGTTGGTTTTCAAGTAATTGGTGAATATCCTATTGACGAACAAAGTTCCTATTATGGTAAAATATCTTTTTATGGCAAGCACAAAGGAGTTTCAACTTTGGTGGCCGTAAATGCAATTGATTTTAATACGCAACCTTCTTTTCTAGAAATCAATTCGCGCAATTCATTTAATTATACAAGCGTGGAAGGCGGACGTAGGTATTATTTTGGAAATGGATATGACTATGGCTTTGCGCCCTATGGTGGGACTCATTTGATGGCTGTTTTCAACACCGCTAAATTAATTACGGATGATTACGATAAATCTAAATACCAATTAAATACAACTGAATCAAAAGGTAATATTTTTAGTTTGGCTTTTGGATTATCAGGAGGAGTGAAAAATGACTTTGCATGGGGAACTTTATATTTTGATGCTTCTTTTGACTATTTCATTTTACTTCAATCAACCAATAACGTCGCAACCAATGCTTTCAATGAGCATGGGAGTCAATTGCTTTTCACTTTTGGTTTGGGATACAAGAAAACGATTTTTTAAGTTGAAATAAAGATTTGAAACTTCCGCTTTTTGATGATTTCAAATTGTTGGCTTCTTGCCCAAAAATAAGATCTTGCCTTAATTGATAATAATTAAGGCTTTTTTTGTATTCCTATTTATCACCTTGGCCAAATCCTTTTAGTTTTAAAAAAAAAATGGCACAAAAAAAGAGGTATACAAAAGCACACCTCTTTAATTCTTTGTGAAACTGATTAGTTAATTCCTTCAGTTAAATCAGAACCAGCTTTAAATTTGATCACTTTTTTAGCAGCGATTTGAATTTCTTTACCAGTTTGAGGGTTACGACCTGTTCTTGCAGCTCTTTCAGAAACTGAAAAAGAACCGAATCCTACTAAAGAAATTCTATCGTTATTTTTCATTGCTGCTGAAGTAGCGCTTACAAATGCGTCCAATGCTTTTTTTGAATCTGCTTTAGACAATCCAGACTCGTTTGCAATTGCATCGATTAATTCTGCTTTGTTCATAGTTTTTTGGTTTTTAGAAAATTTTTCTATTAATTTATCGAAACAAATATAAACGAATATCTATGCGTAGCACGACTTTTTACTAAAAAAAAAGTGATTTGTTGAAAAATGTCAATACTTGTTAATAAGACCATAAGGTATTAAGTCTGTTTAGGTGTTTGTTTTTCAGTATTTTAGATGTTAATTTTCTATACTTTAGCGAAAAATTAATATTTTCAACTATTTAGTTTAAATTAGTGAAAAAATCGGTGTTTTCAGCGAAAAAACAACACTTTAAACTCCGATTTAATTGGAAATGCTAGATTTTCCAATCGTTGAAATTGTAGCCAGCAGCGAACTCTTTGTGTGTCATTCTTCTTTTTCCTTCAGGTTGAATTTCTATTATCCTCAAATAAAAATCATTGCAAGGAAAAAGCAATCCATCAGTATCTTTTTTCAAGATCTTTGAATTTTCGACTGGAATTTCAGTTTTTTCTGTTCTAAAAATCTTTACAGTTTTGTAATCATTTCGTCCTTCGTTGATAATGGTTGTCCAAGCAGTTGGATAGGGCGAGAAACCGCGGCAAAAATCATGAACTGTTTGAACATTTTGATTCCAATCGATTTCACACATTGGTTTGAAGATTTTTGGCGCTGAATTTAAGTTGGATTCAATCAAACTATCTTGTGAAGTGCGAACTACAGAGCCGTCTTCGATTTGTGCAACACTTTTTACAACCAATTCTCTACCTAAATTCATCAATCTGTCGTGTAATTCGCCTGCAGTTTCGTTTTCTCCAATTGCAATTGAATCTCTCTCAATCACCATTCCTGTGTCAATTTCCTTTTCAATGAAAAAAGTAGTGACACCTGTTTCTTTTTCTCCATTAACAATTGCCCAATTGATAGGCGCAGCGCCACGGTATTGCGGTAGAAGGGAAGCATGCAAATTAATTGTACCTTTTGGTGGCATGTTCCAAATCACTTCTGGTAACATTCTGAAAGCAACAACTACAAATAAATCAGCATTCAATTCACTTAAAGATTGTACAAAGGTTTCATCTTTTAAATTAGTTGGTTGCAAAACAGGAATATTATTTTCCACACAAAATGTTTTTACAGCGCTTTCTGACATTTTTTGCCCTCTTCCAGCAGGTTTGTCTGGCGCAGTAATACTTGCAACAACATTGAAGTTATTGGCGATTAAACCATCTAAAATACCTACAGCGAAATCAGGAGTTCCCATGAAAACAGTGCGAAAATCATTCTTGATCATATTTGTGTATTTTTCCAATTAAAAAATTTCAAGTATAAAATAGAGGCGGTTCCGAGTGTACAAAAATAAATGTATTCAACTGACCAAACCCAAAAAATATCAGCGTGCAATACTTTAATCAAAATAAATGCGCCCAAAGTGTATGTGAAAACACTCAAAAATTCGATTCCAAAACTCACCATCGTATTTCCAGAGCCATTGACTGTTTGAAATTTGACAGAAATCAACCCGAAAATAAAAATCGATCCGGAAACAAATCTTAGGATATCAGCACTTTTTTCAATGTATGCTTCTTCAGGATTGATCCAGCTAATTAATTTTTCTGGATATAGAAAAGAACCATGGAAGAAAATGAGCAAGAAAACGATAGTCAAAAATTGAATTCTTCTTTGGATAATTTTCAATGAGTCGAAATCTTTTCTGCCGAGATATTGTGATATGTAGGTTTTTGTCGTAGCTGCAAATCCCCAAATCGGAACGAATGCCAAAAAATATATCGCCCGGATATTTTGTGAGATTGTCAAGTCTGATTTTCCCATTTGTTCAATCCAAGTAAAGAATATCGTCCAAGTGGCGAGTGCCATGAAACTTTGTAAAAACAAAGGAATTCCAACTTTTAGTAATTCCAAGAATGATTTGAATTGAAATGCGAAATGCGAAAAAAGGCCGTATTGTTTGACTTCTTTGGAGAAAATCAAGAACAACAACAAAAACAACATTCCCAAGCCTTCAGCACAAGTGGAAGCAATGGCTGCGCCCCTTAGACCCATTTCTGGAATAAAATTCCATCCGAAAATAAATAGATAATCCATCAAAACATTCGACAAAGCGACGATTAAAGCACTGATAAGAACTACCCATGTTTTGCCAATTGCATAAAAGAATGCTTGTATTGAAAGCGTGATGACTCCAAAAAATATCGCAAAGCTTCTGATTGATAAAAATGAAATCTGCGCTTGTGCCAAATCATGGTGCTTGGAATACATCGGTAATAAAATCGGCATCAGGAAATATATCAAGCAAAACATGACGATTCCAAAAAGAAACATCGTGAAAACAGAAGTACCGAATATTCGACCAACAGCATGACTTTTATCTTGACCAATTCTTCTAGCGATTAAAATTTGAGATCCGTCGCTCATTCCCATTAATGCAGCAAAAACAGTGATGTAAATAAGTCCAGCATTCCCACTTGCATCAAATGCCAAAGTTTCGTAACGACTCAAAAATCCAGCGTTTGTTAGCAATACAATGGATTGAATAAAACTGGAAACCATCAACGGAAGGGCAACGCCTAAAATGGTTTTGTATCTTAAATCTAACATGAAATCAATCGACTTGAATTACCAAACCTTTCAAATATTCACCTTCAGGATGAAAAGCATTGATTGGATGATCAGCTGGTTGGTGCAATTGTTCAATAATTCTCACTTTTCGACCACTTTCAATGGCTGCTGCGATGATTGTATTATTGAATAAAAATTTATCAACCACTTGTGAGCAAGAAAAAGTAAAAATCAATCCTCCAGGTTTAATTTGTCTTATGGCGTGAGCGTTCAATCTTTTATAACCCTGAATCGCTTTGTGTCGTTTGTCTCTGTGCTTGGCAAATGCGGGAGGATCTAGCACAATAATGTCGTATTCTTCTGGTAATTCTTTAATATATTCCATGGTGTCAGCCACAATTGATTTGTGATTTTTTCCCATTTTATTCAAGATCACATTTTCTTCTGTTAATTCAATCGCTTTTTTGGAACTGTCCAATGAATGGGCAAAAGTTGCTCCACCTGCAATGGCTGAAAGACTAAATCCACCAGAATAGCAAAACGTGTTCAATACTTTTTTCCCCAACGCATATTTCGCGATTAGATTTCTACTTTCACGTTGATCGATAAAGAATCCCGTTTTTTGTCCATTTACCCAATCAATGTTATACTTCACACCGTTTTCCATGGCAACATGAGGCGTTTCGCAAGAGCCAAAAACATATTCATTTACGATTTCTAAACGTGCAGGTAAAGTATCGTTTGATTTTGAGTAGATTGCAGTCAATTTCTCACCTAAAACCTTTTGAAGTGCCAAGGAAATGAAATTTATATCGCGAAACATTCCGATGCTGTGACATTGAATAACAGCAACGCCATTGTAAAAATCGACAATCAAACCTGGCAATGAATCGCCTTCGCCATGAATAAGTCGAAAAATGTTGTTCTTTTCATTCAACAAATTCAAATTTAAACGCATTTGAACGGCATTTTGAACCATTTCATTGTAAAAATCCTGGTCGATTGGTCTATCTGTAAAAGTCAAAACACGCACAGCAATCGTACTTGGTTGAAAATGACCGCGGGCAATAAATTGATTTTTATGTCCAATAATATCAACCAATTCTCCTTCCAAAATGTCAGAAGTATCAGTTTCAATGGCTCCAGAAAAGATCCAAGGATGAAATCGTTCAACTGAATTTTGTTTGTTTTTACGAATTACAAGTGATTTGATAGACATATTTTGCGTTTAAATTCAGGCACAAAGGTACCAAGCTTTCTTGAATGAATAGGGTTTTTGATAAAG
>JBBALI010000023.1:0-60573 GCA_040403095.1 Crocinitomicaceae bacterium
TCAAAGCAAAATAATCCAATGTGCTGAATTCCTTTCTGTAATCAAATGAAGCGCCCATAGGATCAGATAGAGTTGAATTTTGTCTCAACACAGATAAATCCAATTGATTCGGCCACCAGTCTCGGTTTGTATTACTCGTTTTTACCTCAACTTTTTCTGCTTCTTTGGGATTATCTGATGTGTTTTCCTGCTTGGATTTTTTACCAAAATGAAAAGGACATTGTCCTGCAGATTCACTCGCACTCTCCTGAGCAGAAAGTGAATAAGTTGCTAAAAGGCTAATTATTAGTAATTTATTTTTCATTTCACCAAAATTAAATTGTTTTAATCAAAGGTAGTCCCTAATTAACTATAAACACCATTGATTTAATTTATATTTTAATTGAAAAAATCTATAATTAACAAAGTATGGGAACTTGGTGCAAAAAAAAGCCGAAGTTCTATTTAAAACTTCGGCTTTTGAATTCAATATTTTTTAAATTTTATTTTCCAGTATAACCTTTAAATAATTCCATCAATGCGTTAGGATCTGTGATACCTTTCATTTTTTTGTTCAACGCTTTCAAAGTTGGCGTTTCACTTTTTTCCAAAACAATTAGGTATTTAGAATCATTGCTCCAACGTTCTACTAAATTAATCGCTGCTTGTTTGTCAGTTT
The DNA here is from genome assembly GCA_040403095.1 of Crocinitomicaceae bacterium. Classification (GTDB taxonomy): domain Bacteria; phylum Bacteroidota; class Bacteroidia; order Flavobacteriales_D; family Crocinitomicaceae; genus JAQVCM01. The sequence continues at coordinate 659 of JBBALI010000023.1, forward strand.
CTTTTTTGATTTCAGCTTCTTTCTGGTCCAAAATCAATTCCATTGCGCGAGCAACTTCTGGAAATGTGGAGATGTAACCAACAACAGGTACAGAAGTTTTTATGTCCTTTACACGGGTCCATTCATTTTCAATTTTTCTATGAATAGCTGATAAACCCATCATGTCATTAGAAGAAGCATAACCTGGATCAACATAATCCTTAAATTTTTTGTCTAACAAAACCGATGCAGGAATTTGGAAACTTACAATTGGTGAATTTGGATTTGGAACATATTCTCTTTTTGAAAACACATCTCTCTCCTTGTAAGCATCGTTTTCAAAATAACCTTCTTTGCCAGTTTTATAGGCTGCTTCAATGTCAAAGTAAATTGTATCAAGCGCGTCAGTCAAAGAAAAAGAACCTTTATCCTTGTAGAAATACATGCTTTTTGGATTTTTACGAACTTCTTCTGTTCCAAATAAGTAATAATTCAAAACTTTTTCAGTGCCATATTTAGATTTATACAACTCAGAACCAAGATTCCAATTGATGTAATCTTTCACAGTGGCATCACCACTTGAGTTTTTATGTAACATCGTTGCATTAATTGATTGGTAAGTGTACAATTTCTTAAAAGCAATAATGTCAATTTCCATCAAAAAGTTGGTGCTTGCTTCTAATTTCTCGTTCAAAGGAATTACAAATTTTTCACCAGTTTTCAGAAGTGTTTTGGTTCCATTTTGAACCTTGTAATATTTCACTTGCGCTGTCAGCGGGCTAACAACCGCTAACGACAAAAGTAAAAGCATCATAAATTTTTTCATTTTCATCACAGATATTTTTTGTTTGGTGCAAAAGTATGGAATTTATGGATTAGTGAGTCAAAAAATTAAGGTTGGATTTTGGAATGTGTAAGAATTTTAAGACATTAGACTGTCAAAACCTTGCAAATTTCTTTTCAATTTTAAGTTAAGCTCCCAAGTATCGAGAGTGTTCAATAAACATCCTTCTTGCAAGTAAAATAAAAGAGAAAAATTTCATTTTTAAAATTAACTTGCTATTATTGTGATGTTAAAAACTGATACGATGAAAAAAACAACATGCTATTTACTGTTAAACTTATTTTTATTTGTCTCTTACACTCAAGCACAAGACTTAGATGCGAAATGGTCATCAAAGACGAAATACACCAATCGTGATGAGGGATATTTCCAAAAATATGTTGGTTCAAATAAAGAGTATGTGTATGCAACGTATACTGATTTTAAAAATTTAACTCTAAACAGGAGAAAAAAAAGTAAATTGGTGCTGGTTGCGTTTGATAAATTAAACATGCAAAAATCTTATCAGTTTTATTTAAAAGATAAAAAACGTGACCAAAAGCGTTATAAGAAGTTACAAAATTTTACATATTTAAATACGCTAGTTGTTAAGAATACAATTTATGTTTTTTGGAAAAAAAATTCATTGACACAAACTGAAATTTATGCTGAATCCTTCGATTCTTATCTCAATGCCAAAGAGAGACTAAAAAAAGTATATCTGGTAAAACATGAAGCAAGCAAAAAAATCAACAGGAAAAAGCAAAACAAAGAGTTTCTTGGTCAAGCACTTGCCATCCCGATTACGCTTCAGATTTCTCCCGACAGCGCAAGTATATTTATTGGAGTTGAAATTGAAAAACAAAAAAAAGATTTTATTGAATTTGACTATGCGATTTTAAACTTAGATTTTAGTGAAGTGAATAAGGGACACGTTTCACTACCAGCTATTCCGACGAGGTGGTATTCTTATTTAAGCAATGCATTTACTTATAAGTTAGGAAAAGATGGTAATATTTACATTAAAGGAAATGTTTCCTACACACAATCTGAGCGCAGAAAATCTAAAAAGGATGACAACGCTCCTTTTTCAATCTTGTGTGTACTAGATCCTGCAAGTTCTGCTCTTGAAACATACACGGTTAAATTTGATGGAATGAACATTTCTAACTTCGATCTAATTTCAAATGAAAATGGGGCGAAGTTATATGGCTTTTTCAGTGATCTCTCTAAAGATGCCAAAGGAAATAAAACGCACGGAATTTTTTATTCAACGATTACAAATGGTGAAATTTCAGAGCCTCATTTTTCATATTTCGATGCACAAACATTGACAGAATTGTTTAAGGAAGATCCCAATGATCAATTTCGAGATGGAACAACATCGCAGAAAAGAAATAAGCTTAAAAACGTGAATAAAGACGAATCAATAGACGAAAAATATGTGATTGAAACCGTTGAATCTATAGATGATGAGCACATTGTACTTTTTTGCACAAAGGTGTATAACTATTCAACAATTACAACAATTACTACTGGATTCACAGGAGGAAGTGCTGGTGGATTTGGTGGGGCAAGTGGATTTGGAGGTGCTGGAAGAACTGTAACTCCTTCAATTAATTATTATTGTAAAAAAAGTAATGTCACGGCTTTCAAATTAAACAATGAAGGAGAGATAGTTTGGGCTTCGAACCTAGACCGGGAAAAAACATATAAAAATTGGGATGTAAAAGACCTCAAAATCGTCCATGACGAAGAAAAATTTTATGTGCTTTACGGTTCCGCATTTCACACTGATTCATTGCGTCTGTCTGGAAAAAAAGCAAAAAAAGGGAAAGAGCTAAGAGATGAATTGGAATATGGGATTTTTGATTATGAAACGGGAAAAGCTGAAAAAGGCAACTACGTAATTAATGCACCTTCAGTTGGACGAAAAGACCGAAAATTCGTTGATCCTGAGAAAATTCAGGTCTTTGACAACAAATTCTATGTGAACGATCTCAAATTGAGATTAAAACCTATATTCATTATACTTCCCGTGTCTTTCATGGCGCTAGGATCATTAATGATGTTGGAACAACCTTGGTTTTTCATTGCAGGTTTTGCTGGTGTTTTGGGATTTACTTTCACTGTGCCAATATCCATGATATTTTATGCAAATGGTAATGCTTTTAAAGGGTCTGGCTATGTAGGTTCTATCGAACTTTCTAAATAGTAGAGATTCTAACTTTTTTTGGAAAGATTAAATAATCGTTAGACAATCTGACAACAAGATTTTAGAATGTTAATACATTTTGTACTTTTTTAGATTTAAGTTTGACGGGAGAATTTTACAAAAATCTAGCTTCCTAAAATCCTAACATCCTAAAATCTTAATATCTAATAAACCAAAATCAAAAATAAATCCCTACCTTTGCCCCGTCAATAATGACTACATAATAAACATTAATTAATTTTAGCATGTATTTAGCACCAGAAAACAAAACTGCAATCTTCGAAAAACACGGAGGATCAGCAACAAACACTGGGTCTGCAGAAGGTCAGATCGCTTTGTTTACTTACAGAATTTCTCACTTGACTGAGCACTTGAAGAAAAATCGTCACGATTACGTTACGCAAAGATCTCTTCAATTATTAGTAGGTAAAAGAAGAAGTTTGTTGGATTACTTGAAGAAAAAAGAAATTTCAAGATACCGTGCAATTGTTAAAGAACTTGGCTTACGTCGTTAATAACTTTGGCATAAAAAGATCAGGAGAGGCAATCGAAGTAATTCGTTTGCCTTTTCTATTTTTTAAAAGACACTAGAAAGAAGACATTAGACTGAAGACAATAGATGAAAGACAGTCTAAATTTCTCAATTCTAAAAAAAGACAACAGACGCTCGATAACAGACAACAGACTCCAAAGTCTACAGTCTAATATCTAATGTCTATTGTCTAAAAAAAATTGTAATAATACAAATATGAACATAGGAACAAAAAGGTCCATCACTACCGGAGGAAAAGAAATCTCCATCGAGACAGGCAAGTTGGCAAAACAAGCTGACGGCTCCGTAGTGTTACAAATGGGCAACACCGTGATGTTGGCAACTGTCGTTGCTGCTCCGGAAGCGAAAGATGGAGTAGATTTTTTACCATTAACGGTAGACTACAAAGAAAAATTTGCTGCTGCAGGTAAAATCCCTGGTGGATTCTTCCGCAGAGAAGCAAGACCTTCAGATGGTGAAATTTTAATCATGCGTTTGGTTGACCGCGCGTTGCGTCCACTTTTCCCAGATGATTACCATGCTGAAGTACAATTGATGATTCAATTGTTGGCTTATGATGGCGAACACCAACCAGATGCGTTGTGTGGTTTGGCTGCGTCTGCTGCAATTGCTGTTTCAAACATTCCGTTCAACGGACCAATGTCTGAAGTACGTGTTGGTCGTGTAAACGGCGAATATGTCATCAACCCAACAGTTTCTGAAATGAAAGAATCTGACATCGATATTATGATTGCTGGTACAATCAAAGACATCGTAATGTTAGAGGGTGAAATGAAAGAAATCTCTGAATTGGAAATGGTTGAAGTGATTAAAATCGCTCACGCTGCAATTATCGAACAATGTCAATTCCAATTGGATTTGGCTGCGTTGATTCCTGCTTCAACTCCAAAAAGAGTTTACTCTCACGAAACACATAACGAAGATATCAAAGCACGTGTTTACGATTTCTGCATGGAAAAATGTAGAGAAATTGCACGTCAAGGAATTGCTTCTAAAGCGACTAGAACTGAATTGTTCAACGCGGTGAAAGATGAGTTCAAAGCAACTTTGTCTGAAGAAGAATTGAAGGAAGTGAGCGGATTTATCTCCATTTACTTCTCAGAAGTTAAAAAGAAAGCTGTTCGTCACGTGATGTTGCACGAAGGAAAACGTTTAGATGGTCGTAAATTTGACGAAATTCGTCCAATTTGGGCTGAGGTTGATTATTTACCAATGGTTCACGGTTCTGCTGTGTTTACACGTGGTGAAACGCAATCATTGACAACGTTGACTTTGGGTGGTAAAATGGATGAGCAATTGTTGGACGGAGTTACTTTCCGTGGAACAGAAAAATTCATGTTACACTACAATTTCCCACCATTTTCAACAGGAGAAGCGAAACCATTGCGTGGAACTTCAAGACGTGAAGTTGGTCACGGAAATTTGGCATTGAGAGCGTTGAAAAACGTACTTCCTGATGACAATGCATATACAATTCGTTTGGTTTCTGAAATTTTAGAATCTAACGGTTCATCTTCAATGGCAACCGTTTGTGCGGGAACTTTGGCTTTGATGGACGGAGGTGTTCAAATCAAAGCGCCAGTTTCTGGTATCGCAATGGGATTGATCGCAGACGACGGAAAATTTGTTGTATTGTCTGACATCTTGGGTGATGAAGATCACTTGGGTGACATGGATTTCAAAGTTACTGGTACTTCAAAAGGAATCACAGCTTGTCAAATGGACATCAAAGTGGATGGTTTACCATACGAAGTATTGATTCAAGCATTGGAACAAGCAAGAGCAGGACGTTTACATATTTTGAACAAAATTGTTGAAACGATTGCAGTTCCAAATCCTGAATTCAAACCACAAACTCCAAGAATCGAAGCGTTTAACGTTCCGAATGAAATGATTGGTGCGATTATCGGACCTGGTGGAAAAATCATCCAAGCGATGCAAAAAGAAACCAATACGGTAATTACAATCGAAGAATTGGAAGGTGGACAAGGACGAGTTCAAGTAATGTCTAACAATGCGGAAGACATGAATGCAGCTGTTACGAGAATCAAGCAAATTGCTTTCCCTCCAACAGTTGAGGCTGGTGTTGAATACGAAGGAAAAATTAAATCATTGCAAGCTTACGGATGTTTCGTTGAGATTCTTCCAGGCGTAGACGGTTTGATCCACATTTCAGAATTCAACTGGGACAAAATCGCTAAAATGGAAGATGTTTGCAAAGAAGGCGACATGGTTCGTTTCAAAGTGATGGGTAAAGACGAAAAAACGAAGAAATGGAAACTTTCTCGTAAAGTGTTGTTGCCAAGACCAGAGAAGAAAGAAGCGTAAGGAGACGAAAGATAATAGACATTAGACGAAAGACAATAGACTTTTCTTAGTTTTTGGATTTATTTGAAGATTTGCGGAGAATTTGAAGCAGTCTCATCTTAATGTCTTAACATCTTGAAGTCATAAAATCTAAAAATAATCCTCGTTCAATTTTGAGCGGGGATTTTTTTTTGAGTTGATTTTTGGAAGGATTTTAAAGTTGGTTCTGTTCTTGGAATGATATTTTTAACTTAAAAATAAAACAAAATGCGGAGATTAGTATGCGTAATCACCGCATGATTTGCGGAGAAAATCAAGATTTGATCAAAAAGGAGATCTTACAAAAAGAAGCAAGCGGAGGAAGAAGCTCAAATTATGAATTACGGGACGATTATCGATTTTAAAATCGCGATTTAAATTCTAAGAAATAGGAAATCGGAGTACTATTTCTGATAGTGCTAAATATAATCGGAAAATGTATTCAATTTTCAGCGAAATGATTAAGAAAAGCATAGATTCAAACGCTAATTTTGAGGTAAATCCAATTAAAGTAAAATTTTTTTGAAAATTTTTAAAAAGGGGAAGTAACTTTAAACAAAAAAAAGATGTCAAATCTGAAATGGAACACAAATAATATTCCAGACTTAAATGGAAAAACAATTTTAATAACTGGTGCAACAAGTGGTTTGGGTAAAGAAATTGCAAAAGTTTTAGCTGGAAAAGGAGCAACTTTAATCTTGCCAGCTCGAAACAAAGCGAAGGCTAAGTTGGTTTTTGATAAATTGATAGAAATTAATCCTACAGCAAAAATTGATGTTCGAAACTTGGATTTAACGAGCTTAAAATCAATCAAATTATTTGCAGAGGAAATTTTGAGTTCCTACAATCAATTGGATATTTTGATAAACAATGCAGGAATTATGTATTGCCCATACGCCAAAACCGAAGATGGTTTTGAAATGCAAATGGGAACCAACCACCTCGGTCCATTTGCTCTTACTCTTCAACTGTTGCCATTGTTGAGGCAAACACCGAATAGCAGAATTGTAAATACAAGTAGTCTTGCACATCTCACCGGAAATATTGATTTCGAAGATATTAACTGGGAAAATAGAAAATACAAAACCATGCAAGCTTATTCAGACAGTAAATTGGCCAATTTGTATTTTCATTACGAATTAGTCAAAAAGATGAAAAATCAACAAAATGCTCCTACTGTTGTTGCCTCGCACCCAGGTTGGACAAAGACAGAGTTGGATAGACACAATGGCGTCGTAGGATTTATTAGCTCAATTATTGGCCAAAAAGTCGAAATGGGAGTTTTACCAACTTTGCGAGCAGCAACAGACGCTGTGGCAAAAAGTAGCGATTATTATGGACCTTCACGTTGGAGAGAAATGAGAGGAAATCCTATCAAAGTGAAATCTAATCCAATGTCGCTCGACACAAATAATGCGGAAAAACTTTGGCAAATTTCTGAAAGTTTGACGGGATTAAAATTTTAAAATTGAGCACGTTTTTTCATATCAAAAGTATTTCTGAAGGACACCACTTTCTGGGGATGAAAGCGCCCAATCATCCTTTGATAACTATAATCAAAGATTGGCCGCAAATTGATTATGATTTCGCCAATACCAAATTGACCAGCGATTTATTTATTATTTCATTGAAGGGTGGTTCTGGAACAATTGGTTACGGCAGAAGTACGTACGATTTTGAGGAGGGAACGATGGTTTTTACTGCACCCAAACAAGTGTTAACATTTGATAATAATTTAGAAATTTCAAATCATTCGGGTTGGACCATTTTGTTTCATCCTGATTTGATTCGGAAGTCAGCGCTAGCAGATGAAGTAGCTTCATTTTCATTTTTTGATTATAGTGTAAATGAAGCTTTGCATATTTCTAAAAAAGAGGCAGAGGTTTTGAATGATTTTGTACGACACATCGAACTTGAAATCAATCAAAATATAGATAAACATTCGCAAGAATTGATCATTACAAATATCCAATCGATTCTCAAATATTGCCAACGCTTTTATGACCGACAATTTTTTACCAGAACCAATTTGAATAAGGATTACCTAATTCTTTTTCAAAAATATTTAGAAAATTATTTTTCTACTCAAAAAATGGTCGAAAACGGTATACCAACAGTATCGCATTGCGGAGTAGCTTTAAATATGTCGCCGCGCTACCTGAGCGATTTGCTGAAAATAGAAACAGGAAGAGGCGCAAAAGATCACATTCATGATTTTATAATCGAGAAAGCGAAAACACTTTTACTTGGGTCTAAAGTACCTGTAAGTGAAGTGGCTTACAGTTTGGGATTTCATTATCCGCAACATTTTGCTAAACTTTTTAAAGCAAAAACAGGACAAAATCCAACCGATTTCAGAATAATAAAATAAAACAGAACCTCAGGTTACTAGTCATTCTTTATATTGTTTAAGTTTTTTTTCATTTTTCTAACACGAAAATTTGAATTGAATTCTTTTCAATACACCAAACTTTCTTGCAATCTCTCAAATAATTGAATACATTTGAATTATAAACTTACACCATGAAAAAATTTACTTTCCTGATTTTTAGCATTTGCTTCGGACTTTCGTCATTTGCGATTGATTTGACCATAACGCTTACTTCAATTCCTACCAACACGCCTGTGAGCGATCAGATTTACATTTGTGGAACGTTTAATAATTGGGCAGTTGGCAGTTCAACAGCAATCATGCAAGTTCAACAAAACGGAACGCGACAAATTGTGTTGACCAATGTTTCAGGAACAATCGAGTTTAAATTCAACCGTGGCGATTGGAATAGTCCAGAAGGAACGGCGCAAAGTGGTTATTTGCCGAATAGAACTTACAATACAGCGAATGGTTCAACTTTAGATCTTACCATTGCAGGTTGGGAAGATTTGCCAGCTGGAGGAACGAGCACTGCCAATGCGAATGTTCAAATTCTTTCGACCAATTTTTTTATGCCAGAATTGAATCGTTACAGAAAAATTTGGTTGTATCTGCCAAGTGATTATACAACTGCGACGACCAAGAATTATCCAGTTTTGTACATGCACGATGGTCAGAATTTATTTGATCAAAACACTTCTTTTTCTGGTGAATGGCAAGTTGATGAAACACTAGCAGCGCTGCAAAGTCAAGGGAATTATGGCGCAATCGTGGTTGGAATAGATAATGGTGGTTCAGAGCGTATCAATGAATATTCGCCGTGGGTCAACGCACAATATGGCGGCGGACAAGGCGATGAATACATCGATTTCATCAAAAATACTTTGAAACCATACATCGACGCCAATTATAGAACGAAAACGGATGCACAAAATACTGCATTGTTTGGAAGTTCGATGGGCGCATTGATTTCCCTTTATGGCGTTGCCGCTTATCCACAAACATTCGGAAAAGCGGGTATTTTTTCGCCTTCGATTTGGTTTGCGAAAACGGATGTTTTGAATTTCATCAACAGTAAAAACTTTTCGAATACGCCACTGCGCCTGTACTTTTTGGGTGGAACCACTGAATCAACTTCCATGGTTGGCGACATGCAAGATGCCAAAAATGCTTTCATAAACAAAGGTGTGAACGCACAAACAGTGAATTTGGTCACACACGCCGACGGACAACACAGCGAATGGTATTGGAAGAGAGAATTTGGCGCAGGTTACAAGTATTTGTTTCCAGATGTAACTGCAGGTGTCAAAGAATTAGATAAACCCAATTTGACCATTTATCCAAACCCAACGAAAGACAGTTTTAAAATCGAATGTTTCCAATGCGTTCAAAAAGATTTTAGTGTTGTGAGCGCTGAAGGCAAAGTTGTTTTGAAAGGAAAACTAGAAAACGGACAAGCGATTATCGATGCGAGTAAATTCAAAAATGGAATTTATTTTGTGGAAGTTACACAAGAAAACGGAGTAGTTTTTTCTACGAAGTTGGTGGTTGAGTGATTTTTATATTGAGTTTTTATTTTCACTATTTGATAAATTTGTAGTAATATGAGCAAAAATAAAAGTTTTGAATCTATTGAAGAAAAACAAGTATTTAAATATAGCTTTGGAAGCTAAATGCAGACTCAATAAAAATTCTAAATTAAATTTTCGCATAAATTCTGCTCAAAAGATATTACTTTAGACAAATCTCCGATACTCGATATAGATTTAAAACAGAGGTGATAAAAGATGAGCTCAGATTTAAAGTTTTGGTACTTGCACGATCACAAATTATTCAGAAATTTAAGCTTTTCTGAAATTGATTCCTTGTGCATTTTGAATAAATTCAAAAGATCCAAAAAAAATGAACTACTTGATTTGCCTTTTAGCGACAAAGAAAGAATTTATCTTTTGAAACAAGGCACCATAAAACTCATCCGAATTACGGAGGAGGGTGATGAGATTTTGATTGATATCCTTCAAAAAGGAGATATGTTTGGTGATTTAAACTTAGAGAAACCAATGGATAATCAGGAGTTTTTTAAAGTTGTTTCTGACGAAGCAATCATTTGTACTTTCTACCGAGAAAAATTGGAAGAGGTTATGTACAATAAACCTGTTTTCGCTTTGAATTACATCAAATTTATTGGCTTCAATTACAAAAAGATTCAAAATAGCTATAAGAATATTCTATTTAGAGATGCCAAAACGAGGTTGTTACTATTGCTGAACATGATTATTGAAAAAGAAAATGTGGAAAGTGATTCATTTGTCTTACCTAACTATCTCACACAAAAAGACATTGCGCAATTGATCTGTACAACTAGACAAACAATTATTTCTTTATTTAAAATTCTCGAAAGCGAAGGAATTTTGACTTACACACAAAAAGAAATTTCTATACTAGATGTACAATCAATAAAAAACTTTGTCCAAAATGTAAAATAGTTTACATTTTTCTTTTTTTCTTACATCTAAATTTGTGTCATGAAATTAAGAATGAAGAGACATTTCAGAATATTACAGCTATAAATCGACAAGAAGCAAATATTGGAAAAATAGTGATGCCATTTTCAAAATTTTATTTGGTTGAAAACTATTACTAAGAATTTGATGATTTGAATATAGAAGAGCCAAATTGCAAGGAAGTAATAAATCCTATAATGGATAAATTAAACAAAATATTTAACGATAAACTCAAAACGAAATAATATGAACACAAAATTAATCAGTGCTACAATCGCTTTATTTTTAACAACTTCGAGTTTTTTTTCGCAAATCACAAAAAGGTCAATTGTTGAGCATTTCACAAACACAAGTTGCAGTATTTGTGCCAACAACAACAGCATTTTCTACAACATTATCACTAATAATCCAAATACAATTCACATTAGTTTTCATCCCAGTTCGCCTTATCCAACTGATTTTTTCAATCAGCAAAATCAGGTTGAGAATGATGACAGGACAAATTTCTACGGCGTTTTTGGTGGAACTCCAAGATTAGTTGTAAACGGAGGTTTGATACAAAATGGTAATTTGAATGCGACACTTTCTGCTGCCGCTGACGATTTATCAAATTTCGAATTCAAGATTTTGCAAGAGCAATTATCGACTAATAATTTCGATTTGAGAGTGGTAATTAGGAAACTTGCAAATGATACAACAACAGCTGCTAAGCTTTTCATAGGAGTAATTGAAGACACAATTTACCAACCTACAAATAATGGAGAAACAATCCATTATAATGTTTTCAGAAAGTCAATCACTTCCACAGTTGGAAATACAGTTCAATTACCAACCAACATTGGAGACAGTTCTGTTACAAATTTCAATTTCACAGCATTGTCAAATTGGAATATTGCTAGATTGCATACAGTTGGAATTCTTCAAAATGCGGATAAATCATTGATCAATAGCACGAAGTCTGTTAATTCGATGACTGCAAGTTCGGGTCTAAACGAAACAAATTTGACAAGTAAAAAACCCATCCTTTTTCCGAATCCGACCAAAATAAATGTAGTCTATTCTTCAGAAGACATTAGCGAGTTGCAGTTATACACAGTTTCTGGCGAGTTGGTTAAATCGATAAATAATATCAGTAAGAACGAAGCAATTTATTTCCCAGAGATTCAATCTGGTGTCTATTATTTTATTGCAAAGGGTCAAAATCAGATTTACAGGCAAAAATTGTTAATCCAATAATATGCAAAATGAATCTCTAAAAACAGAAACGAAGGAAATTCTTATTCAATTGATGGATTCCATTCATCAATTGACGATAGATGAATATACAGAAAGAATTTCTTTACTGAGTAATGCAACTATTGGTGAACATACAAGACATATTATTGAGTTATTTCAGCAGCTTTTTTCTGGTTATCAAGACGGAATTGTCAATTATGACAATAGAAAACGAGACCTTCGTTTGCAAGAAAGTATCGATTTTGCAACCGATTGTATTGCAAACATAGTTGTTGAATTATGTAAAGAGAATAAAGATCTGAAAATAGTTTCATTGTATATTAACCAAGAAGCCATTATCCATTCGAATTATGAAAGAGAGTTGATGTATAATTTGGAACATTGTATCCATCATCAAGCCATCATTAAAATTGGGTTAGTAAGTTTAAATCGATTTGACGTGGATGAAAATTTTGGCGTCGCTAAATCAACAATAGTGCATAAAAAAGAAAGTGAATTGTACATTTAAGACTAATAAAAATGGTGTAAATGCACCTTCGTTAATGATGAATTTAATATTGTGTTTTTTTAGTGAAGGCATCATAGAATTTAGATAGTAATTCGCTTTACATTTCGTAAATTTGTGATTCATACAAATTTCAAAAGAATGACGCAAATAGATAAATCAAAACCTGTAATGGTCACTGGTGCCAACGGATATGTAGCAAGTTGGATTGTAAAAAGATTATTGGATGAAGGATTGACTGTACATGCTGCGGTCAGAAATCCGGATGATTTGAAGAAAGTGCAACATTTGATTGATGCTGCGAATAACTCGAAAGGTGAAATCAAATTTTTTAAAGCGGATTTGTTGACACCTGGCGCTTATACTGAAGCGATGCAAGGTTGCGAATTGGTTTATCATACCGCTTCACCATTCTCAACTTCAGTGAAAGATCCACAAAAAGAATTGATCGATCCAGCGTTGAAAGGCACTGAAAATGTATTGAATTCTGTGAATGAAGTTGAATCTGTCAAAAGAGTTGTAGACACGAGTAGTTGTGCCGCGATTTATACGGATGCCATCGACACAGTGAATGCTCCTGGTGGAGTTTTGACAGAAGATGTTTGGAATACAACTTCTTCGCTTGAATATCAACCGTATTCATATTCAAAAACCTTGGCTGAGCAAAAAGCTTGGGAAATGAACAAAAAACAAGATCGTTGGGATTTGGTGACGATCAACATGAGTTTGGTTTTAGGTCCAGAGTTGAATCCAAAATTCACGACTTCTGAAAGTGCGAATATCATGAAAATGTTTGGTGATGGACAAATGAAAATGGGCGCTCCCAAAATGGGAATGGGAGTTGTGGACGTGAGAGATGTAGCTGAAGCACATTTCCGCGCTGGATTCACTCCAGAAGCACAAGGAAGATACATCACGTCGGCTCACAATACCGATTTCGTAGCCATGGGCGCGATTTTATTGCCGAAATATGGCGACAAATTTCCATTGCCGAAAAAAGCCTTACCAAAATGGTTATTGATGGTTTTTGGTCCAATGGTTAACAAAATTTTTAGCAGAAAATTTGTCCGCAACAACGTCAACGTTCCATGGAATGCCGACAATTCTAAAATCAAGCGCGAATTGGGAATGACTTTCAGACCTTTGAAAGAAACGATGGAAGATTCTTTTCAAATGTTGATCGACCAAGGAGCGATAAAAGCGAAATAACTTACCGCTATATATAATATTTTTGGGAGATAATAAATTTAGATGCCGTTAGGCATCAAATATGGGTAGCAATGGACAAAGTCCATTGCGTTATAAACGAGGTAAATTTGTTTTTGGCGTGCGTTTTTGAATGAAAACCATGACAAAAACCATTTTAAGAAGATTTGGTTTAAAATGAAAAATCTATTTGTTGTTTCGATTCTTGTTTTTATGATTTCATTTCAAATCAAAGCACAAATTCCTGCGGTAGCGAGCGGGAAAATAGTGCGCATTGAAAATTTCAAATCCAAATTTGTCACCGCAAGAAATGTGGATATTTGGTTGCCAGAAGGTTATTGCGATACTGTGAAATACGCCGTTTTGTATATGCATGACGGAAAAATGCTTTATGACCCTGCGTTGTGCTGGAACAACCAAGCTTGGGATGTGGACGATACTGGTTCGAAATTGATGAATGAAAACAAAACGAAAAAGTTTATCGTCGTTGGTATTTGGAATGGCGGTGAAACGCGTCATCCAGATTATTTTCCGCAAAAGCCATTCGAGCAATTAACACAAATTGAGAAAGATACAGTCAGTGCTCAACTGAAAAGTGCAGGAAGAATCAAAGATGTTTTCCAACCAAATTCCGACAATTATTTGAAATTTATTGTCAAAGAATTGAAACCATTTATCGACAATAATTATTCAGTCCACAAAGACCGCGCAAACACGTTTATCGCTGGCAGCAGCATGGGCGGATTGATTTCTATGTATGCCATTTGCGAATATCCCAAAATTTTTGGCGGTGCAGCTTGCCTCTCTACACATTGGGTAGGAACATTTACTTTGGATAACAATCCCATGCCCGATGCTTTTGTAAAATATTTGCTCAAAAATCTGCCTTCACCCAAAAAGCACAAATTGTATTTCGACTATGGAGATCAAACCTTAGATGCCTTTTATCCTGAAATTCAACAAAAAGTAGACAAAGTGATGATTTCTAAAGGTTTTTCATCCGCTAATTGGACAACTAAATATTTTCCCGGCGAAGACCACAGCGAAAAAGCTTGGAGCAAAAGATTTAATATTCCATTGGAATTTTTATTGGCAAAATAGTTTTAATAAATTCAATTCATCACAAATGGTGCCGTTAGGTACCAAATATTACCACCAACGGTTACCAAGAACCGTTGCGAAAACAAGGATAATTGAACGTTTTGGCATGCGTTTTTGAATGAAAACCATGACAAAAAACAAGGTTTGCAATTATTTCACAAACCATTATATGAATTTTAAAAAACATATTTTCCACATATTTTCATCCAATTTTTAAAGGAAAACTCAAAATTGAACATCTATCATTTTTGTTGGAGCATTTTCTTCAACGTTTTACATCAAAAAAATATAGATGATGCGATTTCTTTTTCTACTGTTGATGATACCAGCCATTTCATTTACTCAATACAACACCCAAAACATCCGCGGAAACATTGTTGATAAACTTTCACAAAATCCATTGATTGGAGTAACCATTCAAATTCCTTCACTTCAAAAGAAAGTGAATTCAGATTCATTGGGAAATTATGTTTTAGCCGATATTCCACCAGATCGATATGAAATCACAATCACTTTTCCTGGCTACAAAACCGTTGTTATGCCCAATGTGGTTGTGACTTCTGGGAAAGAAGTAATCTTGGATATTGCTTTGGAAGAGGAATATGAACAACTTGGTGAAGTAACTGTAAGCGCCACATACAAAGGCGGAACAATCAATAAATTGGCAACGGTGAGCGCCAGAACTTTTTCCATGGAAGAAGTGAATCGATATGCAGGAGGAAGAAGTGATCCAGCGCGTTTAGCGGCCAATTTTGCAGGAGTGAGCGCACCAGACGACAGCAGAAACGACATTGTGATTCGTGGAAATTCGCCTGTTGGTGTATTGTGGCGTATTAATGGAATGAATGTTACCAATCCAAATCATTTTGCTTCCGTTGGAACAACTGGTGGTGCCGTGAGTGCTTTGAATACCAATTTATTGAAAAATTCAGATTTTTTCACTTCCGCTTTTCCAGCAGAATATGGCAATGCCACCTCAGGAGTTTTTGATTTAGGATTAAGAAATGGAAACAATAAAAAACGAGAGACTACGATTCAAACGGGAGTAATTACTGGTTTGGAATTGACCACAGAAGGTCGATTTAGCAAAAAAAGCGATGCTTCTTATTTGGTCGGTTACCGCTATTCGTTGGCAGGAATTGCACAAGCGGTTGGAATTGATATTGGAACGACAGCAACGCCAACTTACCAAGATCTTTCGTTTAAATTGAATAGTGGCAATACAAAATTTGGACGTTTTTCAATGTTTGGTATTTTGGCGTCAAGTACAATTAAAATTGGTGGCGGTTCTTCAAATACGCTTTATGGCGGCGGAAATCAAGTCGATTTTGCAAGTAAAATTGGCATTGGTGGAATTACTCATTTCAAACAAATCAATTCTAAATCTTTTATTTCTTCGACAGTTGGAATCAATTATGCGAGCAATGATCAAACTGCGTATGACTTCGACAAAATGGCTGATAGTACTTACACTCGTGAAGTGAGCAATGTGGCCAAAACGACTTATTATTTGAGCAGCAATTACAATTTAAAAATCAATTCTCGCCTGTTTTTTAAAGTTGGATTTCAAGATGAGGTCATTGGTGTAGATTTATTTTACAAAACCAAAGACCAGATTTTTGCACCAGAAAAGCAAATTTGGGATTATCAAAAAACAACCAACTTAGCGCAAGTTTATACCCATTTGAAATATTCAATTTCGCGTAAATTGACTTTAAATGCAGGACTTCATTCGCAAGTTTTCTTCATGAATAATTCCACTTCAGTTGAGCCGAGATTGGGATTGGTTTACAATGTCACCAATAAAAGCAGTTTGAACTTTGGTTATGGTTTACATGCTCAAATGCAACCGATTAACGTTTACTTTTTGCAATCTCAAGATGTAAATGGAAATACGGTTTACAACAATAAAAATTTGGATTTCACCAAAAGTCATCACTTGGTTTTGGGCTACAATATTCAACCGTTCAATGATTGGAGAATTAAAACAGAAGTCTATTATCAATCGATTTACAATGTCCCAATTACAACTTTTTCAAGTAGTTATTCGATGCTCAATACTGGTTCAACATTCAAAACAGATTTGACAGATAGCCTTACTAACAGCGGAACGGGAACGAATTATGGAATTGAATTGACTGTGGAAAAGTTCTTTAGCAAAGGATATTATGGATTATTCACAGCATCTGTCTACAATTCAACTTATAAAGGAAGCGATGGAGTAGAACGCAACACGGCTTTCAATGGCAAATATGTTTTCAATGTGCTTGCAGGAAAAGAATGGAAAGTAGGGAAGGACGATCGAAATCGTTTTTCGATGGATGTAAAATTTACAAATGCTGGCGGAAGAGCTTATACGCCAATTGATTTGGTTGCTTCCAAAGCATTGGGTCGCGAAGTGCTTTCAACGGATGCTTATTCTGGGAATTATGAAAATTACTACCGCTTAGATTTCAAAGCAGGATTTACATTAAACAGTAAGAAACGAAAAGTTGCGCAAACCATTTCACTTGATTTACAAAATGTGACGAATCACAAAAACGTGTTTTCTCAAAGTTATGACAGACAAAGACAGGAGCTAAGTACAACGTATCAACTAGGATTCTTCCCGAATCTTGTCTACAAATTGCAATTTTAGAAAGTCAGTTTGACATTCTATTATCAGCGCAAATCAGTTTGTGCAACGAATAAATCGGTTAATCAATGCAAAATATGCAACGAATAATTTGTAAATGCAACGAATAAGTAGTATTTTCGTAGCAAATTATGCAACGAATGGGATTTCACATACATGAAAACGAACAATGGCCCAATTTTTATTGGAATATTGAATTGTTTATCAGTCAATTGAGTGAAGCTAGAAATTTGCAAGGTCGATTGATGGGTAAAATGGAATCCTATGGTTTTGAATTGAAAAACGAGGCATTACTTGACAATTTGATACTTGACGTTGTAAAATCAACAGAAATTGAAGGCGAATTCTTAAATCCAACTCAGGTTCGATCTTCGATAGCGACAAAATTGGGAATGGAAAACGCAGGAATTGTTGCCTCGAATCGAAATGTTGAAGGAATGGTAGAAATGATGCTCGACGCAACACAAAATTGTTTCGAACCATTGACCAAAGAACGACTTTTTGACTGGCACGCGTCTTTGTTTCCAACTGGACGAAGCGGAATTTCAAAAATCGTAGTGGCTGATTGGCGTAAAGATATCAAAGGTCCTATGTATGTGATTTCTGGTTCGATTGGCAAAGAAAAAATCCATTTTGAAGCGCCCAAAGCAGAGATTATTGAAGATGAAATGCAACGATTTCTCACATGGCTCAATGCGGAAAATGAAATTGATTTGGTTGTCAAAGCAGCCGTTTCACACCTTTGGTTTTTGACCATTCACCCATTTCAAGATGGAAATGGACGAATTTCGCGTGCAATTTCCGACATGATATTGGCGCAATCTGACAACAGCACACAACGCTTTTATAGCATGTCGGCACAATTAATGGCTGAACGAAAACAGTACTACGACAATTTGGAGCAAGCACAAAAAGGAGATTTGGATATCACAACTTGGATTAAATGGTATTTAAATTGTTTGATAAATGCGTTGAAATCTACAGAAACTAATTTGATGAGAGTTTTATCAAAGGCTGAATTTTGGAACAAACACGCCAAAACGATTATCAGTGAGCGCCAAAAGAAATTGATAAACAAATTATTAGGTGATTTTGAAGGAAATTTGACTTCTTCGAAATGGGCAAAAATCGCTCAATGTTCCAAGGATTCTGCCATTCGTGATATCAATGATTTGATAGTAAAAGAAATTTTACAAAAAGCAGATGCAGGTGGTCGAAGTACCAATTATGAACTGCGAATCGCAAGCTAAAATTGTTCATAAATACGTGTAAATAAATTAAAAATATAGTTTTTGATTTGACTTATTTTTACATGAAATCGGTTAATAAATTTTCTTTTGAAATTAATTGATTATTAAATAAGTATTTCGAAATTACATCGCTACCTTAGCAAAGAACTCCAGGTAATTTTAACTTACTTTTTAGTATGAAAGCAGCATCAATTAGCAAAAAATCACCTGAAAAATTCGACAAGAAAGAAGGCACATTTCCAGTTGTTGCCATCGGCGCTTCCGCAGGAGGTTTAGAAGCCATGATGGAATTTTTAAAATATCTTCCCGCAGACACTGGAATGGCATTTATTTATGTGCAACATCTCAGTCCAGATCATAAAAGTTTGTTGACCGAAATTTTGTCTAAAAAGACAAAAATG
This sequence comes from Crocinitomicaceae bacterium, assembly GCA_040403095.1. GTDB lineage: Bacteria > Bacteroidota > Bacteroidia > Flavobacteriales_D > Crocinitomicaceae > JAQVCM01. Next base: position 19,784 of record JBBALI010000023.1, read on the forward strand.
GTTGTGCAAGAAATTGATGACATGGACAAAATCAAACCGAATAATGTATTTGTTATTCCATACAATAAAGGAATTGAAGTAACGGATGGACACATCAAATTGATTCCTCGATCTGACACCAGTGCTGCCATTTCAATCGATATTTTATTTTCCTCTTTGGCGGAAGCGCAAAAAGAACGGGTGATTGGAATTATACTGAGTGGTCTCGCGAGCGACGGCACTGAAGGAATGAAAGCAATCAAACAACTGGGAGGATTGACTTTTGCGCAAGATGATACTGCTAAATTTACTAGCATGCCACATTCGGCAATTGCTTCTGGAATGGTAGATTTTATTTTGTCTCCAAAAGATATGGCGCTTGAATTGGCGAGGCTTAGCATTCAACCTATTGGAAATATCAAAGGTGTTAAAAATGGCGACGAAGATTTAATTGATAACCACGATCCAGATTTAAAAAATGTTTTGAGTCAATTACATGTTTCGACAGGTGTAGATTTTAGTGTTTACAAGATGAATACCATCAAAAGACGCATTGTTCGAAGAATGTTTTTGTATAAAATATCATTGCTAAAAGATTATGCCAAATTATTGACTGAGAATAAAGAAGAAATTGATATTCTCTATCAAGATTTATTGATAAATGTTACCAGTTTTTTTAGAGATACAGAGACGCATGAATATTTAAAAGAAACACTTTTTCCAAAATTACTTCAGCGCAAAAAGAATGGAGAATATTTGCGTTTATGGGTTCCAGCCTGTTCAACGGGCGAAGAAGCATATTCCTTGGCCATGATGTTGTTAGAAATTCAAGAAAGTAATAATACGAATATTCCGGTGCAAATTTTCGCAACGGATTTAAGCAACAATGCCATTGTAAAAGCAAGAATAGGAATATATTCAAAGCAAGAATTGGAAACCGTTTCACTTAGGCGATTTCAAAGGTTTTTCACCAAAACCGAAGGTGGTTTTAAGATCAACAAATCGGTTCGAGACATGTGCGTTTTTGCGCAACACAATATTTTGCGTGATCCTCCATTTTCAAGATTGGATTTCATCAGTTGTTGTAATTTGTTTATTTATTTCGATATAATTGCGCAGAAAAAAGCGGTAAGTACTTTCCATTACGCACTCAATGATGATGGTTATTTGATGTTGGGAAATTCAGAAAATATAAGTCATTCACCAAATCTTTTCATAGGATTTAATAAGAAGTATAAGATATTTTCCAGAAAATCAAATGCGGGAACACGAACATTGCCTGCACTTTTGCCGAGATATGCACAGCAAAATGTTGCGGATCGACACATTTCAGTCTCGAGTAAAAATAAATCTAATCAAAATATCTCAGTTCCTTTTAATGGTTTAGATGACATGATAGATTCCATTTTGGTTTCTGAATTTATGCCAGCCAGTGTAGTTATCAATTACCAAATGGAAATCGTTCAATTTCGGGGAATTACAGATTTGTTTTTAACGCATCCAAAGGGCAAAGCGACATTCAATATTTTGAAAATGGCGCGTCCAGAAATTGCATTTGAATTGCGTAATTCAATTTCAAAAGTTATTAAATCAAATACGCGCGTTCGCAAAAGCGGAATCGAACTTAAAATAAATGCAGAAATTAAAATAATCAGTTTAGAAATTGTTCCCTTTCAAATTGAACTCGAAGAACCTTTAATTTTGGTTTTATTTGAAGAGCATGAGCAGGTTAACTTATTTTCAAAAAATGAGAAAGGTGATAGGGATTTTTCTTTAGCAAAAGATCAGCGAATATTGAAATTAGAACAAGAACTAGCTGAGGCGCAGTCAGATGCACTTTTGTTTGCGCAAGAGCAAGAAGAGTTTACTGAAGAGTTGCAAAGTGCCAATGAAGAGGTGGTTTCAAGCAATGAAGAATTGCAAAGTGTGAACGAAGAGTTGGAAACTTCAAAGGAAGAAATTGAATCGGCGAATGAAGAATTAATGACCACCAATCAAGAATTGCAAACGCGCAATGATTTACTTTTTGAAGCGTACGAATATTCTGAAGCTGTTTTTGAAACGATTCATGAATCAATGATTGTTTTAGACAAAAATCTTCGGGTGAAATCTGCCACAAAGACTTTTTATAAAGTGTTTAATGTGAGCAAGGAAGACACCGAAGGACAGCTTTTATATGAGTTGGGAAACAAACAATGGGATATAATGCGTTTGAGAAGATTATTGGAAGATATTTTACCAGGAAATAAACATTTCAACGATTTTGAAATTACGCATACTTTTCCGCTGATTGGCAAGAAAACAATGTTACTCAATGCCAGAAGAATCGTTCAAAAAATGAATCATGAAGAATTGATTTTATTGGCTATTTCTGATATTTCTGAACAAAGAATTTCCTTAAAAAAAGTCGAACAAAGTGAGCAGCAATTTCGCAATTTAGTGGAACAAACACCTTATCCTGTTTTAATTTTAAAAGGTGATAAACTCATTTTAGATTTAGCAAATGATCCCTTGTTCAAAATCTGGAATGTCGGAAAAGAATCGATTGGAAAACCATTTTTGGAGATTTTACCAGAGATGATTGATCAACCGTTTTTTAAATTACTGTTAGATGTTTACCACAATGATAAAACCCATTACGGGAATGAACAACCAGCACATTTTAAACGTGAAAATGGTGAGTTAGAAACCCTTTATTTCAATTTCGTTTATCAACCTTTCAAGGAAGATAAACGAAAAACTGTTGGCGTACTTGCTTTTGCTTCAGATGTTACCAAGCAAGTTCTCGCCAGACTTAAAATGCAAGAAAACGAAAAAGAATTATTACAAGCCAAGGAATTTGCTGAAAATGCTGTAAAATTCAAACAGCAGTTTTTATCAAACATGAGCCATGAAATCAGAACGCCATTGAATTCTATTTTGGGGTTTGCCAATGTATTATTGAAAACACATTTAGATGAATCTCAGAAAGAATTTTTAGAAGCAATTAAAACAAGTGGACATTCTTTGAACTTATTAATCAATGACATACTTGATTTAGCGAAAGTGAATGCAGGCAGAATGAAATTTGACATGCAACCATTTGAAATTCGAAGTTCAATAAAATCGATTCTTTTTTCTTTTGATTTTAAGATTAAAGAAAAGAATTTGAAGTTATTAACAGAATTTGACAGCAAAATTCCAGCGAAAATTATTGGCGATTCTGTGCGCTTGAATCAAATCATTTTAAATTTAGTTGGAAATGCAGTAAAATTCACCCAAGCAGGAACAATCAAATTAAAAGTCATGCTGTTAAATGAAACAGATGACAACTTGAACATCCAATTCAGTATTTCGGATTCAGGAATTGGCATTGAATCAGATAAAATAGATTCGATTTTTAACCTTTTTGAACAAGCTGAAATCAGTACTTCAAATTCTTATGGGGGAACCGGTTTGGGTCTTGCGATTGTAAAGCAATTAATTGAAAATCAAGGTGGAAGTATTTTTGTAAAAAGTAAAATCAATGTTGGCTCAACGTTTAGTTTCATTCTTCCTTTTGCCAAAAAAACTGTAGAATCTGAAAGCGAAATTGAAATTGTTAAACAAAATTTTGAAGTTGTAAAATTACGCATTTTGGTGGCTGAAGATGTTGCTTTGAATCAGCTATTAATTAGAATAATTTTAGATGATTTTGGTTTTGAACATGCAATCGTCAGCAATGGAAAATTAGCAATTGAAGAAATACAAAACAATAACTATGACCTTGTTTTGATGGATTTACAAATGCCTGTAATGAATGGTTTTGAAGCCACTGCATTTATTCGAAAAACGTTGAAATCAAAGATTCCAATCATTGCCTTGACAGCAGATGTTACGACCATAGACGAGGTAAAATGTCAGAAAATTGGAATGAATGGATACATTTCAAAACCGATTGATGAACATTTATTGTATCGAAAAATTGTTGAATTGACGAAAGTTCAAAAGTGATTTAATTTGAATAAGTTATAGCCAATAAATCACTCAAATTTTCACATATTTTCTGTTTTTTAAGCACTTAAAAGCAATACATTTATAGAATAGGAATTTTTCTTGAACAAAAATGGAGCATTTAAAATTAAGTGTCCTTTTGTCGAGAATTCCAGTTCTTTTTCATGAGATTGTTTCATTTTGTTTAGTAACAAATATCGGCAGTCATGGAAATTTACTTCACCAACGCACTCTAGTGCCATGTCTGAAAATCAGTACAATATCAAAGGATTAAACAATGAACAAGTTTTTATTTCAAGGAAGAAATTCGGAGCAAATACTTTAAATTACAAAAAAGAAAACAGCTTTTTAGATGCTTTGAAACGCATTGTAAAAGATCCGATGATTGTAATTTTATTGGTCGCTTCTTCGATTTATTTTATCAGTGGAAAATGGGGAGATGGAATTTTTCTTTTGGTGGCCATCATCTTTCAAACGTCGATTTCTCTTTTTCAATTTTCTAGAAGTAAAAATGCCCTAGAAAAACTGAAAGATTTTTCACAACCGCATTGCAAAGTCATTCGAAATGGAAAAAACCAAGAAATCAAAAGTGAAGAATTGGTTGTGGGAGATAGTATTTTAGTTGTTGAAGGCACCGCGATTCCTGCCGATGCAGTGATTGTTCAATCCAATGATTTTTCGGTCAATGAATCCATTCTTACTGGCGAATCATTTGCTGTTTTCAAAGATAAAATGTCGGAAGATAAAACCATTTACAGCGGCACAGCAGTTGTTAGCGGGTCTGCAATTGCAGAAATTTCAGCGATTGGAAACCAAACGAAATTGGGTAAAATTGGAAAGAGTTTAGAAAGTATCAAAGAAGAAAAAACGCCATTGGAGATTCAAATTGCCAATTTTGTAAAGAAAATGGCCTTCATAGGTGCGGCTGTTTTTGTTGTTGTTTGGGCGATTAATTTTTGGCATTCACACAATTTATTGAATAGTTTGTTGCAATCACTCACGCTGGCGATGAGTATTTTACCTGAGGAAATTCCTGTTGCTTTTACCACATTTATGGCTTTGGGTGCTTGGCGCTTGATGAAAATGGGTATTGTGGTCAAACAAATGAAAACGGTGGAAACATTGGGAAGCGCAACCGTTATTTGCACCGACAAAACGGGTACAATTACTGAAAATAAAATGAGTTTGGCGAAACTGTATTTACTTTCAAGCGACAAAATTTTTGAACCAACCGCTGATTTAAACGCCGAAGAAAAAGAATTGATAAAATTGTCCATGCTTTCAAGCGAACCAATTCCTTTTGATCCTATGGAAATTGCTGTTCATCAAAGTTATGAAGCGATTTTCAAGAAGAATGAAAGAAACACATTCAAACTTGTGCACGAATATGCGCTAGGAGGAAAACCACCGATGATGACGCATGTTTTTGAGGATGAAACCGGTAAAATTACAATTGCTGCTAAAGGTGCGCCTGAAGCGTTGATGGAAAATGCTAAAATTTCAGCAGGTGAAAAAAAACAAATTCTAGCAACAATTCAGAATTTAGCCAAAGATGGTTACCGCGTTTTAGCAGTGGCGGAATCAACTTTCAAAGGGAAAAAATATCCTGTCAATCAGCAAGATTTACCTTTTGATTTCAAAGGAATTATCGCTTTTTACGATCCGCCCAAAAAGAATATTCAGCGCGTTTTGGAGGAATTTTATGCAGCTGGTATTTCTGTAAAAATCATAACGGGAGACAATACCGAAACGACAACTGCCATTGCCAAACAAGTCAATTTTCGCGGTTTTGAAAAAAGCATTACCGGAGATGAATTAATGAAATTGAGCGCAAAAGAATTGCGTAAATGTGTTATGAATACTTCGATTTTCACCCGCATGTTTCCAGAGGCTAAATTGAAAATCATCAATGAATTGAAAGCAAATCACCAAGTCGTTGCAATGACCGGAGATTGCGTGAATGACGGTCCTGCTTTGAAAGCGGCACATATTGGTATCGCGATGGGAAAAAAAGGAACTGAAATTGCAAAACAAGCCGCCTCTTTGATTTTATTAGATGATGATTTGTCAAAAATGGTGGACGCCGTTGCCATGGGCAGGAAAATCTATGCGAATTTGAAAAAAGCAATTCAATACATCATTTCAATTCACATTCCAATTATTCTTACAGTGTTCATTCCTTTGGCATTGGGCTGGATTTATCCAAATATTTTTTCGCCGATTCATATCATTTTTCTAGAAATAATCATGGGTCCAACATGTTCAATTATCTATGAAAATGAACCGTTAGAGAAAAACACAATGAATCAAAAGCCAAAAGCTTTGTCGACTACTTTTTTCAATTGGAAAGAATTGTCTGTCAGTATCATTCAAGGTCTACTGATTACTGCAGGTACGATTTTTATGTACCAATTTTCAGTAATGAATGGATATGATGAAGCGCTCACAAGAACCATGGTTTTTACAGTTTTAATCACCGCAAATATTTTTCTAACGCTGATCAATCGGTCGTTTTATTTCTCCATTTTTACGACGCTGAAATACAAAAACAACATGGTTTATTACATCATTTTCATCACCATTTCTTTGGTAAGTTTGATACTTTTTGTGAAACCTTTGACCAATTTCTTTGAATTTGAAAAATTAGATTTATTTCAATTATTGATTGCTTTTGGAACCGGTTTTGTTTCTGTCATTTGGTTTGAAATAGTCAAAATATTTTACAGAAAAAGGGGTAATCGAGATGCAAAGAATGTTCTAAAAGTTTAAATTTGATAAAATTTCAGCGCAAAATGAACAACAACAGTAACCACGACGAACGTTTCGCCAAAATGATTTTCGGATCTGTATATCCACTTTATTTGGCAAAAGTCGAGCGAAAAGGCAAAACGAAAGCAGAATTGAATCAAGTTATTTCTTGGCTGACAGGATTTGATGAATCTGCTATCAAAGAAATGATTGAGCTAAAAGTGACATTTGAAACTTTTTTTCAAAAAGCGAAAATCAATCCAAATTCGAGATTAATTACTGGTGTTATTTGCGGTTACAGAGTTGAAGAAATTGAAAATCCATTGACGCAACAGGTGCGGTATTTAGATAAATTGGTTGATGAAATAGCGAAAGGACGGAAGATGGAGAAGATTTTGAGAAAAGAATGATTTTTTCTTTGGTGAAATTCATTAAATTGCTTAATTTTAATTTGTTCAGAAAGTATATCTAGACTTTTTTAATTTTGTTACCATGAATTTAGATCATTCAAAAATTGAAACTTTAAAGAATTATTTTATTACTCAGCCAGTTTTGAAGGCATACCTTTTTGGTTCATATGTGCGAAATGAGGCTGATATTTTCAGTGATGTCGATATTCTTGTTGATTTAGATTATTCCCAAAAAATTGGACTTCAGTTCATTCAAATGAAATTAGATCTTGAAAAGTTATTGAATACAAAAGTTGATTTGGTTTCATCAAATGGTCTTTCTAAATATATTAAACCGATTATTGATTCTGAAAAGAAGGTGATTTATGCGAGGTAATGCTTTATTATTTGAAAAACCAATTGAATGAATAAAACAATTTATTTCGATGAAGACAAAAATTCGATTCGCTATTCTCAAATAAAAAATATTGAGGCTGAAATTCAATTTACTGGACTTGGTGTAAAATATGTTGCTTCTGGTTCTGAAATTTACCATGCAAACGGAAAAAAATTTACTGTCAAAGAAGGCGAATACATCATTGGAAACGATTTCACATCTTCTGTTGTCAAAATCGACCAAGAAGAAGCCGTTCATGGACTTTGCATCGACATTTCATCTCAAATTATATCTGAAGTTTCTGAATTTCATGACATGTCTGGAACGGATTTAAAAGAGTTTCTGCTTTCAGATCAATTTTTTGTCAATCGCTACAATGTTAAAAACACCACTTTAGGATATACGCTTCAAGAAATAAATCGAAAAATTCAAAACAGCACAATCCGAAACGATTTGCAGCGAAATGAGCTGTTTTACAGTCTTGCAGAATCAATTGTGACTGACCAAAGATTTATTTTCGAACATTTAAACAAAATGGATTTCAAGAAAGTATCAACAAATGAGGAAATTTTTCGCGCTTTGCTCACAGCCAAAAATTTCATCGATGAAAATCTCTTGGAAGAACTTTCTTTAGACCAAATTTGCATGCAAGCTGGCTTGTCCAAATACCATTTTATTCGATTATTTAAAAATACTTTCGGAATTTCGCCTTATCAATACCTCAAAAGAAAGCAGCTTGAATTGGCAAAAAAAGACCTGATTTCAGGAAAAACAGTGAGCGAAGTTTACGCTATTTATGGTTTTTCAGACGTAGCCGCTTTTTCTAAAGGTTTCAAACAACAATTTGGTATTGCGCCACGTAAAATGAATAAATAGCAATTTTTGACAAGTTTTAGTCAATTCAAATATTTTACTTTGCTTTAAATAAATACTTTAAAGCATGATTCAAAAGTTAACATTATTGCTATTTCTTTTCATATTTTCCATTGTTGCTAATGCACAATTGGAGAGAAAACCATGGTTTGGTGCGCAATTTGAATTTGTTTCTGATCAACAAGTTACGGGTTGTAAAATTATTCGTGTCGTAGGAGGAACCAGCAAGGAGCTAAAACTCCAACCAGATGACATTGTGACCAAAATTGGAAATGCTGCACTGAAATCTTCAGATGATTTTGTACAACAATTCACAAGGTTCAAAACCAATGAATCAATTCAAATAACGATTGTTCGCGCAAAAAAGCCATTGGTTTTAAACTCGAAGGTGATTGGTCGTCCAATAGAAACCGATGACAACGCTGAAGTAATTTATGACCAAGCAGATTACACAGGCGGCCAATTGCGGGTAATAATCAACAAACCTTTTCAAAAGCAAAAAATGCCTGCGATGCTCTTTATTCCGGGTTATACATGTAGTTCGATTGATGAATTAACTAATAATCATCCTTATAAACGAATTGTTGATGCATATGTCGATGCGGGTTTTGTGACGTTGCGGATCGAAAAAAGCGGTTTGGGCGACAGTAAAAATACACCTCCTTGTGAATCTTGTGATTTGTTGGATGAAATTGAAAATTTTGAAGTCGGACTGAAAAAATTGAAATCACTTTCTTACGTTGACACCAATCAAATTATCATTGTTGGACATTCGATGGGCGGAATTATTGCACCAGCAATCAGTGCGAAAAATAAAGTTGCCGGCGTTGTAGTGTACGGAACTACTGCCAAATCTTGGTTCGAGTATCAAATCGAAATGTATCGCGTTCAAAATGCCTTGGAAGGAATGAATCCGATTGAAGTGGAACAATCTGTTGTTGCGCAATATGATTTGAATTACCGCTATTTTGTGATGAAAGAAAAATTAGAAGATTTGGCGAAAGATCCGAAAGCAGACAGCATTTTGCGAACGTCTTGGATGTATGACGGTAATGGAAAAATCTATGATCGAAATGCAGAATATTGGCGACAAATTCAAGATTTTCCACATTTGCAAAATTGGAAAAATACCACTGCTAAAGTTTTGGTACAATTCGGAGAATCAGATTTTCAAGCATTCTCAAAAGCCGATCACCAGCAGATTGTCAACACGGTGAACTTTTTCCATCCTGGAAATGCGACTTTGAAGACTTTCCCCGAAACAGATCATTATTTTGCAAAATCGGGAACGATGCAGGAAGCCTACGATAAATTTTCAGGTGGAAAATACTTACAACTTTTCGATGAATACAATCCAGAAGTTGGCAAATCAGCGGTTGATTGGAGCAAAGAAATTTTTAAAAAGAAGGATATAATTCCTGCGACAGAAAAAGGTTGGCGAAAATTAAACACAGTCAAATATCCAGGAAAACAAGATGATATCACTTTTATCAACGAAAATGAAGGTTGGTACATTAACGGATTTGGAAATATTTACCATACCAAAGATGGCGGCGCAAATTGGGAAAAACAATTCGAAAAACAAGGCACATTTTTTCGTTGTGTGGCTTTTATTGATAGTTTGAGAGGATTTGTTGGAACGGTAGGGACTGATTATTTCCCCAATGTAACGGATACAATTCCTTTGTATGGAACTATCGATGGTGGCAAAACTTGGAATCCAATTTCCTACAATGGACCTTATGTCAAGGGACTTTGTGCGATAGATGTGGTGAAAGAACAATTTATAAATCATGGAAAAATAGATTTTAACTACCACATTTATGCAGTTGGTCGTGTTGGTTCGCCAGCAAATATGATGGTTTCACACGATAGCGGGAAAACTTGGGAATCTGCGCCAGTGAAAAAAGGTGACATGTTGTTCGACATCAAAATGTTTGACACTAAAAATGGCATTGCATGCAGCGCCAGTTCAGCAGATGTAAGTCAATCGAATGCATTGATTTTGAAAACCAAAAATGGCGGGAAATCTTGGAAAAAAGTATATCAATCCAAACGTCCTTTTGAAACGACTTGGAAAGTTTCTTTTCCCTCTAGATTGATTGGTTATGCTACCATTCAGTCCTACAATCCAGACGCCAAAGTTGCGCAACAACACATTGCTAAAACCACTGACGGCGGCAAAACTTGGAAAGAAATCAATTTGATTGAAGACGCGACAGCACGAGAATTTGGAATTGGTTTTATAGATGAGAATCATGGATTTGTAGGCACAATGAGTTCAGGTTTTGAAACCAAAGATGGTGGTTTAAGTTGGACCAAAATCAACTTAGGAACAGCGTGCAATAAAATCCGAATTTATAAAACGGAGCAGGGAAAAATCTATGGATTTTCGATTGGAGTTGATGTTATGAAATTAGATTTTTGATCACAAAATTACTTGAAAATTAAATCTTTAAACTTTGAGCTATGAATTCAAAATTCAATAAATTTATTTACATTGCTTTCCTTTGCTTGGGAACTTATCAAGCTCTTTTTAACCGCAATTTTTTTGAAGCTGCCAGTTCATTTGGAATTGGTCTGGCATTCGATCCTTTCGACGCGGCTGTCACCTGGAAAGAAAGACCATTGTGGCAAAAAGTCGTTTTGTTTTCACATTTGGGAATTACCGCAGCCATGTTAGGTTTGGGAATTGGCTTGAATGATAAATAGAGTAAGCCATTGTTCTGGCTAAGCTAAAAGTCACTGAACTTTTAAAAAAAAACGTCGTGTTTTGCTGTTTTTATTTCAACAATTCAGCAATATCTTTTAATTCTAGAAGTATAGCATAATCTTTGGCCGTTCTTCCTGCACTGTCTTTGATTGTTTGGTCCGCTTCATTTTGAACCAATAGTTTTACTAGTTTTTTGTTTTTGGATTGCACTGCAAAGATCAAAGGTGAAATATTGTTTCCTCCAAGAACATTGACATTAGCCTTGTTTTGAATTAGCAATTCTACAATGTCAAAATTTCCTTTGTAACAAGCGCCAAGCAAAGCTGTTCCTTCTGGTGAATCAAAATTAACATCAGCATTGTTTTTTAATAAAAAATCAACAACCTTAATTTGATTTTTATACGTGGCAATAATTAAGGGAGAAAAGCCATTTTCATTTACAGAATTCACCGTGTCAGGATTGATTTCGTGAAGCACTTTCAATCTTTCTACATTTCCAGACCTACAAGCTTCAAAGATATCTTGAGACCATGAAATTGAACTTGTGAAAACCAAAAAGAATATTAGACGCATTAACGGATGTTTATTTTCTTAGTACTAATAGTTCCGTTAGAATTTCTAAATTGAAGCATCAAAACAGCATCATTAATACTGGAAAGTTCTACATTTAGTTCTCCAATTTGGCTAGTTTTTGAAATCAACAATTGTCCAGTTAGACTGTAAATATTTAGGTCAAAACCTAATCCAGAAGTATTTTGAATTCTTAAAATTTGATTGTTATCAACTTGAATTAAGTATGGAATCTCATTCTCCTCAATTCCGCTAGTTGAAGCTGCAGTGGTAAAATTCCACGTTGTGTTGTCTGTAAACCCATCAAAAGCATTTCCAGCAGCATCTTGTATTGCTCCATTTGGAATTGTCACATAATAATCTGTGGAAGCTAAAAGATTGTTAGATGGATTTAATGTAATTCCCGCTCCCGTGATACTTGCAGCGGCAGTAGTTACATCAAATGATTCGACTAACGCACCAGTTCCAGATAAACGCAATTCAAGTAAACCTGAACCAGCAACAATATTTTCATTGAAAGTTGCACTCAAATTAGTTCCAACTTGCACTCCAGTTTGATTATCAGCAGGCGTAAAAGGTGAAGTAACAAGGGAAGGAGCAGTCAAATCGGCTTGTTGCCACACAAGGGTAGTAAAACCTTTATTGCCATTGCCATGATAAGCAAGTACTAAAGATGCACTAGCCGCTTTTGCCCAAACAATATTAATGTTTGCATCTGAAAAATTTAATATTTTGTCAGTCGCATCGCCAGTGTTTAAAAGTCTTGAAACAACAAGTGTTCTGGTTGCGCCATTTACTGTGTTTGAAACCGTAGTCCAATTTTGTATCGCGTCTTTTGTAACATTTGAAACACTGGTGCTTGTAAGTTTATAATCATAAACCGCTACAGGGTCATTTACACCTGTTTTTCCTGTAGTATAGATAAAAGGATCCGCGTCTGACATGGATAATCCTATGCCGCAAGCAATAAATCTATCTGATGGACCTTGAAGTGTGATTGTAATGCTAGAAGTTGTTTGATCCATGGAAGCGGCAAATGAAAGTCCTGCTCCTAAAGTAGTATTTGATATTGTCTTAGTTTGTGCAAAAACAGTTGAAAAACTGAATATTAAAAAACTGATAGATAATACTTTTTTCATATTTACGATATTTTTGCTAAAAATAACACTTTTCATAATAACTAGGTTATCTTGCTAAAAATTTCCTAGGTATTCATTTAATTAACTGATAAAGTGATACATTTACATCCTCATTTTGGAAACGAAACTTAGTAAAATGAACATGAAGACGGAGCAAAAATATTTCGATTTATTTATTTTAATTACAAAAGATACTGAATTAAGCACCGTTCTTTCGAAAGAAATGATGGAATCTGAAAATAATTTGCTCTCTTTTTTTGACAAGCATAAAGCGGCACATTTTACCAATCGAGGAATAATTAATGCGGAAAATCCTGATTTGGCTTTGTGCTATTTATTGGATAAATTAGAAGAAAATGAGTTTTTATGTGAATTGGATTATAGACCTGATTCAGAAGAATTAAACTATTCTCTTAAATTACTTTCCAAAGGTATTATCAAAAATGATTTATTTTCAGAAGAAGATGAACAAGATGCACACGGCATGTTTGAATTGATTTTTGATGCTGAGGATTATTTGGAAGAATTTGATTTGGGAATTGTGCAATTTCCAATCGAAAGTGATAGTCATCCGATTTCATTGGTTCCTTTGGAGAAATTGGAAGCTGTGCAAGCAATGATTAATGAACTTTTTGGTTAGTTTATCATTGATTTCTATAAAAACAACCAACAGTTGTCAGAAACAACTAAAAATAACTAAATTACAACCATGAATATAGGTTTGTTTTAAAGCTATCGTTTTCATCAGCAATAACTTTGCAGCATAGAAATTCAAAAATTGTAATTATGGAAATCAAATCAATTGGCAACAAAATTGCCGAAGCTAGAAAGAAAGTTAATTTTTCTCAAGCACAACTGGCTGAACATTTATTCATTAGTGCACAAGCGGTTGGAAAGTGGGAGCGGGGTGAATCGATTCCCGATTTGATCACTTTTATCAGACTTGCGAAAACTGTGGGCGTTGATCTGAATTATTTTTCAGACGATTTTAAGTCAAATTTTGAGATGCCTGACGAAAAGCAATTGAATATTGAAACTGATATTCATGCCGAAGCGCCGAAACAATCTAAAAATAAATTGCGTTGGAACATGTCAAGTGGAAACTGGGTCGATGCCGACTTTTCAGGTTTGAAAAATTTGCAAGAAAAATTCAGTTCTTCCAATTTGAAAAAATGTAAATTCATTGGTTCTGAATTAAATGGATTACTACTGAAAAGCAATAATATCGATGGCTGTGATTTCTCAAAGTCTGAAATCAACCAAAGTCAAATCCAAAACTCGAACATTGTACACACAAATTTCAGCGATTGTACTTTGAGGGAAACAACATTTTCTGGTAGTTTCATCATGGATTGTGATTTTTCAAATGCAGATTTGACTGGTGCCATATTCAAATATGGAGGAATTCAAAAAAATCCCATGAAAAATGCAATTTTGTGTCAAACTTCTTTCAATGCGATGTACATTGCTGATCTCATTTTCGAAGGAGAAGTGGAAGATTGTTATTTTGAAAACTGTGATTTTAAACGCGTTATTTTTCAAAATGCATTACTGAAAAACACCTTTTTCAAAGGCGGAAGTTTGAAGAAAATTAAATTCATTGATTGCAAGGCAGATCGTTTAACGTATGAATTTTTGAGAAGTGGGAAAGCAGATTTGAGTGGAGTAGAATTGTTGAATGATTGAGCTTTTAACCTTTTAATTCAAATCAAACCGTAAATCATGCAATTCATTGCAATTATTATGTAAGTGCTATAAATCGCCTATTTCTGAACTTTGTGTTGTTGTGATAATCATTCACAATGTAAAAAATGGCACAATGAAAAATTCAGAAACAAACAGGAAAACAGAATTGGAAGTAATCCCAAAAACTGAAAATCAACAGGTAATTGAAAAGCACAAAAAAGTAGCAGCACATTTTGAAGCGGCTGCAAAAAGCCATTTAGCAGCTGCAGAGCATCATGAAAGTGGCAATCACGAAAAGGCTGCAAAATTCGCAGTTGAAGCCAATGGACATTCTTCTGCAGCCAATGAAGCGCAGAAAAAAGGTATTGAGCATCACGCAGCTAAATTTTAAGATGACTAAATATTGCCTCCAAGCATTCAGTAAAAGAATGCTCATAGTTTTATTCTTTCTAATTCGCACCGCAACATCTATGTCTCAAACATTAGAATCTGTCCCTCATGTTGACTTAAAAAAATATGCAGGTAAATGGTATGAAATTGCTTCGTTACCGCAACGATTTCAGAACGGTTGTAATTGCACAACAGCTGAATATACCCCAACCGATAAAGATTATTTGATAGTTGAAAATCGATGCAATAAGGGCAGCATCAACGGAAAACAAAGTTACATCAAAGGCAAAGCATTTGTAGAAAAAAACACCGGAAATGCTAAGTTAAAAGTACAATTCTTTTGGCCTTTCAAAGGTAAATACTGGATTATAGATTTGGCTGATGATTACAGTTATGCTGTCGTTGGGCATCCTAACAAAAAATACTTGTGGATACTTTCAAGAGCACCAACTATGAAAGACGCCACTTATCAACAAATTATTTCCCGAGTAAAAGAAAAAGGATTTGACATTTCAAAAATTAAACGGACTAAACAATTGTGAGTTTCAAACAAATATTAAAATCATGAGAGTATTAATTGTAATGACTTCCCATAGCGAATTGGGAAATTCTAAAGAAAAAACTGGATTTTGGATCGAAGAATTTGCTTCACCTTACTATGTTTTGTTAGATGCTGGAGCAGTAATAACCATTGCATCTCCAAAAGGTGGACAGCCACCCGTTGACCCTAAAAGCGAATTAGAAGATGCACAAACGCCTTCAACTTTGCGGTTTTACAAAGATGAGGTAGCGATTGACAAAGTGGCAAATTCTACAAAATTAAGTGAAATCAAATTTGAAGATTACGACGCTGTTTTTTATCCAGGCGGACACGGTCCACTGTGGGATTTGGCAAACGATAAAGATTCAATTAAATTGATCGAGGATTTCTACAATCACCAAAAACCAATTGCTTTTGTTTGCCACGCACCTGCTGCCTTGGTGAATGTAAAAGCGGAAAATGGGCAAGCTTTGGTAAAAGGAAAACATCTAACAAGTTTTTCAAATACGGAGGAAGAAGCAGTAAAACTGACGAAGATCGTTCCGTTTTTATTGGAAGATGAACTTAAAAAACATGGTGCTATTTATAGTAAAGTTGCTGATTGGTCATCCTATACACAACAAGATGGCTTACTTATCACAGGTCAAAATCCTGCTTCATCTGAAGCAGTTGCCCAATTGCTACTGAAAGCACTTCAAGGCGAAAAACAAAATCATTTATAAATAAAATCATGAAATTTCAAACGATTAATCCGACAAACAATAAGGTAGTAAAATCATTTGATGAAATGAGCGATGCAACTGTTGAAAAATCGATTTCACAAGCATCCATGGCATTTGACGAATGGAAACAAACTGACTATCAAACGAGGGCTCAATTGTTATATGCCGTTGCTGGTTTGCTTCGATCAAAAAGAAAAGAGCTGGCCAAAATGATTACCTTAGAAATGGGTAAGCTATTTTCTCATGCAGAAGGCGAAATCAAATTGAGTGCTGAAATTTTTGACTATTATGCTAAAAATTCAGAATCATTTTTAGCTGACAAAGTATTAAATCCTGTTCATGGAAAAGCTTTGATACGTTACAGCCCAGTTGGCGTTTTGCTAGGCATACAACCATGGAATTTTCCATTTTATCAAGTTGCCCGTTTTGCAGCGCCTAATCTCATGATTGGAAATACGGTTTTAATTAAACATGCGATGAATGTGCCTCAATGTGCGATAGCTATTGAAGAAATCTTTGCAGATGCTGGAGCACCAATTGGACTTTACACTAATTTATTGATATCTCATCAGCAAACTAGTAAAATAATTGGTGACAAAAGGATTAGAGGTCTATCACTAACAGGAAGTGAAGTTGCAGGGGCAATTGTGGCAGCAGAAGCTGGTAAACATGTCAAAAAATCTGTATTAGAATTAGGAGGCAGCGACGCATTCATCATTCTCGAAGATGCAGATATTGACCAAGCAGTAGAATGGGCAGTTGTGGGACGGATAAACAACAATGGTCAATGTTGTGTTGCAGCAAAAAGGTTTATTGCTGTTGAAAGCATTGCTGACTCTTTCCTACAAAAATTCAAAGCAAAAATGGCGGCGTTGGTAGTTGGCGACCCAATGGATGACACAACACATTTAGGTCCGCTATGCACAGAAGTAGCGGCTGTAAGAATTGCAGACCAAGTGAAAAGAGCCGTTGATGGCGGGGCAAAAATAGTTTTAGGAGGAAAAAGAGTTGACAGAGAAGGAGCATATATGGAAGCTACAATTCTGACAAATATTACACCTGATAATCCTGTTTTTTACGAAGAATTTTTTGGTCCGGTGGCTCTCTTTTTCAAGGTAAAAAATGAAGAAGAAGCCATTGCATTGGCCAATGATTCGCCCTTTGGTTTAGGCGGTTCGGTCTTTACACAAGACATTGAAAGAGGTACTCGTGTTGCCAATCAAATAGATACAGGAATGGTTTTCATCAATCATCCTACTTGGACGCAAGCTGATTTGCCATTTGGTGGCACAAAAGGTTCTGGTTACGGAAGAGAAATGGCTCAATTGGGCTTGGATGAATTTGTAAACAAAAAACTCATCCGAATTAGCGAATTGAGTGATCCATTTTAAACAAAAACACAGTTAGAAATTTGAGCTAACAAATCAGCAAGTGAATCCTGCAATGTATTTTTTTGACAGGAGTTGTTGATTGAAATTTAATAAAAAACGATGGTTCAAATGGTTCTATCGGTTCAATTTATACATATAATTATTTATCCCAAACAAATCAAAATCATGGAAATAGAAATAGGAATAACTGATGTAAATCGTCAAGAAATCACCAACAAATTGTCAATCATTTTGGCTGATGAAACAGTTTTGTATACTAAAACAAAAAATGCTCATTGGAATGTTGAAGGCGCAGATTTTTATGATAAACATAAATTTTTTGAATCGCAATTTGGTCAATTAGATGAGGTGATCGATGCTGTAGCAGAACGAATTCGTACAATAGGACATTATGCGCCAGCAACTTTGAAATCCTATTTAAGTTTGACAAGATTGACTGAACAAACAAGTGAAAGAAACGATGGACAAGGTTTTATCAAAGAATTGGTGGAGGACCATCAAAGTATCATTTTTTTTCTGCGCGAGCACATCGTCATTTTTGCAGACGAACTAAATGATATTGGAACGAGTGATTTTATCACAGGTTTGATGGAAACACATGAAAAAATGGCTTGGTTTTTACGTGCACATTTAAACAAAAACAAATGCTAATTTATTACGACTACAATTTTTTAGGAATGCACCTTGGTTGGTGGTTCCTTTTGGGAATTTTGCTCATTTGGATTTTTGTTTTTCCATTTGATTTGCGAAGTCATAGGAAGCAAAAAAACTCACCGCTAAGTATTTTGCAAAAGCGCTATGCTTCTGGTGAAATAAGCTATGAAGAATTCCAAGAAATGAAAAAGTATCTCTAACGCTTTTAAATTTTAATCAAAAATTCAATATGTGTTTTTCGGCAAATGCAAGTTTTACAGCAGGAGCAGTACTTTCAATCATTGGAGTAGCTTCAATCACCAAAGCAAAACATCCTTCACATCTTCTATTTGCTAGTATTCCATTGCTTTTTGGAATACAGCAAATAGCAGAAGGATTTCTTTGGGTTACTTTGCCAAATCCAGAATATGAGCAAATTCAAAAACTTTTCACTTACATTTTTCTTTTCTTTGCACAAACGCTTTGGCCCATTTGGGTGCCTTTTTCAATTCTCCTTTTAACTCCAAAAATTTCAAGAAAATTTTCTGCAAAGGTGCTAGTTGCTTGTGGTTTTGTGTTGGGGGTTTTTCTCTTTTGTTTTCTGTTAAATTTTGACGTCAGCGCCAAAATAGTGGAACAACACATCGTTTATTATGAAGATTATCCGCCTTCGTTTAGAGTAATTGGAGTCATTTTATATGTGTTGGCGACCATCATTCCACCATTCTTTTCAAAAATCAAATACATGTGGTTATTGGGTACCACGATTTTAATTTCATATATCGTCACCGCCATTTTTTACAACCATTACCTGCTTTCTGTTTGGTGCTTTTTCTCGTCGGTGATAAGTTTATCGATTTATTTGATAATAGTTGAAATTGGAAAAAAATCAAAAAAAGCAGTTTCAGTTCAGGCAGAATGATAACCCTAATTCTAATCGATTTTCTTCAAAAAGTCGATTGTGATTGCATTAAATTCTTTTGGTTGATCTACATTGACGACATGGCCACAATCTGAAATCACATGCAACCTTGAATTGCTGTGGTCTTTTACCAATTTGGAGATGGATGGCAGAAAAAGATAGTCTTCCGCGCCCATGACATATAATGTTGGAATATTTGATTCATTGATTCTGAAAAAATGCAATAAAGCATTCACTTGAGAAACCAATTTAAACCAGCGTTTGAATTCTTTTTGATACAGTTTTTTTGCTTCGTTGATGAATAAATTGCGCGATTCTCTGTGTTTTTTTTGCGGCATAATCACCAAGGCAAACATTTTGTATAGAAGCAAATATGGTAGAACCGATTTCAATAAATTGCCTGTATGCATCAAAATTTGACTTTTGACATTCAATTTCATCACTGCTCCGCCCATTATCATCGAAGAAACCATCGTTGGAAATCGTTCAGCCAATTCCCTGATAATAATTGTTCCTAGAGAAATGCCAATAAAATGAGATTTTTTGATTTTCAAGTGATTTAATACTTCAATCACATCATTTCCAATTGAATCAAAGGTGTAATTGCGTTTGTTTTTTCCTGATTTTGATTCTCCATGACCGCGTAAATCGAGCAACAAAACATTGAAATCTTTCTGAAAATCACGGATTTGCTTGTACCAAATCGAGCTACTTCCACCAGCACCGTGTACAAAAGTCACCCAAGGAGCATTGGGTTTGTGGTGGTATATTTGATAGTTTAACACAAAGTATTAACAGCTGTAAAGGGAATTTGTTTGAATTTGTCCCCATATTTTTTATTGAAAATCAGTTAATTAATAGTTTTTACAATCCGTTTCAAAAAATACCATCAAATTCAACGCTTCTCAACCGTTTGATTTTAAACAAATCATCATTTCTATTGTTGAGAAAGTTAAACTATAATTGAGAGAAAAATTCTTTTATTTAATACTATCCATATGCTGAAAAAAATAACAAATCCTCTATTGTTACCAAATTGGTGGCAAGATTTGATTTTTGCAATTCCGAGAATAATTTGTGGTTACTTACTAACAGCGCATTTTGGAGCAGATAAATTTGGTTTGCCGTGGTCGCCCGTTGATAAAAATTTAGGACTTTTTGAAATCGCTTTTTGGTTTCCAACGGATGTTGCGAACTATGGAGGAATCTTTGCCAAATTTCCGGTTTTTTTCGCCTGGATGGCGGGCTTTTCAGAAGCTGTTGGTGGTCTGTTTTTGATGATTGGCTTTCAAACGAGAATTTCATCATTACTTATTTTAGCAACGATGTTTGTGGCAATTTTTATGCAGCAGATGCAAGAAGGAATGTGGAATACTTTGCCTGCATTAGGTTTTTTGTGGGTTTCACTTTATAGCCTAACAGTGGGTTCTGGAAGATTTGGACTTGATTATTTAATTGTTAAAACCTGGAAAAAATGAGAGTCTTAAATTGTTTCATACTTGCTACTACATTCGTTTTGTTGACGAATTGTGTCCAAAAATCGAGCGTAAAAACAGTGGTCGTCAAACTTCATGTGAATGGAATAAAGAACATTCAATCCGTTGGTATCAGAGGAAATGAACAACCTTTAAGCTGGGATTATGACATGGAATTAGTGCCATCAGCGAAAGACAGTATTTATACTGCAACCTTTTCAATTTTAACTGGATATAAATTTACTGAAGCAAAATTCACCGTAAATGGTCAATTTGAATTGAATGAAAGTGACAATCGTAAAATCATATTCAGCGAAAAAGATACGACAGTTTACGAAGCAACTTTTGATCGAGTTGGTAAATAAAGAATCAAAGCAACTTGATTTCAAATGATTTTGCAACAAATTTTTTGTTTTAGTTAAATTCAAATACTTTCTCCGGATGAAAGCCCCCATTTTTAGTTTCTTGATATCGTTCAGTTGTTTCGCGACAGTTTTTGGTCAATCCGATTCTTCCTGTTGCAAAAGAGATTGGAGTGCTGGTAATTCCATCATAAATTTGGGAAATGAATACAAAAGGTTAAAAGAATTTAAAAGCAATGCTTGTTGCTTGAATTATGAATTTTTAATCAACGATTTGCTCGAATTCACAGTTTCGAAGTTGAAAATGGAAGCCTCAAAAGAAGAATTAATTCAGATTTTAGGGAAAGCAGATTTTACAGCAGATGTCAATAATCCAATCAAAAATCCTTTTGGAAAATTGGAGCAAAATGAATCCATTTTGATTTATTATTTTAGAAGTCAGCAAGATTATTATTATTTATTGCTGAATGATGGTATTTTGGTTGATAAGGGAAGATATATTGAAAATTAGTTCTTTGATTACTGAAAAGAAAAAAAGTAAATCAAAAACCCTCAATCTTATTTAAAAACTGAGGGTTTTCTTTTGATAACTAAAAATAAACTAAAACTTCAGTTATTTGATGTAAAAAGAGGTAAAGTTAAGTTCACTCAAAATTTCGCTAATAGTCAAATTCGGCTTTATTCCATTAATCAAGAATTAACTCCTTCGTATTTTGTAAAACAAAATGATCGATTTTTGTCTTTTCAAGTGCGTTTGGCAAAATAATCAGCGAAATTTCGCTCCATTGATTGAAATCAAATTTTTCCAATTCAGAAAATACAATCCAGCCAATTTTGAACGAATATTCGTCACTAAAAAAACTTTCATCTTCTTGAATTAGGTCAACCTTAGACAAATCAGTTCTACTTTCAGAGCCTAAATAAACGCGTACATAGAAATTGGACGTGAAAGTCAAATTGGCTTCAATGGTTGATTTTCTATATTCGTATTTGTAATCATAAACTAAAGCAGAAATGTCAGACAAAACCGCACTGGCAGTCGGAAAACTTCCTGCACCTTTGCCAATAAACAATTGCTTGTCAGAAAATGCTGCTTCCACAGTAATTGCGTTGAATTCATTATTCACTTGGTAACTGAAATTATCTTGCGTCACAAAATGAGGCGCGACAAACCCAATGATTTGATTGTCAATTTTTTCTGCTCTAGCAAAAAGTTTGATTCTATATCCTTTTTCATTTGTATATTGAATATCTCTTGGCTTGATATTTCGAATTCCATTATTGAAAATCGAGTTGCTGTCCACATGAATTCCAAAAGCATGTTTGATCAATATCGACAATTTGTATTTTGAATCAAATCCATCAACGTCGGAAGTTGGATCCGTTTCAGCAAAGCCTTTTTCTTGCGCGATTTGCAAGGCTTTTTTGTATGAGATTCCTTGATTTGCTTGCGTTAAAATAAAATTGGTTGTTCCATTCACAATCCCAAGAATGGACGAAAGTGTATCATTGTTGTAATACTCTTCCAAATTCCGAATGATTGGAATCGAACCCCCAACTGCTGCTTCATACAAAAATGAAACATTGTTTTCGTTCGCCAATAAAACCAATTCATTCAAGTGTTCTGCTATCATTTTTTTGTTTGCAGAAACCACATTTTTACCATATTGAAGAGCAGCTTTTACGATGTTATATGCTTCTTCGGGGTCGTTAATAAGTTCAACAACTGTATTGATTTTCAAATCGAGTAAAATGGTGTTTTTATCGAAGAAAAAGTTTTCGGCTGAAATTGAACGCTTTTTACCTGGGTTTTTTACCACTATTTTGCTTATTTTTATATGGCTAGCTTCTGATAAATTCAAAACATTATACAGACCACTTCCAACCACTCCAAAGCCAAATAGGCCAATATTTATTTCTTTGTTCATTTGTGTTTTTTTTAATTTCTATCGGTTTTTTAAAAGATTTCAAGCTTTGAATGATTTTTTTATGTTCTACCAAAAATCCGTCGTGACCATAAATGGAATCAATATTTAAAAGCTGAGCGTTTGGAATGTGTTTGGCCAAAAATATTTGCTCCGAAATAGGAAAAAGGATGTCTGAATTGATGCCAATCACCAAAGTTTGCGCCTTGATTCGAGCCAAGGCATTTTCGATGGAAACTCTTTTCCGACCGACATTGTGTGAATCCATGGCTTTAGTCAGTGCGACATAAGAATATGCATTGAAACGGTTTGCCAATTTCCATCCTTGATACAATTGATATCGACTGGCTAAAAAATCACTCGTTTTTTCATCATTTTCGTCTTTTTGCGAGGACTTGTAACCGTCATACGAACGGTAACTCAAAAGTGCAATGCTCCTCGCAGCAAGCAAACCGTCATAACCACCGTTTATCTTTTTTTGTGCGTAAGTAATGTCGGCTTGAATTGCCAAACGTTGACTTTCATTGAATGCGATGCCGTAAGCAGAATGTTTTGCATTGGTCGCAATCAATACCAGATTTTCAAAAACTTCTGGTTGATCAATCGCCCATTCCATCGCTTGCTGTCCGCCCAAAGAAGCGCCAATCAACAAATGTATCTTTTCAATTTCAAGTTCTTTTCTGAGGATTTCATGCGCTTTTACAATGTCACGAATCGTTATCGCTGGAAAATCGTTGTACAATTTTTCGCCATATTGATTGGCTGTCAATGGTCCAGTTGTTCCATAGCACGATCCAATAATGTTGGCACAAACGATAAAATGTTCGCTTGGATTGAAATACGCATTTTCGCCAAAAACACCTTGCCACCAGTCAAAAACATCGCTGTTTGCTGTCAAAGCGTGACAAACCCAAACAACATTGCTACGATCTGCATTTATTTTTCCAAACGTGTGGTAGGCGATTTGGAGTTCTTCCAATTCTTCGCCATTTTCTAACGTGAATTTCTCTTGAAATTTGAAAAGATGGTAATTTGACATAATTTGTTGATTTAAAAGGACTCCGACAGTTAAGTCGAAGTCCTTTAGCCTAACTTAAACGATTTGTAATTTTCTTGCTTTCACTTTATCGAGCGCTTGTTGTAAATCTGCTATGATGTCTTCCACATGTTCTGTACCCACAGAAAGCCTTAACAATCCAGGTTTAACACCTGTTTTCAATTGTTCTTCTACTGATAATTGTTCGTGTGTTGTCGCTGATGGATGAATGATCACGGTTTTTGAATCACCCACGTTTGCCAAGTGAGAAACCAAAGTCAAAGAATCAATCAATTCATTGGCGTCAGTTGGTTCACCTTTGACTTTGAAAGACAAAACACCACCAAATCCTCTTTTCAAATATTTTTGCGCATTTCTGTGGTATTTGGATGAAATTAATCCCGGATAATTGACAAATTCGATTTGTTCATTTTGTTCCAACCAAGTTGCGATTTTAAGCGCATTTTCAACTGTTCGGTCTACTCTCAAGGACAATGTTTCCAATCCTTGAAGAAGTAAAAATGAATTGAAAGGAGAAATTGCTGGACCAAAATCTCTCAATCCTTCGACGCGCGCTCGGATGGCAAAAGCGATATTACCAAATGGTCCATTTTCACCAAAAACCTCCCAAAATTTCAATCCATGATAGCCTTCCGATGGTTCTGAGAATTGCGGGAATTTTCCATTTCCCCAGTTGTATTTTCCTGCGTCCACAATCACACCGCCGATGCTTGTGCCGTGACCGCCAATCCATTTGGTAGCAGAAGCAACCACAATATCGGCACCATGTTCAATTGGTCTGAAAAGATAACCTGCAGCGCCAAAGGTGTTGTCGTAAACCAGTGGAATGTCGTACTGTTTGGCAATTCGCGCAATCGTATCAAACTCAGCGACACTAAACTCAGGATTTCCGATGGTTTCCAAATAAATTGCTTTGGTTTTGGAATCGATGAGTGATTCAATCGAAACAGAATCAACGCCTTCCGCCAATCGAACTTCAATTCCCAATCGCTTAAACGCTACCTTGAATTGATTGTAAGTTCCGCCATATAGATGCGAACTTGAAACGAAATTGTCACCTGCTTGCAAAATGTTGTTCAGCGCGATGAACTGTGCAGCTTGACCTGAAGCAACAGCAACAGCAGCAACTCCTCCTTCCAAAGCGGCAATTCTTTTTTCAAAAACGTCGGTTGTTGGATTGGTCAATCTGGTGTAAATATTTCCAAATTCTTTCAATCCGAAAAGGTTGGCACCGTGTTCAGCATTCTTGAAAACGTAAGAACTTGTTTGGTAAATCGGCACAGCACGTGAACCGGTTGTTGGGTCAACTTCTTGACCAGCATGTAATTGTAAAGTATCGAAATGATATGTTTTTTCTGACATAAAATTAAATTTTAAAATAAATAAAAAGGGATATGCTAAAAGTTGTGATACAGAAATCCCGGGCCCTGGGAAATTGCGCCACTTTAAAAAAGCCTTAAAAGAAAAAAGGAATTAGCAGCACATGCAACAACAGCACATACAGCAGCAACCTAAAAGGTTGAAAGAATTAAATCGAGCGATTAAATTCAGATTTTGATTTGATTTTTTGGTGTTTAATAAGAAATGTAACTTCTTCATTTTTCTACAATTTATATTCTCCGAACATTCGGATCAGGATTTGGCACCTGTTTTCCAATTCGTATTAACGAACTTTTAGTTGGTTGCCAGAGGGTCATCGAGCCTGTCTCTTACCTCTTCTTTATAAAAATTAGAATTCACCGCTTGTGAATTATATGGTGCAAAATTATGTAAAAGTTTTAATGTGATTCAACAAAAAAAAGATTTTTTTTTGAAATATTATTTTTTTAATCAATAAGTTAGTTTTAATTATCTCTATTTCAGGTTTTTAAATTTGTTAAATTTTTACACTGTTTGTTCAGATATAATTAAATTTAATTATTCAAGTTTTTTTGTTAGGTTTGAAACAGCTGAATTCAATTTGACATGTCTAAATTCTACTTACTATTTTTAATTTCATTTTTCATCAATTTCGTTTTTGCACAAAGGCAGATCGATCCTCAAACATTCTTAAGTCAGCTTATCCAAATCAAATCTGATTTTGGGCAGGAGCAAAGTGTGATAAATTTCATTGAAAATTGGGCACAAAATGAAGGATTTTACACAACAAAATTGAACAATGGTGAATCATCTGACAACATCATCGTATCCATTTTTCCACTCAATTTGCACAAACCAAATGTTGTTTTTACGAGTCATTTAGATGTTGTACCAGTTTCTGATACAGTCAATTGGAAATTTCCTCCATATTCCGGCGCGATTCATCAAGATACAATTTGGGGCAGGGGAGCGATTGACTGCAAAGGTTTGGCTGTGATGCAATTGTATGCTTTAAAAAAATGGAAAGATTCAATTTATAATTCCGATTTTCCTTACAATATTTCCTTTTTAGGATTGGTGGAAGAAGAAAATAAAAGCGATCACGGTGCTGCATTTATTGCAGATCGATATTTAGATACTTTGAATCCGGTCGTGATTTTTGGCGAAGGTGGTGCAGGTTTAGATCATGTGTTGAAATCAAATCCAAATCAGCCGATTTTTGGCGTTTCGGTTGCCGATAAAAGTTTACTTTGGCTGAAATTGGAAGCTAAAAGTTATGGTTTTGGTCACGGTGCAGTGCCTTCGGAATTGTATGCCAACAAACGTTTAATCAAAGCATTAATTAATTTGATAGATGAGGAGAAACATTTCGTTTTCAACGATTTGGTCAAAGGCATGTTCCACAATTTGGGAGATTTAGAAGGCGGAACGAGGGGATTTTTCATCAAACGCATTTATTGGCCGATTTTCTGGCCCTTGGTGAAAAAGAATTTCCGAGAAGGACAACCATTTCATTCTTTGGTTGACAATACGATTTCGATTACCAAAATTGAAAGTTCGTCGACAGCAACCAACCAAATGTCAGACAGAGCAGCCGCCTATTTAGACTGTCGTTTGTTGCCCGGCGCGGACGTGGAGAAATTCATCAAAAAACTAAAACGCACCACTTTATTTCGTGTCGATTTTGAAATTTTATACCAAGGACCCGCAGCGATTCAGAGTCCAGAAACCATTTTCTTCCAAAAAATGTGTGAAGCCATCAAAGAAGTTCACCCAGGCGCAGCCACAGTTCCCATCTTATTCCCAGCCTCCACGGACAACAACTTTTTCCGCCAAAAAGGCATCCCAGTCTACGGAATAATCCCCAGCTTATTGAATCAATCCCTCTTCGAAAGCGTCCACAACCAAAACGAACGCATCGGAGTCCACAACCTCCAAAAAGGAATCGACGTGTATTACCATTTCCTAAAATTCCTTCCGCCAAAAAGATTATTATAAATCAAATTATAACCAAATTCAAGGTACCAGAGGCACCAAATATGCTTAAATGTGTAATAATCTAATGTAAATCATGGTGCCGATAGGTATCAAATAAGGTTAACAACGGTTCTCATAACCGTTGCGAAATAAAACGATTATCGAACGTTTTTGGCGTGTATTTTTGATTCAAACCGCGGAGCAGACACAACGTGAAATCATGACAAAAACCCTGCGTAAATCTTAGGTTTTTAAATTAATTTTCAATCGAGCCACAAACCGGCCATTATGCAGTCAACGCTAGAAAATAAGTTGAATGAAACGAGGTCAACGCCTTGTTTGAGCTCAGCCTTCGGATTTTCATTTGAAAATCAGCTAAAGGCATGGTGCCAGAGGTACCAAATATTAATAGCAACGGTTTTTAAACCGTTGCGAAAAAATACAATAATCGAACGTTTTTGGCGTGCGTTTTTGACCAAACCGCGGAGCAGACACAACGTGAAACCATGACAAAAACCCCCGCATAAATTCAAAAAAAAATACGATAAATTGACAATTAAATGACATTTAAAACAACCATAAACCTTAGCTTTGCTAAAAAAATTCTAGCAATGTACACAAGACCAAGAAGAAACCGAAAAAATGCTGTGATCCGTTCCATGGTGGAAGAAACCAAATTGGGCGTTGAAAACTTGATTTATCCCATTTTTTTATTGGATGGAAAAGGAATCAAAACAGAGGTAAAATCCTTGCCAAGCAATTTTCGTTGGTCTTTAGATATGCTGATTCCTGAAATCGAAGCTTGCATGAAATTGGGCGTAAAAACCTTTGATTTATTTCCAGCCGTGGACGAAAGTTTGAAAGACAATATCGCTTCTTACAGCTACGCTTCCGACAATTTCTATTTGGACGCCATTCGCAAATTGAAAGCAGAATTTCCAGAAATGGTGATTATGAGCGACGTTGCGATGGATCCATATTCTTCCGATGGTCACGACGGTTTGGTGGAAAATGGCGAAATTGTGAACGACAAAACCTTGCCAATTTTAGCAAAAATGGCGATTGCACAAGCGCAAGCAGGTGTGGATATCATCGGACCTTCAGACATGATGGACGGACGCGTAGGTTATTTGCGTGAAGAATTGGACGAAGCAGGATATGAAAACACGAGCATCATGTCGTATTCCGTGAAATATGCGAGCGCTTTTTACAATCCGTTCCGCGATGCCTTGGACTCTGCGCCAAAATCGGGCGACAAAAAGACCTATCAAATGAATCCCGCCAACAAACGCGAAGCTTTGCTAGAGGCCGAATTGGATTATTCCGAAGGCGCCGACATGTTGATGGTCAAACCAGCATTGTGTTACTTGGATGTGATTCATTTGTTGAAAGAAAATTTCAATATTCCGATTACCGCTTACAATGTGAGTGGCGAATGTGCGATGGTTTACGCAGCAGCCCGCAACGGATGGTTGAATTACGAACCTGTGATGTACGAAATGCTACTAAGCATGCGCCGAGCAGGAGCAGACGCTATTTTGACCTATTTCGCGAAGGATTTCGCGGAGATGGTGAAGAAGTAAACGTTCAAAATGGAATTAGAAGATTTACGTAATCTACAAGCAAAAATTCAACAGCAGAAACTAAAAAATAAAGATTGCAGTTTACTTGTTGAAGAGCTTGAAAACAAAGCGATTGATTTCTTGCAAATCTCTAATGAATTGTTGCATAGCATAATAGAAGAAAACAAGCAATTGTTGGTGAATGATCAACTTTTCGTCAATGTGTACAAAGATGACAGTTTTGCTTTCGGAACGCATGCGATACAACTGAGCGGTAATATCCATCACAATGGTTATATGTATTTAGAGACCGATTCGACCGAATCTCGATTTTCTAATATGTATGCTAGTTCTAGGTATGCTACTAATTTTAAGGGAATTGTACAATGGAATGGAAAAGTATTAATGAAAGCCACCAAACGCAAATTTCAATTTTTCGGAAGCCGTGTTCCAGAACAATTCCAAGGTTTTATCAACGAAAACGGTGAAGTTGAAATGACACTCATAAAATCGAGGTTCGAGTTGTTTGGAGACGAATTCATGAGTAATTTGATGACCGATCCATTTAACGGCGACCAAGCAAAGCGACAAAAATTTAATGAAAATATCGCTCGTGTCAAGAAAATTGTTTCTGACTTTCTGCAGGGAGAGTTGGGGTGAAGTATTCAATTTTTTTGGCTAGCGTTTTGGCTTTTAAAAATTTTGTGGTTTTTCCTTATAATTTGTATATTTGATATAAAATCGTCTTATAAGCTACACTAATATAGGTGGCTTTAGGTTTATAAAATTAATAAAAAAGGAGTTATCAATATTTTTTTACAACCATTTATAACACTAGCGAGTAACAACTAACTGTAAAAATTGCACTATGAGAAAATCCAATTACCTAGTCATGTTTAGCGTTCTTTTAGGATTAATTTTAAGTTGTAAAAAAGAGCCTAACGAACCAATAAATTCCGATGATTCATTGATTTTTGGTAATATTTCTCCTAATTTTAACATAACAACCTTTGACTCTTCAGTTTCTATTATTGCTGCTTGGCATTCTAGTGCATCTTATCAATTTGATATTGATAGTGATGGTGTTGATGATTTTAAACTAAATAGTGTGTATAGTTCCTCTCCTGGAGGAATTGATCAACGAGTGGCATCAATTGACGCATTAAACAGTACATTTCAGATTTCTGTTAATACTTTATCAGATTCAATTTTTCAATGTAAATACATTGAGAATGACACTTTAAGGTCAATTACTTATTACAATGGAAGTGGTGGATATTCATGTTCTGGAAGCAATCTAAATAGCTTCTCTCGCATTGATACAACCATTTGTCCGAAAATATATTCCATTGGAGATTCAATAGGCAATGAAGGGAATTGGATATCAAATTCTGTAAAACTTTCAATCTTTAATTATGATAATTTATGGGCATTGTTTCCTGTTCAAAATACTTGCATATTAAGAGGTAATTGGAATAATACAAATATGAAGTATCTACTTTTTAGAATTAATAATAATGGTCAATTCCGTTATGGTTGGTTAAAATTAAGTGTAGATGAATACAATCATATTCGCTTTCATGAGTATGCAATACAAAAATAAATAGTATCTAGCGGTTGTAAATATCATGCGCTCAAAGCGCAATGGTTGGTTGAATTACAAACCTTTGTGCACGAAATGGTACTAAGCATGCGCCGAGCATACGCAGACGCTATTTTGACCTATTTCGCGAAGGATTTTGCGGAGATGGTGAAGAATTCTTAAGAGTTTTTTAAATAAAAAGTTTGAATCTTAGAATTAATGTAATAACTTTGTAATTACATTAATTAATTCAAAATGGAAATTTCTATCATCAATATCGGAAATTCGAAAGGTTTTCGCTTGCCTAAAACTATCTTGGAAAGATACCACATTTCAGACAAAATGGAAATGATTCTTGAAAAGGGACAAATTGTGTTACGACCTATCACTGAACCGAGAAAAGGTTGGGATAAAGCATTCCAAAGGATGCATGAAAATGGTGACGATTCGCTTTTGCTTGACGATGTTTTTGACGACGAAAATTTCGAAGAATGGAGCTAAATCAATATCAAATAGTGCTGGTAAATCTCGACCCAACCATTGGAAGCGAAATTCAAAAAACCAGACCGTGCGTAATCATTTCCCCCGATGAAATGAATCAGTTTCTGCGAACTGTAACAATAGCTCCGATGACAACTTCCAGCCGAAATTACCCATCGAGAGTAAAAGTAAAACACAATGGACAAGAAGGTTGGATTGTATTAGACCAAATCAGGACCATTGACAAAACGCGAATCGTTAAAATTTTTGGTACGATTACAGCAAAAGAAATAAAGGCTTGTAAAAATTTGATCCGGGAGATTTTTGTAGATTAGAGTGTTGAATTTTAAAGATTTTGTGGTTTTCAAGCAAATTGATATATTTGAGAATAGATTATCTTAGAAACTAGACTTATATAATCGATTTTAGGCGTATAGGTTCCATTTTAGGAGACATAATTGCTTAATAACCAATCCAACACACAGACGATGAAGCTTATTGATCAGATTCTACATCAAACAGGAAATCTTGAGGACTTAAAGTCAATCCTAATTGAAGGGTTATTTACTTCATATAATTTAGAACAATTTTCCGATAAAAAGATTCTAATCCCCATGATCAGTTTTAGCAATATATTATTTCGGGATATTGGTCCAAAAGAAGTAATTGATTATGGTAATTATGGTATTAGTATCAATAGGCATAATGCTATTGAATTAGGCCTTAACCCTGTTTTGTATATTTATGATAACAGTATAATACAAGAGAGTATAAAATACAACTATGAATCTGCAATTATTCCACAAGTTCTTGATTGTTTTAAGGAGTTTAAGATGAAATTCCCAAATTTAGATGCAACTAGTTATATAAAAATAAATCCTCTTTCAGCAGAATCTAAAAATCTACTAAATTCAATCGATAAAAACACGAATGATAGTTTAATTAAATCATTACGCAATATTTTTGGAAGAATATTTGAGAATTCAAACAATCAATTATTATTATCAAAACCTTATAAAGTTGTGAGAAAAAACGGTGATATTAGAATTGCTTACAATGAAAGAGAATGGAGGAAAATATTTTTAGATTTACATTTTATAACAGAATTTGAACCTAATGGAAAAATTAACGGTGAATTCGGAACATGGCTAAATAAGCGAAAGCCACATTTAAATCATAATCCACATGTTTTAAAAATACCTTTAGAAAGTATGAATTTTATTTTTGTTAAGGATCAGCATGAAGTTGATGAGATAAAGAATTTTTTAGGCAATTTAAATATCAAAATTCCTCAAAATTTGATTATTGACACATTAAACAACTTAAAAGGAATAGAGAATAACAACTAATGCTAAAAGCGACTTGAAAAAATGACGGCGAACTTCCAAAACTTGGGCTTTTTGTTTGTAAAAATGTTTATCTTTAATCCTAATCATTTCGTTTCAAGGCCGTCACTTTGCCAAGCCGCAAAACATTATGACCAATTAAAACTACTAACAATGAATTTTAACAAGTTATATCACGATAAAGGAATTGAAGCAGCAGAAAATCAAAATTATGCCCTAGCTTTAGAGTATTTAACAAAATCTATTTTGATAAATAATGGGCCTTGGAAAATTGAAGCGTATAAAATTAGAGGTTTTTTATATTCAAATCTTGATTTACAACGCGAAGCTATTGAAGATTTAAATATTGTTGAAAATGAGGTTAAGAATGATGTAAAAGTATATCTATGTCGAGGCTCTAATTATCACATTTTAGGGGATTTTGACAACGCATTAAAAGATTATTATAGTGCTTTAGAATTGGATGAGTATCTATATGAGACGAATCACAACTTGTACCTTTTACATAAGGATAAAAAGCAATATAATGAAGCATTAAAATTCTTAATAAAAACTATAAATGTAAATCCTTCTGAAGAAGCTTTAAACGAAAAAAAACTAATTGAAGGTTTGATTAAAAAAGTAGAAATTGAAAATACCAGAACTACAAGTGTTAACGAACATTTAATAGTTTTCATAGAAACTGAAACGAACGGTATGCCAAATTCATTTGAATCTAGCTACAGGGATATTAATAACTGGCCTAGATTAGTTCGCCTTAATTATTCAATCTATAGCATCAATGGGAAATTGATTGAGAATAATTCCAAAATAATTAAACCTTGTGACTTCATAATACCTGTTGAAGTATCGAATATTCATACTATCACAACTGAAATTGCATTAATTAAAGGTCATGAATTGGAATTGGTGTTGTCGGAATTTCTTGATAAAATAGAAAATGCAACTATTATTGTAGGCCATAATATTGATTTTTATGAGAAAGTTTTAGGTGCGGAATTTTACCGACTCTTTAAGTACAATCCTTTAGTTAAATTCAATAAATATTGCACTATGAAAAATGGTGCAGCAATATGTAAGATCAAGAACTCATTCGGGTATAAGTGGCCAAAAATAAAAGAGTTATATAACTATCTATTTGATGAAATGAATTTTGATGACTTAAATAATTCCAATATCCAAATCACCGCACAATGCTATTTTGAAATGAAAAAAAAAGAGTATACTAACTTTTAAAACTTAATAAAATGGAAATATCAATTGAAGATTTTTTAGCAATGGGAGATACTGATAATAATCCAGAAATGGCTTATAATAGGGGGAAGTGGTTAAAAAATAAAGCTCGGTATACTGATGCAATCAAAGACTTTAGTGATGCTATTAGATTGAAGGATGATTATAAGGAAGCTTACATAGAACGTTCTCTATGCTTTTATGCAACTACCAATTATGATTTAGCAATTAATGACGCGACTCAAGCTATCAATTTAGCAAAAAATAGTTCAGACTTTAGAAAAGGAAATTTTATTGCAAATTATTTGGAAGTACGCTCGAGATACCACATTGCAAAGAATGACATTTTAAATGCATTCAAGGATTTAAATTATTCCTGTGAAATTACCTTTACTAATGCTTTTTACTCTAGAGGAATATTATTTTTCAAAGAAAAGAACTACAATGAGGCATTACGAGATTTTGAACAAATGACAGTTTTTTATCCAAACGATTCAGTTTATCATTATAAAATGGGTCTTTGTTATTTGAAAATGGAAAATAAAACTAAAGCGATTGAATTATTAAGAAAGGCGGAGACACTTGGATCCAAAGAAGCAACCAATCTTTTATGTAAATTAATCTAAAGTAAAAATTTACATAACAGGTGTTTAGCTCTATTTTTCTGCCGCAGGTGCAATACAAAAAAAACGGCGGCAAGAACTAAACCGTTAATTCCCCAATCATCATGAAACACCTCATATCCCTCACAATTCTCACATTCTCCCTCAACCTGCACAGTCAATCCTCCCAAAAATGGATTAATTACCCAGAAGTAGTCGGCATCTTGGAGGAATATCAAGAAAACACAAGAGATTTTTTACTTGTGGAAGGGAAGGTAAAGGAAATCAGTCAAATTTCGTATTACAGTCCAACAAAGGAATAAAGGTTGAAACGATTGCGAAATATGCTAGTTCAGATCAGATACAATCCATTCAAACGTTGAGCACCGATTCTTTGCTATCATTATCCATGAAAAAATTGATTTGTAAGTCATTGACTCTTGCTAAAGAGTCGTTATATTTAATCTCAATTTAAACGAATAAAACAACCAATGAACGGATTATTTTACCAAAAAGAAGTTGCTGAATATACAACCTATCATCTACTGCGATTTTACGAAAATGGATATGTCATTTACAAGAAAGTCACTGGTTCCGATAAAGCATATTTGACGAGAGAATTGAAATCATTTGCGATGATCGGTCATGACGTGAAAGGCGAGCCAGAATTTACATTTTGTGGTTCCTTCGAGGATTATGGCGATGTGATTTCTTGCAAAGTCGAAAATCAAATTATGGATTCATCTGACACTTGGGCTGAGAAAGATGTTTTGAGTTTCAGAGGCAAATTCAATGAAAGGGGCGAATTGGAACTGAAGAAAATCAGCAAAAGAACGAAGTTTGAAGTAGATTTAAAATTTTCAGCAACAACAGATGAAGTATTGTTGAGTGAGTTTTAATTCAGAATTTATTTGTTTCAATATTCAGAAAATGAACATTCAATCCCAAATCAACGAGTACATTTCTACCCAACAAGAGGAAAAATGCAAAGACATGGAAATCTTGCACCGGCGAATTTTAGAAATCAATCCGACTTGTAAATTGTGGTTTTTAGATGGAAAAAACAGCGAAAATAAAGTGGTTTCCAATCCAAATATAGGCTATGGAACCCAAATAATTCGCTATGCTGATGGAAAGAACAAAGAATTTTACCGCATCGGACTCAGCGCCAACACGACAGGGATTTCAGTGTACATTCTCGGAATCGAGGATAAAAATTACCTGTCAAACACCTACAAAGAAAACCTAGGTAAAGCAAGTGTTACGGGCTATTGCATTAAATTCAAAAAGTTGAAAGATATTAATTTGGAAGTGTTGGAAACAGCCATTCAGTTTGGGTTTTCGCTTGATAATTGAGATTTCCCTAGAAGCAAAAGCCAAATTTCGTCCCTAGCGCGACGAGTTGATAAGTTTAGTGTCTTTTTTACCCACATTTCATCCCAAAAGGGATGAAAACATGGCTAGACACTAAAAATTAATCCGTGATTTCCGTTTCATCCATATAAAAAAAAATCTGTGAGTTCCGTGCCATCAGTGGCAAAAAAAAATCACCTCACCTCAATCTTATTCCCAAAAGTCAAGGTCGCTAAATCCAATTTAATGTAATAGTATGACTTATCCTCCGATTTAAATTCTTTGTCTCCATCCGAGTCGCGTTGCATTTTGATCAACGCAAAATTTTGGTCTTTGTATAAGTTAATTTCCACTGCATTTTCAGCAGAAGTGGTTAAAGCTTTGAGGTTTTTGCCTTTTAAATCAGATACATAGATAATCGCGGGGTCATTGTTGTCGATTTTCCCATTTCCGTTGTGATCCATGCTTTTAACGCGATACAAGATGAGGTCGGAAGCCACATTCTTAATTTCATTAGGCTGGTATGTTCGGTAATTATAGGATTGAAAACCAAAAATATAAGTGTCTTTTTCGAACAATTTGGTGTAACTGTCAGCCTTGAAATCGTAAAACAAGATGTTGGAGTACAAATCACCCCAAAATGACATTTTGCTACTAGTTAAAAAATCTGAATTATATCGTGTAGGAATCATTATTGTTGAATTGGAATCAATCATGATTGGATCTGAAAATACGTCGCCGAATTTACTGCTTTGCGAAAACGAAGCAATAGATTGAAATAGAAATAAAGCTAGAAAAGTAATTTTTTTCATTTTTTTGATTTGAATAAGAATCAATTAAACTCAAAAATCACGTTTTTATTATCCAATGATCTCAAATAATCCCCAAAAAAGTAATATGCAACCTAAGGTTGTAAAACTGTACATTACAGTATGAAAAGAAATGTTTGAATGAAAGCAAAATACGGTGATAATAAATCCGGTAATCAAGATAAACCCACCGACTAGCAATTTCAAAACACCCGCATTTCGCTTTTTTTCGTTGATCGCTTTTTTGGTTTTTCGAATGATTTTGGCGGTAAAATGTTCGTCATTTGTTTTTTGAAGCAATTCTTTTTCTATTTCTTCAAAAGTATAATTTCGGGAAATTAAGTCTTTTGCATATTCGACCATCTCGAATAATTCTTCGTTTTTTTCGTGCATAGTTTTTTCATTAGTTTGCACAATTTAAAGAAAACGAATATGTTAGAAAATGACTTTGGTCAGTTGAAGGTTTTTGATGCGTTTTAAAAGTAATTTGAAATATTGAAAAAAACAGAAGCTCATCCCACAAAATAGGAAATGAGCTTCTAAAAATTCTTATTTCTTCAACAAATCTCTGATTTCTGCCAACAATTTCTCTTCATTTGTTGGAACAGGCGCAACAGGCTCAGTTTTGGTCTTGTCATCTGCCTTTTTCTGGATGCGATTCATCGCTTTTACGATCAAAAACAAGACAAATCCAACAATCACGAAATTGATAATCGCCGCAATGAATTTACCATATTTCACATTGTGCCACATCACATTTTCCAAATCCTTGACATTTAAAAAATTCATCACTGGATTGAGTAATAATGGTGTGATGATGTCATTTACAAATGAATTAACAATTGATGTAAAAGCTGCACCAATTACTACCGCCACGGCAAGGTCGATGATATTGCCTCGCATGATAAATGTTTTGAATTCCTTTAACATGGTATTAGTTTTTAATAATTTAAAAAATGATCTATTAAATCACCGCTTTAATTTCTTCAATAATTCTCTCCGCCAAAGCATTCGCTGCTTCTTCAGAACTACTTTCAGAATAAATTCTTATAATCGGCTCAGTATTACTTTTGCGCAAATGCACCCATTCTTGCGCGATGTAAATTTTTACACCATCAGTCGTATCAACTTCTTCATGCGCATATTTCGCCGCCATTTTTTCTAAAACAGCGTCAACGTCAATCGCTGGAGTCAACTCAATTTTATTTTTTGAAATCGTGTATTTTGGGTACGAATCTCTCAATTCAGAAACTTTCATTTTTGATTTTGCTAAATGCGTCAAAAACAAAGCTATTCCTACCAAGGCATCTCTTCCGTAGTGCGATTCTGGATAGATAATCCCACCATTTCCCTCACCACCGATGATGGCATTTTCAGCTTTCATTTTTTCAACAACATTCACTTCACCAACAGCAGCTGCAAAATATTTTTCTCCAATTCTTTCTGTTACATCTCTCAGTGCACGCGTTGAAGAAAGATTTGAAACCGTTGCTCCAGGCGTGTTTTGAAGTACAAAATCAGCACACGCTACCAAAGTATATTCTTCACCAAACATGCTTCCATCTTCGCAAACCATTGCCAATCTGTCTACATCTGGATCAACAGTAATTCCTAAATCAGCATCAGTTTCTTTGATTTTGTCAGATAAATCAGTCAAATGCTCAGGAAGTGGTTCTGGATTATGTGGGAAATGTCCTGTCGGTTCACAATACAATTCAATCACTTCTTTTACACCCAAATCGCGCAACAATGCAGGAACAAAAATTCCTCCGGTAGAGTTCACAGCGTCCACAACGATTTTAAAATTCGCTTGTGCAATCACTGAAACGTCAACTAACGGTAAGTTTAAAACCGCTTGAATGTGTTTATCTAAATAAGTATCATCTTCTGTAACAGTTCCTAAATCATCAACTTCAGCGAAATCGAATGCTTCTTGATTGGCAATTTCCAATAAAGCTTCACCTTCTTTGGCAGAGATAAATTCTCCACGCTCGTTCAACAATTTCAAAGCATTCCATTGTTTCGGATTGTGACTTGCTGTCAAGATAATTCCACCTTGCGCATTTTCCATCGGAACTGCAATTTCCACCGTTGGAGTAGTGGACAAACCTAAATTTACGACATCAATTCCCAAACCTACCAAAGTGGAAACAACCAAATCAGAAATCATTTGACCCGACAATCGAGCATCGCGACCAATTATCACTTTGATTTTTTGCGCTGGATTTCTATCTTTCAACCATGTACCATAAGCTGCAGCAAATTTTACTGCGTCAATTGGTGTAAGACCTTGGTCCACTTTTCCACCTATGGTACCACGAAATCCTGAAATAGATTTAATTAATGTCATTTTTTTGTTTTTTGAGGGTCAAATGTAATTAAATATGCCATAAAGATTGGTTTTTGATGGATGAGATTCATTATTTTAGGTTGAAAATGTTCAAATCCAAGATTAGAATGAAAATTTGAAGTTTATTTTGGTTTTAGGAAATTCAGATTTCGTCCCTACAGGACGAATATTGATGGGTGAGTTTGTTTTTACCCATATTTAGTGCCTATTGGCACAATTTGTTCACTGCTTCCATACCTTTAGGGATGAAATCATAAGTGTATTTCACACTAGGCATGAAGATATGTGAGCGTAAAATGTATGTATCATGTCGTCCCTACAGGACGAAAGATTGGTGTTATATTAGTTTTTACCCATATTTAGTGCCTGTTGGCACAATTTATCTAGTGCTTCCATCCCTTTTGGGATGAAATATGGGTAAAACGTAACTTCTGCTAGTTTTCTCGTCCCATTAGGGACGAAATTACACCACACTGCATCTTACCAAATCTCCTTAAAAACGAATCGTTCATCATAATCCACAGCAAATTTCTCCAGAAATTCTCTGTATTCTTCCTTAAACGTTTTTCGCTGGTGATGTATTTCTTGCCTTTTGATATATTCTATCACATCATCAACTTGTGATTTTCCATACGAAAACACGCCATAACCTTCTTGCCAAGAAAACTTGCCCAGCACAAATCCTTTTTGATTGATCCATTTAGAACTATCGCCCTTCACTTTTTGCATTAACTCAGATATAGATTGACTAGGTCTTAATCCGATTAATATATGCACATGGTCAGGCATTCCGTTGATAGCGATAACTTTGTGTTGATGATTTTGAATTATTCCAACAAGATATCGATACAATTCATTTTTCCATTTGCTACCAATTAAACTTTCTCGATTTTGGACTGCAAAAACCACTTGAACGTGAATTTGCGAATAAGTATTTGCCATTTTTTTTTGGTTTATTTAAGTTTATAAAAGTGGTTTAAAGGAGTCAGTTTAGAATTCCTAACTTAAATTTAAGAAAAAAGGAACTGTATAAAAAACAAATCCAAAAAATAATTGCAAAAAAAAAGGAGAATCCCATTCGAAATTCTCCTTTGTTAAAGTCGTAATATTATTTCCTAACCTTCCAATGATTTTTTCAAATCAATCATTTTCATGCAAGCAATTGCACATTCGGTTCCTTTATTGCCGTGTTTTCCACCAGATCTGTCGATGGATTGTTGGATGTTTTCATCTGTCAAAACGCAAAATGAAACTGGTGAATTATATTCCAAGCCAACTTGCATGATTCCTTGCGTTGCTCCTTGACAAACGAAATCAAAATGCTTTGTTTCGCCTTGAATCACCACACCAATCGCAATCACACCGTCAACATCCGTATTGTCAAGCATCAATTGCGCGCCAAGCGGCAATTCGAAAGTTCCTGGAACAAATCGAATAAGAATATTCGCTTCAGGTACGCCGTTTTCCAACAATGCATCTTTGGCGCCTTTAAGTAAATTCAAAGTAATGGAATCGTTCCATTCAGAAACAACAATGCCGACTTTAAAATCGGCACCGTTTGGAACATTTTCCTTAGAATATTCAGATAAATTTCTAAGTGCTGTAGCCACAATCTATTTTTTAGTTTTGTTTTTAACTCGTGCAATATATTTGTCAATGTATTTCATGTTTGAAAACATTACATAATTGTCTTTGATACGAACATATAATTCTTCAGCACCAGCATTGTCATTTAATTTCTCTGCGCATAATGCTGCCTTGAATAAATATTCTGGTGTAGTTTTATCATTTTCATTTTTCTCAGCAGCTTTGATGTACATATCTTTCGCATCGCTGTATTTTTTCATTTCTGAATAACAATCTCCTTGAAGACCCAAAGTGAAAACAGCTACGTAAGTGTCACTTACATCCACGCCTT
Organism: Crocinitomicaceae bacterium; assembly: GCA_040403095.1. Taxonomy (GTDB): domain Bacteria; phylum Bacteroidota; class Bacteroidia; order Flavobacteriales_D; family Crocinitomicaceae; genus JAQVCM01. Next base: position 60,239 of record JBBALI010000023.1, read on the forward strand.
CTAGATTTTCCAACGCTTTTTTGAATTCACGTTTGGTCATATATTGTCTAGCCAAAACAAATTGAGCGTTTTCTCCACCTTTCTTACCATCATACTCTTTTACCACTCTTGAAAGTTCATCGATCGCTTGGTCAGTTGAATCTTTCGAGGCGTAATTCAAACCAGCCCAATAAGCATCTATTGATTTCTCATTTGATGGACCCCAGATGAATGTTCTGTATGCGAAATAACCTAATATTACAAACACTATAGCACCAACTGCCACTGTAATTGTACGAAGTGATTTATTTTGTTTAAATTGAGATTTAAAATCTTTTCCTGATAAATTTTCTAAC
>JBBALI010000024.1:0-58280 GCA_040403095.1 Crocinitomicaceae bacterium
AGTTTTTATTCAATTTTTGCTCAATTGGAAAAAGTAATCGTTGAGAAATATTATGTTTCTAACGATCAAGATTCAACCGATATCTACGGTGGATTATTAAAAACGGGATCAACAACTTATAGAATTTATGTTGACTTAAAACCAGGTAGTAAATTGATAAAAATGTATGCGGATGCAAATCATAAAGTTGAATTTGCAAGTACTGAAGTGTTTTTTAACCATTTATCGGATGGTCAATCTTTTGGCAAGGATTATATTAAAAATAAATACCTAGAAGGTACAATTGCATTAGATTCTTGGTTGACTTTAGGTCAAACTTCTAAAAAACAAAGCAATAAAACGCATTTTGGTATTTTGAAAAATCAAGATTTGGACGGTTCATTCATTGGTGGAATTAACAACGATGGAGGAAGTCAAATGATTGTAAATGGTTTGTTAACCAATAATGATCCTTCAATTGGTTTGCCGCTCACAACTGCCGACGGAATGGATACCATGAATTTAACTCCAGATACTTGGTTGGATAATGGTGTTCGAGATTTTTTCTCAGGCAATGACAGTACAATTTTTGGCTCATTGGTCCCTAAAAACATTTTTTCAAGCAATGATTTTTATTTACAAAATTCAGGTGTAACTGGCGTAATTCCTGACAGCAATCAAATTTTAGTTGCTCAATTAACAACTGTAGGAGAACTTTCATTTGAATTCAACATTGAAATTTTAGCACTTATCGACGGTGTCCCAACCACTATAAAATACGTTGCCAACGATTCAATCCTAACTAGTGATGAGGTTTTCAGTCTTTTTTTGAAATATCCATTTGACTGTGGATGTATTGATGCAAATTATTTGGAATATGATGCAAGTTTTGCTTGTTTGGCTCCTGGATCTTGTTTAACTCCAGTCGTACTTGGATGTATGGACCCAATGTCTTGTAATTATGACCCAGCAGCGAATGTCTCAATGCCAGATTTGTGCTGTTATCCAGGATCTTGTGGAGATAGAGATATCGCAGTTGTCTGTCCTGCTTTGATGGGAGATCATTTTGATTTCGAAATTGCACCAAATCCAACCAATGATTTCATTACTTTAAATGTAGTTTCTGGGATGGAAAATAAAATTTCATACATTGTTTACAATTCTTTTGGTGTAATTGTTACTCAAAAAGAAACAAGTTCAGATAATTTATTAGTGAACGAGAAAATTGATTTGACCAATGTAAATGCTGGATTATATTTGATTAAAGTTGCAGTTGGAAGTCAGTTTCAGACCAAACTATTTATGAAAAACTAATTGAGTTAATAATTTGATTTATGAAAAACATGAAAAATAAAATAACTTTTCTTATTATTTCAATTGCACTTTTAACGCTGAATTCTTGCAAGAAAGAAGAAGTTGAAGTGAAAGAAAATGAAACTAGTACCATGATTGATTTGGACGGAAATGTTTATAAAACCGTCAAAATTGGAGATCAATGGTGGATGGCTGAAAATTTAAAGGTGACGAAATACAATGATGGTGCTTCGATTATATTTATAGACTCGCTTCAAACTGATTCCACTTGGGCAGCTCAAACCGAAGGAGCTTTTTGTAAAACAGATAATCGTTATGGAATGTTATACAATTGGTTTTCAGTAAATGATTCAAGAAAATTAGCTCCAGCTGGTTGGCACATTCCAACTGATGAAGAATGGAAAACTTTAGAAAGAACTATAGGTATGTCAATGGAAGCCTCAAATCAAACTGCTTGGAGAGGAAGCAATGAATGTGAAAAATTGATACCAAAATCTTCAATTGGGTGGCCTTCAGAATCTACTATTTTTGGCACCAATGAAAGTGGATTTACAGCATTGCCTGGCGGTTGTAGATTGTTTAATGGAGAAGTTAATAATGAATCTAATTGTGCCTTTTGGTGGACAGCTTCCGCTGAAAATGAAGACGCTTGGTATCGATATATTGACAGAAAAAGTAAAAAGATTTTCAGACAACATACTTTCCAAAAATATGGTTTAAGTATTAGATGTATTAAAGATTAATTATAGAATCATGATAAGAGTTATTTCCTTTTTAATTTTATTTATCTCACCTCCAGTATTCGGACAGCAAAATGACACGTTGAAGTATAACAATGTTAAATTGGGGTTGTCTATTTCACCTTCTTTTTCATCTCGATATTTGAAAGCTGACAGTGAAGCCCAATCTAATGCTGATTATTTTGATTCAATCGAAATGCCTCATATAGGTTATTCTTTAGGATTTAATTTTGGATATCAAATTTCTAAAAGATTTTCTTTTAATTCGGGTCTTTCTTTAACCAATAGAGCCCAAAGTTCAAAATCTGGATCATTAGAAACAATTTCAAATTATACTAACAATATTTATTACCTCGAATTGCCATTGAAATTCAATTTATACATTGCCAAAAAACAAAAAATGTATGTAACTGGGGGTGCAATTGTTTCATATTTCATGGCTAATAATATTACCTACAGAAAAGAGAATAATAAGACTTTGTTTTCAGCTAAAAGTGATGATTTAAATAAAATGAATGTTTTAGGTGTAATTGGTTTCGGTATAGACTTACCTGTTTATAAAAGATGGACTTTTAATTTTGAAATGAATTATCAACATGCTTTTACTCCAATTTTAACCTCACCTATCAAACGATATCTTTTTAGTATTAATCCTACAATTTCTCTTTTCTACAGATTTTAAATCAAGATATTTAACTTCAGTATGGCATGACAAATTAATCTTTTGTTCATGCCTTTTTTTTGCTACTAGAAATTAGTATTGTCAAAGCTATTGTATCTAAAGGGTTTTTCTATTTGTTTACATTGAGTTCATATTAATTTCTTTTCTTTTTAAAAATGCAGGCAATCTCTTCATTTTGTTTTAATAGAAATAGAGAAGTAACTTGTTTTTTTAGTAATAAAGGCTTTAAATGTTTCTTGTTCAAACTGAAGATATTTGTACAACTATTTAATAAAGCATTTAAAAAAGAAAAAATGAAAAAAAATCAACATTTTAGAAAAGTTATTGCTTCTGCCACGTTGGCTTTGGCAGCAATTTCACCAAGCTTTGCTCAATCAAATTTAGGTTCAGCTTGTGGATGTACAACTCCAGTTGCATCTAGACCAACAGTTTTGTTGTCTTCATTACCTGGTTTTACTGCTGTTGCAGGGACTTATGGTGGTGAATTGACAAATGGTGCTGTTTTGAGTTGTGCAAACAACTATATTATCGACCAAAAAATTTACATTCCTTCTGGAAAAACGATTACAATTAATCCAGGAACTGTATTGAAAGGAAGAGTTGCTCCCTTGTTAAATGGTAATCCAGATCCAGCTAAAGCTTCTGCTCTTGTTATTGAAAGAGGTGGAAAAATTATGGCTGAAGGTTCTGAAGATTGTCAAATTGTTTTCACTGCTGAAGCTGACAATTTAGATGGAACTTATTCAATTGCTAACAAAGGAATGTGGGGTGGAGTTGTTGTTTTAGGTAAAGCTACAAACAATCTTACTTTGGCTGCAAATGGACCTTTCGTTGCTGGTGGTTCTGGGAAATTAGCTGTAGCAGATGGTTTAGGAACAATTGAAGGTTTTGCAACTTCTAACATACAAGATCAATATGGTGTTAACCTTTCTTTAGGTGAATCATTTGATGATAATGACAATTCTGGAATTATCAAATATGTTTCTATCAGACATTCAGGTGCTATCTTGTCAGTTGGTGCTGAGTTAAACGGACTTACATTAGGTTCTGTTGGTAGAGGTACTACAATTGATCATTTAGAAATCGTTTCTTGTGCAGATGATAACATCGAATTCTTTGGTGGTACAGTAAATGTAAGATACGTTTCAACTTTGTTTGGGAATGACGATATGTTTGACTGGGATTTAGGTTGGTCTGGAAAAGCGCAATTTTTGTTTGGAATGAAAACTGACAATACTGCAAGTACAGATTCAGACAATGGTTTTGAAGCAGATTCTGATGATCAAAAATCAAATAACTCTCCAAGATCAATTCCTGTAATCTACAATGTTACTTTAGTTGGGAATGAAAAAACAACTTTAACTTCTGATAACTCTTCTATCGCTGCAATCAATGCAAAGGAATTAACTGGTGGTGAAATTTACAACTCTGTTTTTGCTAATTTCAAAAATGGTTTCAACATGGTTAAATCTTTAGGGACAAGAACTGGAACATCTGAGGCATACCACAACTGGGCTACAACTGGTGGAAATGGTACTTCAATTTTGAAAGTGAAATGTAATACTTTCGTTGGTGTAACTAATCCATTAACTATTGGTAGTTCAACTGCTTCTGTTTTGGCTTCTGATACTGTTCAATTCAAACAAACAGATATGAATACTGTTGTTGCTGGAAATAACCTACCTGGTTTTAGCTATGCGATTACTGTTAACAACACAACAAATACATTTACAGTTAAAAATGATGTAGTTCCTAATCCAGCATTGTCTGTTTCTGGTTGTCCAGTTGCTCCTGCTGATGGTTTCTTTAGAGCTGCCAACTACAGAGGTGCTTTTGCTTCAACAGGTGACAACTGGTTGTCTGATTGGTCATACTCACAAATCTTAGGCGCTACTCAAGGTTTAGTTGATTGTGCTACAGATATCAATAGAGATGGAATTACAAACATCGACGATTTCTTGATTTTCGCTCCAGCTTTTGGAACATCTTGTAACTAATATTTAATTTAAGGAAAACAATATTTCTGGTTTTTAACTTCAGAAATATTGTTTTTTCTTTTTAAAAAAGAAAGTAATGAAATTTAAAAATATAATTTTAGGACTTGGTTTATCTTTATTGATGAATACAACTTTCGCTCAAGGTGGACTTGAAGGAATTGTAGTTGAGAGATATTACCAAACAAATGCTGCAGACGGAACAAATGCTTCTACAAATTCAGCAATTAATGCATTAGCAACCGGAACTGTTGTTTATCGAGTTTATGTAGACATGGCTGCAGGTTACAAATTCTCACAACTTTATGGCTCAGCAACGCATGATTTGAAGTTGAATACAACTACCAATTTTTACAACGATCCTAACAACGGAACAACTACAAATCCAGCTTCAATTAGTTTAACAAATGCAAAGAAAAATACTGTCCTTATTGATTCATGGTTTACAACAGGTGGTGTTTGCGCTGGGAAATCTGGTGTTTTAAAATCTGAAGATGTTGATGGATCTATTGGAAATACACAAGGTGTATTAGCAAATAATCCTGGTTCTTGCTACGGTGCTCCAATCAATGGAACAAATGCGCAAGACGGATTGGTTTCAAGTACTTCTTTGACTGCAGTTAATCCAAATATTTTGGGAATCACTTCAACTCAATTGAATTTGTTGGATCAAGGAACAGGAAATAGTTTCTTGTCAAACAATGGTGCAATTGCTGCTTTAGGTGGAATCAAAGGAACGAATGCTTCTAACATGGTTTTGGTAGGGCAGTTCACAACGAATGGAGTGCTTTCTTTTGAATTAAACGTTCAAATTATTTCTGCAAATGGAACAGCTGAAAATTGGGTTGCAAAAAATAGAACTGGGAGTGAATTTACAAGTCCAAGTTTGATTTTTAATTCAACGCCAATTGCTGGAACAGTTTCTGCTAATGCTGTAAGTGTTTGCGCAGGTTCAGCAAGTTTGCTAACTGTAGCAGGTAGTAATGGTAATATTCAATGGCAAAAATCAACAACTTCATCTCAATCTGGTTTTTCAGATATTTTGGGTGCTAGTTTGACAACATTCAATGCAACTAACCTTACAACAACAGCTTGGTATAGAGCAAAAGTGTCCAAATCAAGTTGTGCTGAGGTCTTTACACCAGCTGTTAAAGTAACTGTTACTTCAGTTCCATCGGTAGGTGGTACATTGAGTTCTGATGTTACTATTTGTAAAAACGCTTCAACAACATTAAACTTATCAGGTAGTTCGGGAACAATTGTTTGGCAATATTCTACAAATTGGACTGCAACAACTCCAATTTGGGCAAATGTTTCAGGTCAAACAACTACTTCACTTGCAACGGGTGCTTTAACTTCCTCGAGAGCATATAGAGCAAAATTAACGAGTGGTTCATGTATTTCTTATTCCAATCAAGTGATTGTTACTGTTAATCCAACATCTGCTGTAGCTTCAATTACTGGTTCTGGAACTTTCTGTACTGGAAGTAATGTCAATTTAGCAATTGCTTCAGCTACCGGAACAATTCAATGGCAAGAAGCTCCTACTTCAACTGGGACCTTTACGAATATTGTTGGAGCAAATGGATTAACTTATACCATTACAAATCTTCAAAGCACTAAATCTTACAGAGTTGTTGTTACAAGTGGAGTTTGTTCATCAATTACTTCCTCAGTGAAAAATGTTGTTTGTTCAGCTTTAGCTGTTGGTGGAACTGTTACATCTAATAAGTCAGCTAGTGTTTGCCCAGGAACCAATACTACTTTTACCCTAAGTGGTTCTGTTGGAACGAGACAATGGCAGTCTTCAGCTAATGGTATTGATTTTACAGATATGCCAGCTTCAACAAGTTTAACAAAAGTTATAAGTATTTCTTCACCACTTTATGTTAGAGTAAAGTTGACAAGTGGAACTTGTTCAGAGGTTTATTCCAATGTATTTTTTACTGATGTTTTACCTGCTGCTTTAGGTGGTGTAATTTCGGGACAAAATTCAGTTATGGTTAATACTGGAACAACGCTTAATGTGTCTGGTGTTCAAGGTACAATCGCTTGGCAAAAATCAACTGATGGAGTAACATTTACGTCAGTTGCTGGTCAAACTTCTTCAAGTTTAGCAACAGGTAATCTTGCTGTTACTACCTTTTTTAGAGTAAGAGCAACAGTAGGAACTTGTGTTGTTTATTCACCGATTTTTACAGTAACGGTAAATGCTCCAAGAACGAGTGAAATTGGTTTGACTGCTTTTGGAGCAATAGCTTATCCAAATCCATTTGTAGATAATTTCATGTTAGAAGTGAATTCTTCAACGGATGAGATGATTCAAGTAAATGTATACGATATGTTAGGTAAATTGGTCGAAAATCACAAAGTGAACGTTTCTGATTTATCTACGTTCGTAATTGGTAAACGATTCGTTTCAGGAGTTTACAACATTGAAGTGATTCAAGGTACTCAGGTCGAAAGATTAAGAGTTGTCAAGAACTAAGAATACTGATTAATATTGAAACCCGCTTTGTTTTTTTCGAAGCGGGTTTTTTGTTTCTATAATTTTTAAAAGAGAAAATTGTAAAGTTGAAAATGGTCTTAGCGAATCGAATAGATTGAAAATCAAGTAGATTATTCTTTATCTCCCGCCAAAAATGCTACTCCCGATTCTCACCATTGTGCTACCTTCTTCAATTGCAATCGCATAATCTCCACTCATTCCCATAGAAAGTTCTTTGAAGTCTGCGTTGAATTTAAAATGATGACTTTTGATGACCTGAAAATAGTTGTAAAGTGTTCTAAATTCATCTCTGATCTGTTCTTCATCGTCAACAAAAGATGCCATTCCCATCAAACCAACAATACGTACATTTTCCATTTCGATGAATTCCTTGGATTCCAAAATTTCAGTCGCTTCCTCAAAAGATAAACCAAATTTGGTTTCTTCTGATGCTATAAAAAATTGCAGTAAACAATCAATAACTCGATCGTTTTTCCTTGCTTCTTTGTCGATTTCTTTCAATAATTTTAAACTGTCCACAGCATGAATTAAAGTTACAAATGGAGCGATGTATTTGACCTTATTGGTTTGCAAATGTCCTATCAAATGCCATTGAATGTCCTTGGGCAAAGACTCGTGTTTGTCAGCCATTTCTTGAACCTTGTTTTCTCCAAAAACACGTTGACCAGCCTGATAAGCTTGAATTAAATCTTCGTTGGGTTTGGTTTTAGAGACGGCGATTAATTGAACAGAAGCTGGCAAAGTTTGCTTCAATGATAATATTTTTTCAGCAATCATTCTTTGATATTATAAATCGTTAATCCACTGCGCATTTTTGGCTCAACCCAAGTTGATTTTGGTGGCATAATCATTTGGTGGTCCGCAACTCTTTTTACCTGCGACATATTTAGCGGAAATAAAACAAATCCAACTTCTGCTTTGCCAGCTTGAATCGGTTTTGAAATGGCTTCCAAACCTAAGTTTCCACTGATAAATTCAATGTTTTGGTCTGTTTTCAAATCCGCGATTCCCAAAATAGGAGTAAGGATTTCTTGCGTCAAAATTTCTGGATCTAAACAAGAAACTGGATGTTCCTCATGCACAATGTTTGCTTTGCAAGTCAGTGAATACCAATCATTCTTCAAATTCATGGTGATTTGATGTTCGTGAGTGGGTTTGCTAGCGCCGGCTAATTTTTCGATTTCAAATGAATTTCCCAATCGAGCTAGAAATTCGTTTTCGGTTAATCCATTTAAGGTTTTGACAAGTCTATTAAACTCAAGGATATTCAAACGATTTTCGTCTATCAAAAACGCCAAAAAGTAATGGTGATTTTCTCCTTTCGGAGTTTCTCCTCTTTTTTCGATGATTTCAGCCAATCTCGCCGAAGAAGCCGAACGATGATGCCCATCTGCGATATAACTCGCAGGAATCGCTTCAAATGCTTTTAAAACCGCATCCGTTTGCGATACTGAAAGCGTCCAAAGTTCATGTTTGATCATGTCAGTAGTAGAAAATTCAAATTCTGGTCTTTCCTTTGAAATTTCAGCGTATAAATTTTCTAGATTTTCATTGTGCGGGTAGGAGAGTAGAACAGGCTCTGCATTGAAACCTACAATATCCAAATATTCCGTAAACATCGCTTCCCTCGAAGTCAAAGTCGCTTCGTGCTTTTTGATTAGATCTTGGTTGTATTCTTCTACACTTGCACCTGCAATAATTCCTAAATAGGCATGATTGTCTTTCGTTTGTTGATAAAGGTAAAGCGTCTCAGTTGAATCTTGTACCAAAATGCCTAGATCGCAAAAATTGTCAAATTCTTTTTTGACGTTCAAAAATCGTTCACGAGAATTTGGTCTTGTTTTCACAATCTCTCCAAATTCAGGATTGATTATATGAATAAAAGAATAAGGATTTGTTTCCAATTTGGCTTTCAATACTGAATTTTTATAAGTAAAAACAGGTCTTGTGGCCACCAAATGAACCTTGTCTCTGGTTGGACGAATTGCTTTAAACGGTTTTAATTTTGCCATAAAGAAGAAAACAATGAGTGGTGAAAAATTATTCACCACTCAAAATGCATATTAAAAAGTTCCGAACTGCTTGATAATCAAATTGGCTAATTCTAAACCGATTCTATCTTGTGCTTCCAAGGTTGCTGCCCCAATGTGCGGAGTACAAGCAATTTTTGGATGATTCAATAAATCTTTTCTCGGATTTGGTTCATTTTCGTACACATCCAATGCGATTCCAGCTACAATTCCTGATTCTAAGGCAACCAACAAATCGTCTTCATTGATTACACCTCCGCGAGCTGCATTGGCTATGCGAACACCTTTTTTCATTTTTGCAAATTCCTTTGATGCAATGACAGCACTTCCGTCAGCTTGTTTAGGAACGTGCAATGAAATAAAATCTGCATTTGCAAGTAAATAATCTAAATCTGTAATTGTTTGAACTTTTACCTTTGGAGTCCCCAATCCTGGGATTTCTGCCAATTCAACTTCGCATTCTTCAGCGGTTTTACCAACAGCAATTACTTTCATTCCAATTGCCAATGCATAGGAAGCCAAAGATTGTCCAATTCTTCCAAATCCAATAATCCCAAGTGTCTTTCCACGTAATTCAATTCCTTTGGCATAATTTTTCTTCAAAGTATTGAAATCACCTGTTTCCATTTTTTTGAATGAATCAGGCAAAAATCTCGACAATGAAAACAATTGTCCCATTACCAATTCCGCAACGGATTGAGACGAAGAAGCAGGTGTGTTGATTACAGTTCGTCCATTTTCTCTAGCATAAGCGACATCAATGTTGTCCATTCCAACACCACCACGACCAATCAATTTCAATCCTGGACAAGCATCAATTACTTCCTTGCGAACTGTTGTGGCACTTCTTACCAAAACAACTTCATAATTTTCTTCATTAACAGCTTTTGCCAAATCATTTTGTTCAACTTTGTCTGTTACAACCGTATAACCAGCATTCTGTAAAGCGATTTTTCCCTCTTCAGAAATACCATCATTTGCTAATATTTTCATACTTAATAAATAAGTTTTCAATTTAAGACCAAAGATTAAAACAATCTAAAGTCTAAAGTCTAATGTCTTCAGTCTATTGTCTAAATTACCCGTTTGTCCTAGTGAATTCCTTCATCACATCAACCAAAACTTGGACGCTAGATAATGGCAATGCATTATACATCGAAGCTCTATATCCTCCAACAGATCTGTGACCAGGAAGCCCCACGATTCCAGCACCTTTCCATGCGGCATCAAATTTTTCAGACAAAGTTTCGTCAGTCAATTTGAAAGTTACGTTCATATTTGAACGGTCTTCTTTTGCAATATTTCCAACGAATAAAGGATTATTGTCAATTTCACTGTATAGTAAATTTCCCTTGGCAATATTTTCAGCTTCTTTTGCTTTGACCCCACCATTTTTCAATAAGTCACGCAAGTTTAACATGGCAACGTAAACAGAAAATACTGGCGGTGTGTTCAACATAGATTCTTTTTCAACATGTTGTTTCAAATCCAAATAGGTTGGCATGAAAGGAGAGGTAGATTTTCCTAAAACAGAATCTTTCACAATGTAAAGCGTTGCTCCAGCTGGTCCAAGATTTTTTTGAGCACCTGCGTAAATCAAGTCAAAATCCCCAACATTAATTTCCTTCGAGAAAATATCAGATGACATATCACAAACCAATGGTAAACTTGTTTTTGGAGTTTCATGGAATTGTGTTCCATAAATTGTGTTGTTTGAAGTGTAGTGGAAATAATCCAATCCTTCTGGAATTGTATAATTTTTGGGAATGTAATTGAATTGTTTGTCTTCAGAAGAAGCCAAAACTTGAACATCAATCCCAACTTTTTTAGCTTCCTTGATTGCACCAGAGGCCCAAGTCCCTGTGTTCAAATAGGCTGCTTTTTTATTTTCGCGCATCATGTTTAAAGCAACAATTGTAAAACCAAGACTTGCTCCACCTTGCAAATATGCAACAGAATATCCTGCAGGAACATTCAATGCTTTTTTTACTAAATCTAACGCTTCATCCATAACAGCCACATAATCTTTATGGCGGTGAGATACTTCTAAAATTGAAAGTCCATTGAAATCAAGCACTGCTTCTGCAGCTTGTTTAAAGACATCTTGTGGTAAAATACAAGGTCCAGCACCAAAATTATGTTTCATATTTGATCTTTTAAAAATGAGTTTTGTAACTCACTAGTTTACGGTTTACAAATTTGGTTTTTTTTTTCCTCCTGACCAACTTTCTAGTGTTATAAAAATGTATAATCTTTTGTAAGATTTGGAAATCTAAATTTCAAGCACAAAAAAAAGGACTGATTCAAAATCAGTCCTTTCATTTATTTTTAAAAACGATTAAAGAATAACCACTTTTTTAGTCATGTTAAATGCACCTTGACTAACTTTCAAATAATAGCATCCAGAAGCCAATGGACTTGATAATTCAAGTTTATGCGTTACTTCTGAATTCATTGATTTGTTAGTTTCAGTTGTAATAACTTTACCTTGTAAATCAACCAATTGGAATTCTACTGGGTTTTCGTTCGCAACATAGTTGATAGAAACTCCATTATTAGAATTAGTTGGGTTTGGATAAACTGTGATGTCCATCATATTCAAAGGGTTTTCAGCAATACTTAAAACACCAGTTACACGGATGTTATCAATGTAAATGTTGTTAGATACATCTGAAGAAACGAATTCAAATTTGAAACGAGTTCTAGTATCCGAAGCGTTTCCTGGAACAGACACAGTTGCTGTTTTCCACAAGTTATCACTTGTAGGTTTGAAATCAATTCCTGTTGAATTACCTGCTGTCAACAATTCTGTAGTTGCCAAAGTTTCTTTCAAAAGCCATGTTTTACCGCAGTTTTTAGAAATATAGATTTTTAAAGATTCAGTGATGTCAGCCAAAGTTGCACCATTTGTTGCATATGCATAATCAAAAATCAATTCAGAACCTGCAGTTGTAGACAAATCATAAGAAGGTGAAATTAAAGCATCTTTATTTCCTCCTAAACGGAAGTTGTAGAAATAAGTATCAGTGAACATTTGAGCATTAGAAACGTCTCTGTAATTGTTCAATTTCATACACTTAGAATTTCCTTTTCCATTGTTGTTAGACAATTGCCATTCTGCATAATTATCTTCTGGATTGTCTATTAACCAAGAAACGATATTTCCTGATTCAAAACTTTCAGTATAAGGTCCAACTTTATCAGCCCAGTTTTGAGAAATGTGAATAGTTTCCCAACGCACTGTACTGTCTGTTCCTGTTGCATTTGTAACAACTAATTTTACTTTTTTCCATCCAATTCCAGAGAAAGTAACAGAAGGAGTTGCTGAAGTAGAAGTAGAAGGTGTTCCGTCAGTAAAATACCAAACTCGTGAATCGACTGCTGCATTCCAAGAAACGTCTTTGAAAGTTACTGCGTCACCTTCACAAACGAATTTATTACTTACACTGAAATCAGCTACTGGAGTACAAAGTGGCGCAGGATTTGCCAAAGCACCTGTAACCATTAAGTTTGTGTCTTTCCACAAATTACTTCTGTTTGCAGTTTCAACAATTAATGTATTTCTCATGAAATCAGCTTGATCTCTGGAGAACATTACTGAACAATAAGAATAATCCATGTAATTTTGATAGTTTTCAACTACTGGAGGATTACAAATTGTCGCTTGTGCTAAAGTTTGTGGACAGAAATTAAAACCTTTAGTTTCAGGTGTATCATCGATACCATCGTCTCCGCAAGCTACACCTGGGTCATTTGTATTTCCCCAAGGATGAGCCAATCCTAAATAGTGACCGATCTCATGAGTCAAGGCGCGTGAACCATTTTCGTTTCCGGTGCCAATTCTTCCGATGTAACCATTTAAAATGATAATTCCATCAGCGAAAAAGAAAGACCCTTCGGTTGCAGATGGATAATATGCATATCCAGCAACTCCATCACGCATAGATCTTACAACCCATACGTTTAGGTATCTTGATCTCTGCCATTGGTTGTGTTTAGCGTAATCATCACCATTGTTTGTTTCGTGCGAATAGATATGCTCGATTCCATTTGTACAATTTCCATATGGGTCAATTGTAGCCAATCTAAACTCAATGTTAACATCTGCTGCAATTGTATCATATCCAGCAACCAATTCTGAGAGATCAGTGTTTTGCTTGCGGTAATCACGATTTAATACAGCTACTTGATCATAAACCTGAGAATCCAAGATATTTTCAGTTCCATATTCATGGATTATGTGAAAAACCAATGGAATAATATAAGTTGTTTTAGCTTGCGTTCCCGTGCCCTTGTTTTGGCGAGCGCTAGCTACAAGTTGATCGTAATCAGCTTTCATCTGTGGGTCTTGTGCCCACATTTCTTGTGTTCTTTTGTTGTGTCCACAGTTAAAGTGATTCTCCTGTGCATTCATAGATACAGAACACCCTAAAGCTAACACAAATAAAAATGAGTTGAATTTTAGTTTCATTTTATAATAATTAGTTCATACAAAGTTAGCAAATTATAAAAGACATTTTGGGTTAAAGGTATTATTTTTTAATTTCTAATCAAGTTTTGGAGGTGGTTTAGTGTAAAGCCTCACTTTTTTTGGAATAAGAAAAACGAAGCTGTAAAATGAATTGATAATCTTAAGGGCTGGATTTTTTTGTTTGAAAATCAATTCACTAATCTGATTTGAATTGTAAGAATATGGTGCATAAAAATCACTTTTGTGGAGGCTACTCACAGCAATATTTTTTTTTCTATTTTGCACCTTTTCTTTCATTTCGTTCTCAAACCTAGTAAAAAGGTATTAACATTTATTGTTTTAAAAACACTCATTTATTTAACTGTCATTTTGGAATGATTAAGTATTCTTTTTTGGAATTATATAATTTATTGAAACAAAAAAAGATCATTCTTGCGAATGATCTTTTCGATTTAAAATAATACTTGTGACTATTTAGTCAAAATCAATCTCATGTTTTTTACTGATTTAGAAGTTGAAATCACCGTTGAATACATTCCAGATGTTAAATCAGTTGTATTTAATTTTACAATGTTTTCTCCTGAATTCATCAAGCCACTATATCCTTCTGAAACCAATTTTCCAGTAATATCATAAATATTGATTGAAACTTCTGTTGTCTCATTCAAATAAACACCAACATTTACTTCATTTTGTGCTGGATTTGGGTAAAGTATAGCTTGACCGATAGTCTCCAATTCTTCAATTCCAACAGATAAAACTACTGTCAAATGAGTCGTATCAGAACAGTTTCCGTTAGTTGCAGTAAGAACAACAGTATAAGTTCCATTTCCTGCAAATGCATGCACTGGATTTGAAGCTGATGAATTTGTTTGGTCACCGAAATCCCAAGAGTAGGTTGTCGCTCCCGAAGAAGTATTTGTAAATGTAACAACTGTGCCTGAAGTTGTAAAAGCTGCAACCGCTGTTGGAACAGCTCCAAATGCTAATGTAATCGGTGATGAAGTTCCAACTCCGTTGCAAGCATTTGTATTGGTCGTAATTACAGTGAACGTTCCATTCGCCGTTACATCAATTGTTTGTGTTGTTGCTCCATTTGACCAAAAATAAGTGTCAGCTGTACTAGAAGTTAAAGTAATTGTTTCTCCCTCACATGCAGAAGTTGCTGTTGAATTGATTGTTGGAACTGGAGAGTTGCTTACACTAACATTAATAGCGTTTGAAGTTGATGAACAACCATCAGTATTTGTAACCATTACAGTGTAAGTACCTGAAGTAGTTACGCTAATATCTTGCGTGTTCAAGGTGTTTGACCACATGTTTCCCGTCGCTGAACTTGAACTCAAAGTTACTGAACCACCTGTACAAAAAGAAGTTGGACCGTTAGGAGTGATTGTTGGAGTTGCAGGTAAAGCATTTACAACAACAGTAATCAAAGTTCTAGGACTTTCGTCACCTGCTGTGTTATTTTGAGAAACGTAATATAGGAATGTTCCTGCTGCATTAGTGCTTGGTACAGGTGCCGTTGTTACTGCATTTCCTCCGGTTGCTTGTGTATACCATTTAAATGTATTACCAACTACACCAGTTGCAGTAAGGGCTGAGGCTGTTGCACCTTGGCAATAAGTTACTGTTGAAGTAACTGTTGGAGCAGCTAAATTGTAAAATTTCGAATTTGTAAAATCAGCACCATTTGCAGCAGTTGAATTTGCACCCAATCTTGCATCTGGAGTACTTCCTAAAGTAGGGAATAAATTTACCCAATTGATTTGGGCAATAGTTTTAGTAGAATCATTGTTTTCAGCTCCGAAAAATGTTGAGTAAAACGAACTGAAAGCTGTTACAGCATTTGAACCAATAGGAAGATTCACTAACTCATTGTTTGAAAAAGATGAAGTGTCTCCAGTAATGTTGTCTTCCGTAGAGGTTCCTTCAATAGATAATCCTTTTTCCCAGCCTGCAACCAATGAGTTGAAAACTGAAATTGATGAATTTCTTCTAATTCTGAATGCTTTTTCAAATTTTTCTCCAACAGGTAAAGATAATGTTCCATCTGCTTTAGGACCTACAGTTGTGATATTGGAGAAAATAGCAGCTGTTAATGGTTGCGCATTAGATCCTGTTGCGTCATTGTCAGACTCAAAAGAGTTTGAATCTCCAGCAGCATCTGAAAGGTCTTTATCACGGATAATTAATCCGAATTGTATTTTTCCTCTGTATCCAAAGTCAGTATCAAAATCATCATCTAAACCTCTATAAGCAATTAAATGTTTACAGTTCACGGTTCCACCAAACCATTCATAAGAATCATCGCCTGAAAAAGAAACTTGACAGTAATCAACAGTTGTTCCAGAACCTACAGAACCAAAAGTGATCCCGTTGATTTCTTTGTTTGGTTGCAAAGGAATACCAGCAAATTCTACTCTTACATATCTCAAGATTCCAGAATTGTCATCATCAAAATTTCCACCAAATTGAGTGTCAGTTGTTGGAGCAATTCCTTCAATATTTGCGACACCTCCTGGTTGGTTGTTTCTTGCTAAACCTAAAAGTACCAATCCACCCCAATCTCCTTCACTTCTGTTTCCTTCAGATTCGTTTGAAGTAAAAATAATCGGATTTGAACTTGTTCCATTGGCAATAATTTTTGCTCCTCTGGTAATAATTAAAGTTCCTTGAGTCAACTTGTCACCACGAATAATCGTTCCAGGTAAAATTGTCAATGTTGCATTGTTTTTTACATAAACCTTATTCTGAAGTAATACAACACCACTCCAAGTTGTACTGCTAGTAATGTCGGCAGAAACTGTAGTTGTTGTTGCTGGATAAATCGTGTTTTCTGGATTAAAATTCGACCATCCACTAGTCCAATCGGTAGCAGTTGTATTATCCGTTAGTGGGAAAGCACCTTTATAGTCGGTAGTAGTCCAAAATGACTCTTGAGCACTCAATAATGAGCAAACTAAAAGTGTGGCGAAACTTAAATAAATTTTCTTCATAATTTCTTTATATTGTATGGTGCAAAGTAAGGGTCTCGACCTTGTTTGAAAATTAAGGAAGTGTTACTGATGCTTTACAGTTTTGTTAACCCTTTGTTAATATATTTTTCTTTTATTCACGTTGGTGTAACATCGTTGTCTAAAATGTATAATTTAAACTTAATGAAATCGTTTGACCAAAAGTGGTTTCTTGCCAACGATTATCAACATTCTTGTCGTATTTTTTATTCAAATTGATGTCTTGGTAAAAAATCAAATCTTGTGCTAGTAAATCTCTTACATTTAATTTAACCTCTAGTTTTTTGTCTAAAAATGATTTTGAAATTTGTAAATCAATCACATTTCTTTGGTTTTCCCATACGTCAGGCTCTTGGATGTTTCCAACGATATAGATTCTTCTTCCAACAACGTTGTACGACGCGCTGAAAGTGAAATTCGATTTTGGATCAGTATATTGTAGTCCTGCATTTACAATGTATGGAGATTGACCTTGTAGTGGTCTCGAAGCACTTGACGAGCCAATGATTTGACTTACATCAACTTTCGATTTTATCAATGCCAAATTTGTATAAAGTGTTGTGTTTGAAAGAAAAGTGTTTTGCTTTGAAGCTCCTTTAGCAAATGCGTCTAATTTGATTCTGTATTCTAACTCAACTCCATAGTTCTCAACTTTGGATACATTGGTATAATACAACTCGCTTGCGCCAGAAACACCTGTTCTGTTAACCAATTCAATTGGATTTTTGAAGTATTTGTAGAAACCAGAAACACTAAATACCTGACCTGATCCTGGGAATATTTCATATCTAACATCCATATTATCAATCAATGCTCTTTTCAAATTCGTGTTACCAGATAAGATATTGTCCATCGCAAAATTGTAGAATGCAAACGGAGCTAATTCTCTAAACTCAGGTCTAGACAATGTTTTGTAATAACTCAAGCGCACATTCATCTTTTTGTTGATAGAATAAATAAAGTTTAATGATGGGAGTATGTCAACAACCGTTGTATCAATTGTCTTATCGATGTTTGAACCAGCTTCAGTATATGAGAATTTTTGATTGTAAGATTCAATTCTTGCTCCACCAACAAATCTGAATTTTTCCTTGATTTTAGTATCAAACATTAAAAAACCGGCGTGTAACATGGATGATGCTTGGTAGCTATCGCTCACTTTAGTTGCTTCTTCCAATTTGAATCCACCCATGCCATTTGCCATAACTCCTAAATGTTCCGCTGAGAAAATTTGATCTTCTGGAAGTAATAATAGACTGTTGTCAAATTGAATTCCAGTTGCTTTAAATCTTGAGAAACCTAAATTTCTTGCACTAAAATCTCTAGTTCTAAATTGTTGCATTCCACCAATTTTGAATTCAGTTTTAACATTTTTAGTATCGAAAGGAATGATAAGGTCATATTTTGCACTGTAAATTTGTTCTTTTGTGTTAGACCAAAACATATTCCCCGCCGCGGTTGGAATTGTACCATTGTTTTGAATAACTGCAATGTATTGTGCATTTGTATCATCTTCAACTAATGCCGTTTTTTGATAAACAATTCTTCTCATATTTGGAACAGATCTATTTACATCACTGTAACCCAAATTCCAGTTGAATTTTAATTTTTTATCAGTAAACTCATGATTACCTTCTAATTGACTTGTGTATAATACATTTTGTGTAAACCATCTGTTTGAAGATTTTTCAAATTGATGCGGATCATTGTCCATTTCTCTGATGCCTTTTCTGATATTTACTTTATCATCAGAATTGATACTCACCATGTTTTTAAACTTCAACTTATTTTTGTCGTTGATTTCATAAGAAAAATTCAACAAACCACTGTTCAATATTGATTGTGTATAAACTGAATCCACTAATTCTGATCTCAAAACAATGCCTGTTGATTGCTCCTCAAATTCTCTTCTAATATTTC
Source organism: Crocinitomicaceae bacterium (assembly GCA_040403095.1). Lineage (GTDB taxonomy): Bacteria > Bacteroidota > Bacteroidia > Flavobacteriales_D > Crocinitomicaceae > JAQVCM01. Next base: position 18,657 of record JBBALI010000024.1, read on the forward strand.
TGTTTGTTGAGAAGTTATTCTGATAGGTGTAGGCAAAAACAACGCCTAAATTTTGATTTTTAATTTTGATATTTCTTCCCAAACCATATTGTAAATTGAGGTTTGGCAAAGCTGTTTTTTTGTCAATTGCCCATGAAGGTGTAATTTCTTTCGCTAAACGCCCTTTTTCAGAGGCATTTAAACTCGCAAAATCTTTCGTACTAGGAATTTCAGACGATAAACCTCTTGCTCCATTATCCAATCCTAACCAGTCTAATTTTCCTCCTTGGTAGGTATTAAAACTCTTGAAAGTCGTCAATGTATTATAAGAAGATCCAATTGAAATGGATTGAAAATTGGTGTCTTTTGGATTTTTAGTATTGATGTTAATTACTCCACCTGCAAATTCTCCTGGCATGTCTGGAGTAGCCGTTTTAAGTATCACAATATTGTCCAACATCATGGCCGGAAAGATATCAAATGAAAATGCTTTTTTGTCGCTTTCTGAACTTGGAAGTGGAGCACCGTTGATAAATGCTGTGTTATATCTGTCATTCAATCCACGAATTACAACGAATTTATTGTCTTGAATACTTGCGCCGCTAATTCTTTTTAAGGCATCACTGGCTTTGGTATCTGGCCTTTTCTTCATTTCTTCTGAGGAAGTACCGTCGGAAACTGTTGCTGCATTTTGTTTGTCTTTTTCAAGACTAGCAGTTCCACCTTTGTCCATTTGTCCTTTAACTGTGAACTCACCTATTTCTTGCGCTGCAGGTTCTAATTTGATGTTAATTGTCTTTTTTTCGCCAGACTTAACTACAATGTCAAGCATTTCGACAGGTTTATATTCGGGAAATCTGAAAAGAATGTTGTGTTTACCACTTTCTAGATTCTTCAGTTTGTAATTTCCGTCCATGTCTGAACGAACAGGGACTGTTGACCCATCAAGAAAAATTAAAACTGTTGGGAACGTAGCGCCTGTTTCATCTGTAATTGTTCCAGAAATCTCAGCGTTTTGTGCATTTCCAAAGCTGAAAATCATACAAATTAGCAAGGTTAAAAAGCCGTGTAACTTCATTTTTTTGTGTTGTTTATATTTCGACACAAAGTTCTTGCTATTCCTTTAGTGAACTGTTAATGATAGATTAATAGATTATTAATTTGAGTCCTTTTGTAAATCTAAAAGAAATGAAATCTTAATATTTAATTAACATTAAGCGTGGTTTTTATTGGAAAAATTCATTTTTCCTAAATATTAGGTGTGAAATCAGTTAATATTAGACCTTCAAATGGAAAGTTCAAAAAATAAATAGACTGGTTTTGTAATTGGTAGATTTGTATTTAAATTTTGTGCTTATAACTCTGAATGTCTAATAGAAAATCAATATTTTCTTCAATATGATTTCCAATTACAATTACATTGACACCACATTTTTTAAATTTTTCAATATCTTCCACTGTTCTAATTCCTCCACCAACAATAACTGGAATGTCGATTTCGGTTTTTAGTTGTGATATAAATTCAAATGGAACCATTTCGTTGGCACCGCTTCCTGCATCAAAATAAATCATTTTTTTTCCTTGAAAGATTGCCGCCAAAGCAGTGTTTTGAGCAATACTTTTTTGTGTTCTTGGAATAGGTGTGGTTTGACTAATATAGGCAACTGAACTTTTGGTACCACCATCAACTAAAATGTAGCCTGTTGGAATTAATTCTATATCCATGTTTGCAATTTCTTGAGCACTGTTAACATGGTGGGTTATCAGAAAATCCGGATTTCTACCAGAGACCAAACTCAAATAGAGCAGGGCATCAGCTTCCTTGGATAATTGATGTGATCCTCCGGGGAAAAGCACTACAGGAATTTCAGAGTGACATTTTAATAAATGAACCGTTTTTTCAAGTTCATTTCGCGAAGCAGTGCTTCCACCTACAAAAAAAAAGTCAATTTGAGCAAAGTCGGCTTTTTTAGAAAGTTCGATTATTTTCTCCCTTGTATTCGTTTTTTCAGGATCAACTAAAACAGCAATTTGTCCCGTTTGAGATTGAATTTTATTATAAGTATGTGTTTTGCGTAATTTCAATTGGACTCGAATTAAAAGTGATGATGTAATTATTATACGCTATGATTTGCAAATTTAAAGAAAAAATTTCTTGTGGATTGATGATTTTTCCCAGCCATTTATTTTCTTCCTTTATATATAGGTGTAAATCTTTTTTGAAATCAATTTTTTTTCTTCCAGCTAATTTATAAAGTGTTTCCTTAGCAGACCAGCAGGCTGTCATAATTTGGTGGTTTGAAATATCGAATTTTGACTTTTCTGTATCATTCAAAAATTTAGATTGAAGTCGAAAGGCTTTGTCTTGGATTAATTCAAGATCCAAACCAATTTGATAAAAAGGATTTAATGCGATTGCAACTAATTTTTCAGCATGACTGATTGATATAAAGCCTTCACCTTCTATATACGGTGCGCCAACTTCATTATAATGTATATGTTTGAAGCCAAAAATTGAGTGTCTCAAAATTCTAGTCGCCACAAATTCTCTTTTTCTTTTTTCATGGCTGAAAGTTTCAAATCTTTCAATTTCATAAACAGTTAAATGGTCTAAATAATCCAATGGTTCAAAGTCTGAAAAAGACAGTGTGTATATATGTGTGTCATTGAAGACTATTTTGTCAATTATGAAATCCATCTTTGCGAAGTTAACAGAAATTTCAAAATTTATTTCTATCTAAGTAAAGTTGCGTTTTTGTGTAATATTTGAAAGTATCTTTTTTTATTGTTTTGAAACCCATTTTAGAAAACAATCCGATGACTTTCATTTAAAATCACTTTAATTCAGTTTTTCTACCTTTTAGATTTTTAGATCAATTTTTAGACATGTATACATTGTAAAAAAATGAAACCATTTATCCTTATTTTATTCCTTTGGTATTCATACTTTTGTTAATGTAAGTTAAAGAAAATTTTAACGAAAAAGATTTTGGCTGGTTCTTTTACGTTTTATTTGTCTATATTTACGGGCTTTGTTGCTAAAAAAAAGTATAATATTTAAACTGTACTTATGTTACGAAAACTCAATTTGTTATTAGTATGTGTCTTGCTGACAACCTTTTATGGTTTTTCTCAGTCGGGTTTAGGAACCCTTAGAGGTTCTGTCATTGACGTTAAATCAAAAGAACCAATCTTCGGATGTCGTGTTGTTTTGAAACAGAATGGAACTATAAAAGCCGGTGCAAATACCGATTTTGATGGAAAGTTCCAAATCAATTCACTTACTCCAGGTGAATATGATGTAGAAGTAAGAAATGAAGGAGAAGATTATCAACCGAGTATTACAACTGGTGTTGTACTTTCTGCTGATAAAATCACATTCCTTGACAATGTTACCTTAGGTAAGAAAGTCAGTGAATTGGAAGTGGTAAACGTTGTTGCTTACCGAGTTCCGCTAATCAGTAAAGATGGTGGTGCTTCTGGTGCAACTGTAACGCGAGAGGATATCGCTAGACTTCCTGTTCGTTCTGCAGCTGGTGTAGCTGGGACTGTTGGGGGTGTGAATGCCCAAGAAGGTTCAGGTGAGATCAGTGTAAGAGGTTCACGTTCAGATGGTACCTATTTCTACATTGATGGTATCAAAGTGCGTGGTTCATCCAATTTACCGAAATCAGCTATTGAAGAGGTTTCTGTAATTACAGGTGGTGTACCGGCGAATTATGGTGATGTTACTGGTGGTATTATCTCAGTTACCACTCGTGGTCCTTCTTCAAAATTTTTCGGAAGTTTCGAAGGTGTTTCATCAGGTTTTTACCTAAACGGTAAAGATGCGAATGGATATGACGGAAAAGTTTTCGGATTAGACAAGTATGGCTACAACTTAATGGAAGGTATGATCTCTGGTCCACTTTGGATGCAAAAAGATTCTACCGGTAAGAAAACAAAACCAAGATTAGGATTCTTAGTTTCTGCTAACCTTACAGATGAATTGGATAATAGACCACTTGCTAATGGCGGTGCTTACAGAATTAAAAAAGAAGTAAGAGACGAAATTTTAGCAAATCCGTTGAGACCAACTTCAACTGGTATTGGTACATTCTATAATACAAGTTTCTTGACCAAAGATGATTTTGAACAAGTTAAATGGAGAATGAACGCAAGAAGAACTGTGATTTCTGCATCGGGTAAAATTGATGTAAATACAGGGCCAAGTGTAAATTTGACTTTTGGTGGTTCGATGAACTACAGTTATGGTAAAGATTATTCTTATGGAAACTCTTTATTGAACTTTGAGAACTTTGGAAATTCAAAATCATTAGACTGGAGGGTTTATGGTCGTTTTTCTCAACGTTTCGTTAACAACCAAGAAGGAAACAGCTCTAAAATCAAGAGTGCTTTCTATTCAATTATGGTTGACTACTCAAAATCTAAAGACCAAAACTTTGATGACAAACACAAATTTGATATCTTCAGTTATGGACATGTTGGGAAATTTACAACAACAAGAAGACCATCTTATGAATTTAATGCAACAACACAAACGTTTGTTCACAATGGATTCCAAGATGTAGTTGTAGATTTTACACCATCAGAAACAAATGCAGCTCTTGCATCTATTACAACGCAGTATTATAATATTTACCAAGGTGATCCTGTTGGACACTACGAGAATCTTTTCCAAATTCAACAAGGAAATGCCTTAAGAAATGGTGACCAACCACAAAGTGTTTATGGTATTTGGAGTAACATCGGAACACCATATAACTATTTTGGTAAAACTGAAAATGATCAATTCCGTGTGACAGGTTCTGGATCTGTAAATATTGGAGATCACTCATTGTCTTTAGGTTTTGAGTTTGAACAAAGATTTGACCGTGGTTGGACTGCTGGTTCTACAACAGGTGGTGGAACAAATGGTCCAATCGGTATTTGGACTATCGCTCGTCAATTAGCTAACTTCCACATTACAGAGCTAGATTTGTTTGATGCAACCGTTGCTGATTCCGGTAACTTTACTCAAATTACATATTCTCGTTTGAATTCAGGTTATGCTGCAACGCACAATGGTCAATTTGGTGGTCAGAAAAACAATGACAACCAATCATTCTTTGACTATAATTTGAGAACTAAATTAGGTCTGAGTGGAGATAATGAAGATTATATCGATATTGATAACTACGATCCTTCGATGTTCTCTTTAGATATGTTCTCAGCAGATGAATTATTCAATAATGGTAACACTTTTGTTTCCTATTGGGGATTTGATCAAACAGGTAAAAAAGTTAGAGGTAATACAGACATCAAAAGTTATTTCAACGATTTTGATGAAAATAATAACTACAAACGTTTCATTGGTGCTTTCCAACCAATTTACGCTTCTGGTTACTTGATGGATAAATTTGCATTCAACGATATCGTTTTCAACGTTGGGGTTCGTGTCGATGTATTCGATGCAAATCAACCAGTTTTGAAAGATAAATATTTGTTGTACAATGCTAAGAAAGCAAGTGAAGCACGTGCTGCTTTTGCTGATGGTACTTCAACATGGGCTGTTATCCCTGAATCAATTGGTGATGATTATGTAGTCTATGTTAATGATGTAAACAATCCAACTGCAATCAATGGTTTCCGTAATGGTGATGTCTGGTATAATGCACAAGGTATTGAAGTAGAAGATCCAAAAACGTTGAGAGGTGCCGCTGGTATCGCTCCATGGTTAGTAGATCCTTCTCAAAAAACTGTAAATTCGGAAGCTTTTGAAAAATACAAGCCACAAATCAACGTGATGCCTCGTGTAGCTTTCTCCTTCCCAATTTCGGATGAGGCTTCTTTCTTTGCTCACTATGATATCTTGACAAAAAGACCAACTTCTGGTTTCCGTTTTGATCCAATCGATTACCAATTCATCCAAACTAGAACTGGTGTAATCAACAATCCAAATTTGAAACCGGAAACAACAATTGATTATGAATTAGGTTTCCAACAAGTGTTATCAAAAACTTCTTCATTGAAAATCTCTGCTTTCTACCGTGAGCAAAGAAATAACGTTCAATTGATTAATGTTTTTGAAGCATATCCAAATACTTATAGAACTTATGGTAATCGTGATTTTGGTACTGTTAAAGGTATGACAATCGCTTATGATATGAGAAGAACAGGCAATATTCGTATGACTGCTGCCTATACATTGCAGTTTGCAGAAGGTACAGGTTCTGATGCAACTTCAGCTCAAGGTTTGATCAACGCAGGTTTGCCAAACTTGAGAAATATCTTCCCTTATGATTTCGATCAAAGACATGCATTTGCAATTACTTTTGATTACAGATACGGAAGCGGTGCTGATTACAATGGTCCCATGATCGGAGATTTCAAAATCCTAGAAAATACAGGTTTGAATATTGTAACAAATATCTATTCAGGTTCACCATATTCTGCTCAACAAGCGATTACAGATGATGCAATCGGTAGTTTAAGTTCAGGTTTAACAGGAACATTGAATGGTTCTAGAACACCTTGGTCTTACAGATTAGATCTTCAGTTAGACAGAACTTTTGACTTAAAATTAGGTAAAGGTGAAAACAAGAAAAAAGCAGCATTCTTGAATGTTTACATTCGTGCAACAAACTTGTTAAATCAGTTTAATGTGTTGAATGTTTACCGAGCTACTGGTAACTGGAATGATGATGGATACCTTGCAGCTGCTCAGTTCCAACAAGCAATTCAAAACCAATTAGACGAGCAATCTTTCAGAGATTATTATACTATGAAAGTTCAAAATGCTTTTAATATTAGTGCTCCAAGAACAATTCGTTTAGGAGTTAAATTTGATTTCTAACCTTAAGAATTCGAAATTATGAAAACAACAATGAAATCCATTGGATTAGTATTATCTCTCCTAATAGGAGGAAATACTTTTGCCTACCATGAAGTGGATGGTAAAACAAAAGAGAAAGACAAAGGAAACAATAGTGGTTTTGTTAACAAAGCAAACTGTTCTCCTGCAACTGCAAAATTGATTTTTGAATTCAATGATGTAAGAGCACAACTGAATACAAATGGTGTTTTATTTAGAGATAGAGCAAACAATGTTGCCGCTTACGAGGTTCCAAAAAGTTCTTCTGGCGCAAGATTAACTGCAATTTATGCAGCTGCACTATGGATGGGTGGAACAGATGTAAATGGACAATTGAAATTGGCTGCTGCTAAATTTGGTGATGGAAATGATTTCTGGACAGGTCCTTTGACTGCCACCCCAGGAACAGGAGATTATGATCCAAAATTTCCAGTTGGAAATGATGCAACTAGGGATTTTGGTGATGCCAATATCGATCCAAGTGTTTGTGCTAGTTACGACAAATTTTTCACAATCAGAAAAGCAGAAGTAATCGCTTTCATCACTTGGTGGGAATATGAAAATGCTGAAACAACTCCTGCAGGTGATCCGGTTCCTAAACCTAATGCTGAAATCATGGCAAGAATAATTGCTTGGCCGGCACACGGTGATGTATCTTTAAATCAAGATTATTATTTGGCTCCTTTCTATGACAGACCTGCTGAAGTTGGTCAACAAGGTGATGGAACATACAACCCATTGGAGCAAGGTGATTATCCTTGGTATGATGATATTCTAGGTAGAGACGACATCGAATGTGGAAGTGATAGAAGAATTTCTTTGTTTGGTGATGAAACGCACTGGTGGATTTTTAATGATAAAGGAAATATCCACACTGAATCTACAGGTGATCCAATTGGTATGGAGATTAGAGCGCAAGCTTTTGCCTTTACAACCAATGATGAAGTGAACAAAATGACTTTCTACAACTATGAGATGATCAATAGAGGTACACAAACCTTGTTTGATACTTATTTCGCTCAATATGTTGATGCTGATTTAGGTGGTTACAATGATGATTATGTTGGTTGTGATGTATCAAGAGGTTTAGGTTATGCTTACAACGGAGATAATTTTGATCAAGAAGTAAGTGGTAAACCTGGATATGGTGCAAATCCTCCAGCAATTGGAGTTGACTTCTTTGAAGGTCCATACCAAGACGCTGACGGTATTGATAACTACGGTCCTCACTCTGATACTATCAATGGTGTTGTTACACCTGCCGTAATGAATGTTCAAGATGCAATCAATGGAAAAGGTATTGTATATAAAGGCTTAGGTATCGGTTATGAAGATGGAATTATTGACAATGAGCGTTACGGAATGAAACGTTTTACATATTATACAAGTACAGCTGCTGCAACGCAATCAGATCCAACAACTGCTGCTCAGTATTATAATTATATGAGTGGTAAATGGAGATTTGGAGATGATGTGATTTTTGGTGGAACAGGTTTTGAAGGATCACCAGGATCTATTTCTGGACTACACGCAGATTATGTTTTCCCTTCTGATTCAGATCCGTTGTTTTGGAGTACTGGTGGTACAGTAACTTCTTTCCCTTGGGCAGAAAACAATTTTGATGGTAATGGAACAAGTACACCTCCAGGTGACCGTCGTTTCGTTCAAGCTGCTGGACCTTTTACTTTGAAGCCTGGTGCGATTAACAACATTACAGTTGGTATCGTTTATGCAAGAAGTACAGATGGAGATTTATTTGCTTCAGTTAGAGCTTTGAGAAGAGCAGATACAAAAGCACAAGCATTGTTTGACAACTGTTTTGAAATCTTAGATCCACCAAATGCTCCGGTTTTAAAAATTCAAGAATTGGAAAATGAGTTGGTTTTAATGATTGAGAATCCAGTTCAATCAAATAACAAAAATGAACTTTATTCTAAAGAAGATAGAATAAACATTATTGATCCAGGAGATGGAACAGTATATGATAAATTTTACAGATTTGAAGGATATCAAATTTTCCAAATGAAAGATGCGACTGCTTCTGTTTCTGATATCGAGGATATCGACAAAGCACGTTTAGTTGCTCAGTGTGATCTTGTAAATAGTGTTGCAAGAATAATTAACTTCGAATTTGATGAAGAATTAGGTTTATCTGTTCCAAATGAAAAAGTGAATGGTGAAAACAAAGGTATTCGTCACACTTTCTTAATAAATGAGGATCAATTTGCGCAAGGAGTAAGAACACTTGTTAATCACAAGAAGTACTATTACATCGCTGTTGCTTATGCATTTAACGAGTTCAAGAAATACAATCCAGATGACGGAACGCAGTTAGATGGACAAAAAATTCCTTACATCGCTTCACGTATTAATGCTGACGGTTCTGCAATTACTGCAACTGAAGCAATTCCTCATAACCCAGCTCCAGAATTAGGAGGTACTTTTCAAAATATTTCTTATGGATCTACACCTCAAATCACAAGATTAGATGGAAATGGAAATGGAAATAGAGCGTTAGAATTTACAGCGAGTTCTTTGACCTCCATTTTAACAGAAGGATATGTTACAAATCCTACCTATGATTATGGTTCTGGTCCATTAAATGTGAAAGTTGTTGACCCGTTGAATTTAGCTGGTGGATATTTTGAATGCAAATTCAGAAAATATGTAAATTCTGGTTCAGATGAATTTACAAATTATAGAGGTACAGATACTGCTTCATGGGTTATTTACAGATATGATTCTGAAAACAAAACCTCTCTATTAGATTCTGCCGTTTCTGAAAGAACCATTGCAAATAAAAATGAGCAAATCATTGCCAAGTGGGGTATTTCAGTTGAAATTCAGCAAAATCAATATTACACAGGAAGCGGTATTGGAGGTCCTCAGCCACCGCAATCATTAGAGTATGATAGATACACAGCTCCTATTGAGTCATCTATTTTCTTTAAAGATTCATCTAAAAGATGGTTGTCTTTCGTAAATGATAACGATTCATATTTCCCGACAAACTGGATTTTATCAGGAATTTATAGTGCTCAAGGTGCTGATACAGTTACTGCAACACCTAAATATTTCAGTCCTTATTTGTATAATGACGAAATTGGTAAAGATCCAACTCAGAGTTACGAGAAAATATTGAACGGAGGAATTGCACCACACAGATTGGTAGGATACAAAGCTGAATTCAGTCCTTTGGCTTATCCAACTGGAACAGGCGCTTTGAACGCTGGTACAATTTCTACAATTAGAACAAGAAGTAGTATTTCTAGAATTCCAAGTATCAATATTGTATTAACTTCAGACAAATCCAAATGGACTAGATGTGCTGTAGTTGAACTTGGCGCTGATCCTGCATTGAATGTCGGTCTAGCTAAACCAGGAACTTTGAGAAAAAGTACAAGTCTTGATATTAATGGAAATGAAATCGCTGGAAGTACTGGTATGAGCTGGTTCCCAGGATATGCAGTTGACATGGAAAGTGGTATGCGCTTACACATGGCATTTGGTGAGAACTCTTTCTTAGGAAGTGACAATGGAAATGACATGAAGTGGAATCCGTCTTCAAGATTAGTTGACAATTCTGGTCGTCCTGTAATGGGTGGTCAACATCCGATATATGTTTATGGATATAATATTAATGGTGATGGTTGCCCATACTATGATAATGTAAACAATTGGGTATATGATAGAATGGCTGAAGCTACTTCTGCTTCTTACAAATCTGCATACATGAGTCTTGTTTGGGTTGCTAATCCATTGTTGACAGCTGGTCAAACAAATTTGGCGACTGAATGTACTTTGAGAGTTAGAGTTAATAAAGAATACAATGATTTTGTTGCTACTGGTCAAAACGGTGGTAAACCAATGTACTCTTGGAAAATGGATGATATTAGAACTGTGACAGGAAGTCAAGATCAATTAGCTGAAGCTTTGAATTTGATTAATGTTGTTCCAAATCCATACTATGCATTCTCTACTTATGAAACAACAAGATTGGATGTTAGAGTTAAAATCACAAATTTACCTGATCAATGTATTGTCAAAATTTACAATATCAATGGTAAATTGATTAGAACATTCAAAAAGGACAGTCCTGTGACATCTCTTGATTGGGATTTGAAAAACAACAAAGGCATTCCAATTGCCAGTGGTGTTTACCTAATTCACGTAGAAGTGGAAGGAGTAGGTGAGAAAATCATCAAATTCTTTGGTGGAATTCGTCAACCAGACCTTGAAAACATTTAATCTTATTCATTTCAATTGTATAGAAGAATGAAAAATTTTAAGAATATATTAAGAAACACAGCATTCATTGGAGCAGCAGTTTTAACCTGCTCCAGTGTATTCGCTGGAAATGAAGATCGTGTTGGTTCTGCTGGTGCGTCTCAATTATTGGTAAATCCATGGGCTCGTAGTACTGGCTCTGCTGATGCTGGTATTGCAAACGTAAATGGTATCGAAGGTACCTTTACAAACATTGCTGGATTGGCTTTTACAGATAAAACCCAATTAAAATTCAATTACACAAACTGGTTGGGAAATTCGGGGATTCGTTTTTCTTCTGCTGGTTTTGCACAAAGATTGTCTGAGTCCAGTGTAATTGCAGTAAGTATTCAAGCGATGAGTTTTGGTGATATTGATATCACTACTGTAGAGTTGCCAGAAGGTGGAATTGGTGTTTTTACTCCACGTGTAAATGTTTTTAACGTAGGTTACGCAAAGTCTTTTACTAAGTCAATTTCTGGAGGAATTAATTTCAAAGTAATTTCTGAAAGTATTGCCAACTTGAAAGCAAATGGAATGGCCATTGATGCTGGTATTCGTTACGTAACAGGTGAGCAAGATCATATCAAATTTGGTATCACTTTGAAAAACGTGGGACCAACAATGAGATACAAAGGCGATGGTTTATCGACGCAGATTAACTACGTTTCAACCGGTGGTAAAGCTACCTTGGAACAACGTTCTCAAGCATTTGAAATGCCTTCTCTGTTAGCTATCGGTGGATCTTATGATTTCATCTTCAACGAGAAAAGTAAATTGACTGCAATGTTAGGTTTCACAGCTAATTCATTTGCAAATGATCAGTACCGTTTAGGTTTGGATTATGCTATGACAACAGGAAAGGCTGCGTTCAATATTAGAGCTGGTTATGTGTATGAAAAAAATATTTTCAGCATGGAAAATAGAACAAATGCTTTGACTGGCCCAACAGCTGGTTTCTCAGTTGATGCTTTAGTTGGTAAAAATAAATCAGCACTTGGTGTAGAATATGCAATGCGTATTGCTGGACCTTTTGGAGTAATTCACACACTTGGTGTAGCGATTAGTTTGAAATAATAAAATATTTATATATTTTTGTAAGAACAAGAGAGTCCAAAAGGCTCTCTTGTTTTTTGTTATAAACTCAAAGGATATGTCACAGATTACTTATTATACGGAAGAAGGATTAAAAAAATTGAAAGACGAATTGCACCATATGAAAACAGTGATGCGTCCATCAATTTCTGATCAAATTGCTGAAGCTCGCGATAAAGGCGACTTATCTGAAAACGCAGAATATGATGCTGCGAAAGAAGCACAAGGTTTGTTAGAAATGAAAATTTCTAAGATGGAAGGGATAATTGGAAATGCAAGAATCATTGACGAAACGAACATCGATAATTCCAAAGTTTTCATTTTGTCACGTGTTAAGATTAAAAACGTAGACAACGGAATGGAATTAGAGTACACATTGGTTGCTGAAAACGAAGCTGATTTGAAAGCTAAAAAAATCTCCATTGATTCTCCTTTTGGAAAAGGTCTTTTAGGCAAAAAAGCAGGCGAAATTGCAGATATCATTACGCCAAATGGTACAATGAAATTTGAGGTAATCGAAATTAATAGATAATGGCAACCATTTTTTCTAAGATCATTTCTGGTGAAATTCCATGCTATAAAGTAGCTGAAGATGAAAATTTCTTGGCTTTTTTAGATATTCAACCTTTGAGAAAAGGGCATGTTTTGGTTATTCCTAAAATAGAAGTTGATTATATTTTCGACATGGAAGATGCTCATTTAGGAAAAATGATGGCTTTTGCAAAAATAGTTGCCCATAAAATAAAAGCAGTTTTTCCTTGCAGAAAAGTGGGGGTTACTGTAATTGGTTTGGAAGTACCTCATGCTCATATTCATTTGATTCCGATAAATGGAATTCAAGATATGAATTTTGCACAAGAAAAACTTGTACTGGACGCCAAAGAACTTCAAGAAATAGCTTTTGCAATTGAACAAGCTTAAAGAAAGATCTAAAATTCGAATACATTTGCTACTTTTAAAGGTACAAATTCTTGAAATGAAAATTTTTAAAATTCTTTCAGTTTTATTGGTTTTGTCACTTTTCTCTTGTGATTACTTTGATGATTCCACTGATGGGGCAAAAAAGATAGTAACCAACCAGCAAATTAGAGAATCTCACAGCTATTCAAACATCAATGAAGTTTATACGAAACACTTGCATTTAGACATGGAAGTGGATTTTGATAATAACTCAATCTACGGTGTTGCTCGTCATACAATGATCAACAAAGGTTCAGATACTGCGGTTTTTGACATCAAAGGTCTAGAAATTCAAAAAGTCACGCTTGGAGAGAAAGAACATGAAGTGAATACCAACTTTGTTATTGGAATTGAAGACACCATTTTAGGTGCTCCTTTGAGCGTTAAAATTGACAAAAAATCTACGCGAATCAACATTTATTACAAAACAACAGATCGCTCTGAAGCACTTGATTGGTTGAAACCTGAAATGACCAAAGGAAAGAAATTTCCATATTTGTATACGCAAGGTCAAGCGATATTAACGAGAACGTGGGTGCCATCCCAAGATAGACCATCCAATCGAATTACATATTCTGCTGACGTCAAAGTACCTCAAGGAATGATGGCATTGATGAGTGCAAAAAATCCAACAAAGAAAACCAAAGACGGGTTATATCACTTTGAAATGAATCAACCGATTCCAGTTTATTTGATTGCATTGGCTGTTGGAAATCTTGAATACAGAAAAATCGGTAAAAATTGCGGTGTTTATTCTGAACCAGAAATGATTCGAGAAGTGGCTTGGGAATTCAAAGACCTTCGAAAAATGATTGTTGCCGCCGAAGGAATTTATGGCAAATATCAATGGGAACAATATGATGTAATCGTTTTACCATATTCTTTTCCTTTTGGAGGAATGGAAAATCCACGATTGACTTTTGCTAATCCAACCTTATTAGCTGGCGATCGAAGTTTGATTTCTGTGATTGCGCATGAGTTAGCACATTCTTGGTCAGGAAACTTAGTTACGAACGCTACATGGGACGATTTTTGGTTGAATGAAGGATTTACTGTTTACTTTGAAAATCGCATCATGGAGTCGCTCTATGGAAAAGACATTGCGGATATCTTGGCGTTAATCGAGTTTCAAGAGCTAAAAGCCGAAGTAAAAGAGATAAGCGATGGTGATCATCCTGAAGATACTTACTTGAAATTGTCGCTAGATGGAAGAAATCCTGACGATGGAATGACTTCTGTGGCTTACGTTAAAGGTGCATTTTTCCTCAAAACGTTGGAAGAAAAAGTGGGAAGGGAGAAGTTTGACGTTTTTGTAAAAGGCTATTTCAACAAGTTTCAATTTCAAACGCTGACAACTGAAATTTTCGAAAAATACTTAGAAGATAATTTATTGAAACCAAATAAAATCAAGTTCAACACCAAAGCTTGGTTATATGGAAAAGGAATTCCTAAAAATTGTATCAAAATCGTTTCTCCCAGGTTCAATGCGATGCAAAAAATGGCGGACGATTTCAATGCAGGAAAAGACATTTTTAAAATAAAAGTTAAAAAACGTCGGCGTAAAATCGATTTGAAACGCGACATGTACGTTACCCAAGAATGGCTCGCTTTTATTCGCCGATTGCCAAGAAATATTTCTACTAATAAATTGAAATTATTGGATGAAAAGTTAGATTTCAAAGGGTGGGGAAATGCTGAAATTGCTACGGAGTGGTATATTCTAGGAGTAGAAGCAGGTTATGAAGACATTCGTCCAAATATGGAGAAATTTCTCAAAAAAGTGGGACGACGCAAATTTTTATTGCCAATTTATAAAACCTTGGCAAAACGACCAGCAGATTTGAAATGGGCCAAAGAAGTGTATTCAGAAGCTAGAGCTAATTACCATGCTGTTTCGCAAAACACCATTGATGAGATTTTGAAGTTTAAGCCAGTTCCTGCTAAAGTTTGAGAAAAACTGAACTATTGAACAATTTAATTTGTTAGTTTTTCGTCTTTTATTCTTTAAATTTGTATTTCAAAAATCGATTCATGAAGCAATTCGAAATTCCAGCATATTATCGTTCTCCGATTATCCACAAGGTCAAGCAACAACGTAAAATGCAGGATCCACGCAAAAAGGATTTCACACCAACACGTTTGGATTTTGGAACTGTAGAATTTTTAATTGCGCGTCATTTTGGTTTTTGCTACGGCGTTGAAAATGCTATCGAAATTTCCTACAAAGCCATTCATGAAAATCCGGACAAGAAGATTTATTTATTAAGTCAGATGATTCATAATCCTGGTGTAAATGAAGATTTGCAAAGCTATGGCATTGAATTTATTCAAGATACACACGGAAATCAATTAATTCCTTGGGATAATATCAAAGCGGAAGATGTTGTTATTATTCCTGCTTTCGGAACGACAATTGAAACTGAAGAAATTCTTACTAAGATTGGCGTAAATGTTCAAGCTTATAACACGACTTGTCCATTCGTGGAAAAGGTTTGGAACCGTTCTGAGAAATTAGGCAGCGACCAACATACAATTATCATCCACGGAAAGGCTGACCACGAAGAAACGCGCGCGACTTTTTCTCACAGTACGCAAAATGCTCAATCAATTGTAATCAAAGACATTTTGGAAGCAGCCTATTTATGTCAAATCATTTTAGGAGAAAGACCAGCGAACGATTTTTATACTTTATTTGAAGGCAAATTCACTGAAGGTTTTGATGTCAGCAAAGATTTAGCTAAAATAGGTGTAGTCAATCAGACAACGATGCTTGCCACTGAAACGCAGGAAATCACAGACATGCTTCGAAATGCCATGATTGAAAAATATGGCGAAGAAACTATCAAAGAACACATTGCTGATACTAGAGATACCTTGTGTTATGCAACCAATGACAATCAATCTGCAACTTATGGTTTGATGGAAAACGTTGCTGATTTGGCCATTGTAGTAGGAGGAAGCAACAGTTCAAATACAACACATTTGGTTGAATTGTTGGAAAATAAATTTAAAACTTATTTCCTTACTTCTGCTGAAAATATTTGGAATGTAAATGAAGTAGAATCTTTCGATATTCACCAAAAGGAATGGAAACAATTCGACTCATTTTTGCCAATTGAAAAAGAGAAAATCACCATTGCAATCACTTCAGGTGCTTCTTGTCCTGATGCCATTGTGGATGGAGTTATCCAAAAGATTTTAGAATTATTGGGTGTCGAAAAAGGCATTTCAGAAGTAATTTGATTCATGGAATTAAACCTGAACAATTTACAAGTTTTGCATGAAGATAATCATGTAATCGTAGTCAACAAACGACCATCTGATATTGTACAAGGCGATAAAACTGGTGATATTACCATGCCTGATCAAATCAAAGAATTTTTACGTGTCAAATACAACAAACCTGGAAATATTTTTTGTGGTGTTGTGCATCGTTTAGACCGTCCAACAAGTGGCGCTGTCGTTTTTGCAAAGACGAGCAAAGCATTGACTAGACTTAATGAGCAATTCAGAGAAAAAGACACCCAAAAAATTTATTGGGCGGTAGTAGAAAAAGCACCAGAATCCAACAGTGGACATTTAGAAAATTTCTTGTTGAAAAACGAAAAGCAAAATAAAGCTTACGTCCATCAAAAGGAAGTTTCAGGTTCCAAAAAAGCCATCTTAGATTACCGAGTAGTTTCTCAATCTGATAAATATACCTTGGTTGAAGTAACGCTTCACACAGGACGTCACCATCAAATACGTGCTCAAATGGCACACATTGGTTGTATCATCAAAGGTGATTTGAAATATGGTGCCAAACGTTCAAATTCAGACGGATCCATACATTTACACGCGCGCTATTTGTCATTCATTCATCCAACGACGAAAGAAACAATTCAAATCACCGCGCCAGTTCCTGAAGATTCACTTTGGAAATGGTTTGAGAAAGAAGTGAAGTAAATATTTTTACCATGAAAATCCATAATAAAATTTTAGATTTTCATGGATGTTTTATATATTTGTTTCATGTTTGAAAGAAATATAACAGCAGAGTTAATTGAAATATTGGATTTTTTTCCTGCCATTGGTATTGTTGGTCCCAGGCAAGTTGGTAAAACAACCTTAGCAAAATATATTTCCAAGCATTTAACAAAAGATTCACTCTATTTAGATTTAGAAAATCCACGTGATTTAGCTAAATTGGAAGATCCAGTTTTGTTTTTTGAGTCTCATGCAGACAAATGTGTGATTTTGGATGAAATTCAAGTTAGAAAGGATTTGTTTCCAATATTGCGCTCAATGATTGATATGAATCGTGTTTCTGGTAGATTTATTTTACTTGGTTCTGCTTCACCTGAATTAATTCGAAATACTGCTGAATCTTTGGCAGGAAGAATACATTATCAGGAATTATCACCTTTTCTTTGGCTTGAAATTTTAAGGGAAAATTCAAATTTGACTATGCAAGATCATTGGTTGAGAGGTGGTTTTCCGAATTCATTATTGGCCAATTCTGAGAAGCAAAGTATTCAGTGGCGAACAAGTTTTATCCGAACTTATATTGAAAGAGATTTGCCATTATTAGGATTAAATACTTCACCTGAGCAATTATCTCGATTGTGGCAAATGATTGGTCATTTACATGGACAATTATTAAATTACGATAGCTTGTCCAAATCTTTGGGAAATACAGGACCGACAATTAAGAAATACATCCATTTTTTAAAAGAGGCATTTTTAATAAGGTTATTAGAACCTTATCATTTTAACACCAAAAAAAGATTGGTTAAATCACCGAAAATTTACATTCGAGATAGCGGTTTAGCACATCAAGTTTTAAGGATAAATAATTATGGAGATCTCTTTGGTCATCCAGCATGCGGCGCTTCTTGGGAAGCATATGTTATTGAGCAAATTGCTGAAGGACTTTCTGCAGATTATGAGGTTTATTTTTACAGAACACACCAAGGAGCGGAATTGGATTTAGTAATAACAAAAGCTTATCAACCTGTCATGGGTATTGAAATTAAATTTTCCTCTGCACCAAAAATTTCCCAAGGATTACAAATTTGTATGGATGATCTAAAACTTAGTAAAAGCTATGTTATAACACCAGACTCAGCCTTTTTTAAATTATCTGAATTAATAGATGTTTGTTCATTAGAATATTTTTTACAAGAATTTTTACCATGAAAATCCATATTCATATTTTAGATTTTCATGGTTGATTTTTTAAATTTTTACTTCAAAACACATTTTTTGACTTTGATAAAAATGAAAACTGTTAAATTCAATTCAATCTAAAGTAAAAATAGAAATCAAACAAGTCGTCTAAAAATTGTTTTTAAACCAATTAACTCATCTCTACGACCGCTTAAAGAATATTAAATATCACGCAATTTAATTTGCTTAGTTTTAATCAATTCATTTTGCAAAATATGATTACAATTAAAAATCTTTCATTTGGATATAATTCCAAAGAAGAAATCATTCACGACGTTTCGTTGCATGTTCAACCGGGAACAATTTATGGCTTTTTAGGTCCGAATGGATCTGGGAAAACGACCATAATTCGCTTGATTTTAAATTTATTGAAGCACAAAGCTGGGAAAATTTACATCGATGGAACAGAGGTAAATATCAATTCTGTTGAAATTTTCCGACGCATTGGTTCAATGATTGAATCACCTTCCTTGTACAATCATTTGAGTGGTAGAGCGAATTTAGAGATTTTCGCTTTGTACTATTCCATAGACAAAAAACGCATCGAAGAAGTATTAGAGATTGCAGGTTTGACTGACGCAGCAAATAAAATCGTGAAACGTTATTCCTTGGGGATGAAACAGCGGTTAGGTATTGCGATATGTTTGTTACACGATCCTGATTTGTTGATTTTGGATGAACCTTTGAACGGATTAGATCCTCACGGAATTGCGGAAATCAGACATTTGCTCATCAAACTTTGCAAAGAGGAAGGCAAAACGATTTTTGTTTCGAGTCATTTATTGAGCGAAATTGAAAGTACTTGTGATTTTATTGGAATTATTTCCAAAGGAAAATTACTTTTTCAAGGTAAAATTGATGACTTGAAAAACGCCCAAGCTGGAAAGATGATTTACAGTATTGAACCTTCTAACTTAGATTTGGCAACTGCTCAAATGAATGGATTAACATTTTCAACTTTTGATAATAAAATCACTGTTGAAGTGGAGAGCAAAGAAGAAATTGCGCAAGTGATCAAAAGTTTAGTGACGAATGGCGTGGATTTGTATAGCGTTCAGCGCAAGGAAAACAATTTAGAAGATTTATTTTTAGAACTTACAAAATAGGAGGTATGTTATTGAAATTATTATACATAGAGCATAAAAAAACGAAACGTTCATTTGCTTTTTGGTTGACTATTTTTGGTTCAATGGTCATTCCGATGGTTGTTTGTTTGGTGATGTTGGTCAAACCAGCGCCTTTTGTACCTTTTGCAGATGCAAATCCTTGGAAAAGGTTATTGATCATGAATTTTGCTTCTGTCAGTTCTTTTCTTTTTCCCATGTATGTCATCTATTTGATTGGATTGTTGGGAAATATCGAATACAAATCGAGCAATTGGAAAAAGCTTTTCGTGTTGCCGATTCGGAAAGAATTATTGATCTCATCCAAATTGTTGTATGTCTTGATTCATATTTTTGCGGCTATTATTTTATTTGGAATCAACACCTTGCTTTTTGGAATGATCGCAGGCTTGGCGCATCCAGAATTGAAATTATTGGACTTTTCCCCGCAATTTGATTTGATGATTTGGTTGGTTTACCACTTGTTTTTATCTGTTTTGGGAATCATCGGTTTGCAATTCATTTTGAGTATTTTCTTCGAAAACATCCTCATCACACTGGCCATTGGTTTGTTTTTGATGGTTGGTTCGCTTATCGCCGCGGGATTAAAATGGGAATACATAGAATTTGTGCCCTATGCATCCCCAAATCGTTTTGCCGCTGCCGCTGGAACGGTCAAAGAATGGATCACCAAACCTGAATGGACCAACTTGGTCGTTTTCGGATTGTCTTTTGCTTTCAGTTTGTTTTTCTTTAAACGGAAGACGGTGAAGTAATTCTCAAACTTCCGCTCTGTCCAATATAGTCAGTGTCAAACGGATTTTTCCGTAATCGATTTCGCCATTTAGTGCTTCGAAAATTGGCTTCAATGCGGCAGTTTCTCCAATATCTGAGACAATCTGCGTAATGCGATTGATTTCTTCTTGACTCACAAAATTTTCGATTTCAATCGGATAACCTTCTTGGTACAATTTGGCGATATGCGAATAAACCGTGGTGGATTGCATGTTTCTAGCTTGCGCAATTTCGTCCACCGTTTTGTTTTCTTTCAACAAAATCAAGGTTTCCTCATATGTAGTCAGTTTCGGTCGATTGTCGTCCAAATGGGTTTTGATTAAATCCATGAAATCTCGTCCGTAATTTTCTAGTTTTTGGATTCCAACTCCAGAAATAGCTAAAAATTTATCGCTGTTTTTTGGTAATTCTAAGGTCATTTCGTGTAAACTCGCATCCGTAAAAATCACGTAAGGCGGAACATTGTTTTCAACTGCTAATTTTCTTCGCAACAATTTCAATTTATTGAACAAAACTTCTTGCGTTGACAATGGAATTGGCTCTTTTTTGGTTTTGGTTTTCGGTTCAGCGACTTTAAATTCTCTGTTGAAAGCAGTCAATTGAATTTTTTCTTGTTCGAAAAGCACTTTATTTCCATAAGGTGAAATTTTCAAATGCATGTGTTCGTCATATGCAACCTCAATCAAACCAATGTTTTTCATTTCTGTGATGTGGTGCGACCAAGTGTTCCAATTCAAATCACTGCCGATTCCGTAGGTTTTGAGTTGGTGAAAGTTGCTATTGTAAATCGCGGCTGTTTTCGCGCCACGCAAAATGTCGATCAATAAATTCGCTGTTACTTTTTCTTCCGTTCTTTTGATGGCAGATAGTGCTTTTTGCGCTAAAACAGTCCCATCTACATACGCGGGAGGATTTTTGCAAACGTCACAATTCCCGCAGTTTTCAGTCAATTCTTCACCAAAATAGGCCAATAAAATACGTCGCCTACAGCCAGAAGCTTCAGCATATTGCAACATGCGATCGAGTTTTTCGAGCAAGATTTCTTGTTGTTCGCCTTGACTAGCGAAATCTTTCAGCATTATTACGTCTTTGTAATTGTAATACAATCGCGTGATAGATGGCATTCCGTCTCTTCCGGCACGACCAATTTCTTGGTAATAGCCTTCCATGTTTTTCGGTAAATTGGTGTGGATCACCCAACGCACATTTGATTTATCGATTCCCATTCCAAATGCAATGGTCGCGCAAATCACGGGCACATCGTCTTTCACAAAATCTTCTTGCACTTTCGCGCGTTCATCTGGATTTAATCCTGCGTGATAATGTTCAGCAGCAATTCCATTGTTTCGTAAAATGGTCGCCCATTCTTCGGTTTCCTTGCGACTCAGACAATAAATGATTCCAGAATTGTCTTCTTGCGACTGAATGAAATCGACAATTTGCTTGACTTTGTCTTTCTTAGGAATGTTGCCCATCACTTCCAATGCCAAATTTGGTCTATCGAAAGAGGAAGAAAACAACGTTGGATTGTTTAATCCCAAATGTAAGACGATGTCTTTTTTTGTTAATTTATCAGCAGTTGCAGTAAGTGCGACAAATGGAATCAATTCAAATTGTTTTCTCAATTCACGAATCATCGTATATTCGGGTCTGAAATCGTGTCCCCACATGGAAACGCAATGCGCTTCATCAATGGCGACTAATGAAATTGGAATTTCTTGCAACCACGTTTGCATTCCTGCAACCAATGTTTCTGGAGAAATATAGAGTAATTTTAATTCTCCGTTTTTGGCTTTGTAAAGTATTTCGTTTTTCTGACTTTCAGATTGCGAACTGTTGATGAATCCTGCCTGTACACCATTGGCGAGTAAACTTTCCACTTGGTCTTTCATTAATGAAATCAAAGGAGAAATCACCAAAGTGACATTTTCAAAAATCAATGCAGGAATTTGAAAACAAATGGATTTTCCGCCGCCGGTTGGCATGAGCACTATGGCGTCTTTTTTGTCTAAAATGTGTTGAATGATTTGTTCTTGGTCGGCTCGAAAAGAGTCGTAACCAAAAACCTGCTTTAATACAGTTTTTGCGTTTTTCATAATTGTGTTGTAAAGGTAACTGAAATTGAAGTTAGGAAATAAATTTGAAAACACAAAAAAAACGGATTGAAAAAAATCAACCCGTTTTAAAATTAGTAGATAACTTATTATCGCTTAATGATGAATTTTTTAGAAGTGGAACTTCCGTTTTCGAATTCGCAAGAGATGAAATAAATTCCATCTTTTAAGTCTTTTGTATCAACAGTAAGTAAAGCAGATTTTGTAACCTGAACATGGTCTGATTTCAATTTTTTCCCTGCTAAATCTACAATTGAATATTTTACTTTTTCGTTTTTTGCCAAATCAAACTGCAACTCAATTTTATCCTGCGCTGGATTTGGGAACAATTCAACTTTCTTGTCGTCGGATTCAATTTCATCTACATCTAAAACATATCCAACAGTGAACCTTTCTTTGATATTACAACCGAAATCACTGTTGAAATTTTTCACCAAGCCCAATGACGGTAATTTAACGAATCTAGCTTGTCCTGCTCCTGGATCAACATCGTAGTATTGATAGTACCACCAAGAAATTCCGTCGCAATTGTCGTCAGTCATTTCGAAAGTATAGCAACCAGTCGGAAGCGACAAAGTATCAATGTAAAGTGAATCGTTGGCATTATTAATTCTACTTGCTACAACAGTTCCTGAAGCGTCTTTGATTGTCCAATTTGTTTCGTTGAATGGTGCGTTGCTCGCTGAAGTGGCTCTGTTTGTCTTAAAATACATTCTAAAAGTCAGCGGATATGATTTTACATGAACAAAAGTTGTTTTGTATTCATCGTTTAATTGATTTTGATCTTGCGCTTGGCCGTTTACATTTGTCAAATGAACATAAAATTGATTCGACTCATTGCCGCTAAATACAGCAATATTTGAACCTAAATCGATTTCTTCTTCTTGCATGAAAGCCAAGTTCCCAGTCCAATTGAAAGTTGCAGGTTGACCGCCTACTAATTGGTATTCGATGGTCATGCTTGTCAAAGGATCTGTACCGACATTTTTCACCTTGATTATTGGATTGTTACAAACGCTATTTGAGCGCGCATAATTTGGATCGTTCGTTGGTGCAATCACATCTTCAATCGACGCGTCCAACGTATGATTCGGTGCTTTGTATGTAATTAATTGTGAAACAACATTGAATCCACCCGTGTTTGTCTGGTCTGGAGAAGTGTAAGGTTCAAAATCCATGTTTACTTCAAAAGCTGAAGCAGGATTGGTGATGTCGCTTATGTCATGAATGATTGGATAAACAATTTCTCCAGGGCACCAATTGGCGCGTTCAAACAACCAAGTTCCAGTTTGAGGATAAATGTTATTCAAACCACAATTGCTTTTCCAAAGTTGGTGTTGGGCGATTTGTGTACCGTTGATTTTTTGTTGGTAATATTTGCTGCAAAATTCTCCACAGCCATTGTTGTCAGAACCATGACCACTGATGGTATTTTTCAATATGGCGTTAGTAACAGGCGCATTGTAATTGAAATTTTTAGGAACCAAATTGTTTTCAATCGGATTAGAAGTATTTCCATATGCGAAATATCCATCATACACATTTTTCGCAGCTACCGCATCCATTGGTGGAATTCCTTCGATGTATTCAATCTTCAATGTCAACGTAAAACCCCATGAATATCCTTCATATTGATATTGCATGTCTAAATTACCATTCAAAATAGGCGCATAATCTGTTACATCAACAATGTAATCGTGTTTTCTAGTCGCGCTCCAATCAGTTGCGTACGGTGTGATGATTCTTGCCAATTCAACAGTATCTGCATTTTGTGGTTTGGCATAAACCAAAGTGGTATAATCCCAAGATCCGCAATATTGTGTACCTGCAGGACAATTGTACCTACCCAAAATGTAATGCATTCGAATTTTTCGGTACCTGTTTCCAGTAGCTGGTAAAACAGCTGTCGTGTCAAAATTCCCGTAGTGATCAATTTTTCTGTTTTCAAAAACCGTCACCCAAGTTGTGTCACCCGGAGCTGCAAAAAGATTAGTTGAATTGATTGCAAAAAAGCAAAAGAGTAAAATAACGTTTTTCATTCTGTTAATATTTCTGTGAAGATAAATCAATTTGATTCTAAAGATAACAGTTTTGTGATTCAAATTTTATTTATTCTTGGATTTTCAGTTTTTTGGTGCTGATTTGAAAAAAAACAAAAAAAATCATGGAAGGGTCTCTTTTTTTGATGCGATTAAGGATAAAAAATAACTTTTTTATGGAATTGAACCAAAAAGAAGGGGGTGTGTTGAAAAATAAATGTATTTTTTATTGTTTACCCCTCAAAAAAATCTATTTTTGTAAAAAAAATATTTTTCATGGCAACAATTAGACAGCAAGCGTATCAAGATGTATTACATCGTACCCCAAAACACATTGAGTTTGACGGGAAAATTTCTGAGATTTTTGGCGAAAATGTATTTCACCAAGAAGTAATGAGAGAATATTTGCCAGATGGCGCATATAAAGTGATGACTTCATCCATGCAAAATGGCGCACGTTTAGATCGTAATATCGCTGATCAAGTTGCTTCAGCTATGAAAGATTGGGCTTTGACAAAAGGCGCAACACATTATACACACTGGTTTCAACCTTTAACAGGAACAACTGCGGAAAAGCACGATGCATTTTTCAAACCAGTTGGACCAGGAAGAGCGATTGAGCGTTTTGACGGAGATTTATTGGTTCAACAAGAGCCAGATGCATCTTCTTTCCCTAATGGTGGAATCAGAAATACCTTCGAAGCAAGAGGTTATACTGCTTGGGATCCTTCTTCACCAGCATTTGTAATCGGTAAAACATTGTGCATTCCAACGATTTTCATTTCATATACAGGTGAATCTTTGGATTATAAAATGCCATTAATTAAAGCATTACACGCAGTTGATCAAGCTGCAGTGGATGTTTGCCAATATTTTGATAAAAATGTAACGAAAGTTATCGCAACCTTGGGTTGGGAACAAGAGTATTTCTTGATTGATAAAGCTTTGTACAATGCACGTCCTGATATCATGATGACAGGTAGAGCGTTATTTGGACAAGCACCAGCAAAAGGACAACAATTGGAAGACCACTATTTCGGTTCTATTCCAGAAAGAGTTACCGCTTTTATGCGTGATTTTGAAACTGAATCTATCCGTTTAGGAATTCCTGTTACAACGCGTCACAATGAAGTTGCACCAAATCAATTCGAGTGCGCACCGATTTTTGAAGAGTGTAACTTGGCAAACGACCACAACTTATTGTTGATGGATTTATTGGAAAAAATCGCCATCAAACATGATTTCCGAGTTTTATTGCACGAGAAACCATTCTCAGGAGTAAACGGTTCTGGAAAACACAATAACTGGTCATTGTCAACGAATACTGGCGTGAACTTATTGGCACCTGGAAAAAATCCAAAAACGAATTTACAGTTCTTGACATTTTTCGTAAACACTATTAAAGCGATTCACGACAATGCAGATTTGTTGCGTGCTTGTATTGCTTCAGCGAGTAATGACCACCGTTTGGGAGCAAACGAAGCGCCACCAGCAATTATTTCAACTTTCATCGGAACTTATTTGTCTTCTGTATTAGATGATTTAGAACAAAGCGTGAAAGCTGGCAAAATGAGTCCAGAAGAAAAAACAGAATTGAAATTGAATATCGGTAAGATTCCACAAATCATGTTGGACAATACGGATAGAAATAGAACTTCACCTTTCGCCTTTACAGGAAATAAATTTGAGTTCAGAGCGGTTGGTTCTTCAGCAAACTGTTCAAAATCAATGATTGTTTTGAATACCATTATGGCAAGTCAATTGCGAATTTTCAAAGCGCAAGTGGATGCTCGAATTGAAAAAGGCGACTCAAAAGACGAAGCAATTTTGAAAGAATTGCAACAAATGATCAAAGATTCTAAGAAAATTCGATTCGAAGGAAATGGATATGGTGACGAATGGGTGGTGGAAGCTGAAAAAAGAGGTTTGAATAACTTTAAAGATACGCCACGTTCATTGGATATTTGGGATGACAAAAGAATTATCGGAATTTTTGAAGAATTGAACGTTTTGACGCACAGAGAAATCGAAGCGAGAAAAGAAATCGAATTTGAAAATTACGTACACAAATTGCAAATTGAGGCCCGTTTAATGGGAGATTTGACCCAAAATCACATCATTCCGGCGGTAATCAATTACCAAAATAAATTGATTCAAAATGTGCAAGGTTTGATGTCGATTTTAGGCAAAGAAGGCGCACAGGCGGCAAAAGCACAGACGGAATTGATCACTAAGATTTCTGAGCATTTGAATAAAATGAAATCTTTGTGTGATGTGATGTTGGAAGCGCGTAAAAAAGCAAACAAAATCGAATCCATCGAAGAAAAAGCAGTTGCTTATTGCGATGAAGTGAAAGTTTATTTTGACGACATTCGCTACCATGCAGACAAATTAGAATTATTGGTTGACGACGAATTGTGGCCATTGCCTAAATTCAGAGAGATGTTGTTTACGCGTTAATCAATTGACAATACATTTTTGAAACGTGAAATTTCCTAGTGAGATTTCACGTTTTTTTGTTTTTTTTATCCAAATTTTCATTTTCAAATTTCTGGTGTTGATTTAACCTTTATATTTGTTGTTTATAATCATTCTAAATGAAAATCATACTCGCAGATAGCAATGAATTGATTCGAATTGGCTTGCGCGCCGTCCTGAGTTCTGAAAAGAACTTGGAAATTGTGGGCGAAGCGACGGATAACGATGAGCTTTTTTCGCTGATCAAAAATTTTGGGTCTGACATCGTTTTGATTGATTATACTTCGACTGGATTTTCGATTGACATTATCCCTAAAGTATTGTCCAAATTTCCAAATGTGAATTTTGTGGCGATTACACCTGAACAAAGTGCACAAACCTTGGTGAATGCGCTGAGAAGTGGCGTAAAAAGTTATGTCAAAAAAGATTGCGATGTTTCTGAAATCATTAATTCTGTTAGAGAAACGGGGAGAGGCAACAAGTTTTTCTGCGGTACTATTTTGGAAACCATTCAGCGTGCAAGCATCGATGTAGATGATATAGATTTTGAATCTTTTTCCTGTGAACCAGTTTTGTTGTCAGAAAGAGAAAATGAAATTATCATTTTCATCGCAGAAGGACAAACGAATGCACAAATTGCGGAAATATTATTTTTGAGTAATCACACAATCAACACACATCGCAAAAATATCATGGCGAAATTGGGCGTGAAAAATACAGCGGGAATCGTGATGTATGCGGTGAAAACCAACTTGGTAAGTCCGAATAAATTTTTATTTGCGGCTGAATCTTAAATTTCAACCAACTTTTTTCATTTTTTTTGGTCTTACATTTGAACGAATGTTGATTCGAATTGTACAAAGACGCAATTCAATACAGTTTTTATGAAATTTCTGCTGTTATTTATTTCGATTTTTGGACTTACAAATCTTGTATTTGCGCAAGCGAATACCAATACTACGATTCAAAACAATAATTCGAACGCAACAAATTCAAAGGAAGAGATAATCATCGCGCCATCTTCTGTGCCTGAAGAAAAAATAGATGATTTGGAGGAAGTAACTTTGAAAAAAACGGTTACTTCTGAGAAAAGTGCCAATTCGAAGCAAATCGAAATGAAAACCACCACTTCATTTTTGAAAAACAAGAAATTGGCAGCAACGCAAATCACTTCTAGAACACCAACCTTGGAGCAACAAGCAGAGATGAATACAGCGATTGATTACTACAAACTCAATGCTCCAGAATCTTTTGAATACCATTATTTTACTTATGCTGCTGGAAATTATAATTTGGATTTGATTTCGCATCTAGAAAAAGCCAAAGAATTGAAACCAACCAACAGCGATGTGATTGTTCAAATGGCTGCATATCATACGATTATTTCAGATACAAGTGCTTCAACCAAAGAACTTTCACAATTGGTGCAAATGGGAAAAATTGAAGCAGATGTTTTGACTTATGATAACGCTTTGTTAAATAGTGTTTCGACCAATGGAGTTTTGTTAACCCATGGTTTTGACGACGCTTTTGGAAGTTTGTATTTGCAACAAAATAACAACGTCAGGAAAGATATCAAAATCGTTTCTTTGGATTTGATGCAGAGCAAAGTATATCGCGATTCATTGCAAAAAGATGGTTTTCAAATGCCAAATTCACAAGTGGTGGACGTGCAGTTTTTCCAAGATTTCTGTGCACAAAACCAATCGAAAAATTTGAATTTAAGTTTGACTTTTCCAAAACCATACTTGCAACCTCAAATCAATCAATTAGAAGTTCAAGGATTGGTATATGTTTTTAAGGATTTATCTAAAAATAACTTTTCAGAAAATCAGCAAATTTGGAAAAAAATCAATCAGTCAAAAGCGTTTGAAAGTGTGCATACCGAGAAAGGAAAGCAATTGACAGCGAATTATTTGCCCATGCTTTTTTACTTGAGAGATTTGTATGAAAAGCAAAATAAGAAAAATGAAATTCCACCAATAGATAAGGCGATTGAAAAAATTGGAATTCAGACCAATAAATTGAAACAAATTCAAACAATATTGGGAAAATAATTGATGAGAATAGCGAACAAATATACAGAGATGTCGGACGAAAAGCTGATGGCTTTCCTCGAAAAAGGGGACAAGTTGGCTTTCGACGAACTATATATACGCTATGCTAAAATGATGAAAGGTTATTTCAAGCGCATGTTGTGGAACGACGCCGAAAAAGCGGAAGATTTTGTACACGATTTGTTTGCGAAAATCATCAAAAATCCAGCTTCGTTTGATGCATCACGTTCGTTTAAAACATGGTTTTTCTCTGTTGCGAATAACATGTGCAAGAATGAATACAAAAAGCAAGAAGTTAGGAAAGGAACTTCCAACGGCTTGGACGAACATTTTGTAATCAAAGATCATCAAACCGATGTGATGAATGAAGTGCAAGATCAGTTTTTTGGAAAAGCATTTGAACACCACATTGAACAATTAGATATCAAACACAGTGAAGTTTTTAAATTGAGGCATTTGGAAGGGTTGTCGATCAAAGAAATTGCGGAAGTTTTGTCGGCAAATGAAGGTACAATCAAATCACGGTTGTTCTATGCGACCAAATATTTGGCTGAAAGTCTCAAAGAATTTAATCCCATTTTAAATAGATAGTCATGCAAACAGACGACCTAGAATATATTTTAAGCAAAGAATATGATGAGTTGAGTGCTTCGGAAAAAGCGCAAATTCAGGATATTTGTCCATCTGAAGAAGAGTTTTTGCAGATGAAACACTTTTTCTTTGCGGTCGAAAATTACGCGCAAGAAACTGCCAATTTTGATTCACCAGCTGAAAGCACCAAAGAAAGTTTGGATGCACTTTTCTATCAAACGTACCAAAATAAAGGTGTTTTGTGGTACAATTCGCTTTGGTTAACGGTTTATGCGCCAGAGAAAAAGTTCCACCAAAAACCGCTTGTTCGCGTTGCCGCATTGCTTATTTTGTCGCTGTCGGTTTTGCCTTTTGTTGGGAAACAAGATGTAACTGAAAATCAATTTGCAAAATTAGAAGAGAAGGCAAAAACGCAAGATTCTAAATCAACTGCTAACGTTGAAAATAAGCAAAATGAAATGGTTGAGATCAAAGTTCAAAGTCCGATTTTCACTCAAAAAAATCAACAAAAAGTTGAACAATTGAACATTCAACTTGCTCAGATGGATGAGGTTAAAATCGAGGATGTGGCTGGAGAAGTTGCTGTATCTGACAAAATTTCTTTTAGCGCGACTTCAATAAATGCAGCACTTTGTTCGCCAACTTCTGTGACACTATCAGCTACAGGTAGCGTGCCGACTCAAAAGTTCACTTGGGCACATTCGGATGGAATTTATGCAGGAGCTGAATTTGAGAAAGACAAAAAAAGTGAAAATGAGAAAAGTTTGGCTGTTTTGGATTTATTGACTCCGACTTTTTGAGAATCGATTTTCAATTCATTTGATTGTCGTCATTTCCTTCTTGCAGTAATCGATTTCTTTCTGCTTTCAATTCTTGAATCCTTGCTTTTTTGCCGTATTCACGAATGTTTCTTGCAGTTTCAGTATAATATTCGTGTTCAATTTCTATGTAATTTAATTGAAAATCAATCCATTCTAAATCGGTCATTGATTCACCGATATTTTCCAATTCGGTTCTCAATTTTTTAGAAACGTTGGCATAATCTGCGCGACCGAAATAATCATGGTCTGCATCGCACATGATTTTTTCCAACATTGTTTCAGGCTTCACGCCGTGTTTTGTTGCAGCAATTATTTTGGTGATGATATTTATTTCAGTCTGTGAATAACCAAATTTAGGGAGATTGTTTTCCGCCAATTTCATTCCAAACGTTTCATTATTATGGTATGTAACCAAAAAACCAGCGTCGTGGTAATAAACTGCTGTTCTCAATAACATCAAATCATGATCAGAAAGTCCTTCCAATTTAGCAAATCGAACGGCGGCTTTTTCAACATTTGCTGTGTGTTGTAAATCGTGGTAAATCAATTCATCAGGCAAAGAAGACTTTAATTTATTAAAAATATCCTTTTGCATGTGCTGAAAATCAACTGTTGGTAAATCGCACATTTGAAGAATATATTTATTGGGAACTTTTCCTTCATTATACAAGCAATATTCGTCTTTGATTAAATCCAAAAAAAACATTTCTTCTGTTCCTCCGCGCTTTTTGATTTCGACATTCCCATGGAAAGTGGTTTCAAAATAATCTTGAATGGTTTTGAACACTTTTTGAGTGATGAGAATTTTATCAGGTTCAGATTCTTGTTCTGCACGAGAAGCAATGTTTACCGTATCTCCCCAAACATCAAAACTGAATTTTTTGGTTCCGATAATTCCTGCAACCAATGGTCCTGCATGGATTCCAATTCTAACTTCCCAGAATTCTTTGTTCATTGCAAGTCCAACTTCTCTTTCGTTGATCATGAAATTGCGCATCTCAATGGCTGCTAAGCACGCTCGAATTTCAGGTTGAGGCGCATTTTCGGTTACTCCCGCCAAAGCCATATACGAATCTCCGATGGTTTTTATTTTTTCCAATTTGTACCGTTCAGTGATTTCGTCAAATTTGGTAAAATAGAATTCTAATTTCTTCAATAATTTCAAGGGACTGATGGCGCGAGATTTTTGAGAAAAGCCGACAAAATCAGTAAATAAAACTACCCCGTTTTCAACCCTTTTGGGAGAAAATTTCCCATTGGTATTTAAATCTGAAAGTACTTTTTCTGGGAAAATGTTTTCAAGTAATTGACCAATTCGTTGATCTTTGTAATAAAGCGATTTGTAAACTTCTATTTTTGCTTTGACTAAATTTGGGTTAAATGGTTTTTGGATAAAATCAATCGCACCTTCATTCAATCCCTTTACCAAATTGGAACCAGATTGAGAATTCTCAGTGAGAACGATTTTGTAAACATTCTTGACTGTACTTGCTTCTTTGAGTGATTGTAACAATTCAATTCCGCCAAAAAATGGTGAATCAATGTTAATTAATAAAATTCCGACTTCTTTTTGTTTGAGAATAGCCAGCGCTTGATAAACTGAAGTTGCCATCAACACATTGTTACC
This sequence comes from Crocinitomicaceae bacterium, assembly GCA_040403095.1. Lineage (GTDB taxonomy): Bacteria > Bacteroidota > Bacteroidia > Flavobacteriales_D > Crocinitomicaceae > JAQVCM01. Next base: position 50,643 of record JBBALI010000024.1, read on the forward strand.
GCTTCCATTTAAGATTTCTTTCAATCCCCTTTGGTTGGTCAAATTGTCGTCGATAATCAGAATATTTATAAAACGCTCCAAAGTCAGATTGAATTAAAAGTTTCGTCAACGAATATAGCAGAATTTCTTTTAAAACGAATCGAACTTAATCAATTTTTCAAAAAAATATTTATAGAATAGTTATTGTATTTATTACAAAAAAATCAACATATTGAATATCAATTTAATACTGCTCACTTTCATTCGGAAAATCACCAGACTTTACATCTTTGATATAATCTTCAAAAGACTGTTTCATTTGGTCATACAAGTTGTTGTATTTTCTCAAAAATCTAGGGCTGAATTCGTTGTTGATTCCAAGCATATCGTGTACAACCAATACTTGTCCATCAACGCCATTTCCTGCGCCGATACCAATGATTGGAATAGAAACTGTTTGCGCAACTTTTGTAGCCAATGAAGCGGGAATTTTTTCCAAAACGATAGCGAAACATCCAGCGGCTTCCAATGCAATCGCATCTTCAATCAAACGTTGCGCTTCGTCTTCCTCCTTGGCTCTCACCACGTAAGTTCCGAATTTATAAATCGACTGTGGTGTCAAACCTAAATGTCCCATTACCGGAATTCCAGCGGTCAAAATGCGTTTGATGGATTCTAAAATTTCTTGTCCACCTTCCAATTTCACAGCGTGTCCACCAGATTCTTTCATGATTTTGATGGCATTTGAAAGCGCTTCTTTGGAATTTCCTTGATAAGATCCGAAAGGCATGTCAACCACAACCAACGCGCGATCTACTGCACGAACAACGGATGAAGCGTGGTAAATCATTTGATCCAAAGTTATAGGCAAAGTTGTTTCGTGCCCAGCCATTACATTGGACGCTGAATCTCCAACCAAAATCACATCAATTCCAGCAGCATCAATGATTCGAGCCATTGAAAAGTCGTAACCAGTAAGCATAGAAATTTTGTGACCAGCATTTTTCATTTCTTGCAATACGTTCGTAGTTACGCGTTTTACATTTTTGTGAACAGACATAATTAAGTTTTTAATTCAACGTGAATCTACAAAATTAAGGAAAATTGATTGGTTGAGTCTTTAAAAGTGGATTATGTGGGATTTTTTGTTTCAGTTTGTCTGCTTTTGAATAATTTAAATCACATTTAAACGTTGTCACTTGCATGAAAATACTTTTGTCGATTTGTATAAGTTGCCTATTTTTAGACTTGAATGCACAAAATTGGAACCAAATATCTGATTTTACGGGCGATTCGAGAGATGATGCTTCAGTATTCAAAATTAGTAGCCAAGTATACTGCGGGTTAGGCATGAATGCAGGTTTTAGTTGTACTTCAGATTTTAAGATTTTTGATTTAAATACGGAAACTTGGTCAAATGGAATTAGTTTGCCTTTTGGAGAAGAAAGACAGTACGCAAATGGATTTTCACACCAAGGTTTTGGATATGTTTTTGGAGGAATTAATTCAAATCCTACTTATTTAAATGACTTTTGGAAGTTTGATCCTGTCAATAATACATGGATTTCCCTGCCAGATTTACCTTCTTCAGGAAGGGCAGGTGCAGTAAGTTTTTTGATTGACGATACAGTTTATATTGTTGGAGGTAAAACTGACGGAGGATCAATTTCAAACGAAGTGTGGGCGTTTGATTTTATTCAAGAACAATGGTTTCAAAAAGCGAATCTTCCCATAGATGGTATTTGGAGAGGAGTTGGTTTTTCTTGGAATAATGCTGGAATTATTGGTCTTGGAAAGTTAAACGGAGGAAATATGAACACTGGTTTTTATCAATATTTACCAGTTTCTGATACTTGGCAGATCATCAGTCAAGTAAATGTAGCACCTACAACTTATTCTACATTTTCTCAAATTGGCAAGTTTGGATTTATTTACGGCGGAATGTTAGAAAATCAGTCATATTCTAATCAGTTTTTAAGGATTGATTTGGAAACATGGGAAACAGCAACGTTAACAAATTTTCCAGCGGAAGCGAGAAGAGGTGGCGTTTCATTTGCTGCAAACGCTGAATTTTATCTTTCAACAGGAGTTTCTGCAATGGCAAGACTAAAGGAAACTTGGAAAGCGTCATATATTTTAGGAATTGAGGAAGAAAAAGTCAGTGAAAATGTGAAGATTTATCCAAATCCGTTGAAAAATTGCATGATGATTCACGCAGAAGTTCCAATTCAAAGTATCGAAATTCTTGATATTTCTGGTAAATTGATTGAAGCAAAAAAAGTAAACTCCAATGAAATTGAGTTTCCAATTGAACTTGAAAATGGGATTTATTTAGTAAAATTAGTCGCTTTAAATTCTGAGTTTATTGAAAGAATTTGTGTGCAGAATTAATCTTGTTTTTTCTGTAAATGTCTTATGACTTCAGCAGCACCGTATAGTCCAAATAATCCGGGCATGTAGCTAACAGTTCCGTAAAATGAGCGTTTGAAATTACTTCCATCTGTCATTTTTAGCGCAGATTTCAATTGTATTTCAGAAGAAAAAACAGTTTTGATTCTTTTGTAATCAATGTTTTTCTTTTTCAATCTTTTTTTGAGGTGTAGTGCTAATTTGCAATTATTTGTATTTCCAAGTAATGCCACTTGAACTTTAGAAGGATCTGCTTTTCCACCAGCTCCAAGGTGAGAAATGATTTTGATTTTTAGTCTTTTGCAGGCAATAATCCATTCAAGTTTTGGAGTAACAGAATCAATGCAATCCATCACATAATCGGGTTTTGATTCTTGCAAAATCTCCCAAACGCGCGCAGGAATAACAAATTCTTCAATCACAACCAGTTCAACATCAGGATTTATGTCTTTGATTCGCTCAGCTAACACAACTGCTTTGTTTTTGCCGATGGTTGAATCTAGTGCAGTCAATTGTCTGTTTTTATTTGTTTCGTCGAAGCAATCGCCATCAATCAAGGTAATTTTTCCAATTCCCGCTCTAGCAATAAATTCACCAGCGAAAGAACCAATTCCTCCAAGTCCAACGATTAAAACATGCGCATTTTTAAGTTTTTCTTGATTTTCAGTTCCAATCAACAATTCTGTGCGCTCCAGCCAATTACCCATTATTTATTTTTTTTGCAAAAGTACTTCAATTTTGAAATTTACAAAGTTGTATGCGACTATACTTTTTTAAAAACCATTGCAAAGTTTTTCAATATTTGTGCTTGAAGTTCTTCAATCGAAATATTTTTTAATCTAGCAACGGATTCATAAACTTCTTGAATTGAGTGTGATGTGTCATTATCTGTTTCTAGAAATAATTTTTCTAATGGAGTATTTTGAATGGCTTGCTGAAGTTTTTGGTCGTAAATAATCGCAGTTCCGATGCTGATGAAGCAACCTGAATCCAATACATTTTCAGTCAAATTTGATTTGCGAAATCCATGATAAATCCATGTTTGTTTGGGCTTTAATTCTTTTTTTATCGCTAAAATTTCATTCCAAGCTTTCACACAATGAATGATTAGTGGAAGTTCAGATATTTCTGAAAGTTCAATTTGCTTTTTGAAAAGTGAAATTTGTGTTTCCAATGGAGCAGATATGTTTTTATCTAAACCACATTCGCCAATGGCAACACAGTTTGGTTGACTTATCTCGTTTTCGAACTTCTCAAAGTTTAAATGATGAATTAATGCTTCATTGGGATGAATTCCAAAAGAATACAATACAGTTAAATCATTTTGGATTTTTCCATTTAAAATGAAAATTCCATCAGATTGTTCAAAATGAGTGTGTATGTTGACGAACATTTGCGAAAGAAAAAGTATCAAAAAGGCAATATTGGGATTTTTTTTTTACTTTCACGGCTTAAACTATTAAATAAATTATGGAATCATCTGTACAAAAAGGTCATCCAAAAGGATTATATCTGTTGTTCTTTACAGAAATGTGGGAAAGGTTCAGCTACTACGGTATGCGTGCAATTTTCACTTTATTTATGGTCAATGCGTTGATGTTTGATAAATCATTGTCATCAACCGTTTACGGAAATTACACGGGATTAGTTTATTTGACACCATTAATTGGAGGTTATGTAGCTGATAGATATTGGGGAAATAGAAGGTCTATTTTCATTGGAGGTGTGATGATGGCGATAGGACAATTTTTCATGTTCTTGGCTGGAAGTTTTTACACTGAAGTAGGTTTTGCGACCACAATGATGTTTACAGGATTAGGATTTTTGATTTTCGGAAATGGATTTTTCAAACCAAATATCTCTACGATGGTTGGTCAGTTGTATCCTGAAGGAGATAAAAGAGTCGATTCAGCTTTCACCATTTTCTACATGGGAATCAATTTAGGTGCATTTATTGCGCCACTGGTTTGTGGTACTTTAGGTGAAGTGTATGACCAAGATGGATTGGTTGTGCCTGCTGCATTCAAATGGGGATTCTTAGCTGCTTGTATTGGTATGATTATCAGTATTATTTCTTTTGAACTTTTGAAAAACAAATACGTTGTTTCTCCAACGGGAGAAGCGATTGGAACCACTCCAAAGAAAGTTGCAAAACCAGTTGGTGAAAAGAAAAAATTGAATGTTAAACAAATGTTGACTTGGGCAGTAATTTCATTGTTGTTGTTCACTGTTTTCAAAGGTTTACTAGGATTTGATTTGATTGGAGCTTTTATTTACACTGCTTGTATCATTGCACCTGCATCTATTATTACTGATAAAAGTTTGACTTCAGTTGAGAAACAAAAAATCTGGGTAATTTTCATCATTGCATTTTTCGTTATTTTCTTCTGGTCAGCTTTCGAACAAGCTGGTGCTTCTCTAACTTATTTTGCACAAGAGCAAACAGATAGAAGCTTATTTGGGTCTGAAATTCCTTCTTCTTATTTCCAAAGTATCAATGCGGTAGCGATTGTAATTTTTGCTCCAATTTTTGCAATTATTTGGACTCGTTTAGGAAAAAAAGACAGAGAACCTTCTTCTCCTGTAAAACAAGCGTTGGGTTTATTCTTATTGGCTGTTGGTTATTTGATTATTGCAATGGGTGTGAAAGATTTAGATCCAGCATTGAAAGTAAGTATGTTTTGGTTGGTAACACTTTATACGGTTCATACATTTGGTGAATTGTGTTTGTCGCCGATTGGATTATCGATGGTTGTAAAGTTAGCGCCAGTTCGTTTTGCTTCTTTATTAATGGGTGTTTGGTTCTTGTCCACAGCAACTGCGAATAAATTTGCAGGTGATTTGAGTTCATTGTATCCGGAAGAGGTGCACATGGAAACAAGTGTTCCTGCAACAAAATTCATGTTTAATTCAATGGACACCACATTGACAAAAAACGTAACATTAGATAGCAATTATGTTGTTGCGATGGCTAAAGCGTTTCCTAATTCAGTAGCTGATATCAAATTGGTTTCTGATGGTTTTGAAAAACCTAAAGAGTTAAGTTTCGGGAAACAAGTGATGGTAAATCTTTTTGGTTCGAATGAAAAAGAGAAAGCTGATTCTTTGTTGGAAATCAAGCCTACTGCTGTTTCTAAAAATGAAGTTTCTAAATTTCACCTGAAACAAATTGTTGGTTCTGAGCCTAAGTTTGCATTTGTGCACTTTTTGAGTAAAGATGGAAACACTTTATTTGTATTAAAAAATGTAGTTGGTAAGAAAGGTAAACCAGATACAAACACCTTTGAAGTTTGGAATTTGAAACCAAAGAAACCAATGTTCTTAGGTATGAAAATTGAAAACTTGTACAATTTCTTCATGATTTTCGTATTCATGGCGGGAGGAGCATCGGTTGTATTATTCTTGCTTTCCAAAAGATTATTGAAAATGATGCATGGTGTGCGTTAATTTATAAATTCATATTTTTGAAGCAGTCCAATGAAAAGCGGGCTGCTTTTTTTGTATCAAACAACTAATTAGATTATTTTTCAGAATTATGGCTAAAGATCGCAAACATCCTCAAGCATTGCCTTATTTGTTTTTCACTGAAATGTGGGAAAGGTTCGGTTATTATTTAATGATTGGAATTTTCACCTTGTATTTGAAAGATGCCAATCAGGGATTTGAAATGTCAGAAGCAGAGTCTGCCAGTTTGTATGGGACTTTCATTGCGTTGGTATTTTTCACGCCTTTTATTGGTGGCTTACTTGCCGATAGAGTTTTGGGTTATCGATTTCCGATTGTTGTTGGTGGAATAATGATGGGAATTGGTTACTGCATGATGGGAATTCATTCATTTGGAATGCTGTACTCTGGAATGTTATTGGTCGTTCTAGGTAATGGACTGTTTAAACCAAATATTTCTACTCTTTTAGGTAATTTATACAATACAGATGAACTCCGAGGTCAAAAGGATGAGGGATACAATATTTTCTACATGGGAATTAACATTGGAGCATTTATTTGCAATATTGTTTCAGCTTTTTTGATAAACAAATATGGATATTCGGTTGCTTTCGTTGGTGCAGGAATTGGAATGTTTGTGGGAGTGGTAGTGTTTATGATGGGAAACAAACATTATCTAACGGGTGATGTTAAAAAAGTCGCAGTTCCAGGCGAAAAGGCTTGGTGGAAAGATTTATTGATTGTAATCGTTCCAGCTTTGATTTTTGCGGTTGTTGGCTATTTCATTAACGGCGTTCCTTCTGAAACAAACACACATTCCTTTCTAGTGAAAGATGATGTAACAGATGCATTTCTTTTTGCGTGTATTCCTGTAATTTTCTTTTTTGGATACATTCTTTTTACAGCACCAAAAAATGAAAGAAGAGTAGTGAGTGCGATTTTAGTTGTTTGTTTGGCTGTGATTCCTTTTTGGGCGATTTTCAAACAGAATGGAACTGTCTTGAATACATGGGCGAATAATTACACCAATAGAGATGTTCCTAAAACCATAAGTTCAGGTTTGAAAAATATGAGTTTAGCGGATGTTGTGAAATATGAAAAATCAAAAGAACCTGAGCAAGTTTTAGACAAACACTTTCGCAAAATTGAAGGGGAGAAGAAGATTCAATATCCTAGCTATTTTAAAAATTATCAAGGAGTCGATAAATTAAAAGAAGGTGATCAAGTCGCTGTTTTTAACACCAATATTTTTCAATCTGTGAATCCTTTTTGGGTAATTATTTTAACTCCTCTAATTGTCGGGATTTTCAGGTTTCTGCGTTTTAGAAAATTAGAACCTTCGATTCCTATCAAATTTGTTTTGGGATTATTTATCACAGGTCTTTCTTGTTTGGTGATGGTCGCAGCTGTTAATTCTTCAGTCAACGGAGAAATAAAATCGAGTTATTGGTGGTTTTTTGCAGCTTATGGTGTAATTACGGTCGGTGAGTTGTGTTTATCACCAATCGGATTGTCTATGGTTTCTAAATTGTCACCAGCTAGATTAACCGCCTTAATGATGGGTGCGTGGTTTATTTCTACTTCAATTGGAAATAAATTGAGTGGAGTTATAGCTTCTTTATGGGACCAATACGAAGACAAAGCATCCTTTTTTATGTTGAATTTTTATTTGATGATGGGCGCAACCTTATTATTGATTATCCTAACACCCTGGCTTTTGAAAATATTTCGTGAGCAACAGAAGTAAATATTAACTTAATAGTGAGATGAAAATGTCAGAACAAAAGACCCCAAATATCAAATTCA
>JBBALI010000025.1:0-57875 GCA_040403095.1 Crocinitomicaceae bacterium
CAATTAAAAGCAGCACGACCACAGAAGCAGCTAAGCTTGGTTTAACTCAGTGTCTACTAGAAAAATAAATTTACAATCGAATGGAATTAGAATTACCCTACGATGCATTCTTGAGAACAATCAAGGAAAACACTGATACAAACCATGCAATTTTAATAGGCGCTGGTGCTTCAATTACATCAAATGTACAATCAGCAACAGATTGTATATGGGAATGGAAACGTAATATATTTATTACTAAAAATCCAGGACTAACCAAACAATATACACCCTTTACATCCGAAACGGTCCAACGAGCTCTCCAAAAATGGTTAGATACTGAAGGTATCTATCCTGCAGAAAATAGCAAAGAAGAATATTCTTATTTTGCAAATTCGGCCTATCCAATTGAGGAAACCAGAAGAAAGTATTTTGATAATATTTGTAAAGGAAGAGAGCCCTATATTGGTTACAAGATACTATGCACATTAGCAGGAAAAGGAATGATTAAGTCTGTTTTTACAACAAATTTTGATGGACTAGTTGAAAAAGCAGCACACCAGAGTGGCATTACACCCATTCCTATTTCTCTAGGAAATGCAGATTATATCCACAGACCATCTAGTAACTCTGAACTACTATGCGTAGCCTTACATGGGGATTTTAAATACGGACCTTTAAAAAACACAAGTGAAGAATTGGATAACCAACATGATGCATTTGTAAAATCATTAAAACAACATTTATACGATAAGCACTTGATAGTTTTAGGATATAGTGGTAGGGATTTATCATTGATGAACGCCTTAAAAGAGGCATATTCTGAAGCTGGAGGTGGAATGTTGTTTTGGTGTGGATATGGTCATACTATGAATGAAGATGTTGAGAATTTACTAACTTATATCAAATCAAAAGGAAGAAATGGGTTTTATGTTCCAACTGAAGGATTTGACTCTACAATGATTCATATTGCTAAAACTTGCTATGAAAATGACGATTCATTTCAAAAAACCATTGAGGATCAATTAAGTGTTGCTCGTGATGACAAGGATCAAAGGACACCTTTCACAATGGACGTAACAGAGAGAAATTTACTTTTGAGAAGCAATCTTTTTCCTATTGTTTTGCCAAGAGAATTGTTTCAGGTTGAGGCAACTTTCCCAGAGAATGTTAAAGTTTGGCAAACAATTAGAGAGTTAACAGCAGATAAGAATGTTACTGCTGTACCCATAAAGGGCTGTTTATATTGCTTCGGCAATCAGGGGGACATTCGCGAAATATTTTCGGGGATAATAAAAGGGGATATAAGGCGAACTCCTGTCACATTTAAAGAAATTAAGGAAGGTGCATCCTTTAAAAGTCTTTACCTTACAACCATCCTTAAAGGATTGAGTGAGCAATTTGGATTTGATAATAATGGAAGAAATAGAATTTGGAGTACCGCTCATCATGATGTTACCAAAGGCAATGTTACGTATCATGTTCATGATGCTGTTGAAATAGGATTGTTTTTTGACAAAAATATTTATTCAGCAAAACCATTTGCATACTTAAGTCTAAATCCTACTTTTCAAATTATCTCGGATGAAGAAATTCCAAGATCAATCAATTTTGAAATAGGGAAATCCTATCACGAAATTTTATTAAAGGGTCAACCGAATGTTAAATTTAATGAACAAATCCAAAAATGGATAAGTATCTTCTTTCCTCAAGAACAAAACTTACAATTTGACTATCCAATAGAAAGTGGAAATGGGTTCAAATTTTCAATAAGTGCAGATACTATGTATGCTGCATTAATGAAAAATAGTACACCTCGATATCGTATTGGATTACCTACAAATTTTCCTCAAAGAAAAATAATTCATTCGGGTATTCAATATGCTGAACCTAATCTTGAATTTTCGGGTAATCTCCCAGGGGAAATATTCCATGATTTCCATCCAATGCGAGGGTTAAAGAATAATAAACCATACGATTATTCGCTAAATGGGAATGTTTTCGAACCAGAAATAAATCTTGCTGTAATTTGTCCTACAAATAAAAGCCAAGCACTTTTCTCATTTTTAGGTAGGTTGAATACTTCTGCCGAAGCAGGAAGAAACAATCCTGATTATTTATTAGACTACCCTGGATTTATGCAGGCTTACGGTATTCCATTGAATATTCCGGATCCAACAAGTGAATTTTGGAAGGACTGCTCTGTGCCGCAAGCTCATGAATCTGTTTTGCAAACTGCAACTGCACTCGCTGATACAATTAAAAGAACAATTGATCAATTGGAAGCTATGCGTAAGAAAACAGTTATAATCATATTCATTCCCACAGATTGGAACGGTATCACAGATGTAGAAACTGATAATGAAAAATTCGATCTGCATGATTATATAAAAGCTTATGCAGCTCAAAAGCAAATAGCAACACAGTTTATACAAGAGAAAACGCTTGCTGATAGTATGGTGTGTCAAATGAATTGGTGGCTATCATTATCATTTTATGTAAAATCGTATCGAACACCATGGGTCTTAAAGGAGTTACAGGCTGATACGGCATTTGTTGGTTTAGGATATAGTGTAAACAAACGTAACGGCCGAGATAAAGTTGTTTTGGGGTGCAGTCACATTTATAATTCACTGGGACAAGGATTAAAATATAGACTGTCAAAAGTTGACGATTGTACATTTGATAGCCAAAGTAATCCTTATCTTTCATATCAAGACGCATATAAATTTGGTGCAATGATTCGGGAATTATTTTTGAATGCTACTGGAGAAATTCCAAAAAGAGTAGTCGTTCATAAAAGAACACATTTCAAACCTGACGAAATTAGAGGAATTGTAGATAGTCTAGGAAAAACGGGAATTAAACAAATTGATTTGATTGAAATAAATTATGAACCTGATGCTAGGTTTGCAGCAATGTTCGCTAATCAACAAGAAATTAAACCCAATGCATTTCCGTTGTCTCGAGGTTCTTGCTTTCTAATTGACAGTTATACTGCGTTACTGTGGACTCATGGAATAGTTCCATCAGTTAGAGCTGAGAGAAATAGTTATTTTCAAGGAGGAAAGGGAATTCCTATTCCTATTAAAATTCACAAACATCACGGTTTGACCAATATCAACACGATTGCACATGAAATCCTTGGATTAACGAAAATGAATTGGAACAGTTTTGACTTGTATTCAAAATTACCTGCAACGATTCAGACTTCGAATGAAATCGCACGAATTGGATGGTTATTAAATCGTTTCGAAGGACGAACATATGACTATCGTAATTTTATGTAATAAGTTGATTTAAGGTTCTTATTTGAAAAATAATTAAGCTATGATTACATACACAGAATTTAATCGATGGTGCTATAATTATTACATACATCACAACAAAGACAGTGAGTATGGTTCTCTTTTTATTCCCCCTAGTGACATTGATGAATTTCTTGGTCGAGATAATGCGCAAGACCCAATTATTTTTAGTGAAATAAATAATGATTGGTCCTATTTTCTTAAAACTGATAAATCTGAAAATGCAATAATAAAAGTATTCGGTATTATAGCGCTACAATGTTATGCAGCCTATTTGATGGAAAATGACAACATTAATTCTAAAAACGAATATAGGGCTAGATTAATTAAACTCCTAAACATTGTCACTCCAAATGAAAAAGATAAATATGGTGAAGGACAAACAAGTACACAAGACAAAATATGGAAACACGCAAGAGAGTTTCTGAAAAAAGATAATATAATAATTAATATTCCATCTGAGAGATCTGGCGCCGGACGATACACACAATATCCTAGATCGCAAGTCATTTTCAACAAGGAAGATTTAAAAGGATTTAGATCTTTATTAACAGCTTTTGACGATCAAATGAATAGTGATGTTTATTCATTTGAAAAGTATTTCAACACATATGTAGTATCAAATAATCAAGTGTATTTTAATAAATTATTGATTAGATACAATGTGTCAATCAATCAAAGAACGAAAGACTATAAGATCCTAATCAAGCAGCTATACAATTACTACCTTTCCAAAGAGTGGCAAAACACTTTGAAGTTAGAAATTCAGAAAAGATACTTCAAACGTAAGAGCATAAACAATGATTTTCAATTTGCATTTTATGTTTATCACGATCCCGAGGACGAAATGCTTGAATTATACCTAAGCGAAACTGATAATCAGGATCCTGTGACGATTGAAAAAATTATTAATTTAAGTGTGTTAAATGAAACAGAAGCATTTCTTTTTGAAAGCATAAATTCAAATTCTTCCATTTTTGAGTATACAACTTATGTTACGCTTAACCAGGAGTATTTTATTATCTCTCATTCAGAAAGCGATATCAAACATATATTGGAAAATAAATTCAATCTCATTTATAAGCAGATTGAAGGCTCTGATTTTTCTTATGTATTAACAACTTTCATTGACGAAAGAATCTTTAAATTTTTCCATGAGAAAACAGAAAATATAATTATCAGTCCTTTGTCTGTATCTGGAAAGAGAATAGATTTCAGAAAACGAATTTATTTAAAAGGTTACGATATAAATATTAAAATCAATGTTGATTTTTTGAAAGAATTGAAATTACATAAAATAGTTTCAGGCAATATTTTAGAAGCCATAGCTTTAAGTTCTGAAACGGATCAAACCGCATTAATAGATTTGAGCATTGGATCTTATGAAATATTCATTGGAAATAATTTTACAAACTACAAATTTGATGTTGTAGCAGTAGATCCTTTACTGCATATTTTAAAATCAAATTACGATAAATTAAATACTTCGACTTTACGATATTCAAATAATGAGAATGGTATTCACGGGGTTTTATTCCATTCCTTGACGGAACGGAGTATTTCAGTCGCAAATATCAGAGACATTCTTGTAAAGAATAAAAAAGTAGATTCCGATAATCTAATTCTTAAATCACTTAATCAATATAAGCATGGAAGAAATTAAATTTTTATATGGGTTTGTCAGACGAAATTCTGAAACTTCGAATGACGGTTTCATAAAAATTATGAGGGTTGATTTTAAATCCGCGAATACAGAGAAAGAAGAAGAAATTAAAAATTTATTTTCAAATAAACTGGAAGTCTATTCAGGAATCATTTTCAAGACTCCCAATTTAAAGGAAGGTGATTTTGTTAGGATCAGATACAAAGAACATTCAAAAGATCAAGAATCGATAAGAAATGATAAAATAATTCATGATAAAGTTGATGTTTTAAATAGAATCTACGATATTTCTTATCTTGAATTAGAAAATGATTTCCTAAATGTAGAAAGTAATTCATTAAATGAGATAAGAGAAAATGCAAAAGAAATTAACTCCGATTTTTATTTGACAGACTTATCTTTTATTTATGGCCCGTTGAAAATAATAGCAGGGAAGATACAGCCAAAGGAATCTAAGCAAATTAATAAATATGAATTAAGTACGGATGATTATTATTTCAATCCTGATACTGAAATTAAGTATTTGATCAAAGTTCCTTCTTTGAAGCTTGCAACTATCGATTGCATGTCGCCAAAACAATTATTGGATTATTTAAAAACATTACTAAACCCGTCAACTACAAGAAACAGCGAAGATATAAATCGCTTGAGAGATTTATTTACCAAAATAAATATTGAAGATGATCAGTTGCAAAAAAATAGGATTCAGCGCATCCAAAGCATAATAGGAAACATCCAATATACAGCAGAGGAAGTATATAAAATATCTCAGGAGGAAAAAACTTGGACCAATGTCTTTAATAAGATTTACAATGATAATCTTGAAAAATTTAAAGATTATCATTGGCAGGAATTGAAACATCAAAAGGAGATTGAAGACGAAAAAATCAGCAATCTAATGCGAGAAAATCAGAAGTTGCTAAATAAAAAAACTGATCTGGAAGTGATTGTAAACAACCTGGAATCAAAGAAAAATGAAATAATTGAAAATATTAGATTACAAACCATGATTCAAGCACCCTTAGCAGTAAACTCTGGGGCAGATGACGTGACTTTTTACGATAAAATATCCAAAAGAGTAGATCAGGCTTTAGATCATTCTTTAACTGAATATTTCTCTTCAATAAAGCACATAGATGACGAAGAAATAGAGTTCACTTTTAATTTTTTAAGAACACTTGAGAAAAGTAAAATTTGTAAGGTTGATGATTTAGAGTTATTTATTAATCGGATAAATATTTTTGGATCCTTTGACCTCTATATTCAAAATGCGGAAATAGATTGGATAAAATATGAGTCGCTGTACAAAAATGGTATAAAACAGATTGTCCAATCTTCAATTAATAATCCGGATATCCCTCACTTTTATGTGTTGAATAATTATAACATCGCTTCATTTGAAATTTATGCAATGCCATTAATTGAATTACTTAATAAGCAGCGAAAACACTTTCCCGGAACCAATCATGTTTTTCCAAATAATTTAAAAATCATCTTGCTTGAGTGTGTGCATATTCAAGACACATTCAGTAGCGAGGTTTTATCAATAGAAGGACAAATTCAAATAATAAATTTAAAAGAATTTAAAACCTTAAGAAATGGTCTTGAAAATCATTTGACAAAAGCTATAAAATTCAAGGATATACAACATGCTCAATAATCATTTACTTTACGATTTTTTTATCTACCAAAAATCTCCCTTGACTTACAGGAGGATCAAAGATTTTTTGGACCAATTTGTGGAAAGAGATTTACAGATTAACACGTTCTATACCCTATTTACAAATGGAGTAATTGATAGTAATAAAAATAAAAGCTACGAACTTACTCAAACTACAATATTAAAAGGAACGGTTTATGATTATGCAGTAAATCTGAATTTTGAATATAAAGAGAAGATCAGCCAGTTTATTCTGGCCGAAGATGCAGGAGCATTAATTCTAAAAAAAGGATATCCTGTAGAACCCATATTAAACGATGAAGTACAAAGTTTTCATTTTAAATCAATTGTAAATACCTGGACACCTCTTGAAAATATTTTTGGTGATAATACTACTATTGATGGAGAAGAGATAAAAAAAACAAAAATTTCCTTTAATCCATTTCTAAATAAGTTTAGTGATACCTATAATTCAAAAATAGATAAACAACTTCACAAAATTATCTACTCTAAAAATTTCTATAAATACCAACTTCACCTCGATAATAAAGTTTTTACATTTCACAGAAACGATTTCGAACTTGTTGCAGCTTGTAAATTACTTTTACAGATCGATTTCCCGGGTAAGATTGTCTATAATAAAAATGAAAAAATTATACACCTCAAATACATTTCAGTTCCTAAATACATCATCAAATTGTTGAGAATTAATCATTGTCTTCAAAAGGGTTATTTCCCTTCAGATAGCAGTTATTACATAGACAATTTGGACCTGGATTATTTAAACAGAAAATATTTTAAAAATAAGCTCCACATCAATTATGAATAATGCTAAAAAAATCTGGGATGAATTGAAACAGACATATCAAAAATACATTGATACAAGTCTCCCGTTTACAAATAAAAAATTAGAAGACGAAAGAAGAAGTTTATTTGAAAAGGGTGATTTGATCGCCAAATACCCGAGTATTGAATTAACTGCCAAATACAAGGATTTTAAAACAATCACTGAAACGTGTGATACGCTTAAACTAGATCCGCTATTTGTCAAATTCACTAAGGCAGGTCTTTTTGAAGATTATAATGGGATTGAGAGGAAATTATACAAGCATCAATTCGATGCAATTCAGGCAGCTGTAAATGACAAAAAAAATATCATTGTCACTACGGGTACTGGTTCAGGTAAAACAGAATGTTTCTTGCTGCCAGTACTATATAATATTTTACAAGGAAAAAAGAAGATTGCTCCGCAGAATGCAATGAAAGGCCTAATTCTTTATCCATTAAACGCCTTGGCTGAAGATCAAATGCGACGGCTTAGAATGGCATTGTCAAATAAAGAAACCATCGATTTTTTTGATGAGAACCTAAATAGCAATTATATCACATTTGGTAGATATACAGGAAGTACAGTAAATGATGAAAAAGATGAAGAAAATAAAAGAGATTGGGAAAATGTAAAAAAACAAATAGAAGAAAATCAAGATTTAAAGGATTTACAATATGATATTCCGAATATGGATGTCAAAATTGAATATTGGAATAGGCCTTCAATCATTGCTAGTCCGCCAGACCTGTTAATTACGAATTACAGCATGCTTAATGTCATGCTAACCCGCTTAAATGAACAACCCATCTTCGAAGCGACAAAGAAATGGTTAAAGCAATCTGAACAAAATATATTTCATATTGTAATCGATGAGTTGCATTCCTATAGAGGTACCAGTGGTACCGAAGTGGCATATCTGATTCGATTGTTATTACAGAGGCTAGAATTACATCCTCATTCACCTCAAATCCAATTTTTATGTTCTAGTGCCTCTATGCAAGAATCGGAAAGAACAAAAAAATTTATCACTGGATTCTTTGGTTTCAATGTGGACGACTACGATGATAAATTCAAAATTATTACCAATAATGAAACAAAGATCCCACACAGCAACCATACAAAACTGTCGATAAATAATTTTCAAAATATAGATATAAATGATGCACCACGGCTAAAAGACATTTTTGAAAACCAACAGATTTTAGAAATTTTAGAGAATTATTTTTCTTCTCATAAAAAGGAGAATAAGGAATTAGATTATGTGGCGGATATGATCTTTTATGATGGTAGTCTTGAGGAAAAAATATCAACCCTAAGTAATATATTAGTTGCTTTAACTAGCTATGTTGATGAAAAAGGTAACCCAATTCAACCACAGAGAGCGCATTATTTTTTCCGAAATGTTGACGGGCTTTGGGCTTGTACCAACAAACAATGTAGTGAAATTGAAGATACATATAACTATAGTGACCGGACTATTGGCAAATTATATAAAAGACCTCAATCAATATGTACCTGTGGTTCCAAGGTTTTCGAAATACTTACTTGTCGCCAATGTGGTGAAATTTACTTCAATGGGTGGAATGAAACAAACAAAAAAATACTTCACCTGGATAAAGGCATTGATTCCGAAAAATATGAAAATTGTGTATTTCTGTTAAACAAAAACATTGAGGATTTACCGAATAGGTCCAATTGGTCAAGATCAAAGTTTTGGTTAGATTCTGGTAAAATAGATCATTTCCAAAATGGAAACGCCTACAAGTTTAATAAGCCTGAAAATTATAGACCATTATATCCTAATGAATGTATCTCCTGTGGCACAGTTCAGAAAATAAATGAAGATGATCTAAATACATTAACACCTATTCATCGGCATTATACAGGAGTGCAAAAGGTTAACCAGCTCATGGCTGATGCATTGATGAGGAACTTGCGTAAAGAAAATAATAGCAAATCGTCAAAACTTGTTCTGTTTTCTGATAGTCGTCAGTCTGCCGCCAAATTAGCTGCCGGTATTGAATTAGATCACTACAAAGATATAATTCGTCTATGCCTGTTAAAAAGTTTTGATACTTATGAAATTGTAGATTTACTATATTCACTTTTGGATAATCCAGAAAGTACGAACAAAAAAAGACTTCGGGAATTAATTCGCGAAAATCCTCAATTTACCAATATTAAAGAAGAAATTGAAGATTACTTTTTTGAACAAAACCAAAACCCGGAATCATTGGCGAATTTTAAATCTCAAATTAATTCTGTCAGCGAAAAAGGTATTCCAATTGATTCAATTATCGACAAAATTGCAATCAAATTACTTAAGAAAGGGATTAATCCAGGTGGTCCTAAAGCTTCTATTTTAAAAGATATCTCTGGTCATTGGTATGAAATTTTTGATTTTGCTAATAAAGAAAATATTACATTTAATTCTTTAACAAATGATTCATTGTTTCAAAAGATAAAACTGAATCTAAAATATGAAATTTTACAAAGTTTATTTGCTAACAATCGAAGATCATTCGAATCTCTGGGTTTAGGAAGAATAACAGCTTCAATAAGTAATTACCAAGGTTATGATCCGAATTTTATTCAAAATTGCATTAAATTATTGGGAGAGAGCTTTAGGATTAGGGGATTAGGGAGTAATGACATAGATTCAATTCCTCAAAAAATAGGAAATTACAGGAAAGCGTGTGGCGTACCTTATACTAATTTTAAGAATAATTTTATCTCAATATTACTGGATAACAATCTCATCGTTTCAAATTCACAGGTCAATTTAAGTGGTAAAAATCTCTCATATTCACCAATTAAAACAAACGAAAGGATTTATAAATGTAACACTTGCAGTAATATTCAAGTTCTGAATTACCTCAATATTTGTACGAATTGTTTCAAAACGGAATTGAGTTTACTTGATCAAAAAGAACTCCCTAAAATTCAAGCATATAATTATTACGTTCACATTGCTACAGAACAAGAAAACGACAATCGATTGCATTGTGAGGAACTTACTGGGCAAACCTCACAACACGATGCAAGAAAACGGCAGAGACATTTTCAAGGCAGGTTTTTAAATAATGAAAACGAATTAGTTGAAGAAATTGATTTATTAAGTGTCACAACAACTATGGAAGCCGGTGTTGATATTGGTTCTTTATTAGCCGTAATGATGGGGAATGTTCCACCTCAGAGATTCAATTATCAACAGCGAGTAGGTCGTGCAGGTCGTCGCGGAGCATCTCTTTCAATTGCTTTAACAATCGCAAAAGGTAATTCTCATGACCAGTCCCATTATCAGCAGTCGCACCGTATGGTGTCATCAGATTCGCCTGATCCCTATTTAGAATTAAAAAGAGAGCAGATTTTAGTTCGTTTTATTGTTAAAGAAATACTTTTAGCAGCAATTAATCCTCATATTACACGTGATAACAACGATGTGCATGGTAATTTTGGAAGCGTAAATGAATGGACTGGATTTAAACCGCATGTAGAAGCATATTTAATAAATCGAGAGCGCGAAATTCTTGAAAAAATCAAGAACTTTAAACTAGGTACTTATATTAATAAATCAGAAACAGAAATTTTTTCTGATTTACGCCAAAATTTAATTCGAAACATAGATGAAAAGGTATTAGATAACGTCAATTATCCGCAAACTAAATTGAGTGAAAGATTGGCTAATGCAGGAATATTGCCAATGTTTGGATTTCCTACACAGGTAAGAAATCTTTATGAAAAAGACTATAATAATTCTTCACCTAAATCTTTTCAGGATTCAAGTAGTGTAACAAGAAATTTAAGTCAGGCCATCTCCGAATTTGCTCCAGGAAGTGAGATTGTGAAAGATAAAAAAATCTTAAAACCGGTTGGTTTCATCGATTATAAATTTTCTTCAGGCAGAATGGTCGAAATAGATGGAAGAGGAAAAATTGAAAATGGTATAGCCAAATGTTTAGAATGCAATATCATATACACAAATGCTGGGACATCAGATGAATGCTCAATATGCACCAATGAACTTGATAGAATCAATGCATACAAACCAACAGGATTTTATATCGAGAGTAGTCAACCTAAAGATTTTGACGGTAGATTCGAGTTTAGTGCAAGATCAGGGGATATTACGATCGATCCATCATCTAACATGCAAACGAAAGATCCAATAAACAATCTTTCTTTATGCTCAAACTCTCTACCAGAAGATGGTATTGTACATCAGATCAATGACAACAACGGCAATTTATTCAGATTTGTCAAAAATTACGGTTCTGAAAAGTGGCATATTTTTAATGAGGAAGAGGAAAACAATAATATTGAGGAAAGAGAGGATGCAATACTCATAGCATCAAAACATACAGGTGTATTAACTTTAGGAATAGATAAAGTATCTCCGGATAAATATACTTTAGACCACAAAAGCAAAGAACAAAAAGCAATTTTTCAATCTTGGGGATACCTGATTAGAAAATCAATTTGTAGTGTACTCGATATAGAAACTAATGAATTTAACATTGGATATAGAATCAATCCCGATACACATTCCCCAGAATCTTTCATTATCGAAAATGCAGACAATGGAGCTGGATATACGAATTACCTAAGTGACATAGATAACGTTGCCCTTGCCAAAAAAATATTTATTCAAAATTTATTAGATGGCGGTGAAATATATCAGCTTTTAACGAAAGAAAGCCATAAGGATTGTACAATGTCTTGTTACGATTGCCTAAGGGATTATTTTAATCACAGTGAGCATAAATACCTCAATTGGAGATTAGCCCTTGATCTGGCACAATTAAGTAATAACTCCGAAATCGAACTCAATTTTCAACAAGAATACTGGAAATATTATTTCACGGTCTATCTTGACAAACTAGTAGAAAATTCAAGAAAGTATACCGGTCGACTTATTTATCAAGACAATAATTATTTAGTCAAGGAAGGTCATGAAATGAAATTAATTACTCACCCATTTTGGTCAGATAGTTACATTAATAGTAAACTTGAAAAATTAAATATATCAGACAAACTAAATATTTACCAGCTATTATAATCTATTGAATCAAATATAAATACATGATAGAAACTAATTTTGAAATAGTCATTCTTAAAGAAGATTTAAAGCACGTCTATGAGGTCTTTAAAAAGCATGATCTTGATTTTCCTGTTTACTTTATTGATATAGATAAATACTTGAAAATTGAATTTGTATCAGATTATGAGGAACATGAATTAGTGAGGAAAATAGAAGGATTATTTACAGGATATGAATATTGGAGAGACATTGTCACCTGGTGAAACTGAAATTAAATTAACGGTTCACAGGTATCAGTCAGAATATTCAACAGATGGATGGGGAAGCCCAATAGAAAATCCTTTAAATGAAACTTTGTTTCTTATAAAAAAACAAACGGATGAAGAACAGCACCAAACTTTTAATCCAGAAGTAATAGTTCTTTACAAAGGTGAAGTAAAAGAATATTATATAAATTTAGTTCAAGGAAAAAAAGGTGAAGAAAAGGGATTTCTAGTTTTGGTCGATTTCGAAAACGATTTATACGGAAAAAAACACGAAGTTGGATTCTTTGATAATTTTAACAGAAGGTTATTAAGCTCCTTTTGGTTCGGTATATCAAGGCTAAAAAATTATGTTGAAATAAAGATTAAAGAAAACAAGAAGAGTAGAAAGAAAAATAAAAAATGGTATGATTGACTTACCTTCCTTCGATCCTAGAAATTGAAAAAGAGTATGCTCATTAAACTGTGTCAAAAATATCTTTTATAATTAAACCTAAAAAAAATATTTGACACAGTTTAATGAGCATACTCTTTTTCATTACTGTTTTTGCTTGTAAACTCATCGCATCCCATAGTTTTGGAGACCAAAAAGTATTCTCGGCAAGTGTAGTCATTAATGATGATAGTGCATGGGAATACTTTTCATCATCCAATTCTTCAAGATGATCTATGAACCTAACTGCAGGTTTACTATTTGGGTTTGCTGCCAAAATAGCTAAACTATTGTTCAAATCGGGAACAACTGTTAACATCAGAGAGATCCAAGGCTTTTCCTGATCATGAATATTGTCTTCCAGAGCTTCATTTTTAACTGTAAAATGAGGGGTGATAAGACTTGAGCATCCAAAAGGATAAAAATCGTCTGTTTCAAATATTGAATAATTTAGACCATCGTATTTCTCACTTATCAATAAATCATCCAAATATTGTTTTTCGGGGTTTAAATCTTTTAATGCTAAGTCGACACCAGCAATTAATTGATCACGGTAATCAGACGGCATTTTTTTTAAAACATCCCAACTATTGCTAGTATATAATTGAAGTTCTTGCTTTTTATTATGATATGAATGTGCAAACGATCTATACGAATGGAGAAATAGATGTTTATCGGAATTGTCAAATTTAAAATTTTCTATGGGCGAAAAAACATCTGTATCGTGTTTACCACAAAATCCATAAAATGTTGAAGCAATCTTTTTACCTACAGGAATAAAATTTTCAATCTGATTTTTTCTTGATGAATTGAAACTTGTTACTGTATATAAACAATTTTGACCCTTAACGGATTCTTCTATTAATGATAAACGTCCATTTCGTTGTAGGCTATGTGCTTGTTTTATTGGAAGAACACATTCTGACTTATTTGGGTGAAAACATTCTTTGATGGTCCTTTCTCTTATCATTTGAGAAAGTCCCTTCTGAAATTCTAACATTAGATCATCCATATTGTTGTTATTAGTAAATTAATTTCCTACGATTTGTTGTAATAGCTTTGATTTTTCCTCAATCTGAGTGTTTATTTTTTGGATTTCATCCTTATAGAATTCTATCTTTTGGGTAAAATATGTTTTATCCCGATTTTCATAAACCCGAAATTCAATATAATTAATAACAATTCCTTTGAGATATTCTTTACCCCTTTTTACACGTGCAAAGAAGAAAACCGCTATTAAATTAAGTATGGCCAGTGCGATACCATTCCAGGTAAATAAATCTAATACTTTCATACTTGGTACAAGCCAAAATATCAATGCATTTGAA
The DNA here is from genome assembly GCA_040403095.1 of Crocinitomicaceae bacterium. Taxonomy (GTDB): domain Bacteria; phylum Bacteroidota; class Bacteroidia; order Flavobacteriales_D; family Crocinitomicaceae; genus JAQVCM01. The sequence continues at coordinate 14,505 of JBBALI010000025.1, forward strand.
ATTACAAGGAGAACAATAAGAACTTGTATCAATTGTCTATATCTTTTTTCGCATAAATTATTCATGTATTTTTCATTAAATGCATGAATTGATTCGTGCTTGAGGTAGATCTTATGCTTATCTTCTAATTCTTTTAGTTCTTTGATTAATAAATCTTCTTCTTCATTTCGCCTTTTAATTTCTTCTTCTCTTTCATTTATTGTATCGCTATTTGTTGATGCAAAAGCGATTACAATTACAATAATCAGAAATACTGCTAGCAAAATGAACCAATGGCTTTCATCTTTTTTTTGTGTCATATTAATTCAATTTTGGGGTACTCGAATTTGGTTCTATATTAGGTTTGTCAAATTTCATTATGATTGGCATAGGGAAATCTACACCTGTTAGAATTGCTTCCCCTTCACCAAGAATCGGAAGAAAGTCTAGTGTATTACGGTTGGCAGAGCTGCAAGAATTAGCAACGGCTTCTTTGTCATTGTGGTTTATCAGACGATGAACAATGAATGTTCCCATTTGACTTAAAGTACCAGCTGGAATGTCTCTTGGCATTTGTGTTGAAATACACAGAAACAAACCGTGTTTGCGACACTCTTTGGCAATGGAATCAAAAGCATCGAGCCTCGCACTTTCAAAAAATTCATCTCGCACTGATTTGTTGAGGAATTGGTGTGCTTCATCCATTAAAACAACCAAAGGTAAATTTGCTGTGTCCTTTTTAGAATCAAAATGTCCTTCACGAGCCAATTTTAGTAATACATTACCTATTGAATTTGCAACTATTTCCCTGATTTGAAATGAAAATGGGACATTATTAAAAGAAATTCTTACTTGTTTATTCTTATTTTCTGATTTAGTAAATTCGATTAATTCCTCTATAACATCCCTTTTAGATTTATTATCAAAACCAAATATCCTTTGAAAATCAGGATCACTCAATGCCTGATGGACTCTAATAATTAAACTAGAGGCATTACCAAGGTTTCGCCCATCTGGTTGTACTGCCCAATTATCTCCAAAAATTGAATAGCATTCATTATTTATTTGACGGGTCAGTTTCTTGATGTCAAAATTTGTGTTATTAAAGTCATTCAGTTCATCTACATACATTGCACATAGTCGAAAAAATGGAATGGTACTTTTCCCACCTTTTATCAGGCAACCATCTTGAATATCAATTTGTAATTGAACACTTCCTTTACCTGTAAATGCAAATGATTCTATGAGATTATTGGTTGAAAATGTGAATTTGGCTTGATCTCGATAAAGAATGCTGACGAGTTTTAGCGAATTGATCGCTTCTAAAAGTAGTGGCTGTTGAACTTGACCGGCTGGCCGGAAAATTACAAATAGATCGGCTACAGACAGGTTAGAATAATGGAAATAATGTGTTGTTCCAATTTCTGCACTCAAAGAACCTTCTAGTTTATCAAAACTAGAGTACTCTCCTGTAGCATCAATTATGACAGACTTATTATTCGTTAATGAAAGTGATTCAATCAACTTACTGATAGTAAAACTTTTCCCTCCTCCGGTTGTGCCAACAACTGCACAATGTCGACCGAAAATGGATTGTAAATTGACACTTACTTTGGTGTCTGGACTTGAAACCAAAGCTCCTAATTGGATGGTACGTGCTGATTCATTTGGTTTTAATCCAAACCTAGACATATATTCCTGGACTAATTCTCCTGAACTCACGAATACTTTCGCTCCAATATTTGGATAAGCTGTCAAGCCTTTTTTTACGTTGAAAGGATCATACAAATCAAATGACAGCAGTATTTCTATTTTACCAGTTGGATGAAATTCACTGGTTTGAAAAGCTCTTTCATTTAAGGATAAGCGTTCGGATTCAGGTAGAGATAATTCCGTAATTCTTCCAAGAAAACCATATTTCTCACCTTCAATTACAACAAAACTCCCGACTAATCCTCCGTTGAATTCTTTTCCGAAATGTGTAAATCCATTTAATAAGACCGATGATGGAAAATGAACCTTCACGAATTGAGGTAATACCTGGTTTATGTAGCCAAGAAAGTACTCATGTTTAAAGGGGTTAATTTTCATTTTGCTTATTTGTTCAGGTTTATTACTTCGGCTAATTCGTCATCATATGTTTGGATTTCCGGATAGAAAGCTGCAAAGTCAGAAAATGTTTCTCCAACCATTAAAATTCTAGGAGACTTTAAAGCCGAAGATTTAATATTTTTCATTGGTTCAGAATCACCTCTATCAATGCCTGGGTCTATTACCGCCAAACGGAATCCGGGATTTTGATTCAAGGCCTCTTCTATGGCGGAATTGATGTGTTTATCATTGAAACTATATCCAATGCAAATCAAAAGCGTATCGTTATTTAACCTCAAATTTCTTTGAAAGCGAGCCATCATTTCAAAAAATGGCTGCTCATAAGAATCTTCATATTTAGCTTCTCTTGGATAAACCATTAAAGGATCTGCTGTATTTGGATCCACTATAACGTGACCATCTAACAGTTCTCTAGTTCAGGTAACCGATCCATGTAACTTATGTAAATGAAAAACACGCTGGATAAAATTGTCTTCTTCTTTTAATTTACTTCCTTCTCGTTGAACTATATCATAGTCAAACAATCTTCCGCTGAAGGTTCTTGGAAGCGTAAACGAAAACCCATCAATTACAACTGCGTTGACACTTTGTGCAGCAGCTTCAAATAAGGTGTCGTAATTCAAGGTAAAAATCTTTACTCTTGGACTGGTTGGTTTTCGTTGTAAAACTTTATCGAGAAAAATCTTGTGAGGGAAATTACCTTTGGAATCAGGAGCAGGAATTGTACATTCAGACTTAATAGTTTCAAAAATAATTTTTTTGATCTCAGAAAGTTTTAGTTTTACTTTGTTAAACGGTATTTCAATATCATCAGAGAATTTAATTACACCTTCAATTTGTGATAATAATGATTCGAGATTTTTTGAATCGTAATCAAATTTTAAAGTAGTACAAAGCACTTTAAAATGACTGTTCGTAATTTTGCTGTCTTTTTCTTCTATTTCAAATTTTCTTTCAGCAGTATCCCATAACTGCCACATGGATTTTCCTCCGACATCCATTGAGGATCCAGCACCAGTTAATACTAATAAATTTTTAAATGGTTTTTTAAAGAATTCTCTATAAGCTGTGCGCTTAGCAATTTCAACAAATTCAACTGTCGGAGCAATTATATTTCCCTGGTGATCCTTATTTGTTATTGGTCTTACATCTTCAATGGAACTCAGTTTTCCTTTTTCATATCCTGGATTATTGACTTCGATATAATTTGACGGACCATTTATCAATAGATATTTCCAATTTTCTTTTTCTTCTGCCATATATTCAGATTTCTTTTTCAAGTTGACATTGGGTTAAACCGATCTTGATCGCTTTTTCGTTGGTGGTTTCCCTAATGGTGTGTGTACACTTTTGAAGACCGCTACATTCTTTGGATTGATGGTATCGTTTTCCTCCCGGACTGTCACAATAGTAAACAGAATTTTGTGGAATTGTGATTGAGCCGAAAATGCTTAAGATGGAAATAAAGAGAAGTGTTCTCATAGTGAAATTAGGTTGCAACAGGAACAAATATACTGAATTTCAGGATATAAATATTTTATGTTCAGTTTTGGCTGATTACATAAGTGTCTGAATAAAGTTATTAACTTAGATTATTAGATAATAGTTTGTTATTGATCAGTTCAATAGTTTCGAATGGGATGAGCAATGATTGGTGACTTACAGGAATACCTTCTTCTGTTTCAGTAAAATTATAGGCAATAACAAGCTCATGACCTTCTTTTTGCTGATGCTGGGTAAGGTCAGTGATAAAATTGGTAGCTGCAATTAATTCTTCTTTGTGTAAAAGTTCAACATTGCGTTCGATCTCTCTAATGTTCTGAGATATTTCGGAGACTAAAGGCATGATCTCAAATCGATTTCCTTTTTTTTGAAGATCTTCTTTTACCACTACACCCCATCCGTCAAAATTGGATAATAGTTTATCACGATCAAACATGACTTCCAATTCACCATGAATTTTACCATTTTCTCTATCATGCTTAGAAGAAAATTGCATACTATGAATTGGTAAGCCTACATGAAGTGCATAATTCCTTAATTTATAAAAGAATCGGTATGCGAAACTATTGTCGTAAAATATGGAAAGGATTTTTTTGAATTCGAGGAATTGAGGAGATTTGTTACCATACTTTCTATTGAAAAATACTTCTGAATGATCTATGAATATGCGAATCGAACTGATGTAATTCAGAAATAAGCGATTTCCGTTAAGAAAAACTTCTGCACTGTCATTTCTTTTAATGCCATTCCATGAAGTGGATTTGAATAAAAGGTTTTCAAATGCCGACTGAAAAAAGTTCCGCAAATCTTTTTCGTTAATCTCTGCAAAGTCCAACAGGCGGATAATATGATTTAACTCTTCAATCGTGGCTATTGATTCCTCGCATTTTTTGAATTGCTCCTTCGTCAAATGATCTAACATTTCAATTTTGGAAGCTTCTCCAGGAGTGTCATTTGATATTCTAGCTAATCTATACATTTGATTGTTTTATTGTTCTTGAACTTGTTTATTCTTTGAATATACTTTGCTAAAAAAAACCTTTTCATCGCTTAATTTTTCAATGTATTCTCTTGTTTGCTTGTTCGTTAATTTTGAACTGAACAGATCGTCTTTTACGCTTTCAAATAATTTTTTTGAAAGATCCAGCCATTCCTGGAATGTTTTATCATTGATCAATTCTTTTGGTGAATCCCAAATGTTAGTTTCTTTATTTCTTGTTACGTATAGACCGCGTTGACGAACGTGTTCCAAGCCTTTGAGTTTTACTTCACCTTTGGATGCGATTATAAAAGCTGCCAATATTAATACTGCTGCTACTGCGATGAATATCTGATTTTTTTCAGGAATATTATCATTCAACCATTTTGCAGATAATGTAGCAATGGCTTTATGCTTTATTTTATGATCGAAAAAGAAACGATCCAATTCTGTGACGTTTATGGCCGGATCGGATGCTTTTATTTGCAGATAAGCTGCTTTTGAAAGTTCTTCTAATGAAATAATTAAAATGGACAATCCATTTCCAGGAATATTCAACTCAATGCATGAACAGGCTAGCTTATAAAGATTTTCTGCATTTTCTAATGCGAGTGACTCACCTATTTTATATTCCTCTTTGGGAAGTTTATAAATAGGTACGTCTATTTTCTTAGGATTCATCAGTAGGAAGTATGTTTAAAGAAAATTCAGTCTTCTAATGATCCGAGAATTAAACCTAACCCAGCAATTAAAATCCCTCCAATGACTGCATTATCATTTTTGCTTGCTGCACCGGCTATACCCGTTACTGCACCAACTACGGCTAAACTTAAACCAGCTTCTTTTACCTGGTTACTTTTAGGTGTTCCGTATTGTACATAATTGGTAAAATGCTCACAGTTATTTACAATTAAATGATATGCGTTTTCATCAAGTCTACTTAACGCTCTTTCTATTGCTTCATTTCGCTGGAATTCATTTCCTTTAAAACGATTTATACGGACAGGTACATATTTAGCCAGGAACATTGCAATATCATTAAGCTGCAGGATTTTGATTCCTTTAGTATAGTTTGCAATAAATATGTGATTCCCCATTGATTTCCCTAAATAAACGACATAGTGATCGAGAATCTTAAAAAACTGTTTGTTAACGACAAAAGCATCTGCGGGTCTTAATTGGTTAACCCGAACGAAATTGTCAATTTGTGGTGTAATATTATTCATGATAAAAAAATTAAATTGTGTCCTCAAAATTATATAGAACAGTTAGTTATGACAAGGGATGATAGTCTATCATACCGCTATAATCCCTTTATTGAATTCAATATTCTATCCATTTCTTTAGCAATTTGGCTGAATTCACCAATGTTTTTACGGATGTTGGAAGCGGTTTTATTTAGATAATTTTCTGTAAAGGGCTGACTGCTATAATCCACAACTCTTGATTCAATAAACTTCCAATAACCTCTTCCTCCGACCGCTTTAAACATTCTCTCAGACGAATCATTCATTTTTAGAAACAGATAAGCCAAATGTGGCTTTTTATCTCCATTCCAAAGTATCTGAAAGTCACTTGGATCGTGGTGAAACAATTTTTCAAAGTCTTGTCTTGATTTTATGTATTTGTTTTTATGCAAATCATGGGTAAGAGTTTGCAGCCATGCCGGTTTGGCTATCCATTCTAAATGCATTACCTGATTATTTTTTTCGCGTTCGATAAACTTTGGTGATTGTCCGTATTCGATGTCTTTGAGGATTTTTTGAAAGTCTAATTGACTAGTCAGCATTTGGAAATCATATCCATAAATTCGACAACAGGTTTCGATTGAATTCATTGTTTCTTTGATCTTTGATTGAAAATCTTCCCGTTCCTTGATTAGATCAAGAATAATTCGATTGAACAAACCTGAAAACAAAATTTCATACAGTCCCTTTTTTGAATTGTCTTGTACTTTACGCAGTTGTTCATTAATGGAAGTCAATATGATGACTGAAATAGTGCTGTAACATGGATTTTCAGATTCTTTGAATTCTCTGATCGAATTTGTTAAAATATTTGTGAGTTCCAGTTCGTCAAAAGCTATAAAAAGGGCTCTTTGCTGATCTTGAAAATAATGTTTATCCAGGATATTTTTAAGGTGTTCCAAGTGAATAGTGATGTTGAGGTTTAAACTAGTTTGTTAAAACTAATTCAAATATACTGAATTTCAGTACATAATATTGTGAAGAATGATTTTTTAGTTTTTGCGAGGAACGATCTTTCGAGGAAAGTTTGCTGTAAGGAAATTCCCAGTTGCTGGATAAGGCTAAAGCGACTTTAGAAGCATTGGCGAAAACGATAGGACCTTAACAATTACCTGAACGAACTTGGAGCCGTAAACGGATCAAGCGAATTAAGGAACTTTAGATTATCAAATCAAACTCATTTTGTTAATGTGGACACCTCGAACAAGTGAGATATCGCCACAATAATAAAATCCAAGTAAAGCGCATAGAGCATTAGTGTAAATATTATAAATCAGCGGTTTACACCGTTTATTTTATTCAGCCATTTCGCTAACTTAGTAAAAAATTGAGACACAAAACAAGCTAAACCTATTTCATCCTGATTGAAGATAGACCCCAATTTTTAGGGTTTATCTTGTAATTTAATATAACGAGAATTCGATTGCGGAAGGAGGTTTAAAGTTTTAATGAAGATTGTTGATGCGGACGGTGAACGGTGGCAAAAGCAAGGGCAAAAGTGAATGGAGCGTAGTTTATGGAGCGAAAAGAGCGATTACTCTTGTGTGGGGTGACGAAAGCGGGTTTTATATGGAAGAGATGGGATTGTGGGTTGAACACGTGAAAGTGGCTTTTGGCACATGGCCACGCCCCCGATGGAGATGGAAAGCTTGCTTAAAGGAAATGCCCTGGAGCTGGCTAAGGCTAAGCGACTTTAGAAGCTTGGGCGAGACATACACACCATAACAATTGTCTGATGCAACTTGGAAAAGTAGGCGGATCAGGCGCAGAATTATTCTTTTGTTGAGACCAATAATTCTTTTACATCAACATCTAATGCCTTAGCAATTTCTCTTAGAACTGGAATACTTGGTTGAGAATTATTGTTGCAATAATTTGTAACTACTACATAACTTTTATCAATTTTCTCTGCTAACCAAGTTTGTGTTCTGCCTTGTTCTTTATGTACGTCATTGATCCTATTCATCTTTATTTGTTGATACGGTATGCTTTTATAACGGTTAATAATACAGTTTTATATTGTATTTGTGTACCTGTTTTTTTTCAGCGTGTTAAATTATAATATAAAAATGTATTGTAAAATATTATAATTTGATATATATGCATTGAATTATAATATACATCTCATGGATACAAAAGACTTAATCCTATCCCTTATCAAAGACGATTTGATTAACGCAACCCTTATCCGAAGCCTGGATGACATCGGAATTGATGCCAGCAATTATACGATTAATGCACGAGATACAGTTTTGCAGCTTATGGGTTTTGAAGAAGGGGCTAAAACGGAACCAGTACGTGATTTTTATACTGACCTGACAAGGCTTGCGACTTATTAAGTGGATCATGACACACAACGAAAGGCTTTTAAACAGTTGGCATTGGAGATTTTGCTTATCTAAATTCTGTTTGTCCGAATGCTATTTACTACTCCAAGCAAACGATTGTGGAAACTTCGTTCAGCAGGCGGAAACTGATTATTGACCTGATCCGGCAGAATTTGATTTATTACCGATGCACACGGTTGTTGTTTAGTGCGGAATTGAATATATCGGATTCGTACACGATGGCATTGGATGAAATTATCCTTGATCTGTTAGATCTGGAAGAGCATCCAGAGATTGATGAAATTTATGATCACTACATGGAGTTGTCTAAAAAGATGATGGATATTGATAACCTGGATGACGCTGTGACGGAATTGGCAACGGAGATTTATGAATATCTGATACAATTTCTTGAACATACTGAATAATTAAAAACCTTGACTGATGAGCCAGGGTTTTGTTTTTTATTCATGATTATGTGCTGCTACTTCTTTTTGACCGGAACCTGTTTTTTCGCACTCTGTTGCGATTTTGTGACTACACTTTCTTTCTGTGAAACAGGCTTCACCGGCTTAATGGGTTGCAGCGGTTTTAAAGGCTTCTTTGGTTGCAATGGTTTTTGCGGTTGTTTCGGTTTCTGAGGAGGAACTGGTTTTTGAGCCTTTACATCAAGCCTGCTTTCTTCTTTCTGTTTCCTGGTATTTTCCTGTGCCTTTCTATACCGTTCATTTTGCCCAAGTGTTTTAGGATTTGGGTTTTTCATGTCGGAAGAATTGTCTTCCGGTTTGATAAATTTTTTCTTAGCCATAGTAGTTACTATTAATTGGTGAATATGTTAATTTGACTTCATAAAGTGTGCCTGAATTTATTTGTGACAAAATGACATAAAGAACTGAAAAATAATATACTGTATTTTGTTTTGTATTGATTTTTGTTTTTATTTGTAACAACTATTCATTTTAAAAAAAGACCCATATGGAAACGTCTAAAACCGATCCTTTCGATCTTGCGTACCTGAAAACGTGTACGGGGTATGACCCACAATTTATTGCTGCTGACAGACCCATTTCAATGGATGTGCTTAACGAAGCGCATAAAAAGCATTTGCCGTTGGTGAACGGCAACGAAAATGGGTTGCTGAATTATACCAACCTAAGCGTTTGGTATAACCGCAACCGAAGAATTCCTTTTGTATCGGCATACAATATTGATGGAGGAGCCAAGGATCATATTAACCGTGATGGTTTTACTTTTGTTACTGACCCAAGGTTTGACAAAAAGCAACAGCTGGATGATGATTTTTATGATCTTATTACTAAAAAGAAAGATGGGTTCAACGAATTTGACATCGGGCATATGGCTTCACACAACGAAATGTCCTGGAAAGAAAATGCGGAAATAAAATGTTCTCAAACGTTTCATTTTCCGAATAGTGTTCCACAGGGATCAAAGCTTAACAGAGGATTGTGGAGCCGGTTGGAAAGTTATGTTATTGATGAGGGAGCAGATACTTCGAATAAAAAAATCTGCGTGTTTTCAGGTCCAATGATGCATGACTCTGATTTGCCTTATGAAAAGGACAAGAGTTTCCAAATACCGGAGCTTTTCTTCAAGTTGGTAGTTTATGAATATGATGGACAATTGTATTCTACTGCTTTTGTGATGAGCCATTATTTGAAAATGGTTGAGCTGGGCTTAATCAAGGGACAAGAACAATTTCTTGAAAAACGACTTATTGCTTATGATCAACCTTTTAGTGATTATGAACACAAAGACCTGTTCCAGGTGAATATTGATCTTGTAGAAAATTATACGGGTCTGAACTTCAAATGGGATAACGTTGAACGGATGGTTTTTATAAATGATGTAAATAAGTTAGAAGAGATTAAAAATACAGACGGACTTGAAAAAAGAAACCATGAACTGATAGGTCTTCGAAAAAAATATGATGAAGGAAATATTGGTGAAGGAAACAAGCCCCGGTATAATATAATCTTAAGACCTATCTATTAAATATTTAACTATTCACTTTAAATTCTTAATTATGAAAGCTATTTTTTTTACAATGTGTGTTGGACTTATAGGATTTATTGGCCGAACACAAAACTTGACTGAAACGAAATCATACGTATTGAATACCTACCGAGTTACTAAAATGATTGAAATAGAAACCAATGATACTATTCCTGTCGGTAGTTTTGTTAAGGCACAACGAGTAGTCAATGATGGTAATTTCGAATACACAATAACTACTTTAGATACTGTAAAATTAGACACCATAAAAAATGTGAGTTCAAAAATTATTGTAGTCAAAAAAACGGTTCCCGTTGATGTTGGTTTTCTTGAAGGTAAGGCTTCTCTAAAGGTTGTAGATGATAAAGCTCAAATCAAATTAAATTATTGGCTAAACTCTAATATTGGCCTTAAAGCCGGGACAGTTATTTCTTATCTTAAAAGAACTCCGGATTTAAAAACCAAGGCAATGAAAAGCACAAGTTTTGATGAGTCTACTTTTGATGCTTACAGAAGACCTCTTACACATGATACTACTCTCAATATGTTTTTAGTTTCTTGTTGTGAAATGGACTCGCTTTGGTTTAAGCAATGTGAGGATATTATTGCTGTTTATAAAGGCGATAAAATCGAGTGTTTTTACGCAAATAAATATGATTCTGATGGAACTTACTTTATAAAAGCTGAAAATAGACAGTATTTTTCAAGCCCAAGAAGAAGTATTTCTGTTGGAATAGTGTCTATACCTTTTAAATACCATTTTGGTTATAACAAAGATACAATTCATGTCAAGGATGAACTAACTGCCAATTTTAATGCTGGTGTATTTGCAGGGTATACCTGGAGCAGATACCGAACCAGGTATGAAACTGGTGGCTTTGTGAATCTACCCACCCGTGGGTTTACCGGTGGAGTGGCCTTCAATATTTCATCAGTCCAACTTGACAAATCATCTACGACCGCGGGGACTAAACCGCTCACGGGAGATAAAAAAATAACGATTGGTGTTTTCTCACCTGCTATTGGAGGAATGTTTACAGTAAACAATGTGAATTTAGGGATGTTTATGGGATGGGATCTGGGGTTTGGCTCAAGTCCAAGAAGTTGGAATTTCAATAATAAGTTTTGGATTGGATTCGGATTCAATTATAGTGTTACCCAGTTATGGAGCAAATAACAGGTGTTTGCAGGTATTCCCCACGTTGAAACGTGGGGAATACAGATTAGTTAACGTTTTGTTTGTTTTTCAATATTTTCTTAATATTCTCTAACATATAGAAAATAAGTCCCTGATTTTGTAAACGGCATTGTGCCGTTGATTCGCAGCTTCTGAAGTGTACCTGGTGAGATACTCAGGTGGCGCTGCACCTGACTTGACTTGAGCCAGCGAATTTCTTTTTTTGTTTCTCTCTACTGTGGAGTGATCAGTTCGCGGAGTTCCGCAAATAATTCGACCTTGAATTGATCGAGGTCTTCTTGTGTGATAATGGTTGCTGCCATACGTTTGTTTTTATCTAATTATGGCTGCAAATGTGGGGAGTGCGGTTTGGATTATTTCATGACCTGTTCATGAGTCATGAAAGATTTGGTTTGGATTGGTGAAATTTGTTGTGTTTTGGAGACGGGCTAAAGCTCGTCAATACAAAATCTGTGGTATCGGTTGCGGATTTCCGCAATTTTGTTGGATTGCAATCCTCAATTAAAGAGATTTTGATACCGTCAGACATCATTTTGATCTGTTAAATTGGATTTCATTAGTTGTCATGAGTCATGAAATTATGTACTCTATAATTCTTTGAATTAGACTTTTAATGCTACCTGTGCAATGAGTAATTTGCCACTTTCTATAAGACTCGAAGGATTATCTATTATGTGTGGATGTGCTTTTTCTTCTCCTGCGTTATAAATTCTAATTATTAAGTAGTTCTCTTTGTGAGTATGCATCCATTTCCATTCAGCAGAAGAAAGATAAATAATATTTTTATCACCTGAAGGCGTGCCTTTTACTTCTATATATTTTTTAGTTCCATTTTCTATCACTTGAAAATCATATGGTTTTCCACTTTCTCCATGTTCATTTTCCCAAATAATATCAGAGTAATTCCCCCATGAATGTAAATTCTGTGAAACAAAACTTTCACTCCAATTTCCAGTATTTAAACGGTCTTCTTCATTTGCCATTTCTTGAAATTCTTGGATATTGCTATCTGAATTATCTTCAGCTTCATACTGTTTTCGTAATGGTTGAGCCTGACTTATTCCAGGATTGACTTTTGGCACAAAACTCGCTGCTGATTTAAAACTCGGATCAGAGCTTTTATATTCATCATTCGGTACATCAAAAGTGGTGATTGTATCTTGATCTGGTATTACGTACTCTTTTACTTCTACATGGATGGTAAAGACTTTTTCTTTTTCAATAGTTTCGATATCTATTCCCTTTTCCATGATCCAATCCAAGACTTCTTCGTTGTCTGTTTCCATTAATAAAAATCGTAGTTCAGTTTCATATCCAAACGCACCGATTAATTTTGTTAATTCTTTTATCAGACTCATTAAGATTCTTTCCTTAGACCATTTTCCTTTAAAATAGAATTTGTTCTCCTCACTATAGGTGGCAAGTGAAGGGCCTTCGATACTTTCTAACTGATGATCAAACGAGATCACTATGTCGTCGGTTTGATAAAAATCAATGTCATTTAGTATTTCAAATATTCTTTCAAATTCTTTAGCCTTTCCATCATCCAGATTCATTTGAATTATCGCTGATAAATATGGAAGTATCTTTTGAATCCTGGTTTTTAATGACTTGTCTAAAACAGAGTTATTGAATTTTGGGGTAAACTTATCAATTATCTGAATATTTAAAAGTGAAAATAATTCATTGGTAACCCGAGCATCCTTTACCAGATTGCCAGGCAAAAGAATTGTTTTAATCTGAGAATGATCGAGCGAAAAACCTTCGATTGTAATCCATTTTAATTGATTCGGAGAAATAAATGTCAGATCATTAGAAAGTAATTTGTTTGTTTTAGCCCAATCCGAAATAGTTTGTTTTCTTTCTTCAGTTATATTTGGCAATAAGTTTGCGATACGATTATAAATAAATCCTATTCTTGTTTTTGAAACCTTAAAGCCCGTTTCTTGTTCTGCTTTTTCAGATATTTTTTTCAATATCTCCAAATAATCTTCTAACTGAAGTTCTTTTTTAAGATTTAAAACTTTTATCCAATGTTCAGGCAGAATACCGTCGTAGTCAAAAACAGGTAAATGTGATCCGGCAGCTTCTTTTATTTCTTTAAGGTTAAGAAAAACCTCTCCTAGGCTTAATATTTCCTCTGTACTTGTAGGAATACACCTTCTATTTTCAAGAAACCAATTGAAATAATTTTCTACCCTTATTTCATATCTGTTTCTACCTCTCCCAACCCCATATTTATAAACAGCCTTTCTTTCGACTCCAAATAATGTTTCATAATTTACAGGGTTGTTTATCAAATCTTTCCAAAATAATTTACAATAATCAATATTTATAGAAATAAGATTTAAAAAGGATGGAATCCTTACATTAGCGATAATATTTTGGTCTTCAAACCCAAATGCATTCGGTGGTTTTTCTGATTCGGCTTTAATTCTACTTCCATCAACCCAATCAATATTCGTTATAGGTCTTAAAGCCGGTAAGGTATTGTTGTGGTCAATCACCTCTATTTCAACTCTATCCTTAACTTGTATCGCTTTAAAAAACAAATACCATTTTTGCTCACTATCATCTAAACTTAAATAATCTTCTGAAACAAATTTAATATCCTCTTTGATAACTTCTTCTAATTTTAGTTTGGGATTATATTGATTTGACAGGAAACACTTTTGCGCCTCTTCAAAATTTGATCCATTGATTTTTAATTTGAATTCTCGTAATGAACCAAGTATAGCGTCATCAAGTTTATGCTCATGAAAGAGATTAAATAGATAATGTGTGATCTCAAGAAAATTTTCATGTGTGATAAAATTTTCAGTATGTAAATTTGGAACAAGTACATTTCTAACGTAGACAATTTTTGAAGGTTCAATTACACCTAATGTTTTTAACCACTCGAAAATATAATGAGTATTTTGAATTTTTTCAAATACAATGTTATGAATAACAGGAACCTCTCCTAATTCAAATTCATTTGGACCTGGAAAACAAACTCCAGTAGATGGATTTGAAAGCTGTTCTTTATCATTGAAAATAAATGGTAATATTTCTAATGTTTCAAACCATACTCCTGATTTATCGGCATCTGATAATTCTTTTAAATACTTAATCAAATCAAAATTGTCAGTTATTTTCTGACTTTCTTGAAAGTGAGTAGATTCAAAAAATTCTTGAATTTCTTCATTACCAAATACTCTTACAGCAATTTTTTCTAATTTATTTCTATTTTCGATCTTACTATTTACGAAACAATCGTTGGAAAAAGATAGATTATATTTGGAATTAAAAAACTCTAAAATTGAGGAAGAATCGATAAAATTTTGGTTTGAAAGTCCTGTTTTATCTATTATAACATCAGAAGTCTTTTTAATATTTCCCGATTCAGTAATTACAAATGGTTTTGTTTTTGACGTAGCAAGAAAACTTTGTGCAAATGATTTTTTTAGTGGGTCTGTGGCTCCATTAAATGTTGAAGGGAATAAATGTAAAGTTTGAAATTTATATTTAGTATCAGTTAAAAGCATCATACAGTCAACTAGTTTCTCTGCTACAATACTGAAAAGCCATTGATTCCAAATTTTATCGTTGTGAATTGCTTCTCTAGACGCATTGGTGAGAAAATTTCCATTTACTAGAAAAGGGAAATTAAACTCCCCTACTTTGGTCGGTAAATAGGTAAAGATTACACTCTCTTGATCCTTTAACTTTTGCAGCTTATCATTCTCTTTCTTGATAGCAAATGATATTTCCGTGTGTCTAGCATCTTTTAATTTCTTTGGTGTTTTTTCATCTTTTTGTAATTCTAATTTAGTACTTTCTGGAACAGGAATCTGTTCAAACGTCATCGTTAGCCAGGAACTTATCTCTAGTGTGTCTTTATAGATGCTTACTTCATTGTAATTATCGGTTTTATTCATAATTTTCTTTTCTAAAACTAATACGGGATTACTATTTTGAGAAATTGAAATCTTTGTAATATTTCTAAGAAACAAAAGAATTTCACTGTTGCTTAATAGTTCCTTTAAATCATTTTGAAGGGTTTCTATATCACCAGTTTCGATTATTGTAGAAACTGGATATTGGTTTTTTTCTATGAATTCTTTTACTTCAGAAGGAAGTTCAACTATTTCTGTCCAGATTGGAATAATTTGCCATGGGAGTATTGTCTGATGAAAAGCTTTATCGAAACGAAATTGAAACCCATCTGAAAAAATAGTTACTCGTTCAGATTTTCCAAATACAGATTTAAATCCAATCCCCTTATAGCCTGTAGCTGATGCGTCTGCCTTTTTTGTACTGGCACCTGCACTAGTAATAGATTTAATATCTTCAATGGAAAAAACATTTCCATTGTGCGAAACAATCAAGGATTGTGATTGAAAATCAAAATGAACTTCGTTATCAGAATTTGCAGAGTCGTCTGCATTTTGAATTAATTCGAAAACAAAACGTTGGCTTTCAGAATATATATCAGATGAAACAGTATCTAGTAGACTAGCTGTAGTTATTGCTTGTTCAGGGTGTAAGTATTCAGATTTTTCTTTAAAAAGAGTTTCGATTAGATGTTTTTTGTCCATGAGTACCGTGAATATTAATTTGGCTATTAAGCAGTTGCAATGTAGTTAATTTTTCAATATTGAGAAGTTATTACTAATATCTCGCAATTTATTATTATTCATTAATACTCCTAGACATGGATTCTTTTAGCTTGTCGAGGAACTTGGTTGCTTCTCTTTTACGGGCTTTGGTTTCGCTGAATGATTGGTAACGAAAACTGATTTTGAAGCCGAAAAATAATTCAAATCCGTTGATGATGACTTTGATTTCTATGTTTCCATTTTTGATGGATTTGGATGATGCCTAGCCGTAAATTAGTTCAATCAAGGCAACCTTCGAATTTGTCCAATTGGGTTTGCTATTTACTATTAGTTTTGATTTACAGAGGCTAATAGCTAAAAGTACTTTTTCAAAAGAATTATATAATCCTCTTTGATTTGAAAGATGAAAAATTCAATAGTATGTAATTTAAAAAACCGATGAAGAATTTCTTCATCGGTCTCCATTATATAGTTGGAATAATTTTTGTTTATTGGGCTTTCTTCTTCAGTTCAAAGTTCACTTCTTTTTCGGGCTTAATATATGCGCCTGTGCCTAAATCAATCCACATACCTGCTGTCAGATTTAAGATATTCGCCCAGTATAATGGATTTATTCTCGCTTTTGCTCTTACATCATATTTTTCTTCATGATAGCCCTCGTTCTGCACAACAAGAAAAGGAGTTTTTTTCTTGATTGTAACAACGCAAGGTGTCACTCCGATTTCTGTTAATTGGTTTTGCTTGTTAACAGAATAAACTTTCAAATTTGGAGGATTAGAAGTTACTTTAATGTCAGCTTTAGTTCCTGAAAAGATTGTTGCACAGCTTGACAGCATTAGCGTAGTTAGGGCGATACCCAAATAAACATAAATAGATTTCATAGTTTTTTTTCTCAAAAATAATAATAAATTCAAAATACGAAATATATTTCGTATTATTTTTTATTATTATAATTGACTTTTGGATGTGAATTACACCATCGAGAAGGAATTAAAAGCAATTGGTCTGAAGATAAAGCAAATCAGATTAGAAAAAAAACTGACGCAAAGCAATTTGGCTTCATTTTGTGATATTGATATAAGAACAATTCAACTCATTGAAAAAGGTTCACTTAATATGAGCCTAAAAATCTTTTTGGCAATTTCAAGTTCATTAGAAATTAGCCCAGCTGAATTATTAAATACCGAATTGAAAGAACTTTAAGTTCTATTCATTCACCATAATTTTATAATTAAAAATTCGAAAATCAATAACTATCCATTGATAATTACTCTGTTTTCAGTAATAGACCTGTTTAACACATCAATGTGTTTATTATTTTCAATAATTTTCCTCAATATCGCAATTCTCAACATGTCAATTTTTAAAAATTTCAACTTGTTTTCTGCGGATGGTCTTTTGAAAGTCATTGGTTTTTCTGAATTGTATTCCATATTTAATTAAATAGAAGTTAATAAAAATAGACTAGTCGATCTATAAATAGCTAAGCTAAAGTAACAAATATTGAGTTGAAAATTAGAATTAATAAAAAAGCCAAATTTCAATTTAATGTTTTGAAAAAAATCCATTTGAAGTTTTACTGAGAATTGAATTCTTATGAATAACCCCTTTATGCAGTTTTCTGCAATTTTTGGAGTTCAATTTGTTGAAAAGCTTTTTGTGCTTTTTCAGCAAAGTTTCTCGATCCTGCTTCCTTATCAGCTCTGGCATTTATATATTCACGAAATTGTTCCTCTTTAGTGTGGCCAGTTATTTCCATTATTATAGATGTTTCCATTTTTTGATACCAATTTGTCGCAAATGACCGTCTCATTGTGTGACTTGTAGTGAGTTCATATTTTGGATAGATTCCAAACTCTTTTCGGCCTGAATTAGCACTGAATTTTTTCCCTTCTGTTGGTGCGATAAACCCGCATACTTTGGCGACTTCTTTCATGTTTTCATTTAGGTTTTGTATGGCAATTGGATACGGAAATTCATTTTCTAATATGTTAACCGCATATGGATGAATAAAAGCAACATTAACCCATTTTTTAGTTTTATGCTGATAAACATTCATATAAATATTACCAGACTCATCTTTACTGGTTAAATTTCTTCTATCCATAGCCAATAAATCATTTCCTCTTTGACCAATTTCAAAACCTAAAATCATCCATTTCTTAGTATTTTCAAGACTTTCATTTGGCATTTCTGTGTTTCGGATGATTTCAATTTCTTCAAAAGAAAAAGTAACAATATATCTATCTTCTTCATCTTCTTTAAACGATTCCATTTTACTGAAATAACGATTTACTTCAATTTCATATTCTATTGCATCTGAACATATTGTTTTGATGTTGTCAATTTGCTTACCAGCATAGTTTACAGCGTATTTTTCTTTCACTAATAGCCAATGTATAAACTCGTTGTAGAATCGTTTATCAAGGTCTTTGAAACGAATGCGCGTTTTTATCGCCTTTTCGTATCTAATCATTAAATTTTTGAATGTTTTGTACTTGATAATCGTATTAGGAGCTAAACCAAGTGAAGATTTACCTTTTACTTTTTTTGTTGGAGCTAAATCAATGTACTTCTGAATGTGATCAATCAGTTCGTTACTAACTACTGCGCTTTTTTCTACTTTTGGGATCTTTCCATTAAAAATTTCAATGTGATTTCTAAGCCATTCGAAATTGATAATTTCATTGGTCTTTTCAGCGTCTAATTCTTTATTTTTAATAAATGAAACCAAATCAATTAGTTTCTTATCCAACTCAAGATATTCTTTAGTATTCCTTTTAATTGGAATCCCTTTTTCTTTATTCCAATCAATCGGTTTTACGAACAGTCCAGAGTTCATTTCTAAAGAACAATTTCGACTAATAACCAGTCGAATTTTGATGGGGGTTTCTTTTTGACTTTTCAAGTCAATTGAACGATGACGAAATGTAATTTTACTCATATTATTTTCTTTTGTTTAACAAAGGAATATAAAAATATCGTTGCCCAACCACTGCCCAACCGAGCTTACATCTTGTTACTTTTTGCTCCCTTTTATTGCCGAAAAATTTATTTAAAATAACATGTAATAAATTGATATACAGAGTTATTTTGTTGATTTTAAGCGGTTTTCCTAGTTAGTTTCAGAAGTGAAAATTACTTCCGCTCCGAGTACAAAACAGAATGAGAAACAGAATGAAAATGACGTTTCACATTCTGTTTTTTTTATATTCAGTTTTTCACTGTAATTTTTCACTTTTTGATTTCAGCATCTGTTTGATTTGCTTTTAAATTCAAGATTATTTGAATTTTTTAAATGGATAGTTAATCGATTTGTCTAATACCAATCAATCTACCCTCAAAAACATTCCAACTAAAGTGGTGTTAAAGACACTCAATTGCTGAAGTCATCGAAAAACAATAGTCAAATCAAATTTCCACAATGTTCTATTTCCTCCAAAGTCTAAAAACAAAAAACGAAACGCTGTTTTATTACGGCTTACTCTGTCTCGTTTTTGCAATCATTTTTTTGATTTTAACCAAGATTTCAAATACACAAGTTTACAATGTCAGCGCTTGGTATAAACCTTTCAAATTTGCGTTTTCGACTTTTCTTTTTGCTTGGACGATGGCGTGGTTTTGCGCTTATTTGCCGAATTTCAATATCCAATTATTCAATTGGTCAACGATTATTTTGTTGGGGTTTGAAATTGTGTACATCGCCATTCAGGCTTCAAGAGGACAACTGTCGCATTTCAATTTGAGTACGCCGATGTATTCATTTTTGTATTCGATGATGGCGATTGCGGCTACTTTGGTGACACTTTACACAGCGTATGTAGCTTTACTCTTTTTTACCAACGATTTCCCAAATTTGCCCAACCATTACCTTTGGTCGATTCGCTTGGGACTAATCATTTTCGTCATTTTTTCCTTCGAAGGTTTTGTGATGGGCTCGAAATTAACACACACGATTGGCGGAGCAGATGGCGGTAGCGGAATTCCTCTCTTGAATTGGAGTACCAAATATGGAGATCCACGCGTTGCGCATTTCATCGGAATGCACGCCATGCAAGTTTTGCCACTACTGTCATTTTATGTTTTGAAGAATACCAAAGCAACCATCGTTTTGGCCGTTTTGTATGCTTTTTTAGCAGTTTTCACTTTGGCTAAAGCCTTGAAGGGAAAGCCACTTTTTAAGTCTAATGAAGCAAATAGAGAATTGAGCGAATAGCTTCTCATAGCCAATAAATAAAGTTCACGTGTAATATTTTTGTTTTTTACACGTGTGTTTTGTAACTTCGTAGTCAATTCTAAATAAATTCAAAGATGATAACGAAACTGACATTGACCATTGACCAATCTGTAATAGAATTGGCCAAGCAATATGCGAAAGCGAAGGAGCAAAGTTTGTCTAATTTGATTGAGAATTATTTGAAAGCAATCACGAGCGAGCAAATTGTAGTTGAAGATGAATTGTCTCCTATTACAAAGTCTATGAAAGGATCATTTAAGGCTCCGGAAAGTTTTGATTACAAAAAAGAATTGGGCAAACAATTGAAAAAGAAATACCTATAGAATCATGTCTAAAATATTGATCGATACAGATGTAATTTTAGATTTCTTTTTCGACAGAGTACCATTTTCGGAAAATGCAGCTAAAATTTTTTCACTTTGTGAATTGCAAAAAGTCAAAGGCTACGTAACTCCCGTAATAATTTCCAATGTATATTATTTGTTGAGACAAACGGCGAAACACGATAAAGTGATTGAGAAATTGAAAATGTTGTTATCGATTACGGAAGTTTTGACTGTGGAGCGAAATGCCATTATCCAAGCGCTAAATTCAAATTTCAAAGATTTTGAAGATGCTTTGCAAAATTACGCCGCAGAATTAGATGGAGAAATTGACGTAATTGTTACTCGAAACACCAAAGATTTTAAAAATAGTTCCTTGGCCGTGATGACGCCTGATAGTTTTATCTCACTGCTGACAAAGAATATTTAGTTTCATCATTTCTTTCTAAAATTACTTCGATTTCAACACCGCTTTTACCAAGACAAATCCTGCGATAATCACCGAGAAATAAAAGAAATCTCTCGAAAAATCTGTCGGTTTACTGTAGATCATCAAGAGCGTTGAACAAACCAGCATAAATCCAATCAACAGAATTACGCCCAAGCGGTTGATGTGCGCGCGAATTTGTCTATTGCTGATCGAATCCTCACCCAATTTGATGGTGTGTTTCAGTCCGTCGTTTTTGAAATTGGTCACGATTTCACGAATGTCGCGCGGTAAATGTTCCACCAAGTACAAATAATCTTCCACCGAATTCACCAATTTACTTTTGATTGAATCCCAACTGAAGCGCTCCATCACTTTTTCCTTCGCAAAAGGCCTAATCATTTCTGGCAAAGAGATTTTGGCTTCCAATTCTTCCGCCAAGTTTTGAATTGTAACCAAGGTTTTAAGTAACATGTATAAATTCCCAGGAATCACGATGCCATATTTCATCAAGACTTTGAAAGTGTCTGAAAATAAGCCGGAGATATCGATTTGATTGTAATCTAAATAACTGTAAGTTTTGATCAATTCATCAATCTCAAACTCCATGTCTTCGTAATTCTGAAAACTTTTGGTTTCTGTAAGCAGAAGCAAAGCCTTCGTTATTTTAATCGAATTTTGGTCTGAAAAACCGATTAAAAAGTTCACCAAACCATTGATTTGCTTTGGTTTCAAGGTGCCACACATACCGTGGTCAATCAAAACAACTTGGTTGTCGCCACGAATGAAAATATTTCCCGGATGCGGATCTGCGTGGAAAAAGCCGTGACGCAAAATCATCGTCAACACAATATTTACGCCATTTTCCGCGATGATTTGGGTCGAAAATCCTTTTTCTCGCAATAAGGCAATATCGCTTGGATTGTAACCTTCTATGTATTCCATCACCAACAAACGTGGCGTGCAATACCTGCTGTAAACGCGTGGAATGTGACACCTTTCATCTTCCTTGAAAATGTGCGTAAAGCGCAACATATTCGACATTTCATGCGTGAAATCCAATTCTTTGAGTAAGATGTCGCCAAAAGTATCGATGAAACTCACCAAATTGAAACTGCTCAATTCTGGATACGCTTTGTGGATGCGTTTCGCGAAAATTTGCATCAATTTTAAATCTAATTCGATTTTGCGTTTGATACCAGGGCGTTGCACTTTCAAAATCACTTTTTCGCCATTCACCAAAGTGGCGCGAAAAACTTGTGCAATCGAAGCGGAAGCAATGTGTTTGCGGTCGATGTAAGAAAAAACATTGTCAACATCACTTCCCAATTCAGTTTCGATGATTGAAATCGCTTCTTCATCGTCGAATGGTCGGGCAGAAGATTGCAATTTCTTCAATTCAATGCGCAAATTCTCTGAAACCAAATCTGGTCTATCGGCCAAAATCTGTCCAAATTTGATGAACGTGGGACCCAAATCTTCAATAATCAATCTAAATCTTTCCGCACGGGAAACACGTTTTTTTCCCTTTGGATCAAAGATTTTTCTGAAAGGCCCAGAATAAAACCAATTGCGCAAAGTATGACTGATGATGATGTTCAAAATCGTCAGCAAGCGAAAGAAGTTTTTGATATTGCGATTGAATCTAAAAATCCACATTTTATTTAAAATTGTTGGTTCAAAATTAGTTAATTATAAAACATCAGGACAAAAAAAATCGGAACACTTATATGTGCTCCGATTCTCTTATAAAATTATCTTCTTATTTCAAAGTGAAACTATCTGTTCCAATCAATTGACCGTCGCAATAGATTTTTACTTTGTATGTTCCTTTCGTAAATTCTTGACTTTCTTGGCTGTAAAAAATCGCCATGTCAATGCTTTGGTTGTTATAATCCACCTCTTTTTTGTCAGAATAAGCAATCGATCCATTGTCTGTTTGTACCGTGTTGCTTGATTTTGATTGCAATGTTCTTCCGTCAGGACTGATGATTTGCATGTAAACGTATTTTCTACCAGGACTAGCAATCGTATTTTCACCAATCGTAAAGCTAGATTTCACCATCGCAGTATTTTTCGCTTTGTTGGTTTCTTCTGTCGTTGAATTTAATTTCATTCTCAATCCAGTCGATTTGAAACCGTAAGCCTGCAATTTAGAACCTTTTTTTACTTTTTCAGAAGCAACTTCCGCTTGTGTTTTGTACTCGTCTCTTTGGGTAGAAGTTTCGTTCAATTCACTTGTTCTAGTTTCCAAATCCGCGTTTAACTGCGTGGTCAACGTAAACAAAGAGTCGATCTGTTTCACGTAACCTTTCATGATATTACGCAATGTCTCATTTTCTTTACGCATGTTGTACAATTGGCGCGCACTGAATTTTTTGTTGCTATTCAATTGGTCAAGCAAACCTTGAATTTTCGCTTTTTGCAAATTGATACTGTCCGCTTGCGAAGCATCTTTGGTTTTTAATTGGTCGTATGTTTTTAACATGTTTTGAAAATCAGCTTTCAAATCATTTGACATATTTCCAGCATAACCAGACATCATGTCGCTCAATCCAGCCATGTCTGCTTCCAACGTTTTGTTTGATTTTTCACAATCGTCTAACGCTGAGTTGGTGTTCGACATTTTGTATCCCATAATTCCAATTACTACAGCCAGTGCGGCAATCAACGTAATAAATAATCCGTTTTTACTTTTAGGGGTTTCTTGAATTTCAGACATTTTACTAATTTTTAAGTTACAAAGATAAAATTTTTGATGATTTTAGAATCTATCCGAATTTAATCTGTTTCAAAGGAACAAATTTCTCTGCAACAAAGAAAAGATTTTACCTTGTAATTGCTTAGAATTAAGAATTTTTGGCATTGAATTCCTAGAAATTTTGAAAAGAAATTGGTCTCAAAAAGCGCCAAATCGCATCTTTTCCAACCGCAGTAAACCTCGAATCAGTCGTGGCTGGAAACGGACCGCCGTGGTGCATCGAATCACAAACTTCAACGCCTGTTGGCACACCGTTTAAAATAATTCTTCCAGCAATTTGTTGTAGGTCAAAAAGAATATTGGATTGGTTTTTCAATTCTTCAGCTGATGCAAAAATGGAAGCAGTCAATTGTCCTGAAAGTGATTGAATGCAAGATTGCAATTCTGATAAGTTTTCGCAGGTAATCAATAAACTGTGTGGACCAAAAACTTCCTCCTGCAACTTTCGATTTTGTTGGAAAGTTTTTCCATCGGTTTGGGAAATTTGAGGTGTTCCGAAATTTGGTTTTCCCGTTTTCACTTCGATCCATGTGTCCACATTTTCTTGGGATGAAATGGCTTCTCGTCTGTGATTGTATCTTTTCCAAATCGTAGGATGCAACATGCATTGTGGTTTGACCGCTGCAAAATTGTTTTTCAGATGGTCTAGGAAATTGCCCAAATTTTCAAGTTGAAGCACAAAAAGTAAACCTGGTTTGGTGCAAAATTGTCCTGCACTTTGGGTGATTGAATTCGCAATTTGAAGTGCAATTTTTTCTCCGTCTTTTTGCATCGCTTCTGGAAGAATCACGATCGGATTCAAACTTCCCATTTCAGCAAAAACGGGAATCGGTTCATCGCGTTGTTGCGCCAATTTCTGTAACGCCATTCCACCAGCAAAACTTCCCGTAAAACCAACTGCTTTGGTGTTTGGATGCAAGACTAATTGTGTTCCGACTTCAAAATCTATTGCATTTAAATGTGAAAAAGTTCCATCAGGCATTCCTGTTTTTCGAGCCGCTTCGATGACCAGTTGCGCCACCAAATTGCTTGTGCCAGCGTGCATCGGATGCGATTTCACAACCACAGGACAACCAGCAGCTAGGGCAGAGGCAGTATCGCCACCCGCTGTGGAATAAGCAAAAGGAAAATTACTTGCGCCAAACATAACGACAGGTCCAAGCGGAAAAGCCACTTTTCGAAACGCAGGTTTAGGATTTGGAAGTCGCGCTAAATCTGCTTCCTCTTGCCGCAATAAATCCCAATTTTCCTGTTCAATTGTTCGCGCAAAAGTTTCCAATTGCCAAATCGTGCGGTTCAATTCCACATTTCCTCTATCGGCGTTGAGTCCAGATTCCAATGTGTATTGTTGAAGCAATTTTAAGCGGTAGATATCCAGTAAATTTACTATTTCTCTCAAAAAAATCGCGCGAGATTTCCCCGTTGTTTGCGTTAAAATGGGAAATGCTTTTTTCGCCAGTTGCATGGTCTCTTCAATTTCTTCCTCAGTGGCTTCAAAAAAAGAATGTTCGATTTCTTGATTTAATAAAGGATTAAACGATTTGAAAGTTTTTTGTCCTTTTGATGAGGTTGAAAATCCGATGAAATTGGCTGATGAAATCTGCATGCGTTCTTATTTGGAAACGAAGTTAGTCGAAAATTGATTTAACAAATTGATTCCAACGAAAAAAGTCGTCCCCTACCGAACGACTTTCCAATTGATAATCTAAATAAGGAAAACCCTATCAAGGTATTACCAATTTTAAAGAGTGATTTAAATCTGGAATTTGTAAATAGTAAACACCTGACATTAAAAAATCTGTATCAATTTTTTCAATTTCCTCTGTGAGGATTTGTTCTTTGACTATTTTCCCCATGTTGTCAATAAGTTGTATTTTAATCTCTGAATTTTTAGATTCATTTCGCAAATAGTAACCGCCAATTTGGGTATAAAGCTTCCATTTTTCTTTATTTTCAGTGGCAGGAATGTTCAATTGACTTTCCCTAAATTTCAAAAGTTCTACTTGTCCCATGTGGGCATTAACGGTTACAAAGTAGTTTCCATCTAAAGCGAAGTGGCAAGTTGCACCTCTTTCAAAACCAAAAGCATTTGTTCCATTGTAGTAAGTGCTGAAAATGACATTTCCAAATGGATTAAATTTTGCAAAAAACGCATCAGGCTGTGCATTACCTTCATCCTGAAAAGTTGTTGAGTATGAATTTGGCGTCGCAATATTGGTCGTTGACATGGTGTTTCCTGTCACAATCACTTCACCTTGATCGTTGATTGCGCTGCCAGAGGAATAATCCACAGATTCGCCACCGAAGTAACTACCCCAAGTTCTAACACCACTAGAATCCAGGACAGTAATAATTCCATCGATCGCACCATTCAAGCTTGTTTGATGAACTCCATTTGTGGTGTAACTTGCTAAATTCTCAAAAGTGTTACTGACAATACACAACCTTTCTCCGTTTTCAGAGATGGATAAATCAGAACCAGTTCCTTCGTCTGTAGAAAATTTTCCAGCTTGGTTGTCTTCGTTCCAAATGAGATTTCCATCGCTGGAGAACTTTGCCAATCCAATTCCCGTTCCAAATGGTCGGCCGAGCATGTAAATATTTCCTTGTTTGTCGCAAACCATGTCTGCAAAAGCATCGTGCAAATAATAAGTTCTCCAAAGCAGATTTTTATCTGGATCGTATTTCGCCAAAAACACATTGGACGAAGAACTCATGTTTGGCTGATAAGCGCCAGGAGTTGAAATGGCATTTGATCTTGTAATTCCTGCGATGTAAAAATTATTTAAACTATCGACGGCACAGCGATAGGCAATGTCGAATAAATCTCCTCCCATTTGCTGTTGACCAAAAATTTCTTCCCAAAGGATAATTCCAGCTGGTGAAAGTTGAAGAATGTAAGCATTAATGTCTGTTGTGATATCAGATTTTAAACCTGAAACAAGGATGTTTTTGTTCGTGTCAAGCGCTATTCCATAACCTTTTTCGTCTCTGTTTTCTCCAATAATGACATTCATCAAAAGATTTCCATTCAAGTCAGATTTAGTTACAAAGATGTCTGTTTGATTGACCGTTGCCTCCATTGTGCCAACGATGTAAATATTGCCGAATTCATCAGTGCAAGACCCATTGATTTTATTCTCCAAAGAATATTGATATTCTCTGAACCATTCCAAAGCAATAGGGTCAATAATGAGTTTTTGAGATTTATCATATGCTCCAATGTTGAAACCCAAGGTTTGGTGGTCGATTATTTTCCAAGAAGATGCAATTTGTATATCGTTTTGAAAAGCAATCGGCGCTTGATGTATGATTTGATTTTCACCAATTTTAATGTGTAGATTTCCCAATAGGTCAAGGTGAAAATTCTGGGTTGGAATTTCAATTTGAATATCAGAAACATTAGCGCCTGGATGCAGAATAAAATCGTATTCCATCTGTTTTCCTTTTGAATACAATACCATGTCAGTGTGATTGTAGAGGTTTTTCAATTCAATTTCTTCAAAATCTTTGACATTCAAAATGGATTTATCGTTGGTGTAAAAGTTAGAGAAAACTTGCAAAGGCTTTTTCTTTTCGATTTTAATATCTGTATTTTGATTTTTAAATTGAAGCTTTATTTGTTGATTGTTTCCTGTTTTATATCTAATTCCATTTTCCATAATTTGGGTTTTGAAATTAGATTGAGGAATTTCAGCAATGACGCCATTTTCAAATTGACCTTTGTTTTCTCTAAAGCTAAGTGATTGCGCATGAATTTCAGCAATCATGCAGATAATCAAGGGGATAAAGAGTGTTTTTTTCATGATTTATGTTTTTTACTCTTCTTCTATAATGTTGAAATCAACAAAATTGAAGTATAATTCATCATAACTTTGTTGTGTGGCATAAGTCCAACCTGATCCAATTAAGTTGGACGCTTCAATTGTTCCTCTGATTATTTTTTTATCAAAATTAACAGTAGTCAAATTGACTTGAGCTTTTCCATATTTTTGATTCATTTGACTTTCAGAGACATAACTGCCGTAATTATTCCCGTTGTCTTTACCGTTCAATTCAATTCTGTAATTTGGTTGTGAAACTTCTGAACTAAAATTCATTGGTCCGCCAATGGTAAAATTTGTGATTGAAGTGAAAAGAATTAAATCGTAGCTTTTGTAAATTCCTCCTTTTTGGCTTTTTGGTTTACTTGCAGTCATGGTGAAACTATAGGTGTCAGTGCTTTTAAAGTGAGTAACTAGAATGGATAAATTTTCCAATTCATACTTGTCTTTTTTTTCTGGAAATTGAATTTGCATGAAGTTGTTTTTTTCCATTTTATTCTTTTTACAGGAAGTCAAGGAAAAACTAAATCCAACTAGAAGCATTAGCAAAACTGTAAATGTCTTTTTCATAATAGAAACTTTGATTTACAGCAAATGTAGTTTGGTGAAAAATGTTTTAAGTCAGTAAAATTACGTAGTTTCAAAAATCAATTTGGTGTCTGATTTTCAATTTTTGAACACAAAAAAAGTCGCTCATTGCTGAACGACTTCAAATATTTTGAGCGATTTTTGCTTATGCTTCTGTCAAACTAAAAGTATAGCTTTCCATGATTTGGTTGGCTAACAATTTTTTACAAGCTGTATCCACTTTTGCTTCTGCATCTGCTTTGGAATCAGCTTCAACAAAAAGGCGCATGTGACGACCAACGCGAACACCGCTAATTTCGGACAAACCGATATTTTTCATACTGTTGGTAACTGCTTTTCCTTGCGGGTCTAACAATGCGTCTAATGGCATTACATCAATTTCAGCTTTGAATTTCATTTTGCTTCTTTTTTAAAAATACATTTTCGATTACCGATAAAACGATGTACAAAAGTACAATAATCGGAATAGACCAAACCAATAAAAAGGGAATTAATAATAAACAAGTTATCAAGAATGTGTATCTAATTTCATTTCCTTTCCAGCCAAATTGCTTGAATTTCATAGCGAAAAGTGGAATTTCAGCCACCAAAAATAGCGACATCACCACAATAATCGGAATCAAAACCGCAGGTTGAAAAATAGTTGTGATTAAATTTAGTTGCGCTGTATTTACATTTGGTACTTGCGCCAAAATCAATGGGAAAGCAGTGAAAAAGATAGTGTTTGCTGGCGTTGGCAAACCAATAAATGAAACAGATTGGCGCGTATCAATGTTGAATTTCGCTAACCTGAACATAGACATGAAAGGAATAAACAAAGCCACCAATGGAAGGTAATATTGCAATTTAAATTGACTGAGTTGTGTCAACCAATCAAAAATAATCCGAGAATCAAAATGGGCATTTTCGTGAAAAATTGATCCTTCTTGTACAAAAATCAGCAAAACCATCATGAAAATTCCCGGAGCCAAACCAAAAGTGATCATGTCTGCCAGAGAATCCAATTGTTTGCCCATTTCACTTTGTTGCTTCAAGATTCTGGCTAAAAAACCATCGAAAAAGTCGAAAATCGCGCCTAAAAAAATAGGGTATGGAGCCAAATCTATCCTTCCAGATAACGACAGTAAAATGGCCAAGATACCACATAGCATGTTGCTTGCAGTGAATAAATTGGGTATATTAAACAACTTGAACATTAACTATAATAATTTGTTTGAATTCTTTAAATCAATTCCGTAAATTTACGCTTGATTTGAAAAGACTTTGCAAATAACACAATTTTTTTAATAAAATTTGGTTTTAATTAGTCTCAAAAGTATTTGTAATGAACGTGAAACTGGTTATAATAACAACTTCTGTATTGCTGATGAATTCGTTTTTGCACGCGCAAGACGATAAAGTCGCACCAAAATATTCCAATGAATTTTTACAAATCGGTGTTGGTGCTGATGCATTGGGAATGTCAAATGCAGTAGTTGCCAAAACTGAAAACGTGAACGCAGGATATTGGAATCCAGCTGGTTTGACCAACATTCAAAAAGGTTGGGAAGTGGGCGCCATGCACTCAGAATATTTTGCAGGAATTGCCAAGTACGATTATGTTGGAGTTGCAAGAACACTTGACGATAGAAGCACAGTTGGTTTTTCATTTATTCGTTTTGCGGTAGATGACATTCCCAATACCACGCAATTAATCGACAATACTGGCGGAATTGATTATGATAGAATCAGTTTATTCACCGCTGCGGATTATGCATTTTTGTTTTCATATGCTAGAAAATTGAAAGTGGAAGGATTGAGCGTCGGCGGAAATTTCAAATTAATCAACCGAAAAGTGGGCGATTTTGCCAAAGCTTGGGGATTTGGATTAGACGCTGGAGTGCAATACAAAAAAGGAGAACATTGGAAATTTGGATTGATGGCGAGAGATGTAACTTCCACATTCAACGCTTGGATTTTCAACATTGATGCAGCGACCAAAGAAGTATTCGTTAATACAGGAAATGCCATTCCAGAAAACGGTTTGGAAATCACATTGCCAAGATTTATCGCGGGTTCACACGCCAAATATAACCTTGGTAAAAAAGGAATTTTTGTGGGTGGAGAAGTGGATTTATCCATCACCACAGACGGTAGAAGAAACACTATCATTCAAACAAATGCAATCAGTGTCGATCCTTCAGTGGGTGTCGAATTTGGATACAAAACGTATGTTGCTTTGAGATTCGGTGTTGGAAACATGCAATACATCAAGGATTTCAATGATTCTAAGTCATTGACTATCCAACCCAATATCGGAATTGGTTTAAACGTTAAGAATTTTAGCTTGGATTATGCATTTACTGATTTGGGTGACCAATCCGTAGCACTATATTCACACGTAATTTCATTGAGGTTGAGAATCAATAGTACCAAAGATTTAATTAAAAAGGAAATATGATCAGATTTTTACTTTCTATTTTTACTTTTTTTGTTGCATTCAATGCAGTTTCCCAAACTTATGGGAATGAATGGATTGAATACAATCAGACGTATTATCGTTTTGAAGTAGCACAAAGTGGAATTTTCAAAATTGACTACAATACTTTGGTCAATGCGGGTGTTCCAGTTACCACATTTTCAACTAAAAACATGCAACTTTTTGGACAGCAAAAAGAAATGCCGATTTATGTAGTGGACGGAAATGACCAATCATTTGACCAAGGAGATTATTTTCTCTTTTATGCAAGAAAAAATGACGGTTGGCTAGATTCAACTTTATATGCAGACCCAACCACAATTGGAAATCCAAGTTACAGTTTGTATAACGATACAATCAATTATTTTTTCACTTGGAATAATCAAACCAATAATTTGAGATTCACTTTCGAGAGTGACAACAATTTTGCGGCTTACACTCCTGCGCCCTACTGGTTAGCGAAAGTGGAACAATCTTACAATACTTTTTACATCGAATCTAAGGACGCCAATACGCCCGCTTCAAGTTCATTTTTCTTGCCAGGAGAGGGCTGGTCAGGCGGCCATGTAAATGGAGTCGCAGGATATACCTTGCCAATCAACATGCAAACGCTTTCACCTTACACCAACGCTGGAGCACCAGCAGCCAAGTTCAACGGAATTTCAGTTTCCAATTCAAATGCATACAATTCCACTACACCTGGTGGACCAAACCACGATTTTTCATGGACTGTTGGACCCAACGATTATTTGCTTCACAATGAGCAATTTTTAGGATATCAGCAAAAAAATATCAATGCCGTTTTTCCAGTGAGTTTATTAGGAAATGGAAACACCGTTGTGAAATGGAAAATCAATGCAAGTTCCGACTATCCAACTGACTATCAAGCCTTGAGTTATTGGTCATTAATTTACGCCAAACAAACGACCTTGAATAATACCAACAAAGGCCGTTATTGGGTTAAAAATAATACTGCTGCGCTCAAATTGAGATTGGATATTACCAATACAACCTTAGTAAATCCTGTGATGATGGTTTTTGGAGGAATTCCAAAATTGGCAGCACTTTCAAACAATGGATCTGGTGTTTGGCAAACTATTGTCAGCAATGCACCGATTGGAATCGACCAAGAAGTGATTATTCAGGATGAAAGTACGATTGGTTCAATTACGCAATTAACTTTGGTCACACCGACAGGGAAATTTACAGATTTCAGTCAATTTGAAAATGATGCCAATGTAATTTTAATGGTCTATCACCCAAATTTGCAAAACACAAGTAACGAATATGCTGCTTACAGATCCTCTGTAGAAGGTGGAAGTTACAATGTGGTTATGGCAAATGTGAATGAATTATACATGCAATACGGCGGCGGAATCGAAAAACACGTATTGGGCGTTCGTCGTTTTGCATTGGATTTTTACGATCATGCTACAGTCAAACCAAAATCTTTGTTTCTAGTTGGGAAAGGAATTCGCGAAGCCAATGAAAGTTTCAACGGTTTGGTTGCAGGGACACGAAAAAGCATCGCTTCTTACAATACTTCTTTGATTCCATCTTTTGGTTATCCTTCAAGTGATGCGCTGATTACTGCAAATTTAAGTGCAGGTGAATGGGAACCGCAAATTCCAACGGGAAGAATTGCTGTGCAAACGGAGGCACAATTAGGTGAATATTTGCAAAAAGTCAAAGAATACGACGCAAATCAAGATCCACAAAGTGCTTATAATTCAGCGAGCAAAGAATGGCAAAAACAAGTGTTGCATTTTTCAGGAGGAACCACAATCGGTGATCAAATGGAATTTCAAAGTTATTTGAATTCAATGAAAGATACAATTGAAGGCGCAAATTTTGGTGGAAATGTAACCACTTACATGAAGACCAGCAGCGACCCGTTAGATCCAACTGCTGTTGCAGATGTGAGTTCAAGAATTGAAAATGGTGTTTCTTTA
The DNA here is from genome assembly GCA_040403095.1 of Crocinitomicaceae bacterium. Classification (GTDB taxonomy): domain Bacteria; phylum Bacteroidota; class Bacteroidia; order Flavobacteriales_D; family Crocinitomicaceae; genus JAQVCM01. The sequence goes on from JBBALI010000025.1 coordinate 47,034, forward strand.
ATGAATTTCTTTGGTCACGCATCGGTGGATGGTTTTGAAATCAATGTGGATGATCCAACCAATTGGAACAACCAAGGAAAATATCCAATCGTAATCGGAAATGCTTGTTACACGGGAGATATTTTCCAAAATTATCAATCTACTTCTGAAAGCTTTGTTTTGTTGCCTGAGGAAGGCGCAATCGCTTTTATTTCAAGTGTGAGACTTGGATTTGGATTTACATTAAATCGTTTTTCTAACCAATTGTATCGCCAGTTTTCGACGCAAGATTACGGAGGTTATTTGGGTGAACAAATGAAAAATACCATCGCTAAAGTGCGTCAAAATTTTGGTTCAGATATTTATACTGAAACAACTTGTACCCAAATGACTTTGCATGGCGATCCCATGTTGAGAATCAATTGGCATGCGAAACCTGAAATTGATATCAATGATCAATCTTTGTTTTTTACACCAAACGATATCAATCTAACGGATGACAGTATTGGTGTTCACATCATTTTGACCAACTTAGGAAAAGCAATTTCAGATACTTTTGCTTTACAAGTAACTAGAACTTTCCCAAGCAATGTGGATTCTGTTTACAATTTCTTGATGCCGAATTTGTTGTATAAAGATACCTTCTCTTTCAAGGTTCCTTTGCAACCAAATATTGGAATTGGAATCAATAAATTTACAGTGGAGGTGGATATTCCTTCAATTCATGCTGAGTTTGAAGATTATACAAACAATAGAATTGAAAATAAACCGCTGATAATCGACATTGATGGAATTGTACCTGTCGTTCCTTATGAATTTGCGGTCGTTCCGTATGACAGCGTGACGCTAAAAGGTTCAACAATTAATCCGATTGCAGATTTTAATACTTACCGTTTCGAAATTGATACGACGGATTTATTCAATAGTCCATTCAGGAAATACGCCATGATTTCAGGACTTGGCGGAGTGAAAGAAGTCAATCCATCGCAATGGTTAAATGTCAATTCCAACCAAAGTTCACCGCTTTTATGTCAAGATAGCACCGTTTATTTTTGGCGAGTTGCTGTAGACAGTAGCGTACTTTTTTGGAGGGAAAGTTCTTTTCAATACATCAACGGAAAACGAGGTTGGGGACAAGACCATTTCTTCCAATTTAAGAAAAATAGTTTTTTCAACGTGGTTTATGATCGAATTTCAAGAACAAGACAATTTGATACAATTCCGAGAATACTTTCTGTCGATGTTTACGACCATGCGGTTGGTGCTTCTCAGCAAAATGGAACTTTCTTTGAGGTTGACAATCAATTGTTGGATTACAACATGTGTACACCTTATCCAGCGATTCATGTGGCGGTTTTTGATCCTGTAACCTTGGAGGCTTGGGCGACTTATAATTGTCCAACGACCACACCTTCTTGTGTTTGTACGCAGGTAAATGCCAATCATCAATTTGGAAATGAGAATAATGGTTGTGCTGTTTCTTGTCGTAAAAGACCTGAAAGATATTTCATTTTCAGACAAAGCAATCCGAATCACATGCAGTCTTTGCGCAACATGATTTTGGATTCCGTTCCCGATGGGCATTATATTTTGATTTATACTGCTGTCAATGCTGAATACCAATTTTGGGACGATATCACACCGTCAATGACACAAACTTTTCAAGATTTGGGCGCGGTGAATATTGGACAAGGTCCTGACAAAGCATTTATTTTCTTCTATAAAAAAGGTGATTTGAGTTCAGTACATGAAGTTGTTTCCACTTTGCCAGATGCTGTGCATGAAAAAATCAACTTGACAATTACCCTAGATGGTTTTGATTACAAAGGACAGGAAAATTCTACCATAATCGGACCAGCTGCTAAATGGGAAACTTTGTATTGGAAACAAGATCCAAAAGAAAATCCAACGCAAGATGTCACTGTTTTGACCATTGAAGCAATGGATTTGCAAGGAACAGTTTTGTTAACAATTGACACAACTTTCACGCACAAAGATTCAATCATTCAGTTGAACAATATCATCAATGCCACGCAATATCCATACTTGAAATTGAGTGCTGCTTACAAGGATTCTGTAACCTTGACACCTGCGCAAGTGGATCGTTGGCATGTTTTGTATCAACCGCTTCCAGAAGCTGCCATTGATGGTTCGACGCAATACACTTGGATTCCAGATGTGGATACTTTGTTGGAAGGTCAAGAAGTGAAATTTGCCGTTGACGTGCGAAATATCAGCGAATATCCGATGGATTCGCTGTTGATCAGTTATTGGATTGAAGATGTCAATCGCGTCAAACATTTCATTCCTTACGCTAGACAAGATTCCTTGAGAACTTCTGATGTCATTCGTGATACGATTACATTCTCAACTGTTGGTTACGGCGGAATCAATTCGCTTTGGATGGAAGTAAATCCATACATCAACGGAACTTTGGTCACAGATCAATTGGAACAATTCCATTTCAATAATTTATTACAAGTGCCATTCTATGTCGACGGCGATGATGTCAATCCGATTTTGGATGTCACTTTTGATGGCGTCCACATTTTGAATGGCGACATTGTGAGTCCTGAAAGTGAATTGCTGATTTCCTTGAAAGACGACAATCCTTATTTGGTGATGAATGATATTTCCGACACCACGCTTTTCGGAATTTATTTGACCGATCCAAATGGCATTCAGAAACGCATTCCTTTTGTGGATGGAAATGGGAATACCGTAATGCAATGGATTCCTGCAGAAGCGCAACACAAACGTTTCAAAATCATTTATCCAGCGCTGTTTGAATTGGATGGGAAATATACTTTGCTCGTTCAGGGTTCTGACCGCAGCGGCAATCTTTCTGGCGATTTAGAATACAGAATTACTTTTGAAGTGATTCATGAATCTTCGATCACTTACATGATGAATTATCCGAATCCGTTCAGTACGAGCACCAAATTTGTGTTCACACTCACTGGTTCCGAAGTGCCTGACGAAATGATTATCCAAGTGATGACCGTGACCGGAAAAGTGGTGCGTGAAATCACTGAAGACCAATTTGGACCAATGCACATTGGACGAAACATCAGTGAATTTTCATGGAACGGAACAGATGAATTTGGAGATCCGTTGGCAAATGGCGTTTATCTTTACCGCGTTTTGACGCAAATCAACGGAGAAGACATCAAACACCGCGAGTCTGGCGCAGATTCCCATTTCAAGAAAGAGTTTGGGAAGATGTATATTATGAGGTAGCACTCCGTTTGCTTTTACGTTTATCGAAATAGACAAAGGTTTATCTTCCAACTTGTGGTTTTTGTTCCTTTTGCTTGATCAAAACGAACCCAAAAATCAAGGCTTTGTCATCAAGTTAAAGCGCAAATTTTCGCACGGACTTAATTTTTTGCCTCATGCGCTTTATTTTAAAAGCTTCTGAAAACGTGATTTTGTCGGTGATCTACTCCGCTAGCGCTGCGTAGCTTCCTCCAAAAGTCTACATTTTCAGCGCGCCTTTAAAAACCTTTCTTCCAAGGCCGGAAAATGTAAGAAATCGATTTCCTGCCCGCTGAGATACAATTTCCTTCAGTTTTTTCGTCGTGATTTAAGTGAAGAACATTATCCAAAAAATTAAAGATAAGCCTTAAAGCATGCAAAGGCGCTGAAAGTGCCACATATTTTTAAAACGGTTCCGTTTTTCTCGGAACCGTTGTGATGGCGCAATAATCTAATCGTTTTTGGCGTGTGTTTTTGAACAAAAACCATGACAAAAACAAAACGCATAAATCGATTTTAAGTTAGAGTAAATATTCCATTCACATCTCAAGTCCAAAAAATGAACTTGGAAAATAGTAACTTATAAGTTACATTTACATCATGAAGCAAAAACTCAGCGAGAGCACAAGAGGATGGAAAGAAATCAAAGATGAAGTTTACGGTGAAAAAGGTACTTCTCGTCGTGATGAGTTGGAGCGTGAATTCGAGTCATTTAAAATCGGATTGTTGCTAAAAAAAGCGCGCGAAGAAAAGCACTTAACTCAAGAACAACTCGCTGAATTGGTCGATAAAAAAAGAACTTATATTTCAAGAGTCGAGAATGATGGAAGTAACATGACACTTAAAACATTATTCGATATTGTTGAAAAAGGATTGGGAGGGAAAGTTAACATCTCAATACAGCTTTAAAAGAAAAACGTATAAATCCATTTTACCCAATCTGAATTTCAATAATTCCAATTTTTTCAAACCAATTCCCTTTAAAAATCTTAGCTTTGGGTAATCAAAATTATCAGCATGCAAGTTTTTAAAAATCTGGGATTAAAATCTTTCTTTTTTCTTACAATCGTCACATTTTCAAACACCTTTCACGCGCAAACCAAACCTAAAATGGTGGTTGGAGTCGTCGTGGATCAAATGTGTTACGAATATTTGTTTCGCTATCAATCCAAATTTTCTAAAAACGGTTTTGTCAAATTGATGAAATACGGGACGCATTGCAGAAATACGCAATACAATTATGTGCCGACTTACACCGGTCCAGGACATGCGTCGATTTATACTGGAACCACGCCGAGCAATCACGGAATTGTGGGGAACGATTGGTTTGTGCGTTCTTTGAACAAAGACACTTATTGCGTGGCTGATTCAACTGTTTCGCCTGTTGGTTCAAATTATGCGGGCGGAAAAAGTTCTCCGCACAACTTGAAAGCCAATACGATTACCGATCAATTGAAATTGACTTATCCCAATTCAAAAGTGATTTCTATGTCGCTTAAAGACCGAAGCGCAGTGTTGCCTGGCGGACATTTGTCTGATGGTTCATATTGGTACGATTATTCCACAGGCGGATTTTTGACCAGTTCTTATTTCAAGAAAGAATTGCCAAGTTGGATTGTAGATTTCAACGCCAAAAAAATGGTCGATGCATACATGCAACAAACGTGGAACACTCATTTCGACATATCGCAATATACCGAAAGTGGACCAGACGATACGCCTTACGAGCAATTAATCGGTGGCAAAAAAACGCCGACTTTTCCCTATGATTTGAAACAAATGAAAGGCGAAAAACCGGGTTACGATCTTTTCACTGTGACGCCTTTCGCCAATACTTTTTTGACAGATTTTGCGATTCAATCTTTGACAAGTGAGAAATTGGGCGAAACATCGAATACCGATTTTTTGTGCATCAGCTATTCAACGCCAGACATTGCAGGGCATGCTTTCGGACCGTATTCAATCGAAATCGAAGACATTTACATTCGCTTGGATTTAGAAATCGCGCGCTTAGTAAAATCTTTGGAAGAGAAATTGGGGAAAAACAATTTTGTGTTGTTTCTAACTGCTGACCATGCGGTTGTGCCAGTGCCGCAATATTTGACGGATAGAAATTTGCCTGGCGGATATTTGTTTGCGACGCCTTTGTTGGATTCATTGAAAAAGAAAGTCGAAACCAAATTTGGCGTGAATTTCATCTCGGCACACGACAACAACAACATTTATTTTGACCGAAAATTGATGCAAAACAAGCAGATAGATTTAACAGTTGCACAAGAATATGTGAAAAATGAAGTGCGCGCTTGGACAGGCGTAAAGCGTGTTTTTACAGCACAAGAATTGGAAAATTCAGCCGTTGACAATGAGTGGAAAGACATGGTTAAAAGAGGTTTTCGCTACGAAGAAAGTGGCGATGTTTTGTACTTGATGGAACCAGGTTACTTACCAACAGGTTCTGCTGATGAAAAGGCGCACAAAGGCACAAGTCACGGATCTGCTTTCAATTATGATACGCATGTGCCGCTCATTTGGTATGGAACTAATATCCCCAAACAAGAGGTTTTTCGCAAGGTAAATATCACAGACATTACAGCGACTTTGGTGCACATTTTGAATCTTCAAAAGCCAAATGCAACCACAGGCGAACCCATTTTGGAGATTTTTAAAGGGAAATAATCACGCAATTTCATTGCCAACTTCATACGAGAATCAGTATATTTGAACCAAATTTTTGCATCCTGAATTATGGAAAATCAAAGTGTCAGTACAACATTGAGTAACATCAAAACAGATAAAGAAACCTTGTTAAAGGCTTTTCGCTTAATGTGTACGGCTAAAACATTGGCTGAAAAATACGAAGCAAACAAAGAAATCACTGCAAAATATGTGCACGCAACTTCACGCGGACACGAAGCAATTCAATTGGCGGTTGGTTTGCAATTGTTGCCTCAAGATTGGGTGGCGCCTTATTACCGTGATGACAGTATTTTGTTGGGAATTGGTATGCAACCTTATGAATTGATGCTGCAAGTTTTCGCCAAAAAAGACGATCCTTTTTCAGGAGGAAGAACCTATTATTCGCATCCATCTTTGAAAAGAGATGATATGCCTAAAATTCCACATCAATCCTCAGCGACTGGGATGCAAGCGATTCCTACAACAGGCGTTGCGATGGGAATTCAATACAAAGAAAAACAAGGTTTGGCGGAAGATTTCGGCGGTTTGAATCCTGTTGTTGTTTGTTCGTTGGGCGATGCTTCTTGCACGGAAGGCGAAGTTTCTGAAGCTTTGCAAATGGCGGCTTTGAAACAATATCCGATTTTATATTTGGTACAAGACAATGGCTGGGACATTTCAGCAAGTGCTGCGGAAACGCGTGCGCAAGACATGAGCGAATATGCGAAAGGTTTCAACGGCATCGAAGTGAGAACGATTGACGGAAGCGATTTTGATTTGTCGTACCAGACGATTCAAGAAGTTTTTGAAATCATTCGAAAAGAAAGACGACCATTTATTGTGCATGCTAAAGTGCCTTTGTTGGGACACCATACATCAGGCGTGCGCAAAGAATGGTACAGAGACGATTTGGAAGAAGCCGCAACGCAAGATCCATATCCAAAATTGAAAGCATTGTTGACTGAATCAGACATCGAAAATTCAGTCATTGAAAGTATTGAAAGCGAAGTGAAAACCTTGGTGGATGCTGATTACGACAAAGCGTTGAATGCAGAAGATCCATCGCCAGAATCTATTACTGATTTTATTTTTGCACCAACGCCGATTACGGAAGAAAAAGGCGAACGTGAACCGCAAGGAAAAAAGAAAACCGTGATGGTCGACAGTGCGCTTTTCGCGGTGCGTGAATTGATGCACCAACATCCAGAAGCGTTGTTATACGGACAAGATGTTGGAGGCCGTTTAGGTGGCGTTTTTCGCGAAGCAGCGACTTTGGCACAAACTTTTGGCGACAACCGCGTTTTTAACACACCAATTCAAGAAGCATTTATCATTGGTTCGACCGTTGGAATGTCGGCAGTTGGATTGAAACCGATTGTGGAAGTTCAATTTGCGGATTACATTTGGCCAGGATTGAATCAATTGTTTACCGAAGTGAGTCGCTCGTATTATTTGTCGAATGGCAAATGGCCGGTGAGTTGCATCGTTCGTGTTCCGATTGGCGCGTATGGCTCTGGTGGACCGTATCACTCTTCGAGCGTAGAATCTGTATTGACGAATATCCGTGGTGTGAAAATCGCTTATCCGTCGAATGGTGCGGATTTGAAAGGTTTGATGAAAGCTGCGTTTTACGATCCAAATCCAGTGGTGATGTTGGAGCACAAAGGTTTGTATTGGTCTAAAATTCCAGGAACGGAAGGCGCGATGTCGATTGAACCGGATGAAGATTACGTGATTCCTTTTGGAAAAGCGCGCGTGGTGCAAGAAGCGGATCAAACTGCGATTGAAAAAGGCGAATCTTGCGTGGTGATTACCTACGGAAGAGGCGTTTATTGGACTTTGGAAGCATCTAAATCTTTCGAAGGAAAAGTGGAAATCTTAGATTTGCGCACCTTGAATCCATTGGACACAGACAAAATCAACGAAGTAGCGAAAACGCACGGAAAAGTGATGTTGGTGACCGAAGAATCGACCGAAGCATCTTTCACTTTGGGCTTGGCAGGACGCATTCAACGCGACAATTTCAAATTTTTGGACGCACCGATTTCGATTGTTGGCTCCGTGGACACACCAGCCATCCCATTGAATTCAACGCTTGAAGCTGCTTTGTTGACCAACAGCGAAAAAGTTAGAACTGCATTGGGAGATTTGCTTAATTTTTAATAAATTAGTTCCATAAATAAAATCTCGCGTGATGAAGAAATTAATCATTGTTGCTTTGGCGATTGTTGCATTTTCTTGCGACAAAACTTGCAAAATCACTACAACAGATACACGTTGTAAAGAAACGATTCCGAACGAACTTTGTCAAGCTTACTTTCAAACTTGGTTTTTCAATGCTGCGACGAATGAATGTGAGTTGAAAGGTTACAGCGGATGCGGTCCAAAAGGGTTTGCGACGCAGGCTGAGTGTGAGACTTGTGGGTGTAAGGATTAGGTGAATACAATTTTAAGCATTTGTGATATCTGAACGTAAGTCTTCCGCTGAACTACTGAATACTGAAACATCATATCTTCCCAATATTTCCAGGAAAGTTCTCTTAGAGAGACCTGCTACTTCAGCAGCTTGTCCAGCAGATAAAGTAGCATCTTGGTATAGTTTAGAAGCGATGATCATAGAAAAATCACAATCTTTTAATTCTACACTATCAGGTATATTTAATTGAACTATTCTCATTTTGCTTCTTTTTTATCAAATGTACAAAATCATATTTTTCAAGTAACGTTTTTGTTCGTCTTTTTGCTTGAAAGAATCAAATTGAATTGAAAAGTTTGAAGTTGCAAAATATTGAAAAATAAATAGTTATTCAAATTTGTATATCCAAATATCACTTCTTAACCACCTTCAAAAAATCACCATCAAGTGGCGAAATCGAAGGACCAAAATAGCCGATCAATTTTCCCTCTTCGTTGACCAAGTATTTTCCGAAATTCCAATCTGGTTGGTGATTGTTCCAGCCGTTTTCTTTGCTGTCGGTGAGCCATTGGTAAACTGCTTGTTGCTCAGCATTTTTAACCACAACGCCTTTTTTTGCAATGGGAAAATTGACGCCGTAGTTTACCTGACAAAATTGTGCAATTTCAGCGTCATTGCCTTTTTCTTGCGACGCAAAATCGTTGGCAGGAAACCCGATGATACTCAATTGATCTCCCAACTTTTCGTGCAGTGATTGTAATTCTGCATATTGACCTGTATAGCCGCAGTTTGAAGCTGTGTTGACCAACAATACTTTCTTTCCTGCAAATGAGTTGAAATCAATTTCTTGATTGTTATTTAAAACCGCACGAAGCGAATAAAAAGACGTTTTTGGGGCAGCGTTTTTGATGTTTTTCACCACAACGCCATTCTTGCTCGACTGACCCATTTTACGAATCATCGGGTACATAAATCTCAATGCTTTTTGCTTGAATGTTTCCATGGTACTTTGCTTTTGATGCAGAAATAAATGCGGCGCTTTACTTTAGAGCGTATCGTTTCTTTCTGCTATATGACATTAACCAAGTAAACTGGGTAAATGTTCACCAGATTGAGTTTATTGATGTAGATTCTTTTTCGATTGGTGACTTTGCTGATTTAAGTTTCAAAATAAAAACTTCCTTGCTCCAATTATTACATTTTACCCTTATTTATTTCTATTACTTCGAGATTATCAACAGCATAATCAACTAAAATCTCATCAATTAAATCTTTTGAAAAATCTGAACTTCCCAATAAAATGGTTCTAAAAATTTCAATTCTATGGTCTGGTGTTAATTCGTTTAATTTTTCTGTATCGCGAAAAAAGCGCATGAAATCTTCTTTTGATAGTTTCTTGTAATTTTCCATATTATGGTACTATTTTGGACTGTTGAGTGAAGTGAAGAAATATTATTGTTTTCGCAATGTATTATTATTCAAAGCTTTTGGATTAATCGTTTAATAGTTTTAAGGGGCTAGTACATGAAAAGTAGCTGATTTTACGCACTAACTTTTCGATTTATAACTGAACTTTATTTTAATTTCTTACTTTCATTTTTAGTACTTAATCCGCTATTTTTTTTATACATTGTTGGATGCTGGCTTTTATTCTTTTCCTCAATTTTCCAATCATTGTTTGGGATTGGCAGTTGTTTTTTTATTTCGCTGTTATTTGTAATGATTGTCCAACTTTCTATTGAAATAGCTACTAGTTTGGTATTGGCAAGATCGTCATGGAAGAAATATATAATATCTTTTACATTACCAAACATTTTATGCCAAAGCTTTTTTATAAATTCAGGATTATTTTTTACAAGTCCATCCCAATAATTTTTCTCATTTAATGAAATTAAATATGCAACAAAGCAGAATGATTTTTTCTTGCTTTTTAAAATTTTGTCACCCTCAGCTCCATTCAAGGAAATCATTCCGTCAAACAGATTTTTTGCAAAAAGAAAATCAAGTTTATTTATATACCTAAAGTAAGCAGAGTTTTTATTTAGAATAATATCATAGTTGTGATATCCTCTAAAACAAAAAAGATTTTTCCATTCGAGAGGAAAGTTGGCAGTATTACCAATAAAAGAAAAACTACTATTCTCCTTAAAAGATGAGGAAATAAGAAATGAAATTCTATAGTTGTAATAATTATGAAATATTGCTTTGTCAAATTGATATTTGTACTTTTCTACTGTAAAAGACTTCCCTGTATATCCTGAACCACAGCTGCTTAAATATTGAAGTCTATAAAAAGCTTTGCCATTAAAAAGTTCATTTTGAGGATGTCCAATATCTGTACTTATATCAAAGATTAGTGGAAATTTTATCTGTTCAAAATTAATTTTATCCTTACTATAGCCACTTTCATAAGTCCAATACAGATTCTTAGTTGCAAGCCCGATTTCATTTGCTATAGTGACTAGTCCTAAATAAGCGATACAGATTATTAAAGACTAAATTAATAAATTATA
>JBBALI010000026.1:0-57275 GCA_040403095.1 Crocinitomicaceae bacterium
TAAAATTTAAACCATGAAAACACTTCTACTTTTTTTACTGCTAATTTCGCTCAATGTTCACGCTCAAAGCGATTATGTAATCGATAAAAATGCTGCCATTTATGACATTTCGAATGGCGAATTATTAACTGCAATCGTCATCAATGACACTATTTTCATCAAGCACCTTGACACAAACGGCGACTTAATTTGGCAGGATTTTTTGACTTTTTCGCCGCAAGTTACTCCCGTGCATTTCAATGAAATTACGCGATTCAAAAACACCGACGAATACATCATCAGTGCATTGGCAGATGTTTCTCCTCAAACTCCATACTTGCAAAATTATCAGACAGACACCTTGATTTATGAATTTACCAAACTCAACTTGGCAAATCATACTTTTACTGGAAATTTGGTCGATACTTTCTCGTGTTATGCTACTCATTTAGTTGAAGTGAAGGATACAACGATGTATTTACTCGTTGCATCAAACACGCTCAGCCCAAATCAATATAAATATACAACCTACTCGCTCAATACTTCCTTGGAAATAAATTTGGTTGCACCTTTAGATTCAATGTCATGCGCAATGCAATTTTGGACAGAATACGTTTATGACGACACCATGTACAGACTCCATAATATTTCAAACTTTCAATATATTGATAAATATACTGCTGATATTAGTTTGATTGAATCCATTTTCACAAGTGTGTCAACCAGTGAGTATTTCAACAACATCTTCTTCAGAAAACCGATAAACAAGGACAGTCTTTTCATTTTCACTGAAGGTCAAGCTAACGGTTTTATGTCTAAACACTGGAAAATGAATTGGTTTGATTTAAATTTAGTTAGTTTACATTCAGCAGAATTTGAAACACCCAAATTTTCTACAGGTTCCGATTACTATAGTGTAAATTTTAATGCCATCGAAATAGACCCAGTCAACAAACAAATTTTAGTAATGGCAACTTACTGGCTAACAACAACAAGTTCTAATAATCCCCAGAAAATTTTTGTGTATGACTACAATTTCAATTTAGTTTGCGAAATACCAGTAAAAATTGGACGTGATGACATCAATTCATTAATTTCTCTGAACGATCGCGTTTATTTAAAAGTAAGCAACCCAACTGAAGATTTATTGTTTGAAGTAAATTGTAATCTTCTTGGCACGGAAGAGATTTCTTCCAGTTCTAAATTCGAACTTTTCCCGAATCCAGCAGAATCTATTATCAATCTTTCCAACTCTGAATCGAAAAAATTAACGATTTCATTATTGACTCCTGATGGAAAGCAAATCTCTGAAATAACAGAACAAGCAAGTTTGATTTCAATAAAACTGAATCACCTGCCTTCTGGTATTTATTTGGTCAAAATATCAGATGGTTTCAATGGTGAGATTAAACGCATCATCAAAGAGTAGAGTTGATGATTTTGAGTTGATTTGATAAGTAGCTGGTGGTTTTTTTGATATATTTAAACTAAATATTTATTCGAGAAAATGACTTGAAATCTTGTTGTGGTTTCAAAATAAATCTAATTCCAAATAAAACCTTTCGCTTTCTGTGAAGGCGCAGGCCACTTTTCCGCAACCCAAGTTTTATTCAACTTACTTCTAAATTTCAAATGTTTTGTTAATTTTAATCTAGCGAATATGAGCCAATTTTTTGTTCCATTTTGCTAAAAAATCGGATCTTAACAAAACAAACTATGAAAACAATTCTTTTTATAAGCATTTGCCTACTCAATTTTACACTTTGGTCGCAAACAAACGATTCTATTCCTGTCAAGAAAAAACATTTTGAATTGAGTTTTGGACAATCTTTGCTATTCATTTCAAGTTCCAAACAGGCCACAATTGCCACTGATGAAGCCATTGTTTTGCCAACGAGCGCAGTCTTACTTTCCGTAGAATTTCGACCTGAAAAACGAATGCGAATTCCTGTTTTTTTCAACTTGGCGAAAGAATCCAAGCAATTTATTGTAAATGGTCAAATTATCAGTGAAAAAGCTTCGCCAACGATTGGAACTGGTGCTTTGTTTAACGTGCTCAATTTTAAAATCGATAAAAACTCTAAGATTGAAGTGGAAGCTGGTCCGCTAATAAGTTGTTTGATTGACACCAAAAATTCTGTTCGCTTTGCGCCTATTTTAGCAGCAAGAATCAAAATTTTGCGAGGTGAAAATTTCATTATGTATTTGGGAACGAGCTACAGTATTGGCATCAACGCCATGGGATTATTGTATGGGACTGGTTCGGCGTTTTAAGGTATAAAAAAATCCCTCAACCTATTCAAGCTGAAGGATTTTCAATTTTATCTTGTAAATCATACGTATTGTGCTCAATCACGTAAGTCAACACATTTTCCATCAAATGCACACGATCTTTGCCACTTACATTGTGTTTGTGCATCGGATAAGGGAAAAAATCAACTTGAATGCCACTTTCCAATTCAAATCCAATTTAAATCTTTTTCAAATCATAAAAATCTTTTCTTCTGTCTTTCAGATTCCTAACACTGCCATAACTGTGTAATTCATCCAACAATTTCAAATCAACATCTGCAATTAATATCATTTCAGTATTTGCCGTTGCTTCACTTTTGATGGCGTTTGATGGAAAAGCAAAATCACTTGGTGTAAAAACGGCAGACTGAGAATATTGTATATCCATGTTTTCAACCTTAGGTAAATTTCCAACACTTCCAGTAATTGCTACATAACATTCGTTTTCAATTGCTCTCGCTTGCGCGCACAATCTAACTCTCAAATATGCATTTTGTGTGTCGGTTAAATAAGGAACAAAAAGAATTTGCATTCCATCCTCAGCAAGTAAACGTGATAATTCTGGAAACTCAACATCATAACAAATTAGGATTCCGATTTTACCTGCATCAGTATCAAATACTTTCAATTTATCTCCTCCGCGCAATCCCCAATATTTCTCTTCATCTGGCGTCACATGCAATTTTTCGTAGATTTCCACATCTCCATTTCTGTGACAAAGATGACCTACATTTTTCAACGAATTCCCATCATACATTGGCATACTACCCGCAATGATGTTCACATTGTAACTGACAGCCAATTGACTAAATTTTTTGGTAATTTGATCTGTGTAAGCAGACATGGCTCTGATTGCTTCAGATTCGCTTTTTCCTTCAAATTCTGCCATTAACGGACCGTTGAAATATTCTGGAAAAACAGCAAAATCGGCCTTATAGCTGGAGATTGCATCCACAAAATATTCTGCTTGTTGAAATAATTCCTCAACTGAATCATACAGGCGCATTTTCCATTGCACGAGACCAATTCGAACGCTTCTTCTAACTCTAAATGGTTCCCTTGAACTGGAAACGTAATAAACATTGTCCCACTGCAACAAGGTGGCATATTCCAAACTTTCCGCGTCTTCTGGAATGTAATTTTTCAAAACTTTTTTGACGTGAAAATCATTACTTAATTGAAAAGAAAGCACTGGATCGAAAATTTCCGACTGCTTCACCTTTTGAATGTATTCTTTGGGTGATAAATCTGCTGCAAACTTGTGATAATTTGGAATTCGACCTCCAAAAACGATTGCTTTCAAATTCAGTTTTTCGCACAACTCCTTTCGCGCATCATACAATCGTCTTCCAAGTCGTAAACCTCTGTATTCTGGATGTATAAAAACCTCAATACCATACAACACATTTCCAAAGGAATTGTGGGTTGAAAATGAATAATTTGCCGTAATTTGTTTGTAAGTATGTTCATCGCCAAAGTCATCATATTTTACCAATATCGACAATGCACAACCAACAACTTTGTCATCTGCCATCACAATCAACTGACCTTCTGGAAAAATAGAAAGCAACTTTTTGATAGCTCTTTCACTCCACACACTCCCACCCCAACTGGAATAAGCAGCTTTCATCACCTCAATCAGTTGATCATAATTTGATTGCTGTAATTTTTGAACTTCAATTTTTTTACCTTTCATACTATTTTTAAAATTCGAGTTTAATTCAGAAGTCCGCGTTCAAATCAACAAATTAACTTTTGATTTGAGTAATAATTAGCAATTACAAATATAAGATTTTCACTGCTAAATTGTTTTAGCGTTGAAGAATCAATTTTGTTTTTTTTTCACCTTTTCATTTTGGTAATTGCAGAAAATGTAGCTTTTTTTAAAACTGTCTAAATAATAATATTTTAAGCTAGTTAAACTTGCGAAATAGACTTTTGAAATATTGGACGAATGATTACCTCTGTTTACTTCAAAAAATTTCTTTTTAAAAGAATCTAGAAAACAAAGCAATTATTGTTTGTAGCATGACTTTGCAATACAAAAAAAAATCCCTCAACCAATTCAAGCTGAGGGATTTTAAATTTTATTTTTTAAATATCACTTATTGTGCTCAATCACATAAGTCAACACTTTTTCCATCAAATGCACGCGGTCTTTGCCACTTACATTGTGCTTGTGCATTGGATAAGGGAAGAAATCGACTTGAATGCCGCTTTCCACAAACTTTTTAACCATCGCCAAGTTGTGTTGTTCTACCACCACATCGTCCACCGTTCCGTGAATTAATAGTAAATCGCCTTTCAACTTACTAGCGTGATTCAACAAACTGTTCGCTTCGTAACCTTCTTTGTTTTCTTCAGGTCTGTCCATGTAGCGCTCGCCATACATTACTTCGTAAAATTTCCAATCGATTACTGGTCCGCCAGCAACGCCTACGTTAAACGTTCCTGCTTGACGCAACATCAACGAAGTAGTCATGAAACCACCAAACGACCAACCGTGCACTGCCAATCGATTTCCATCCACGTAAGGCAACGATTTCAAGTACTCAACGCCTGAAAGTTGGTCTTCCATTTCCAACGTTCCCAACTGGCGGTGAATGCCACTTTCGAAAGCAAATCCTCTTTCGCCAGAACCGCGATTGTCTAAAGTGAAAACCAAATAGCCTTGCTCAGCCATCCAATTCATCCACAAATTTGCTCCATCATACCAAGAATTGGTAATCATTTGTGCATGCGGTCCTCCGTAAACATATACCAAAACTGGATATTTTTTCGTCGGGTCAAAATTGCTTGGTTTGATCAATCTAGTGTACAATTTAGTTCCATCTTTTCCAGTAATTGAACTGATTTCTGTGGTTCCAATCGCGTATTCAGACAATTTATTTTTGGATTCCAACAAGATTTTTTTGAATTGTCCGTTTCCGTCCAACAAAACTGAACGAGAAGGAATGACGTGATTCGAATATTCATCAAAAATGTAATTTCCATTGTCGCTCACTGCGATGCTGTGTGTACCTTCATCAACGGTCAATAATTTTTGAACTCCGTCTGTGGTAACACTATAAAACATCGTATTCAGAGGACTTTCGCCTGTTGCTTCAAAAATGATATTTTTTCCAGCATTGGTTGATTTAAAAATGCTTTTCACCACAAATTTATTCGAAGTCAATTGTTTGATTAAATTTCCATCAATATCGTAGTAGTACAAATTGTTGAAACCGTCTCGTTCGCTAATCCACACAAAATTGTTGGAATTCGCATCAGGAAAAAACGCAGGATGTTCTGGCTCAATCCATTTACTGTTTTGTTCTTCAAAAAGCGTTTTGATTAATTTTCCAGAAGCTGCATCGTATTTGTTCAACCACATGTGGTTTTGATCGCGATTAACTTCAGCAATCAACACAAATTTTTCATCTGAAGACCAACAAACATTGGTCAAATAAGAATCAGCGCCACTTTTAGGAGCGATGAAAACCGTTTTTTTGCTCTTGAAATTGTAAATCCCAATTTTCGGTTTTTCAGATTTCTGACCGGCCATTGGATATTTGATCATTTTCAAGGCTCCTGGTGTTTGCGTGATGTCTAACAAAGGATAATCGTGCACTTCACTTTCGTCTTTCTGTGCAAAAGCCAATAAATTTCCATTTGGTGACCAGAAAATTCCGTTTGTGATACCAAATTCGCTTCGTGCATACGTCTGACCTGAAACGATATTTTTGTCCGTGCTTTTGGTGATGGCAATTTGTTTTCCATCTGCGCCAATTGCATATAAATTGTTCTCAATCGTAAATGCAATGCGTTGATTGTTCGCTTCAAAAGTTGCGTTCTCAGCATTTTCGTCCAATTTTGCAACCAATTTTCCCGTTTTCGTTTCCGTGTCGAAGGCGTAGTAATTGATTCCATCGTTCAACCAAAAAGTTTTGGAATCTTTCCACTCGAGACCAGAAAACCAGTTCAACTGACTTCCTAAAATTTTATTTACATCTTGAATTGTGAACCATTCAACCGCTTTTTCGCCAGTGGCAGACCCTTTCATTAACTTCACGTAACCATCCAAATAGACATAATTTTCAGTTTCCGGAATCCATTGAAACATCGGCATGTTGTCTGGCGCAAAAGCTCTGTATTGCTGTGATACAGCGTCCTTCAACGTCAATTCTTTTTTCTGTGCAAAGGTGAAAGTTGCAGTCAAACAAACACCTACAAATAAAAATGATTTTAACATTTTATCTTTTTATTAATTCGTTAAAAAATAATTCAACCGGTCTTCCGGCTTGGTAACAGTCCAAAATAATTTGGTCTAAGTTATCAGCCAAAATTGTTTCTGGTTCAAATTCTGCATAAAAATACCATTGTTTATTGAAAATTAATGGTTCAATTTCTGCGGCATCTTTCAATTCTTTGGGAATGATTTTATTTTTTTCACCCAAGATATTTCCAAAAACCTTTACAAACTTTGGATCTTGGTATGCTTTTTTGAATTTTTCAGGCGCTGCTGCAATTCCTTCACGGGCAATCAATAAATCTTCTTTTTCGATTTCATAAACGCCACCGTAAACGCGCATTTTTTCTGGACCTAATTCAAAATAAACGCCATTCACCGCCTTGCTTTTCTTTCCTCCTGGATTGATAATCCCAGAAACTTGCAATTTGTATGGTTGTTTGTCTTTCGAAAAACGAATATCGCGGTTGATTCTGAAAATACAATCTTTCGCTTCCAAATCCTTAAACGCAGGATCAATCATCGCCATTTTGGTAATCAAATGAGAAACGAAATCTTTAAAAGGCTCTTTTACATACTGTTCATATCGTTTGCGATTTATATCAAACCAATCTTTGTGGTTATTTGGCGCCAATTCAATGAAAAAATCTAAAAATTCTTGTTGAAAAAACATGTGTTTTGCTTTTTGAATTATTGTGTAAATGTAGCGATTTTGGTAAGTTGAGATGATAAGATTTTAGGATAATCGGATTTTACGATACAAGTCTGGAGACAATAGACCGGAAACATTAGAAGGGAGAAACTAAACTGAAGACGATAGACTTTCAATTTTGTCAAATTGATGTTTTTTTCTTCTTCTTTGAATTATAATAGATAAAACGATTGTGCCAATAATTCCACTGAGATATGATGAAACATGTGCCCAACCAACAGCCAAGAATGTACTATGTTTGCCTATTTCAATTTTATTAGCAAGCCTTGGAACAAGAAAGATTATCTCTAATTCTGCTAAAATATAACCTGTGATGCCAGAGAAAATTGCAATGCCAAACATCACAAAAATCAATTTTACAATTAGCTTTAAAACTTCTGTAAATTCCAACTTTACCCTGCTTCCAAGTTCATTATTTAAAGCTATTATTAATCCCATTGGCAAGGCAACCCACCAAGTTGCAATAACACCCCAAAGTAACGCCAATAAAAATGGAGATTCACTTTGAATGATTTTTGGATGTCCAACTGTGAAATATTCGACGCAGACATTAGCTGTGACTAAATCGTGTAGAATTCCATAAAATATTGAAATAATAACTGTTGCCCAAATTGTTTTAAGGAAAGTAGTTCTCATTTTTAAATAAAATTATGATAAATTCAATTATTCTTTTTGGCTTTCAAATAGATTCAAAAGTACAATAAAAGCAATTAAATAATGTTGAAATACAAAAAAATGAAGTAATCAAATTTCCTTAAAAAAAACCCATTTAAATTATCACTTTTAAGAAATTACTTTTACCCAATCACAACTCCTTAAAAAAAAAAAAATCAACAAATTATCGGAATCCTTTATGCAGCATCTTTGATAAAATTAATCACCACTTCAGGTAAATGTCCATCAGGCCTTATCTTTTTTAACAAAATGATTCTCTGACGGTTGCCGTCGATATTGAAAGACAAACTAGTACAAGTGAATCGCATGAATCTTTTGGTCTTTACATCTTTAATGCTTTTCACCGAAGTAACTTTACAAGGATAATTGAATTGATTAATCATCACATGATCGCCTTTAACACTGATATCCGAAACCTTCTTAAGTAATTGAAAAAAGGGGAAAAACATCAATGTGACTAAACCAAAAATAATGGCGATTTTCCAGGTCAATCCATGTAAAATAATGTAAGTAAGAACTGAACCTAAGCCTAATATCAAATAGGCAATCAATATTTTTTGAGTAGTTTGTTTGCGTTTACCGGAAGTAATATGTATTCTTTCTTGTCTATACAACATTTTAAGAATGATATCTTTAGACTTTGAATTAATTACGTTTTTCTCAATCATAAAAACAAATATATTGATTCATACTAAATTAACAAAATATTAACATGGTTTTTTATTCACAATTTGTTAAAAACCATAAAACACAAATTTCACACATTTATACTTACGAAGCAAAGTTTTAAATGGATTTATCTTAATTACATTTTATTTGAAAACTTTCAGAAAATATATTTACGATACTCAATTTAAATATTTGAATTTATTTGATTAATTTTGTCCCCTTAATTAACTTAAAAAGA
The DNA here is from genome assembly GCA_040403095.1 of Crocinitomicaceae bacterium. Classification (GTDB taxonomy): domain Bacteria; phylum Bacteroidota; class Bacteroidia; order Flavobacteriales_D; family Crocinitomicaceae; genus JAQVCM01. The sequence goes on from JBBALI010000026.1 coordinate 8,794, forward strand.
ATCAAAGCATGTCATATTTATTTACATCAGAATCAGTTTCTGAAGGACATCCAGATAAAGTGGCGGATCAAATTTCTGATGCGCTGATTGACAATTTCATGGCTTATGATCCACAATCAAAAGTGGCTTGTGAGACATTGGTTACAACTGGTCAGGTTGTTTTAGCTGGTGAAGTAAAAACGAATACATATTTAGATGTACAATCAATCACACGTGAAGTGATTCGCAAAATTGGTTATACGAAAGCTGAATATATGTTTGAAGCAAATTCTTGTGGTGTGCTTTCAGCGATTCACGATCAGTCTGAAGATATCAATCAAGGAGTTGACCGTTCGAACCCAGAAGATCAAGGTGCTGGTGACCAAGGAATGATGTTTGGTTATGCAACCAAAGAAACTGACAATTACATGCCATTGGCTTTGGATTTGGCGCACAAAATTTTGCAAGAACTTTCTTACATCAGAAATAATGAGCCAGAATTAATTGGTTATTTACGTCCAGATGCTAAGTCTCAAGTTACAATCGAATATTCTGACGACAATGTTCCGCAAAGAATTGATTCAATCGTTGTTTCAACGCAACATGATGATTTCGATTCTGAGCCAGAAATGTTGGCAAAAATTAAAGCAGACATTATCAATATCGTTATTCCTCGTGTGAAAGCGAAATTGAAAGCTGAATTACAAGGTTTGTTTACTGACGAAATCATTTACCACATTAATCCAACTGGAAAATTTGTTATTGGTGGTCCTCACGGAGATACAGGTTTGACAGGTCGTAAAATCATCGTTGATACGTATGGTGGAAAAGGTGCCCACGGTGGAGGTGCTTTCTCTGGAAAAGATCCAAGTAAAGTTGACCGTTCTGCAGCTTATGCAACGCGTCATATCGCTAAAAACTTAGTTGCAGCAGGTTTGTGTGACGAAGTATTGGTTCAAGTTTCTTATGCCATTGGTGTTGCTAAACCTTGTGGTTTGTATATCAATACTTATGGAACAGCGAAAGTGAACAAGACTGATGGAGAAATTGCTAAAATCGTTGAAGGGATTTTTGATTTACGTCCTTATTTCATCGAAAAAAGATTGAAACTAAGAAACCCAATTTATTCTGAAACTGCGGCTTATGGTCACATGGGAAGAAAAAATGAAGTAGTAACGAAAGTTTTCAACGCTGGAAAATCAAACGAATTGAAAGTTGAAGTTGAGTTGTTTACTTGGGAAAAATTAGATTTTGTTGACCAAGTGAAGTCTGCTTTCGGAATTTAAGATAACTGTTATTTAAATATATTGAAAAGGGTCGCAAATTGTTGCGACCCTTTCTCGTTTTATAAAACTAAATTTCAATTAAAAAACAATTTCGACCTCCAATCCGAGGCTTCGTTTTCGCTTATCAAATTTAATTTCAATAAGTATTTTACCGTTTTTTCAAACGCCAAAGGATATTCAATTCCATCGTAGTTCCAGTCTGTTTCAATCAACCAATTAGCAACTTGACCTGATCGCAAATTGTATCTCCAACTGATTATTTCAACAGTATTTTCGTCTTTCTTAATTTCTATTGCACGTTGATTTACAACTTTACACATCTTGTCCAATAAATCCTTGTGTTTTACATAAACCTTGTTACTCACAGCTACCACAAAACAAGGCCAAGGTGTCACAACTTCATCGATGTATCGACATTTTCCTTGCTCGCAATAAGGAAAAGTTGTATATTTTTCCCACAAAAATGCCTGTGCTTCATTGTGTTCCAAAGCCCAAAGTCCACCATAAACATCGCCAATAACATTGAATTTCAAGTCTGAAATATTCCATCCTTCTTGATCGGCCTTAACGTAAGCCATTAATTGAGAACCTGAACCTTCACGAGAAATAGCGAATGTTTGTGCTTCCAGTTGATCAACTGTTTTGATGTCAGATTTGAATGGTACGTGAATTCCCCAGTGCAAAGGAGAAGTAACATAAACTTGTAAGATTTTGGCGTCTAAACCCTGCAAAACTGCTTTGGTGATTCCTTCTGTCAATAATACCGCAATATCGATTGAACCCGTTTCCAATCCGCGAATCATTTGTCCCGTTCCGCCACTCATGTCACTCCAATGCAAATCGAGCCCGATGTCTTTTAATTTGCCTTCTTCTATCGCTAATCTCCATGGAAGATTGAAATGTTCGGGAACACCTCCTATTTTTAAACCAGTCATTTGTCTTTTTTTTGAAAATAATTGTGGATTGATTGATATAGCGTAATGCAAAGATATAACATTCAAATGGGAACAAATGTTTGCGAGCAGATATTGTAAATGGTTGAAGTCCGTTTTAAGGATTTTTGTGAGTTCAATGCTTCATTTAATTCTCAAATCAGCCCAATAAAAGGGGAAATCCTAGTGGAAATCAAAATGCATCAAAATTTATATTGACTGAATTTCTTTAAAAAACATTACATTTGATTGAATAAAAAATCTGTCTCATGCGAAAAATAGTTTGCCTCTTGTTTTTTCTTCCAATCTTAGGTTGGACACAAAAACCGAATGAAATTAATGTCAAATCTCAAATCAAGAAAGTAAAATTATTCTTGACTGCTGGAGAAATGACACATTCCACGGAAGTCAAATTAATGAAAGGTCGAAATAAATTGGTTTTTTCAGGGATTTCTGCTTTCGCTGATCCACAAAGTATTCAATTTAGTGCCAATCAAACCTACAAGTTGGTTTCTGTTTCTACTGAAATGGATTTTATGGCTGCTGAACAATTCAATCCGAAAATCTCAAAATTGAAAGATTCTTTGGATTTGTTGAAAGACAATTATCAATTAAACATTGATATTTCCAATTCCTATCAAGCTGAATTAGCGGTTTTAAACACCAATAGAGATTTGAAAGGCGACAATCAAAATCTAACTGTGGCTCAAATCAAGGAAGCGGCAGAATTTTACAGAACGAGAACATTGGAAATCAACCGCCAGATCACGAAATTGAACAAGGAAAAAAACACTTTGAACAATCAAATTGAGTTGCTGCGCTTTCAATTAACTGAGTTGAATTTCAATGAAAACCAACGCAGTAATCAAGTAATTGTGTTGGTTGATTGCGATGTAACTGTCAATGCAAATTGTACTTTAAGCTATTTAGTGAGTGATTGTGGTTGGGCGGCAACTTACGATTTGTCAGCGACGGATTTGAATCAAAAAATTAACTTAAAATACAAAGCCAGAATTTACAACAATACAGGAAATGCTTGGGACAATGTTGATTTGATTCTTTCAACAGCGGATCCAAAATTATCTGCTTCGCAACCGAATTTACAGCCTTGGTATTTAGATTTTTACAACCTAAATATGCAAGGGAAATCTAAATCAAAAGAATACTATGCACCGCAAGCTTATGAGGAATCTTACAGACAACAAGCTGAAAACAATCTCAATATCGCCAATCAACGTGTTTTTGATAATTACATACTAGGTAAAGATGAAGAACAGTCAAACAACGAACAATTGGGCTGGAAAATGGACGGTTTGACTCGATTGAATGAACGAAAAGTACAAAAACCAGTTGTTGCCATGAAGCAAATAGAAATCTCAGAATTGACAACCGAATTTGTAATTGAAAATAAATTTTCTTGTCCAACTGACGGAAAACCATACAGTGTTGATGTGAAAGAAATGAATTTAGACGCAACATTTACACATGTTACAATCCCGAAATTAGACAACGGTGCATTCTTAATCGCAAACATCGTTGGATGGCAAGACTTAGATTTGATTCCTGGTCCGACAAATGTTTATTTCGGTGGCGTTTACGTGGGCGTTTCTCAAGTGGATACGCGCAATGTAAGCGATACACTTTCACTTTCTTTCGGACGTGACAACAAAGTTGTTGTGATGCGCAAATTAAAACAAGAATTGAGTTCAAAAAAAGTGGTAGGAAGTTCCAAAAGAGAAACTTACTTATATGAAATTGCAGTTAGAAACAACAGAAATGTACCAATCAAAATTGTAGTGTACGACCAAATTCCAATCAGTAAAAACGAGAGTGTAAGTGTGGTAACAGAGCAAACTTCCAACGCCAAAAAAGATGTTGAAACGGGTGAATTGAAATGGGAATTAACGATTCAACCAACTGAAACAAAATCCGTTGAATTGGGCTACAGCGTTAAATATCCAAAAGATGCAATGGTTACTTTGCAACGCTGGAGAACGATTAGTGCGCCAAGTTTTTAAGAAATTTATGTCAATTTTTGAAATGGAGGTAATTCAATTATCTCCATTTTTTTTGGCGCTTTATGACCAAAATCATACAAAATTTTGACAAAAATTGACTTTTACAGACTAAAGAAATGTGTAATTTTGTACTATGTTAAAAGACAAAATTTACAGCGTTTTTAAAGGGAAATGTCCAGCTTGTCTGCAAGGTGACGTTTTCGAAAGCAGTGCGATTTACCATCCGAAAAAATTCGATAAAATGTACGATAAGTGCGCGCATTGCGGACACAAATATGAAATCGAAAACGGTTTTTGGTATGGCGCGATGTATGTAAGTTATGGAATGACTGTTGCTTTCTCAGTTGCCACATTTGTCTTGACTTATTTGATTTATCCCGCTGCCGACGCATGGCTGTATTTTGGTTTAATCGTTTTTGTATTATTAGCATTAGTTCCTATTTCTTTCAGATATAGTCGCTTAATTTGGATGAATATGTTTACAAGTTACAATCCGAACAAAATACATTAACATGGGTAAATTTCAAGAAATCATTCAGTCAGATACACCGACATTGGTCGATTTTTTCGCCACGTGGTGTGGTCCTTGCCAAACGATGATGCCAGTTTTGGATCAACTCAAAGACAAAATGGGTGATAAAATTAGAATCATCAAAATTGATGTCGATAAAAATCAAGATGTTGCCTCCAAATTTAAAGTAAGAGGAGTACCAACTTTTGTGCTATTCCAAAAAGGTGAAATACTTTGGAGACAAAGCGGCGGAATGGATGTGAATACATTACAAAACAAAATAATTTCGAGCGCCCAAGTTTAATATATTTTGAGATCTTGAAAAAATAATTGATTTTTTTTAAGATTTTGTCTTATTTTTTGAGAAACTAAACGTTCAATTAAAATGATTTATCGAATATTGAAAAAAAAAGTAATTTAAGTTCAAAAATTCTTTATTTTTACGTTCATCTTAGTGTTGATTGAACTAGGAAAATAATAAATTTCAAAGATTTACAATAGGTTGTGAAAATGCCAATGTTGGTTTTAGCAAATTCACAATTATTTATTAGCAGTAGAAAAAAATCTCCTTCAAATTGAAGGAGATTTTTTCATTTTTATAAGTGCATTTTACCATTCGTCTCCCCCACCTTCTTCGTCAATCAGTTTTTTCCAATTGTAAGAACCGTCATCTGTGGCGCCCAAAATATCTTCGTATTCGCCGTTTGTCAATTCAAAACGTTGAATTTCTTCGCCTGTGTATTCCTCAATGTCTTCCAAGAAAACAATTTCATCTTTGCTACAAAATGAAAGTGCTTGTCCACGTTTATTGCCACGACCAGTTCGACCCACTCTATGCACATAATTTTCAGAAACATCTGGTAAATCGTAGTTGATCACATAATCCACATCCGGAATATCGATTCCTCGTGCTGCGACATCTGTGGTTATCAATACGCGATTTTCGTTTTTTCTAAACCGATCCAAAATCGCAAAACGTTCTTGCTGTTCAACGCCACCGTGCAAAAATTCAGTTTTAAGCATCACGCGTTCCATTGCTGCAACTACCCTTTCCGCGCGAACTTTAGTTCTTACAAAAACCACAAATTTACTTTCTTCATATTCCTTTAAGACATTTTCCAAAAAGAAACGTTTGTCGTCCATTTCAATAAAAACCACCGCATGATCAATGTTTTTTGCAACAGGATTTTTTGGTGAAATTTGAATTCGAATGGCATTTTTTACCACCGAATACGCCAGTTTTTTAATTTTCAAGGTAATCGTTGCTGAGAAAAATAAGGTTTGTCTGTGCTTGGGAATGTGTTTCAACAAATCTTCAATGTCTTTGTAAAAACCTAAATCCAACATCAAATCGGCTTCATCCAAACACAAAATCTCCAAATTTTTCATGTTCAAATGTCCTTGCGAAACGAGGTCAAACATTCTTCCTGGCGTGGCAACCAAAATATCAACGCCTTTATTCAATTGTGCAATTTGCGGATCTTGTTCAACGCCCCCGTGAATGCAAGCAGAAACGACTTTCAAATTCTGACCAATAGATTCAAAAACCTTGGAAATTTGAATCGCCAATTCACGCGTGGGCGCCAAAACCAAACATTTAACTCCTTCCGTTTGCTTGCCTTTGGATTTCCTTTTCTCTAAAATCTCCAAAATTGGAATCACAAAAGCAGCTGTTTTTCCAGTACCCGTTTGCGCAATCGCCAATACATCTTCGCCCTTCAAAATTGGATCGATGGCTTTGAATTGAATGTCAGTCGGTTTGTTGAAACCAAGAACTTTCAATTGGCTTTTAATTTGCGCAGATATGCGGTAATCTTCGAATTTCATATTGAACTATTGTTTTGCAAAGATACGGAAATCAAAAGATAAATATGAATTGCATTGCAGACAGCGATTTTCAGTCAATTCAATGTTAAGTTTACATAAAACAACTTGCTTTTTATGGATCTGTTTTTGCAGATTTAAAAAAATCAATATCTTTGTTATATGTACATTCCAAAGGAATTTAAAGAAACAAATCAGACTGAAATACTTCATTTCATTGGCAAAAACGCCTTGGGTATTTTGGTGAATTCAACTGGTATTTTTGAACCTTTGGTTTCCCATATTCCGTTCATTTCTAGACTTGAAAATGATGAGATTATTTTGGAAGGACATTTATCCATTCACAATCCTCATGCTGAGCAAATCAAAAAAGGAAAGACTGCGTTGGTGATTTTTCAAGGTCCGAATGCATACATTTCATCCTCGGTTTATACTCATGAAAATGTGCCCACTTGGAATTATCAAGCTGTACATATTTATGGAACTGTCGAAATTTTGACAAAAGATGCATTACAACTACATTTAGCGCAAGCAGTTGACTTTTTTGAATCAGGAAGAGAAAATAAATTGACCTATTCAAATTTCTCCAAATCCATGCTTGATAGTTATTTGAATGAAATCATCGGATTTAGATTACGCGCCTACAAAATTGAGGCAGCCTATAAAATGTCTCAAAATAGAAATAGCACTGATTTTCAAAATATTGTGACAGATTTAAGCAAGCGTAATAATCCTTTAGACCAAGAAGTTGCGAAAGAAATGGATAAACTAAAAAAATCACAAAAAGAGTAAAATAATTGCTTTTTTACAACAATCAATTCAATTTCAACTAGTACCTTTACTGAGCTAAAACTCGAAAAAGACCCGACAAAATTTTGAAGCAAATAGCTTCGAAACTAATTAATTGATTTTTGAAATGTTGCAAAAACGAAAAAAAATCATTCTTGTAGGCGGAGGTTTTGCAGGAGTGGAATTTGCCAAAAAAATGAGCAATTCAGATTTTGAAATCTTACTGATTGACAAACAAAATCACCATCAATTTCAACCATTATTTTACCAAGTCGCTTGTTCGATGTTGGAACCTGCAAGCATAATCTTTCCTTTTAGGAGAATGTTTCAAGGCACCAAAAACATGGAATACAGAATGGCAACCGTTCTGGAAGTCAACGACAACGAAAAATTTATCGTTACCGATGTTGGCAATTTTGAATACGATTATTTGATTCTCGCACAAGGTTGTACAACTAATTTCTTTGGAAATGAAGAGATTGAAAAACACGCTTTGACTTTAAAATCAACGCAAGAAGCGATCGAAATCAGAAACCACATTTTATCCAATTTTGAAGCTGTTTTAGCTGTTGAAGGAAATGAACGCGATGAATATCTGAATATCGTGATTGTAGGCGCTGGTCCGACGGGTGTTGAATTGGCTGGCTCCTTTGCAGAAATGAAAAACAAAATTTTGCCCAAAGATTACACTTTTTTCGATTTCAGTAAATTGAATATCATCTTGTTGGAAGGAAGTCCGAACACACTGAATCCGATGAGTGACAATGCGCGCAAAGCTTCTAGGAAATACTTAGAAGACATGGGCGTAATCATTCGCACAGAAACTGTTGTGAAGCATTTTGACGGACATGAAATCACTTTGCAAAGTGGCGAAACAATTCCAAGTAGAAATGTGATTTGGGCTGCAGGAGTTACTGGAAATAAAATTGCAGGATTAGATAAAGCGACCATCCTAAGAGCCAATCGACTCAAAGTAAATCGCTTGAATGTTGTTGATGGATATGACTCGATTTTTGCTCTGGGTGACATCGCCTACATGGAAACGCCATTATATCCCAATGCTCATCCACAAGTGGCGAATGTTGCGGTAAATCAAGCGAAAAATTTGGCGAAGAATTTACTTTCACTCAAACCATTTTCAAATTGGAAAGAATATGAGTACAAGGATCTTGGTTCGATGGCAACAATTGGTAAAAACAAAGCCGTTGTCGATTTGCCTCGATGGAAATTCAAAGGTTGGTTTGCGTGGATAATTTGGATGTTTTTGCACTTGATGTTGATTTTAACCGTTCGAAATAAATTGATTATTCTCATCAATTGGGCGTGGCAATACATTTCAAGTGATTCCAGCTTGAGGGTTATTTTGAGTAATCCGAATAAGAGAAAATAATAACGAAAAAAAGCGTGTATCTCTATATGATACACGCTTTTATATTTTTAAGTAGAAATCCTTCCTACAACATCTCAATCACGCCCGCAGCGCCTTGACCTGTTCCGATACACATCGTTACCACACCATATTTTTGGTCGCGTTTTTTCAATTCATTCATGATTTGAACCGTCAATTTAGCGCCCGTACAACCGAGTGGATGTCCAAGAGCAATCGCTCCACCATTCACGTTCACCAATTCTGGATTGATTCCCGTTTCACGAATTACAGCCAAAGATTGTGATGCAAAAGCTTCGTTCAATTCAAATAAATTGATGTCGTTTTTAGTCAAACCAGCCATTTTAATCGCTTTTGGAATCGCCTCCACGGGACCAATTCCCATGATTCGTGGTTCTACGCCTACAACGGCATAACTTACCAATCTCGCAATCGGTTCGATATTCAATTCTTTCACCATTTTTTCTGACATCACCAACACAAATGCTGCGCCGTCAGAAGTTTGAGAAGAATTTCCCGCAGTCACGCTTCCGCCATTCGCGAAAACTGGTTTCAAGCCGCCCAACGCTTCCAAAGTACTCGCGCGCGGACCTTCATCAGTGTCCACAACGTAAGATTTCACTTGGCGTTTTTCGTTAGCGTCCAAGAAAATGTTTTCAACTGTTACCGGAACGATATCATCTTGAAATCTGCCTGATTTGATTGCTGCAATTGCTTTTTCGTGTGAATGCAATGCAAACGCATCTTGTTCCGCACGCGAAATTTTCCAATCGTTTGCCACTGCTTCAGCCGTCAAGCCCATTCCCCAATACCAAGTCGGATTTGCTTTTCCAACTTTCGAATTTGGAACAATTCGCCAGCCGCCCATCGCCATCACTGACATGGATTCAACACCACCAGCGATGATGCAATCAGCCATTCCAGCTTCGATTTTAGCTTTCGCAATCGCAATTGTTTCCAAACCTGACGAACAATATCTGTTCACGGTCATTCCTGGAACCTTGTAATTATCTAATCCCATCAAAGCGATCATTCGCCCGACATTCAAACCTTGTTCTGCTTCAGGTGTCGCATTTCCAACGATCACATCATCCACGCGACCTGAGTCCAACTGCGGAAATTGTTTCATCAAATGCTTGATCACATCTGCCGCTAAATCATCAGGGCGGTAGAATCTAAATCCACCTTTCCCCGCTTTCCCCACCGCCGAGCGGTAGCCTGCTACTATGTATGCTGTATTTGCCATTTTTATTTTTTTTAAAAAAGATTTTAAGATGTTAGGACATTAGGATTTTAAGACTTCAAATCACCATTAATTTTTCGGATGAATCCACCAATCATCAATTGTAGTTGATTTAATTCACTCATGATATTTTCAACGCTGATTGCAAATAGATCTTCAACCAAAATCAATTGCGTTTCTAGTTCATAGGAAGATGAAAGACTGATTTTTAAAAAATGTAAAAACTCTTTTTCGCTTGTTCTTCCAGAACCTTCAGCGATATTAGATGGAATTGAAATAGAGCATCTGTTCATTTGAGAAATCAATCCGAATCTTTCATCATTTGGCAATTCCTGATTCAATAAATAAATCATTTTAACCAATTTCATAGACTCTTGCCAAATTTTCAATTCTCTAAAATTATGCGCTTTTTTCATCTTCTTTTATTTATTAAATCTCTTAAAATCCTAATATCTTAACATCCTAGTATCTTAAAATCTCAATTTCTTAAAATCTTACCGTTCTTAACCAAACTTTCCAAGCGCTCTAAGGTTTTGCGTTCTTGACAGAGCTCTAGGAATTTCTTTCTTTCCAAGTCTAGCAAATATTGCTCTGAAACGACTGTATTTGCTGATAAATCGCCGCCGCAAAGAACGAATCCTAGTTTTTCGGAAATCACTTGGTCGTGGATCGACATGTAGTTTCCTGAAACCATAGAACTGGCGCCGACATAGACAATTCCTAAGCCTTCTTGACCTAAAACGGTGATATTTTTCTCGCGTTTTGGTGCGATGTAGCCTTTGTTAGCCATTTCCAAACAGGCTTGTTTTGCGCGCAACAATTGGTGATCGCGACTCACAACAACCTCATCTGTTCCTTCACGCAAATAACCTAAATCAAAAGCTTCATATGCAGATGTTGAGACTTTTGCTTGGCCGATTGTCAAGAATTTTTCTCTCAAACGATTGATTTTGATATCGCCTTCACGCATTTCATCGGAAAGTCGTTTTGCAAATTCTTTAGAACCGCCGCCGCCGGGAATCAAACCAACGCCAAACTCAACCAATCCCATGTACAATTCTGCGTGTGCAACCACTTTGTCTGAATGCATCGAGAGTTCGCAACCACCGCCTAGCGCCATATTGTGCGGCGCTACAATCACTGGAATATTGGAATAGCGAACACGCATCATCGTGTCTTGAAAAGCTTTGACAGCAAAATTCAATTCGTCGTAATCTTGCTCAGCTGCCATCATGAAAATCATTCCGACATTTGCTCCTGCAGAGAAATTTTGACCTGTATTGGAAATTACCAACCCTTTTTGATCTTTCTCAGCAAAATCAATTGCTTTATTGATTCCTTCAATCACGCCACCACCAATGGTGTTCATTTTTGTGTGGAATTCTAAATTCAAAATTCCATCTCCTAAATCAACCAAGGTTGCATCTGAATTTTTCCAAACGGTATTCTCAGCGCGCAATGCATCTAGAATAACCAAATTCTCTGTTCCAGGAATGATTTTATACGTTCCAGATGGAATATCGTAATAAGATTTTTGTCCTTTGGATTGTCGGTAAAACGAAGTCGCGCCTTTTGATTTCATCTCTAAAATCCAAGAGGCTGGCTTTTTGCCTGATTTCTCCAACATTTTCAATCCTTGATCAAAACCTAAAATATCCCAAGTTTCGAAAGGGCCTAATTCCCACCCAAAACCAGCTTTGATAGCATCATCAATTTTATACAATTCGTCAGAAATTTCAGGAATTCTGTTGGAAACGTAAGCAAATAAACCTCCGAAAAGTTTGCGGTAAAACTCACCCGCTTTGTCCATTCCCATGAACAACATTTTGGTGCGTTGTTTCAAATCGTCAATTGGTCGCGCCATGTCCAAGGTTGGAAATTTCACTTTCGAAGCTGACCGGTATTCCAATGTAGTCAAATCCAAACTTAAAATCTCAGATTTTCCTTCGGCATTCGTCACTTTTTTGTAAAATCCTTGTTTTGATTTTGAACCCAACCAGCCGTTTTCAACCATTTTGGCAACGTAATCTGGCAATTCAAATAAGTCTTTTTCTTCATCGTCAGGACAATTGGCTTTCAATCCGTTGGCAACGTGCACCAAAGTATCTAAACCAACGACATCACAGGTTCTGAAAGTCGCTGATTTTGGTCGACCCAACACCGGACCAGTCAATTTATCCACTTCTTCAACAGTGAATCCCATGTCTTTCACCGCGTGGAAAAGCGCCATGATGGAATAAACTCCCACACGATTGGCGATAAATGCTGGCGTATCTTTACAAAGAACTGTTTTCTTGCCTAGCATTCTGCTTCCAAAATCCATTAAGAAATCAACAATTTCAGGATTTGTTGCAGGAGTATGAATGATTTCTAACAATTGCAAATATCTTGGTGGATTGAAGAAATGCGTTCCGCAAAAATGTGCTTTGAAATCGTCGCTTCTGCCGTCCAACATCAAATGAATCGGAATTCCAGATGTGTTGGAAGAAATGATTGTTCCAGCTTTGCGAAATTTTTCGACTTGTTCAAAAACTGTTTTTTTGATGTCTAATCTTTCTACAACCACTTCGATGATCCAATCCGCTGTCGAAATTTGCGCCATGTCGTCGGTGAAATTTCCAGTTTTAATGCGACTCGCAAAAGACTTTCTGTAAATCGGCGACGGATTTGATTTTACGGCAAATTCCAAAGATTCATTCACAATTCTGTTTTTAAATTGTGGTGAATCTGTGGTTAAACCGGATTTTAGCTCTTTCTCTGTCAGTTCTTTGGGCTGAATATCAAGCAAAAGAACCTCACAGCCAATATTGGCAAAGTGACAAGCAATGCGAGAACCCATTACACCTGAGCCTAGAACGGCTACTTTTCGAATGTTTCTATTCATTTTTGATTTAATTTTAAGTTTGAAGAACTTTCAAACCAAGTTTATAATTTATTGAGCTAATTTTTGAAGTTCATCTTCTGCGATTTGATCAATTTTGACCATCACTTCGAAATAAACTTTCAATTTGTTTTTCGGAATTTTTGAAAGCAATTTGTTGTTAAAATCTAAAACTACTTTTTTAGAAATTTTTCTTTGCTCCAAGCCTTTTTCAGTCAAAAAAATCAAGACTTTTCGTTTGTCCACTTCGTCTACTTTTCTGTAAATAAAACCATCGTCTTCCATGGTTTTTAAAGTGCGAGACAAACTCGTTGGTTCCATTCCCATTCTTGGACCAAGTTGGGTACTTGGCGTTCCATTTTTATCAATAATCAATAAAATGTAACCCGTGGAAATAGTCATGTTATGTTCAGCAGCTTGCTGATTGTACATGCGAGAAATTTTGTGCCAAGTTTGACGAATAAAAAAATCTATGGTTGGATCTTGATTGTTTTCCATTTGTATCTTTAAAGTTGACCTAAAGATATAAAAATATTCTAAGCACGCACAATAAAATTTTGTTAAAAAAATTATGCATACATAGTAAAACTAACGTAAAATTCTAGCAAATCTAATTGTGATAATTACCACACTTTTTCAGAAACGTGTACCGTTCCTTTGAATAATGCAATCAACTTTTGGTCTTGGTTGGTGACTTTAACTTCATAAATTCCAGTGGTTTTTCCACGGTGAAGTTCTTCGCAAGTTGCGAAAAGAGTATCGCCTAATTTGGCAGGTTTGGTGTGTGAAATGGATGTTTCGATGCTTACACATTGATTTCCATAACTATTGGAGGCAAAAGCCAAAGCGGAATCAGCCAAAGAATAACTAATTCCGCCGTGTAATATATAAAATCCGTTGAGCATTTCTGAATTCACTTTACAAGAAACAGTGCAAAAACCTGCGCCAATTTTGAGAACTTCTACGTTCATCCATTGACTGAATGCATCATTTTGCATCATCAGATTGACTATTTCTTGCGGTGTTTTCATGCTGCTTTTACAGATCTTGAAAGCAATGTAGTGAATGCAATCATGACGATAAACAATTGTGTTGCCGTTTCATCGTCTAATTCAGTTCCGTCGTCATCTGGTTCGCTCAATTCGATTGAGATGAAACGCGCCAACTCTGGTTGATCACAAAAATCTTCTAAAATATCGTCTTCATTGTTGTCGAAATACGCATCTAACATTTCAAAATATGGTTCTTCGAAAGCATCGATGTCTTCATCGGTAACATTTGTAGTTTCCAATCCTTCTTGTGTGAAACTTTCAGAAATCAAGCAATAGTAATACAACAACAATCCTTCTAATTTTTCATTTTGATATTCGATTGCTGCAGACATAATATAACCCAATAAGGTAGGTTGAGCCAACGAATGACGTTCTGACAATTGTTCTAAAGCATCATCGTCTAAATTATCGACGATATTGATTGCTTGTTCTATACTTTTAATGGAAACTTGGCTCATTTGAATTGTTTTTATTTTAAGTTGTAAAGTTACGATATTTATGAAATTGAGACACTTGTTTTTGAAATCCAACAAATCTTTGTGCTTGAATTTGTGAGTTTCTATTATATTTGCTCGAAAGGTGTTTTACACTTTTAAATTTTAACTTAAAAATCTTAAAAATGGCGAGAATCTTCATTAACCTTCCCGTTTCTGACTTAGAGAAAAGTACTGCATTTTTCAAATCTTTGGATTATGAATTTGAATCTGAAATGACTGATGACAATGCAACGTGTATGGTCGTTGACAAAAATATTTTTGTGATGTTGCTGACTCGAGAATTTTTTAAAACGTTCACCAACAAAGAAATTGCTGATGCAAATCAAACAACTGAAGTCATTCTTTCTTTGGAAGTCGATTCAAAAGAAAAGGTGGCACCTTTTGTAGAAAGAGCAGTAAAAGCTGGAGCGACAACACCCAATGACCCACAAGATCACGGATTTATGTATCAATGGGGATTTCAGGATTTAGACGGACATTTGTGGGAAGTTTTTTGGATGGATCCAAATGCGCAGATGATTGGGTAAAATGATTTTTGATCTTTATAATTGATTTACAATAAAAATTGATTCTTTAATCGGTTTGGGACTTATCGAAAACGTAGATATTGAATGACTAAAATACTTTGAGGAATATGTCTTTTAATTTCTCTTTCTCTTGTTTAAAATTGTTTCAACTATTTTCGCCTGATTATCAAAGATTAGATATTCTACGTTTTCATCAAATACTCTTCCGTCAACTCTGTATTGTATTTCATTGTCCTGTATGAGAGGAATTAATAATGTAACATTCCTTTCTCCTTTTGTTAAAGCATGCAAGTTGAACGCAGTAATAAATTCAGTTTTCTTAAAAAATCCTCCTGGGGGAAGTAAGTGAGACGTTGTTTCATTAAAAATGCATCCTCCTTTTGGATTTAAATCGAATTCAATTTCTTCAACTTTTAGTGAATAATGATTATAGTAAAAACATGAATTTGTGATATAAGTCAATGTGTCTTTAGAAATATTGGTAATCGTATAATACAAAAGATAGCTACTATCTGTTCCAAATTTATTCACAATCAACTTGCGTTCTATGGAATCAAGTGCAATTCGAAATTTGGTGTTAAATTGACGCTTGGAATCAATAATCTGCGTAAATGATTTTGCATAAGCAAATAAAATAAAAAATAGTATAAAATGATATCTCATTTACATTTTAATTAGAAAGTATTAAGTTTAAACGAGTTTTGTTCGTTGAAATTGTACTAAACATTTTCCTTTATATAATTCCGAAAAATGGCGATCAAACTGGAATTTATCATAGCTTTTTCAAAAGTAAATCCGATTTTAATTGATTAAAAAAAAAGCGCTTGAAAAATCTCAAACGCTTTTTTAATATCTAGATTTTTTCTATTTCTTCATCAATTTCCAAGCACCGTGAATTGGTTTTGAAACGAATTCCTTTTGTTTGTTTTTTTGAATTTGATTCCAGATTTGATCAACAGACGCCAACAAAGCAGCTTTTTCTTCTTGCATTGCATCTTTGATTACCGTTGTATCAGAAAAGTATTGTTTCACGAAATTGGTGTCAAAATCTCCAGAACGGAAAGCTTCGTGTTTCATCACGTATTTTCCAAAATCCAAGGTTGTCTTTAATCCTGAAATTTGATAATCGTCAATCGCTTTGATTGTGTTTTCAATGGCAATTTCTCTTGTTTCACCCCAAACGCACAATTTGGCAATCATTGGATCGTAGTAAATTGGAATGTCCATTCCTTCTTCGAACGCATCGTCCACACGCACGTGTTTTCCAACAGGAACTCTATATCTTCTTAAATTTCCAATATCTGGTGTAAATCCGTTTAACGCATCTTCAGCATACACGCGCACTTCAATCGCATGACCATTTATTTTCAATTCATCTTGCAATTTTGGTAAGCGTTCTCCGCGCGCCACGCGAATTTGCCATTCTACTAAATCCAACCCTGTAATTTCTTCAGTAACTGGATGCTCCACTTGCAAACGTGTATTCATTTCCAAGAAATAGTAATTCAAATCTGCATCCAACAAAAACTCAACGGTACCTGCGCCTTCGTAATTGCAAGCTTTACAAACTGCAACGGCAGATTCGCCCATTTTTTGTCTAATTTCTGGCGTTAAAACAGCACTTGGCGCTTCTTCAATCACTTTTTGGTGACGACGTTGAATGCTGCATTCTCTTTCAAAAAGATATACGTGATTTCCCAAAGAATCAGAAAAAACTTGAATTTCAACGTGTCTTGGTTTGGTCACAAATTTTTCGATAAAAACGGCATCATCGCCAAAAGACGAGCGCGCTTCGCTTTGTGCCATTTTCATTTGTTCTGGCAATTCCTCTAATGTTTCCACCAAACGCATTCCTTTTCCACCACCTCCAGCTGATGCTTTGATCAAAACTGGTAAACCAACTTGCTGCGCAATTTGAATCGCTTCTTCAGGATCTGTAATTGCTCTGTCAACACCAGGAACCAATGGAACATTGTACGCTGCAACTGCTTGTTTGGCAGACAATTTATCTCCCATCAAATTCATTGCATGGGCAGAAGGACCAATAAAAATGATTCCTGCCGCTTTTACTTTTTCAGCAAAGACAGCGTTTTCTGACAAAAATCCATATCCTGGATGAATTCCGTCAACGCCCAATTCTTTGCAATAGTCTAAAATAGCATCTTGTCGCAAATAACTTTCCGCGGAAGGAGATTTTCCCAAATAAACAGCCTCGTCAGCTTCCAAAACATGCGGTGCATTGGCATCTGAATCAGAATAAACTGCAACGCTCGCAATGTTCATTTTTTTCAAAGTTCGAATTACTCTTCTAGCAATTTCTCCTCTATTGGCAACGAGTACTTTTTTCATCAATTTGGAATTAAGTTTTGAAAGTCTTCAAAAGTAACTATAAACTTATAAAAACAAGGATTTTTAGGCTAAAATATTACACAAAATTGATAATTTTTGCATCAATTTTCCTCGTCTGGTTTGGAAATATTTTCTGGTTGTTT
The DNA here is from genome assembly GCA_040403095.1 of Crocinitomicaceae bacterium. Taxonomy (GTDB): domain Bacteria; phylum Bacteroidota; class Bacteroidia; order Flavobacteriales_D; family Crocinitomicaceae; genus JAQVCM01. Next base: position 26,212 of record JBBALI010000026.1, read on the forward strand.
CAAAGGTGGAACTGGTGTTCTTTTGCGTTTTCTCGTCAAGGTTACTTTTTTCTCTTTTCTGAAAACATCTAAAACAGTTTGAAACAGTTTGAAATCTTTCCACGTTTGAAAATCTTCTTGATACTGCAAACCAACACCCTGGGTAAATCGACCTAAATTTCTATCTTGGATTACTGTATAATCGTTGGATTCATTAAAAATACTTACTCTGAAGTTTCCATTTTCATCTAAAATATAATCTAAATTCAAGTCTCCTATAAATGTACTTTGATTGGAACCACCCGCATTATTTTCTACACCGAAAACACCTGTAATGATTAATTTATCGTTCAAAGCATTTGTGGAAAATCCAATTTTCTGGGAATTTTGTCCGGTAATGATATCGTTTTTCAAATCGACATTCAAACGAACGTCTTTGGAAAGTTCACCCAACAAGCTGTTAATTTGTCCAGACAAGGCATCCAATGCAGCATTGCTTCCTGAACCTGTTCCCGTCACACCTACATTTGGTTGGAACCGATTGGCAATCAACAAAGAGAAAAATTGTTTGTTCAACTCATCTGAATTGGCATTAATTCTTTCAATTGCTGCACGGGCGCTTTCAGAAGCTTTAGGAGATTTTATTTCAAAGCGAATCTGCGGATCTGACAACATTCCAGTCAAATACAAATTACAATAAACAAGTTGATTAGAGGCAGTCGATTTCTTACTTTCCAAATCTTGAACGATGTCATTTACATTCGCACTTACTAAATAATTGGATTTCAAATTCAGCGTCGCATCTTCAGCACCACCGCCATTCCAAGAGATTGTTCCACCATTTTCGATGTTAAATGATTTTTTCAAGACGCCCAAAACGAAATTGTAATTTCCTTGCGTAACGGTATAAGTTCCATCCATTGACAAATCATTCAGATTGTTCAATTTTATTCCGATTTGTCCTCGACCCTGTGCGGTAATTTCATCGCCGGTTTGCTCATCAAAAATCAACTTCAAAGTGGCATCGGGCGTCACATTGAAATTCAAATCTAAATCAACACCCGTAAAATCAATTTCTGGTATAACAATGATTGAATCTTTCACTAAATTCTCCCACTTGAAACTCAATTCATCTTCCAATTCGGTGACGCCAAACATTGGGAAATTAATGTTTGTGTTTCGCTCCGTTTTCATGTTAACGATTACTTCCAAATTATCTGCATAGCCGGAAATATTGGCATTGCCTGTTGCATACCCTTTGCCGAAATAAACACTTCCCTCTTCGTATTGCGTATTTAAAATCAGAAAATTATCCACTTGCACAAGTCTGCGTTGATCAACATCATAATACTCATCGATATTGCAAAACAAATCAAAATTCCAATCACCAAAATCATTGTGCAAAACTGTACCGTTGATAGAACCTGTATTTCCTTCTTCGTCGATAATAGGCATATTGTCAATTTTGAACATATCTTTTTCAACCTCTATTCTACCATTGAATCCGAAATTGACACCAAACATTTCAATTTTAGCATTTCCACCAAGCAAATCAATATCACCTTCCAATTCAGGTGATTCTGGAGTTCCAGAAATATGCATTTTTCCGTCCAACAAACCTTTCACATTTGAAACCACTTTTGGATCTAAAAAGGCGCTGGCAAATTGAATATTCGTTTGGTCAAAATCCAATACAAAATTGATGTTGTTTTTGTCTTTGTAGATGTAATAATCACCATCAAAATTGAAAGTTTTGTTCTTTTTGTAATACAAATCACCATTCAAAACAATGCTTTCTTTCAATTTATTCCATTTTCCGTGAAGATTAACTTCTCCAACCTCTTGGTTGTTTAGGAAGAAATTAGAAACGACAGCATCACCGTAAAAGTTTATTTTTTCGAAAGGATTAGACATATTAACCTCTCCGTTAACTTCTCCTTTTACTACTGTTTTTAATCCCAACAAACTGCCAAAATCATCTAATTGAAATGCATTAATCTTGATATCTAACGATTCTGAAGTATCAGCAGAAAGTGCACCATCGAGCGAAATGTACTGATCTTCACGGTGCATTTTAAATTTATCAATGTGAATGTCTTTTGGCAAAAAAGCAATTTCACCAGCATTTTCAATGTCCCAACGGTGTTTATTGATACTGAAAAAAGACGGTTCTAAATCAAAAATATAACTGCTGATTCCTTTGACCTTCGTGTCCCAAATAAAACTAGATTCGTTGTCTGAGGCTGGATTCCAATTGAGTGAAGAATGTAAATTTCCTTTCACACCTGAGGTCACAAACGACACATTTTTTACCTCCAAGGTATCATTCATTGAAAATGTTCCCAATTGATAATCCGCAGACAATGTGGAATCAGTAAACGATTGTTGCAAATTCAATACTTTGGATTCAAAAATTCCATAACTGACTTTATTGGAATTTAAATTCATGGAAAAATCGTTGGTGTAACCATTATAATCACCGTAAATCGTTGTTCCCTTACTTACTTTCAATTCTGGTACAAAAATCGCTAACAAACCATTGATATCTTGTACTTTAACGTTGTAATTAAAGTGATTTTGGATAGCTGATTTTGATGGCTTCCTGTATTCAAATACTGCTGGGAAAACGACACTAAATTGGTTATTGAAATCGTCCGCAATCGTTTTGAAATCAATCTTCCCGTTTACCGTGGCACGCAACATTTTACTTTCCAAACTCAATTGGTCATTTTCAATACTTCGGTCAACATTGATATCCATTTTAGGAATGTCAAAAGATTTTTGCCCCGCTTGATACTTCAGCGATTGCAAACCTACATACCCAGAGTAATTATTTATATCTGTGCCGGTAATGTCTGCATGAAAAATGGTATTCAAAGTCAGCAAAGTATCTGAATCAATGAAATGTAATTTATTTAATCTTGCTTGACTTACAGTTACATCAAAATCAAAACGTTGCACTTTATTAAAATCTAAAAATCCATTGTAATTGAGCGCCACATTTTCATCATTCACATCGATGTTTCCTGTGAAAACTTTGTCGATGTAACTTGCTTCGTTCACAACAATATTTTTGTACGGATAACCATTAAAATCAATGCGAGAAACTTTACCATTTATTTTGTTGAAATTGATATTACCATCGCCAAAAATTTCTCCATTCATGAAAAAAGTTCCGTAAACACTGCCCAAAGTTGACTCATTGAAAAATTTCCCTAGCTGAAAGCTATCAATTTTGACATCGTATTCACTTGCTTGTGATTCTTCAAAAATGAACGATTTTTTGTTTTCACTTTCGCTAAACATGATTCCGTGGTCCAATCTTATACTTCCCAAGGCAGTAGAAATCTTATCAGATTCGATCACGAACTGAGAATAAAATCCGTCCACCTTCAAATCAATTGCTCGGAAATAACCTAAACGATTAACTGTTTCATTCAATGAAATGTATTTTTCACCTACATCTTTTGGCAATTTAAATCGTTGTAAATCTTTCAAGTCGATGTAAACATAATCCAATTTTTCCTGAAAAAATGCTTGATTAAATTCCCTGAAATCTGGCAAATTGACTGTTCCTTCTAAACGAGATTTATTTCCTGTTTTTAACAATAAATGTGCAATCTTCAGATTTTTAATTTTATTTGTCACTTCAGCTTTAATGATCACTTGTTGATCCATTCCTTCCAAGGCAGTTCCAAAATAAGAAATGTCTTTCAGTGAAACATTACTTTCATTCAATACGGCGTCAAACGTCACACTGTCCTCAAACTCTTGAAAATCTTCCATTTCGTTCATTAACATGAACATTTTCGGAAAATAAACTTGCGAATTTTCAGTGACTATATGTAATCGTTTCAACTTCAATCCTTTATCAGAAACATTGAAATCTGTGGAGAATTTCCTGAGTTTGAATCCACACTTTTCTCGCACCGACAAATGCTTTATAAATCCTGTTAAAACGCCATTATCGGATTTAAATCTACTTGCGTATAGATATACATTATTGAATTGCAAATGGTCATAATCCATTCCAAAAGTATTGTACCCTTTTCGGTTATCGTCGTAATGAAAACGCACTCTTTCCAAGCCAATGTTGTCTAAAGTGATTTGATAGGGCTCGCTTTTGCTTGACTTTTTTCCTGAATCAAAATAATCTAGAATGAATCCATAATTGTAGTCACCAGTTACCTTTTCGCGACTCAATTTTACAATTCCTCCCTCTAATTTCAATTCATCTAACGCAATTTTTCTATTGTATTGATTGAAAGACTTTAGCGTGACAAAAACTGAATTGATGGATGCCAAAGTGTCCTTTTTTTGATCTAGTACAAAAACACCATCCAAAGCCACTTTGTTGAAGAAAATAATCGAAACCTTATCAACTTTGAATTTGGTTTTGAGTTCTTTAGAAAGATATTTGGTAACTTGTTGTGCCAAATAAGTTTGTACAGGACTGGTTCTAATCGCAAAAGCAAAAAATATAAAAAGAATTAAGAACCACTCTAAGAGTCCGCCCGTTATTCTTCCTACAATTTTGAGTAATTTTGACATTCTAAATACAAATTTAAGGAAATTGGGCGATAATCATACTATCATTTTAGGCATTGAGTCATCTTGCGACGATACTTCGGCGGCTGTAATCAAAAATAGCGCCATTTTATCAAACGTAATTGCAGGTCAAGCGGTTCATGAAAAGTACGGCGGCGTTGTTCCTGAATTGGCTTCACGTGCGCATCAACAAAACATCATTCCGGTGGTGGATGCAGCGATCAAACAAGCTGGAATTTCTGCCGACGATATTGATGCGATTGCTTTTACGCGTGGTCCAGGTTTACTTGGGTCATTAATCGTTGGAACATCTTTTGCAAAAGCTTTTGCCATGGCGAAAAACATTCCTTTGATTGATGTGAATCACATGTATGGACACGTTTTGGCGCATTTTATTGATCAAGAAAATCAATCCAAACCGCAGTTTCCGTTTTTGTGTTTGACGGTTTCTGGCGGACATACCCAAATCGTTTTGGTGAAAACTCACTTGGAAATGGAAATCATTGGAACGACCATTGACGATGCTGCTGGAGAAGCTTTTGATAAAACTGCTAAAATTCTTGGTTTGCCCTATCCGGGCGGACCTTTGATAGACAAATACGCGCAATTGGGAAATGAAAATCGATTTGAATTTGCGAAACCGAATATGCCGAATTACGATTTCAGTTTTAGCGGATTGAAAACCTCGATTTTGTATTTTTTGCAAAAACAAACTAAAATGCAAGCTGATTTCAAGGAAATTGAGTTGAATGACATTTGTGCTTCAGTTCAAAAATCCATTTTAGATATTTTGTTTGTCAAATTAGTAAAAGCGAGCAAAGATTTAAATATCAAACAAATCGCCATCGCAGGTGGTGTTTCTGCAAATTCTGGTTTGCGCAAAAAATTGCAAGAGGTAGGAAAAACAAATGGTTGGGAAGTATATATTCCGAAGTTTGAATTTTGTACAGACAATGCAGCGATGATTGCCATGACGGGATTTTTTATGTTTCAAGAAAAAATATTTACTGACCAAAGTGTCAGCGCGCAAGCAAGAATGGAATTTTAAATCAAAGCAATAATCGTAATTTTAGCTTATGTCACTTCCAGAAGATTTCAAAAAACGTGTTGAAAATGATGCCTTTCTGGGTGTTGAATTATTGACAGCGTTGGAAACTGATTCTCCCATTTCGATTCGCAGAAATCCGCTAAAAACGAACGCTGAATTACCAGTTTTAAAAGAAATTCCGTGGTGTAAAGGCGCTTTTTATTTGACAGAAAGACCATTTTTCACCAAAGATCCTTTGTTTCATGCTGGAACATATTATCCGCAAGAAGCAGGCTCGATGTTTTTAGAAACCGTTTTGAATCAACTTGATTTGCCAGAAAATCCTTTTGTATTAGATTTATGCGCAGCTCCAGGCGGTAAAAGTACGTTGATTGCCAGTTTTTTAAACAACGAAGGTTTGCTCGTTTCCAACGAAGTGATTCAAGCACGCTCCAAGATTTTGAAGGAAAACATGACCAAATGGGGCGTTACAAATTCTATTGTCACTAACAACGATCCCGCAGATTTTCAACGTATTCCTGATTTTTTCGATTTGATTGTCGTGGATGCGCCGTGCTCTGGTGAAGGAATGTTTCGCAAAGACCACGCTTCGCGAAATGAATGGTCGCAATCAAATGTTGATTTGTGTGCCGCACGCCAAAAACGCATCGTGATGGATGTTTGGGAAAGTTTGCAACCGGGAGGATTTTTGGTTTACTCCACTTGCACTTTCAATACGCAAGAAAACGAAGAAAATATCGCTTGGCTTTTGAATGAATTACAATCAGAAATTGTTCCGATTGAAACAACACATTTCAAAAAAGGAAGAAACGATGTTGGAAACTACGCCTTGCCTTCACTCGTGGACACGGAAGGATTTTTCATTTGCGTGTTGCAAAAACAAGGAACGAAAAATCAGCTCAAATTGAAATTGAACAAAAAAGCGGAAGTTAAAGCAATCAAAGATATTTCACCTCTGACTGAATTCGCTGATTTGGATGAAATGAAAGCGATTCAATGGACCAATTATTCATTCGCGGTTCCAGCAAAATTTACAGAGGAAATTATCTATTTGCAAAACCAAATGCGCGTCATCAAAATGGGAACTGAATTGGGCGAAATTGCCAAAAAAGGATTGATTCCACATGAAGCTTTGGTGCTAAATCCAAAATTATTGCGCAAAGATTTACCCACAATTGAATTAGATTTAAATCAAGCATTATCGTATCTTCACGGAGATACTTTTTCAATCGAAGGAAAACACGGATTCAATGTCATGCAATTCCAAAATGAACCATTGGGATGGATCAAACACATTGGGAATCGCTTCAATAATTTGTATCCAAAAGAATGGCGAATTAGAATGAAAATTTAAGGTTAAATCAAGGCAAAGAATTTCCTAATCCTGCGATATAAATTTTGAACCATTGCTCGAGCGACATTTCCAGTTCTTGCGCTTCGACTGCCAATTTTAGTCTTTCAATTTTCCCCGTTCCGACCACAGGCAAAATATTGGACGGATGTTTCATTAACCAAGCATAAACGACTTTTTCGATGGATTCTTCATTCAATTCATGCGCAACTTCTTGCAGTGATTTGAAAATTCTATTTCCTTTTTGATCCGTTGGTTTCATCAACTTCCCTCCTGCCAAAGGCGACCAAGCCATGGATGGAACTTGATTTTTTTGCATCATTTCAACCGTTCCATTTTGGAAATAATCCAAACAAAAAGGAGAAATTTCCACCTGATTGGTCACCAATGGATCACGCAAAAAGGAGTTTAACAAATCCATTTGATGCGGTAAAAAGTTGGAAACACCAAAGTGCAATACTTTTCCGCTTTGTTTCAATTCAGCAAATGTTTCAGCGACCTCTTCAGCATTGAAAAATGGCGAAGGTCGATGCAATAACAAAACGTCGAGGTAATCAGTATTTAAATTTGAAAGTGAATTTTCCACAGATTGAATGATGTACTTTTTGCTGTAATCGTAGTGTTTTATTTGACGGTCGGGAAATTTTTCGGACTTCAATTTGATTCCACATTTTGAAATCAATTGCAAGTCTTTTCTCAATCCCGGTTGATTCGCCAAAGCTTCTCCAAAAATCGCTTCACAACTGTAATCTCCATAAATATCAGCATGGTCAATGGTTGAAATCCCCAATTCCAGCGCTTGTGAAACCAAAGATATCAATGCTTGTGACGATAAATTCCATTCACGCAAACGCCAATGTCCGTGGATAATTCGAGAAAAATTGGGCTGATTTGAAGTGGAGCTATTTTGCATACTTGAATTGATTGAATTTTTAACTTACAAATGTAAAGTAACGCATTCATTATTGAATCTCAAAAAACAGCTATTATTCAAAAATTTGTTAATTTGGTCGCAGTATTTAACTTAACAAAACTAATTTATGAAATTAAAATCAACTTTTGCCGCAATTGTCATTTCATACTTCGGGTTCTCCCAAAGTGTGAATATTGAATGGGTTACGGTAAACAACCCAAAGGCTTCAATTTATAAAGTTTTTCAAATCAATGGAAAGTCTTTCAAAGGTTTATCAGCAGGAAAGGGCGAATTCAATATAATAGTATCATACAAAGACCTGGTATATAGTACTACATCGTCTTATAAAAGTGTCGTTAGCGGAAGCTCGCCGAATGATGAAGGTACATTTCAAATTGGTAATAAAATATACAATATAACATCCATTGATAACGCTGATAAAACCTCGAAATCAATTTATGCACATGAATACAATGAATCTGCGGAAAAAGCTGAGATTGAAGGAAAAAAAATAGCTTCATTCTCTTATATACTGCAAAATAAGAAAAAATTGAAGTTAGGATTTTTAGCTTCGGAAAATAAAGAAAAATTTTGCATCGTCTATTATTCATCGGTTAACAAAGAAAGTATCTCAAAAAATGGGTGCTATGGTTACATTATTTTAAATAGTGATCTTGCAATTGAATCTAAGGGAGTGTTTGAAGATACATTTGAAGAAATAGGAGAAAATATTTCCGAATATAAATTAACAAATCAAGGAGTTTTATTTTTAGTTACCAAAACTCCAATTGATAAAGAATTACCAATTACAAAAGTTTATAATGTATCAAGTAATAAAATAACCCAATTGGATTTAAATTTAAAAGACAAATTTATCAATCAAATAAAAATAGTAGAAAACGAGCAAGAAAACCTAATATTTACTGGTTTTTACGGCGAAAAATCAATCGAAACCCAGGAAAGCTCAAGAAAAAATCAAGAAAAATCGTACAATGTATTAGGAATGTTCTATACAATAGTTGATCCTTCAAGCGAAGAAATATTAAATTTCGGTATTCACGAATTAGATGCAGAATTTATTTTCAATAAAAATAGTTATGGCGACTTGGACAAGAAGAATCCTAAAGAAATAAAAAGTGATCTAGCAATCGTATTGAAAAATTTCCAAATGAAACACTTTGAAGCCACGGAGGATGGAGGATTTATTGGGATTTCTGAAGACATTTTTTCAGTTGGAGATTATAGTAATCCTCCGCGTTACACATGGTATTTCAAAGATATTCTTGTATTTAAGTTTAATAAAAATGGTGAACTACAGTGGAAAAAAAAGATTAGGAAAACACAAAAACCAATGCAAGTATATCAGTCATCGTTTGTTGCAAAACAAATAAAAGGAAAAGTCTTTCTAGTCTTCAATGACAACAAAAACAACTATGATAAAACTAATAATAAATATTTAAACCAAGAGGACCCCGAAGCAATGATTGGTCTCAAAGGATATGATGCAATAGCAGTGATTGAAATAAATTCTGAAAATGGAGAAATAAGAAGAAGTGCAATAAATGTTGACCCAGAAATAATTTTAATTCCAAGTTGGATTTTCTTCGACAATGAAAATTCTTGTATTGCCATTTGCAAAACACCAGATTCGAAAGAAGTAATTGGTAGAATTACGATAAACGAATAATTCAAAACTTAGAAAAATTCAAAAGGCTGTTCAACGATTTGGGTAGCCTTTTTCTTTGATAAGTATTTTTAGTTTGTCAAAAACTCCTAGGGCATTCATTAGCTTCTAGCTCAATTCTCACAAAACCAAAATTTTCGACTTTGAGAAGAATGTTTAAAGTCATTGTTGGTCTGTAAAAAACCCGCTAATTTTTCAAAAAAAGTATTAATTTGGTCTCCATATTTAACTTATAAAACTAATTTATGAAATTAAAATCGACTATCATTGCTCTACTTATTTCTTTCCTAGGATTTTCCCAAGATTATTCATTTGAATGGGGAGACCAAATAAAAACCAAAACTTCCATTTTAGATATTTATCAAATCAATGGAAATTCATTTTACGCATGGACCTACAGCAAAGGAAGTTATGGCAGAATATTGTATTACAAAAATCTAACTTATTCAAATACGTCAACTTTTAGAAACCTTGTAAATGGCAAACCTTCTGATTATGAGGGAACGTTTGAAATAGATGGGAAAATTTACACTTTTACTTCAGAAGACAACGATGACAAAACGACCAAATCTCTGTATGCACATGAATTCAAAGAATCGATTGAAAAAAGAGATGTAGAAGGAAAAAAAATCGCGTCGTTTGACTATGATAGAAAAAACAAACGACGCTCGGGATATAAACTTATTTCATCAGAAGACAAACAAAAAATCTGCGTAACTTACTACTCTTCAAACAGAAATATAAGTGATTCTAAAAATGGAAAGTACGGGTATTATGTTCTGGACGAAAATTTATCCATTGAAACAGAAGGAAGTTTTGAAGATATTTTAGAAGAAAAAGGGGAAAAAATCACTGATTATAAACTTTCAAATCAGGGAACCTTGTTTTTGGTTACGAGTCTTGCTATCAAAGACGAACCAACAACTATCAAGTTTTACAAAGTAACTGGAGATGAATTCAGTGCCTTGGAATTCAATCTTGGCACAAAATATACCAATCAATTGAGCATCGCGGTAGATAAAAATGAAAATTTTGTTGTTTCTGGCTTTTATGGTGAAAGAGGAATCAAAGGGCAATCAAAAGGAACTGGAGTTAGAGGTGTTTTCTTTGCAGTGATGGATCCAAAAAGTGAAGAAATTTTAAGTTCAGGTTATCATGAATTTGATGATCAATTTATCATGGAAGGGCTTTCAAAAAATCAAAAAGAAAAAACAGAGAAGAAAAAAGAAAAAAAGGGAATTGAGCCAAGTTTGTATAATTTCAAAATGCGAAATTTTGAATCTACTATTGATGGTGGATATTTAGGGGTTGCTGAAGAGTATGTCCTGATTATAATAACAACTACTAATCCTAAAACTGGTGCTTCATCTACTTCTTATAACTATTTCTACAATGACCTAATTGTCTTTAAATTAGACAAATCAGGAAATATGGCATGGAAAAAGAAAATCCAAAAAGACCAAGTTACAAGAGATGATGGTGGTTTCCGTTCTTCATTTGTAATGAAACAAGTTGGAGAAAAAGCGTTTATTATTTTCAACGATAATTTGAAAAACTACGATCCAGTTACCTTCAAAAGCTTAGGTGGAGATAATCAATATCCAATGAAATTTTCCAAGAAAAACAATGCAATTGCAGTTGTGGAAGTGGATATTGAAGATGGAAAAATTGAAAGAAATGCATTGAAAGGCAGTAAAGAATTAGGGTCTATTTTGATTCCAAGACTTTGTGTTCCTGACAAAGAAAATTCTTCGATTTTGATGTACACAAGATTTGGTTCTAAAGAAATGGTTGGAAGAATGAATTTCAACGATTAATTCAAAATCTTAATAAAGTCGGAAGGCTGCTCATAATTTGGGTAGCCTTTTTCTTTGATATCCTTTTTTTGATTTAAAAAAATCAAGTAAATTTAGAGATTGAGTGATCTATTTATCTGCAAATTGAATATCATACAATCTGCGGTAATAACCGTCTGAAGCAAGTAATTCATTGTGCGTGCCTGTTTCGATGATTTCTCCATGGTCCATCACCACAATTTTATCAGCATTTTGAATGGTAGATAAACGGTGTGCAATCACAATGGAAGTTCTGCCTTTGGTCAATTTTTCAGTGGCTTTTTGAATCAATTCTTCAGATTCATTGTCCACACTTGAAGTTGCTTCATCCAAAATCAAAATATGCGGATTGTAAACATAAGCGCGGATAAATGCCAACAATTGTCGCTGACCGACAGATAAAACACCACCTCGTTCGCCTACTTCATAATCATACCCTTGTGGCAATTTATCAATGAAATCATGCGCGCTCACTGCTTTTGCGGCTTCAATCACTTGCGCTTTTGAGATGAAAGGATCTCCCAAAGTGATATTTTCAAAAATCGTCCCGGAAAATAAAAATACATCTTGCAAAACAATCGCGATATTTTTTCGCAAATAACTCAATTGAAGCTCTTTGACATCGGTTTCTCCTAAAGAAATTGTACCTTTTTGGAATTCATAAAACCTTCCGAGTAAATTCACGATTGAAGATTTTCCAGCGCCAGTTGCACCAACAAACGCCACCGTTTTTCCGCTTTCAATCGTCAAGTTGATGTTTTTCAACACCCAATCTTCTTCTTTGTAAGCAAAATAAATGTCTTTGAAATGAATGTCTTGACTGAAATTGATGTCTTTAATTTCACCTTCAATTTGAACATCTTCGTGCATATCTAACACTTCAAAAACCCTTTCCGCGCGCACAATTCCACGCTGTAAAATATTGAATTTATCTGCCAATTGTCTGATTGGTCGAAACAACATGTTAATCCACAGAGTAAATTCAAAAATCTGTTCATACAATTTAGCCGGTTCAGGCGTATTATTTCCCAAAAACTGAAATGCGCCCCAAACCAACATCAAGGCGATGGAAAGTGATGATAATATTTCAACCACTGGAAAGAAAATAGAAAAGGCCCAAATGGCATTTACTTGCGCTTGTTTGTGGTCATTGTTGATTGATTCAAACTCCTTTTGTTCTTGCTTTTCCCTGTTGAAAAGTTGCACGATTGACATTCCAGAAATGTGCTCTTGTACAAAAGTATTCAAGCGTGTCACTTGCAAGCGTTCAGACTGAAAGGAATTGCGCATGGCACGGGCGAAAATTCTGGTCGCCAAAAGCAACAAAGGAATTGGAATCAAGGTCATCAATGTCAACTGCCAATTGGTGATCATCATCATGATAATGATAAAAATCAACATCATTAAATCTCCTAAAATGTCAATTAAACCAGAAGAAAAAACCTCAGAAATTGCTTCAATATCAGAAACCAAACGGGTTACTAAATTTCCAATGGGCGTTTGATCAAAGTACTTCATTCTGAATGAAATAAAATGTTCAAACAATCTTTTTCGAATGTCGCTAATAACAGTTTGCGCCAATAAATTACTAAAGTAAGAATTCATGAATTGAAAAACGCCTTCCACCAAAAGCAAGACCAACAAAATCATGAACCATTTGAATAACGCAGATTCGTTTTGGGTGTTGATGATGAAATCGCTCACCATTGTTCCTATCAACATAGGTCGCAAAGGAGTCAAAGCCGACAAAGTCAAGGTGCAGAACAGCGAAAAGAGTAAGAATTTCTTGTAAGATTTTACAAAAAACATCAATCTTTTAAAAACTTTAAAATCTAATTTGGACTGTTCTGACATTGAAAAACTTATAAATCGAAAATGTGTTTTTCAGCATGGTATGAAGAGCGAACCAACGGACCACTTTCAACATAACGGAATCCCATTTCCAAGCCTTTGATTCTGTATTCTTCGAATCTTTCTGGCGTGATAAACTCATGAATCGGCAAGTGCTTTGGAGTTGGCTGCAAATATTGTCCTAAAGTCAAAATATCAACATTCACACTTCGCAAATCTTCCATTGTCTCTAAAACTTCTTCGTGTGATTCTCCCAATCCCAACATGACGCCTGATTTGGTTCTCATTCCTCCTTTTTTTAGGCGAAACAAAACTTCCAAACTTCTGTCATATTTTGCTTGAATACGCACTTGTTTGGTCAATCGACGCACAGTTTCCAAGTTGTGCGATACAATTTCTGGTGCCACATCGATGATATTTTGCAAATTTTCCCATTTCCCTGCAAAATCTGGAATTAATGTTTCCATCGTCGTTTGAGGGGATTGATGTCTAATGGCTTTCACCGTTTGCATCCAGATTTCAGAACCACCGTCTTTCAAATCATCGCGGTCAACTGAAGTCAAAACTGCATGTTTCACGCCCATTGTTTTCACACTGTGCGCTACTCTACCAGGCTCATAAATGTCAACTTCCAAAGGTCTACCGGTTTGAACTGCACAAAAACCGCAACTTCGGGTACAAATATTTCCCAAAATCATGAAAGTTGCAGTTCCTTCACCCCAGCATTCGCCCATATTTGGACAGCTTCCACTTTCGCAGATGGTATGCAATTTATGTTCGTCAACCAAAGCGCGCACTTTGCGGTAATTTTCGCCTGTTGGCAATTTTACACGCAACCATTTTGGCTTTTTGATTCTTACTGAATTGTTATCTTTTTCAATGATTTCACTCATAACTAAGTTCTTTTTGTACCAATTAAAAATTTGGCATACAAAGCGTTAAATAAAGTTTTTGAAGGCGAAGCGTACATTAAATCCACTGGTTTGAAGAAATAATCTATTTTCGCGCCGATTTCGATTCCTCTAATTGACTGGTCAAATTTACTCAAATTGAACAAAACTCCTGCTTTTAATTGCATTCCTGAAGTAAATTTTCCTTCTTTTATACCTGTGAAGAAAGGAGATTTGCCGTAAATGTTTTCTTGGTAGTGAATTTCAGGGTCATACCGCACATTGACAGGCTCTTCATATCCTTGACCACCGATATAAGGTTCTCGAATCATCAAATAAATCGGTTTCAAATAAGCCAAATTCAGTCCAGCGCTCCAAACGCCGCTAATCTCCACGCCTTGGATTCTTTTACTTTCATACAAAAGATGTGATGCTCCAAAAGATGCGTTCAAATAAAACAAACTATTGATTTTTCCAAAATAATAGCCGCGCGCATCTTTGTAATTGTTGTTGTAGAGTTTAGATTGCCTTTCACTTTTCAAGTTCCCAACAGCTAAACTGATCAACCAAGTGGTTTTCTTTTGCTTTTGAAACCCGTAAAATCCTTCAGCGCCAACGCCAGTAGTTGCCAGCATGATTCCACCTCCAAATTGATTTTTGTAAACCACTCCAGAACCTCCATCCACCAGCTTTTGACCAATCAAAAAGAAGGGAAAAATAAATGAAATAAGAAGCACTAATTTTGGATACATTTTACTAAAATCTTAAACAAAAATACAACTTTTTAGTTCGACTAAAAGAATAAAATTGCAGTCTAAATTCATTCTCACTCGTTTTTTCCTACCTTTACTTTTCAAACGAAAAAGCAATGGCAACATCCAAAGTAACATATCTCGGTGATTTAAGAACTTCCTGCGAACATTTGGCTTCAGGAACAACGATTTTCACTGATGCACCAATCGATAACAACGGCAAAGGCGAAGCATTTTCTCCTACCGATTTGGTTGCGACTTCTTACGCATCTTGTATGATTACCATCATGGGAATTTACTGCAACACTCACGGACTTTTACTTAAAAAAGCCGATGCAACAATTACCAAAATCATGGGTGAAAGTCCGAGAAGAATCCAAAAAATTGTGATTGAAATGGATTTAAGCGGAAATGATTGGGATGAACACCAAACGCAAAAAGTAATTGCCGCAGGAAAAGCTTGTCCTGTTGCGAAAACCTTGGGAGATAATGTTGAGGTGGAATTTAGTTTTAGTGATTAGCACGCATTTTTAGCAATTTATTATTTGCCTTCTCGTTTAGGCACAGGATCATGTCCATGTCCGCCCCAAGGATGGCAAGAAGCGATGCGTTTCAAACCCAAATAAGTTCCTTTAAAAATCCCCCAAACTTGAATCGCTTCGATCATGTAATTGGAGCAAGTTGGCTCGTATCTGCAAACTGCGGGAAATAACGGACTAATTATCCATTGGTAAATTTTGACCAACAGAATCAATGGAAATTGGATAATTTTTCGAATGATTTTCACAGGCTAAAAGTACTACTTTTGAGATTAGAATGATTCAGTGAGTCCAAAATTCTTGGCAAACAAATTCTGCAAAAAATCACTTTTTGGTCAAAAAAAAGGGATAATATCGTGCGAAAAACGTTAAAATCGAATAAAAAACTTCATTTTTCGATAAAAAACCGTATCTTAGAGATTCAAACTTAAAGCACTCTCCATGCGATATTTTTTAATTTTAGTTTTCTCCGCCTTTTTACCACCATTTTATGCGCAACTTCCAAGTTGGGACCATGAATTGGTTGAAGTCATCAATCCAGAAAAAAGTGGTATTTTGATGAATTCCCAACCGTTGTTCGATGGATTGTGGGATACATTGCCGCAACCAGCATTTTGGAAAGAAATCATGAAATTATCTCCGGATTCTTGTTTGATAAATGTCGCATCGAATCGACAAATCATCATGAAAATGTCGAACAAAGATTGGTCTAAACAATCAGAAGCTCGCAAAACGATTTTCAAAGACAGTCTCAAATTGGCAAACAGTGTGGATTCCACTGACAAAATATTTGTAACCACAGGAAAAAATGATTTTTATAAATTCAACGAAGTTTATCCAAGTATTTCAAACGGCATTTTGGCTTTTGAAAGTCAAGGAGTTGATCCTTGGTATGCGCAAGCCATTTTATTGATCGAAAGTCCAGGACAATTGAAAAAATCTTCTGCAGGTGCTTATGGTGCATTTCAGTTGATGCCGGGAGTTGCAAGAGCACAAGGTTTGATTGTCAATAAAACAACCGACGAACGCAAAGATTTCAATAAATCCGCTTACGGCGCTGCGCGATTAATAAACAGGACTTGTATTCCAGAAGCGAAGAGAATTTTGAACGACCACAATATTGTTTACAATGAATCAGATTTGTGGTTTCGCTTGTTTGTATTGCATGTATACCACGCTGGTTCGATGAACGTGCGTGCGGTTGTCAATAAAATCAACCCAACCGAAGGCGGACAAAGTTTAATCAAAGCCATGTGGCAAACGCACGCAGCTTCTTTTGGCAATTCGTCTCAAAACTATACACAGTTGGCACTAGCGTCTCAATTCATTTTGCACGACATGACCAAAAGTGAATGTGTTAAATTGTTTGATTGCATTGACCAAATCAATCCTCAATAAACTTCAAAGAAATTGAATTGACACAATGGCGTGTATTTTTGGGTGTAAATCGTTCACCGACAAAAACATGTCCTAAATGTCCTTCACAATGGTTGCAAATAATTTCAACCCTGCGTCCATCAGCATCGGGAACTTGTCGCACAGCACCAGGAATCTCATCATCAAAAGAAGGCCAACCGCAACCAGAATCAAATTTTGCATCTGAATGATATAATGGCGCTTCACACTGGCGACAAATAAAAGTTCCCGCTTTTTTCCAAGAATTGAATTCGCCAGTAAATGGCATTTCAGTTCCTTTATTGAGTATTACTCTTTTTTCTTCAGTTGTTAAATTGTTGAAATTTGATTTATCTAACATGATTGGATATTTGTTTGGATTAACAGTTTAGAATGGAAAAAGTTTCAAATATTAGAATAGAACCTAAAAATACGTTTTCTTTCATAGAATTGATTTGGGATTTAAAAAGAAAAACAACTATCCATGAAACCTATCTTCTTTCCAATTTTTTGGGTTTTGATATATATATTTTTGAATGTTTTCAAATGACTTTTTATCACGAATAATATGATCGTGAAATAATGATTGCCAATTGAAATTTGGATAATTATTTTTTCTGCACCAGGTTGTAACCGATGATTTAAATCCACGAACAATTGATGCCAAATTTTTGGATTGTGGACCAAATTGATTTTTTGTTTTTTTTGTTTCAAACGATGAAATTGTTTCAAAATGTGAAATTGTTTTGGACGGTGAAATTGTTTTGGACGGTGAAATTGTTTTGGACGGTGAAATTGTAGGGACGCCATGCATGGCGTCCCTACAATTTCCATCCGTCATATTCCCATCCGTCATATTCCCATCCGTCATATTCCCATCCGTCATATTCCCATCCGTCATATTTCCATCCGTGTTATTTTCGCCCATCATATTTCCGCCAATTAAATTTTTGCATTTCAAATTATTAATTGAATTTACACCAATACCAATTACGGCATGAAAATGATTTGGCATAACCACAAATTCAAACAATTCCAAATTCATATCTGGTCTGATTGATGGTGTTTTTAACCATTCTGATTGAACAATTTTCCCAATGTCTGACAAAATCATTTTCCCGTTTACATGATTGGTGGCAGAAAGGGGTTCAATTTCCCCAAAAAAATGCTCGCGATTTTGGGTACAGATAGTTATGAAATATAATCCTTCAGATCCGTAATCCCAATTTTGCAACCGAAAGGTTTGTCCACGATAGATTCCTTGGTATTTGTCAAACATTTTTTTCATGTAGGTCAATGAAAAATTCTTTTTCTATTTGAATAAATTTACAAAAAAAAACACAACTATAGCGATTACAATTATAATTGATAAAAAAAGTTTGTCTCAGCAAAGCCAAAGCAAACTTTCAAGTTCAATTCCTATTTTTATTAAATCGCCATGTTTCCCATCATTTCCTTCAAATCTTGAGTGTTTACATCAATAATTTGTTTCAAAATGTTTTGATTTGGATTGGTGGTATTGATTACAATTTCACTTCCTTTGTTGTCTACTTTGAAAGTGATGTTTTTTACCACATTAATTGATTTGTAGGCGCCTGGTAAATAAAATGATTCAACATCTAAACCCTGAAAATCGATGAAACCTGAGATTCCATTTTTGCCAAAATCTTTTCCGCAACTTGGAATAACCAAAGATGACATTCCAGCGCCGGCATTTGGTGAGGATCCAATTAAGTTTTTATCTGTAATGGAATAATTAAATCGACCGCCACTTTTGCTTGCAGCCCAAATTTCAAATAATGGTTTGCCTTGTTTACCAATACCCACTGTGAAATTCAATTCAGGAACAAAACCCATTATTTGTGGTTCTCCGACCAATACCAAGCCAGCGATACCGCTGAAAACTTTGTTTAATGGACCGTCACCCAAAAGCATCACTGCCAATGCAGATTTTGTGTCGCTGTTAATCATTTTTTCTTTGAAATCAGCAGCAAAATCATCAATAAAACTTTCTGCTTTTTTCATGTCAATACTTGCAGAAATACCGATTCTTGCTTTTCCTTTTCCAAGGTTTGATAGGACACTTGCGTTGGCATCATCTTTGAAAAACATGCGATTTTGTAAAGCCTGAGAAAAAAGATTTTCAGTTTTAAAAACCATCTTCCCATTTTCGAAATTGATGGTGGCATGAACATATGAATCTTTGACCATTTCAGTCAATTCTTTTTGTTTCGGTTTACTTAATTTAGATAAACTCGTATTTGAGGTACTGTATAAATTCTCCAAATTGGCATTGAGCGCAATATCATTAGTTTTACTCAAAAGTTCATCTGTTTTACCACCAGAAACTTCTCCTTTGGTTTTATTAAATGCCGCTTCGAGAATCAATTTTCCATCGTAATCTTCGTTTTTGATTACCACGATTGCCAAATTTCCTTTAATTCCGACGCTCAAATCATCGTTTACGGAATATTTCATTTCGCCAGCTTCTTCGATAAAAAGTCCTGAAGAAGCCAATCGATCTTCCAAGGTATCTTTATTTTGAACATCTAAAAAGACATACGTTGATTTTGGATTTCCATTTCTATCAAATGGTCCTTCCATCGCAAAATAAATAGGCGACTGGGGATTTAGCGCATCCGCTAATCTTTCTTCAATCAAATTCCCCAATTTGTCTATTTTTTTGTATTCTGCTTTTTCGAGAATTTGGTTGTAATTCAAAGATCCAAAAGCAATAATTGATTCATTTTCATGCATAAAAGCAGAAACAGATTCCTTGATAGGGCGATCATTGTTTCCAGAACAAGCTACTAAGAATAAAAAGCCTGCTAAAATTGGTAAAATTTGTTTCAAAGACATATTTTTGTATTTACAATTCGTATCCAAAAGTAATTGAAAATTAAGAACGTTCAAGCTACTTTTTATATTTTACAATTTATTTGCAAATTCTATTCCAATTAAAAAAAATTAAATTATCCAAACATGCATTTTATAGAACCATATTACCATTGGAGAGATTTTTACATCGCTTCTGAAGATCCTTCTTCACCGTTTTTCAATCGAAATTACAGCGAATTTGAATTTACAGATCAAATTTACAATTACTTGATTCATCCCCAGTGGGATAATATGGGTTCGCGCACTTTGGTGATAAAAATTCTGTTTGTTGAATACGATGAAGCATACGCAATCATAGAAATGTTTGGCGAATGGAACGACGCAATAGAAAATGACATCATGACTTTCAAGCGAGAAATTATCGAACCTTTGTTGGAACATGGAATCAATAAATTCATGTTGATAGGCGAAAATGTATTGAATTTTCACTATTCTGATGATTGTTATTACGAAGAATGGTTTGAGGAAGTAGAAGATGGTTGGATTGCCATGATCAATTTTCACGACCATGTTGTCAGAGAGTTTGAACGAATTCACATTGATAGTTATTTTGTGATGGGTGGTGAATTAGAAGAAATCGAATGGCGTACTTTTTCCCCTTTTCAGTTTTATGAAAGAGTGAATCAATATGTTATGAAAAGATTAAATCCGTGATAAAAAAACAAAATTTGAATTGATTTTTTTTAAGTCTCAATTTGTTGCCTTATCTTTACACTCAATAAATAAATATAGCTTATGAAAATTTTTACACTGCTTTTAATTTTACTTCCTTTATTAGGATTTTCGCAAACAACAGACTTGTTTATCTCTGAATACGGAGAAGGAACTAGCAATAATAAATACATTGAAATTTACAATGGTACAGGTGCAACAGTAGATTTATCAGTTTATAGTTTGAAATTATACAATAATGGTTCAGCTACTCCTAACGTTACTTTGCCTTTAACTGGAACAATAGCCGATCAAGATGTTTATGTTATTGCAAGTGCTCAAGCAAGCGCTGCAATTTTAGCACTTGCTGATGTTACTTCTGGAGTAACTGGTTTTAATGGTGATGATGCTGTGACTTTAGAAAAAAATAGCGTTGCTATTGATGTAATTGGAGCAGTTGGAACAGATCTTGGAACTTCTTGGACTGTTGCTGGTGATGTTGCTGGTTCTCTAGATAAAACATTGACTAGAAAAGCAAGCGTTTGTTCTCCAAATGCAAACTGGACAATTTCTGCAGGAACTGATGCTGCTTCTTCAGAATGGATTATCGGTATGGTTGATGATATTACCAATTTAGGCGTTCATACTACCACTTGTGGAACTGTTCCATGCGTGACGATTAACGCACCTGCTGCTATCAATGCAACTATTTGTGGTGGCGCAACTGCAACTATCAGTGCTACTGCAAGTGAAACTAACAGCACTTTATACTGGTTTGATGTTGCAACAAATGGAACTGCCGTTGGAAATGGTGCATCTTATACAACAAGCGCATTGACTTCAACTACCTCTTTGTGGGTTGAAGAAGCAGTTACAGGATGTCCTCCAAGTCCAAGAACGGAAGTTGTAGTAACAGTTTCTGGTGTTGCTCCAAATGTTTTTGGTGGAATTGACCAAACTGTTTGTGCTGGAGCAACTATCACATTAACTGCTGTTGGTACAGGAAACATTTCTTGGAATAATGGTGTTTCAAATGGTGTTGGATTTGTACCCAATGCAACAACTACTTATACCGTAACTTTGACAAGTGGTGCATGTTCAAACACTGACCAAGTTCTAGTAACAGTTAATCCTCTGCCAACAGTAAGTGCGGGTGCAGATCAAACAGTTTGTGCTGGTGCTTCGGTTACTTTGAATGGTTCAGGAGTTACAAATTTATCCTGGAACAATGGAGTTATAAATGGAACAGCATTTGTGCCAACAGCTACAACTACATATACAATTACAGGAATTGATGCAAATGCTTGTACAAATACTGATCAAGTGATTGTTACAGTTAATCCTGTACCAACAGCAACAGCAACACTTTCAACTGGTACCACATTGGTTGCAGGTCCAACAGGGCAAGATTACCAATGGATTAATTGTTCAAACAATCAGCCAATTAGTAATGCTACAAATGCATCATATGCAGTAACAGTAAATGGAAGTTATTCTGTTGAAGTAACAAATTCTTTTGGTTGTTCAACTACTTCTAATTGTGTACTGATTGACATCGTTGGAATCAACGAAAATAAAGCTGAAGCAAATGTTTCAATTTATCCAAATCCAACAAAAGGGAAAGTTAATTTGACAATTCCAACAGATCAAGCAAACGTTTCTGTTTACAATGCTTTAGGAAAAGTAATTGCGAACTACAGCAACGTTCAAAATGGTGCAACAATTGATTTGAGTAATAATCCAAATGGAGTTTACTTAATTCATGTAGCGACTGAAAAAGGAACATCTATTTTAAGAGTTGTAAGAAACTAATAAAAATAATTCAATAGTTGAAAACGGGATACTTTAGGGTATTCCGTTTTTTTTGTACTTAAATTTTACGGAAATATTTACTGAATTCTGCCTTTCACAGCATTTTCGATGGTTTCGTCAATCGACGCAAATTGAAAATCTTCCAGCGCGCGCAATAATTTTTCACTGCTGTAAGTTGTGGTAGCCTGCGCACTTCTAACGGAATCTTTGGTTAATGTTCGCTTGCCAGTAAACAGACTCATAAACCATGATAAATTACAAGCTACTCCGCTCAAAAATGGACCTGCTAAAATGGTTGGTGCTTTGACGCCCATTTGAATTGCAACCTTATCAAAAAATGATTTGAAACTGATATTCGTTCCTGTGACTAAAAATCTTTCATTTCTGATCTCAGATTGCATCAATTGCACCATAACCTTTGCAACGTCTCTAGCGTCTACAAATGCATTTGCGCCTGATGTATAAAATTTAAAACCATTGGAAATGGTTCTCAAAATCTTTAATGAACTTTCATCCCAATTTCCTGGACCAATAATCATACTTGGATTTACGATTATTGCATCCAAACCTTCTTCGATTCCTCGCCAAACTTCTTTTTCAGAGGAATATTTAGAAATGGAATAACCACTTGTTTCAGGTGTTTGCACCCATTTGTTTTTTTCCACCAAAGGATTTTCTGGATGGTCAACATCTGATGAAACTGCTGCAGTTGAGGAGACAAAACAGAGTTTTTTTATTCCTAAATCAAGGCTTAAATTGACAATATTTGCAGTTCCTTGACGGTTGACTTTCATCATACGGAAAAAATCTTTACGCGCAAAAGAAACGATTGCTGCACAATGATAAACGGTTTCACAACCTTGCATGTAATCCTCTAAAGTCACTACATCCAACACATCACAGTTGACCCATTCAATTTTTGAAAAAAGCACTTCAGCATTTTCAGGTGAATAAAATTGAAATATTTTGAATGTTTGATTGATTTTTACTTGGTCACGAAAAATCGCACGGATAGAAACATCTTGTTGCGACAAATTGTAAAGTAAATGACTACCTAAAAGTCCCGTTCCTCCTGTGACAAAAATCATGGGCACTAAGATACGGCAGTAAAGTTTGATTTGAGAAAGAAAAAAGCTAAAATTTACTAATAAACTATTTTCGTTCTCTCAAAAAGCAACAAAAGTTACATAAAACTAACCAAAAGCTGAATGTTTACTGGAAGTCTAGAAATATTCAATTGAAAGGCTGTTTTGAAAGAAATGTTAAAAAAACGACAAAAAACACCAAATGAATGTGTAAATTTGACATTATGAAAAAGATTAGTTTTGTTGTTTTAGGTTTAGGGATTCTGGTAACTTCATGTCAATCAGAATATGGTGAAAGAATGAAAAAAGCACTTCAGCTTAAAAAAGAATACCAAAAAGTTCATATCAATTTGCAAAATTCAAACAATCCTAATTTGATGACCCAATTGAGTGAAATCAAAAAAGAAATACGTTTTCATGCTACCGTTTCGGGAAATGAGCAACTTTTCTTGAAAGAAATTTGGAACAATTAATTTAATTATTTTAACGCTAATTCGGTCGTCGGATCCCAGAATATTTTTTTAAAATCCATGACTTGATCTTTTTCAATCAAAAGTCCTTCATTTTTTAGCAGCCTTTCCATTTCATTTGCATTTGAAAAATGCATTTTTCCCGTCAATAATCCATTTCGATTAACAACACGATGTGCGGGTACATCTGGTAATGCATGAGCAGCATTCATCGCCCAGCCAACCATTCTAGCGCCACTTTTTGTTCCCAAATAATTGGCAATTGCGCCGTAAGAAGTCACACGACCACTAGGAATCAGGCGCACCACTTCATAAACTTGATCAAAGAAATCTTTGTTTTTTTCTGATAATTTTAAAATCATAATCGTTGTTGATTTTTTAAAAATAGACAAACATTCCGAAACCAAAAAATTAAACATCCCAAAAAACTGTAACCTGCAAACAAACATGCGTTCCACTAAAAAAACCAGAAAACATGAAAACGCTCGCTCTCCTTCCGTTTTTGTTTTTTGCCTTTCAATTGAGTGCGCAAGAAACTGACCCGAAAAAAATTGATGAAACTTCTGTATTTGAAGAAATTCAATTGTTCCCAAATCCCACCAGTGAAATTATTTTTATCAAAAATGGTGAAATGATTGATTCTTACCAAATTTTTGATTTCCAAGGAAGAATTATGCAAACTGGAATTAGTAATGCGCAAATCATTTCTTTAATTGATATGCCAATTGGATACTATTTCATTGAAATGAAAATTGGAACTGAGACAAAAAGAGTTAAAATTCAAAAGTATTAATTCTGATATTCTTCAGAAAAAAGAAAATCGGTTTTTTTTGGCTAATTTTGTGGTCAATGCAAGAATAATCTTGCCATTTGAGTTTTCAACTTGAAAGGTTTATGTTAAAAAAAATCGATTTCTCTTCCTATAAAACCATCCTATTTGTTGCATTAATTTTTAGGTTAATTGCTGCAATTTTTTCGGAAGGTTACGGCATGCACGACGATCACTTCTTAATTGTCGAAGCCGCTTCGTCTTGGGCTGATGGATTTGATTACAACCACTGGTTGCCATGGTCACCAGGAAATACTGGTTCGCCAGAAGGTCACAGTTTTACTTATGTCGGGCTAAATTATGTGTTTTTTGTTGTATTCAAATTCTTCGGAATTACGGATCCCAAAACATTGATGGTTTTCAATCGATTAATTCATGGTTTGGTGTCCTTGCTTGTGGTGCATTTCGGAATTAAAATCACAGAAAAAATTTCCACACGAAAAAATGCAGTCACAGTGGGGTGGATTTTGGCAATTCTGTGGGTTTTACCTTTTTTATCAGTTAGAAACTTGGTAGAAATGGCGAGCATTCCGTTCCTAATTTGGGGCGTATGGTTGACTATCAAAGACGAGCATAAATTGGATTTACTTTTCGCTGGATTGTTAATCGGATTAGCTGTTTCTTTTAGATTTCAAGTAGGAATATTCGCCATTGGGATCGCTGCATTTTACTTTTTCAAATGGGAATGGAAAAAATTCTTCTTTTTCAGCTTGGGTGTTGTGCTCACTTTTTGCATCACACAAGGCGTAGTTGATTTCTTCATTTGGGGCTATCCTTTTGCAGAATTGGCCGGATACATTGTTTACAACATGCACGAAGGAACAGAATACATGGCAAACACCAATTATTTCATGTATTTCTACGTGCTTTTTGGTGTGTTATTGGTGCCAATTGGCATTTTAATTGCGATCGGATTTTTCAGGTCGCCTAAACAACAATGGCTAGTAATTGCACCAGCGGCCGTGATGTTGTTGCTGCATATTTTCCTTCCGAGTTTACAAATTTGGTTGATTCTAATTGTCTTTTTGGCATTGATTACTGCTTCATTTTTAGGAAAATTGAAAAATATTCAATCGCTTTGGATTATTTATTTGCCAACGATTTTCTTTATTTTGTTTCACACTTTTTATCCAAACAGACAAGAAAGATTTGTGCTGACGGTTTTGCCATTGGTCATAATTCTTGGCGTGGTGGGCTTTGAAAGTTTGAGAAAAAGTGAATTCTGGAACAAGACTTGGCGCATTTCATGGATTGCATTTTGGATTTTAAATATTCCTTTGCTATTGTTTTTCACTGTCGCATCTTCCAAAAAATCAAGAATCGCCGCCATGTATTCTTTGCGCAACGAAAACCTCTACCACAAAACAATCTTGTTGGAGGCTTCTGGAAAATCTAGCACTTCGTTGATGCCAAAGTTTTATTCAAAAAATTGGTATTGTGATTTCGCACAAAGAGAAGAACCATCTGAACCATTATTGGTGCGTGAAGGAGCTCAATTTGACTACATTTTGTTTTTTGGAGAAGATGATTTAAACAAGAGAATTGGCGATTACAAAGCAATCTATCCGACAATGTATAAATTCAGTCAGTGCGACCCTAGTTTGATTGACAAGATTTTATTTACACTGAATCCTAAAAACACAAATCAATACATCGAAGTTTGGAAAACCAATGTGCGTTAGTTATAGATTCTAACCATGAAATTTCCGTCCCACACAACTTGATACTGGCGCAAACCGAAATCGGAACCAGACATTGGAGAACCATCGTAAAGTGAAAAACGAGCCCCTGAGCACGCGTCATTCAATTGCAAAAAATTGGTAGAATCTGGTGTCAAAGGCGTTGCACAATCAGCGCCTCCATCGGCTGGTGATTGACGGTCGAACGCCACAAATTGGTCGTATGATTTTCTGTAAACAATAATTCCTTTCGCTCCACCGGTTACATAAGTCCAACTGCCTACACCCTGCAAATCAGCATAACTAGGCAGGCTGATATTGATCGTAATATCAAAGGGAATACTTGGTACAGGATGATTTCTGTTTTTGTTACAAGAAAAAACAAATAACAAAGCAGCGAATAAAAAAAATCGTATCTTCATATCATTGAATGAATATTTACAAAGTTATGCAAACCAAAACGATAATTTTCATTTTATTATTGCTTATAACAGGAAGTATTTCTTCATGTAAATCGACCAGTGCGCCAGGAAGCAATCTTCCAGCATCAGTTAAGGAAGCGGAGGAACAACTTGCCAAACAGAAAAAAGAGCAAGCAAAAATCAATAAAAAAGCGCAAAAAGCTGCTTACGACCGCTATTGGAGCATGCAAACCAAAGAAGCGAAAAACAGAATCAAAAGAAATAACAAAAGATTGAAAAAAGAAGCGAAAAATAGATAATTTTACGGTTTTCGCACAAAATATTGACCTAATGATTACTTTATTTCAAATTATCCTTATTGTTGGTGTTGTCTCTTTTTACTTTGACTTGCCAAATTTAATTGGCTCTAAAGTGCAATTTAAAAAATACTGGAGTAAAGGAATTGTTCCACCCAATCTTTCAAATTCTAACGAAAACATAGTGTTGATTTATATCTCCATGTCTGGACTATTGGTTGGTCAGCATCCTGTTGAAGTGCATAAGAAATTGGTTTTTCTCTACAAATATTTACTCAATGATAAAAATTTAAGTCAATTTGAAGACCTACAAAACAATTTTTTTATTGAAGTAAAATCTTCTTTGATTTATGCGCGTGCACATCCCATTCAGTTGGATTCTGTGGCAAATTATTTGCAAAAATTGGATTTAAGTGAGATTCAAAAATTGAATTTTATTCGATTTCTAGCTGATTTTGCCTTTATCGATCAGCAAATTCATCCCTTGGAATTGCGTGTGATAGAATCCCTTGCTGAGAAAATAAGTCTTGATAAAAAACTGGTAGAAGAAATTATTTTACCGATGAAAGAAACCCAAGAAAGACGCGCTCGACAAGAACAAGAATCTTGGAAAAATAGAACCACAAGAAATTATACAAGTCGAAATTACAAAGCAAAATATTGCGCGATACTGGGGATTGCTGTGTCTGCTGATTTGAAAGAAGTCAAGAAAGCGTATCGCAAATTAGCGATGGAACATCATCCTGATAAATTTATCAATGCGGAAGAACATATTTACCAAGCTGCGCAACAAAAATTCATTGAAATTCAGCTTGCTTACGAATATTTAGAAAAACAATTTTGATCTTGTTAATTACTTCGATTCTTTCAAAGATTTTAAAATCTCATCGATGTAATTCAACAATTTTTCTTGACCAAATTTGGATTCGCTTGATGTGGTGAAAACAGGTGGCAAATCATCCCAAAATTTCAGCATTTCTCGTTTGTAAGCAGCTAAATTCTTTTGTAATGCGGAAGATGAAAGTTTGTCGATTTTAGTGAAAACCATCGAAAATGGCAATCCTTTTTCACCGCACCAATTCATGAATTCTATGTCAATTTGTTGTGGTTCAAGGCGAGAATCGATTAATACAAAAATATTCATCAAAGGCTCGCGTTGCGTCAAGTATTCAGAAATAAATTTTTCCCATTTCAATCGCGCCACTTTGGAAGCTTTCGCAAAACCATAACCTGGTAAATCGACCAAATACCAATCTTTGTTGATTTCAAAGTGATTGATCAATTGCGTTTTCCCTGGTGTCGATGACGTTTTTGCCAACTTCTTTTGGTTCGTCAACATGTTAATCAAAGACGATTTTCCAACATTCGAGCGACCAATAAACGCAAATTCTGGTTTTCCATCCGTAGGACAAAGTTTGTGGTCACTGTTACTTACAACAAATGTTGCGGATTTGATATTCATGGTAAAATTTTTGGCAAAGGTACGGATAAACTTTGTTGTTGCAAGAGAAGAACAAGTTTAACCAACCGACATAGATTATTAAAAAATGTTGCCTGTCATAACTCCAGCGGAGTTAAATATTTGTAGCCATGTTTACGATAGTTATCGTAAACATGGCGAAAACGGGCAGAATAATCGTTTGTGGCGTGCGTTTTTGTTACAAAAACCATGACACAAACCCTTGTGAGAGAATTAATTCTTAAAAATGATTTTCAAGAGAATATACATTTTCAGATGTCGAATATTAAGATTTCTACCATAATTTTCACAAAGCATTTTAAGAATTTAAGACGCTTCCTTCTCTGGAAAAAGCAACGAAACCACCACTGACAAAAGCAAAACACCCGCCACCACAATCAACGAATGTGCTGAACTGATGTGGAAGAAAGGCGAAATCACCATTTTCAATCCGATGAACGATAAAATGATCGCCAAACCGTATTGCAATTTGCTGAACATGTGGATGAAATTCGCCAAGATAAAATACAAAGATCGCAATCCCAAAATGGCGAAAATATTGGAGGTGTAGAGAATGAATGGATCATCAGGTGCGATGGCAAAAATCGCTGGAATGGAATCTACGGCGAAGAGCAAATCTGTGAACTCAATCACTCCAATCACCACCAACATTGGCGTGGCAACCTTCAATCCATTTTCGATGGTGAAAAAACGATCGCCATCGTAGTTCTTGCTCACTTTAAAAAAGCGGTAAATGAATTTTGCGCCGGCACTTTTAGTGAAATCTTTTTCCTCATCGGAATCATCGTGCGCAAACCAAGATTTGATTCCTGCATAAATCAAAAACAAACCGAATAAAGTCAATACTACATTTACTTTGTGAAACAAAATTCCAAACAAATTGAAATCAGGTAAATAAGTCAATTTTATCAAACCGATGCCTGCAAAAATGAAGAACGCGCGCAAAATCAACGCACCAATGATTCCCCAAAAAAGGACTTTGTGTTGGTTTTCTTTCGGCACTTGAAAAAACCCAAAAACGAGGATAAAAACGAATAAATTATCGACCGAAAGTGATTTTTCTATCCAATAAGCAGATTGAAATTGCGAGAATTTTTCTAAACCAACGTTGACTCCATTTTCATAACCAAAAGTGAAGTAAATGACTCCGCTAAAAGCCATCGACAATCCAATCCAAACCAGCGACCAAACGACCGCTTCTTTGTTGGAAATGACATGCCCTTTTTTATTGAAAATCCCCAAATCGAGCAACAACATTACTACTACAACAATTGAAAAACCTGCAATTAATAAAGGATGATCGAGCATGTTGAATTTTGTTTTCGTTTTTGAAATTCCTATCTGGAACTTTTGAATTTGGATGTAAAATTACGGGTTTTGGCGGGAAATAGCAAAAAAGCACTGGAACATGAACTTTAACAAAAAGCGATACAATCTGTTAAAATCCTAAAAACCAAACCATTTCTCAAATTTATTACTTAAATTTCTGCTATGAAAAAATTTATCTCCTCGTTTTTGTTGTTTTTTGCCTTGTTGGAAGTTCATGGGCAGGTGAATTTGGTACCTAATCCTAGTTTTGAGGAAAAGACAGGTTGCCCTCAGGGATATCCCGATTTGGATGGAGTTTGTAATGATTGGAATTCTTCAGGTGGTACTTCTGATTATTTAAACAACTGTAATCCACAAGTAGGATCAAATAATCAAAATGGATTTCAATTACCTAATTCTGGAGAAGCATACATTGGAATTATTACATATATGACTATCAACGGGCCAAGTGGTCCGAATGCTAGAGAGTTTGTAGTAGCAGAGTTATTAGAACCTTTAGTAATAGGACAAAATTATTTTTGCTCTATGTTTATTAGTTATTCAGGTTATGGGTATCCATATCAAAGAATTGCATCTAATAAAATTGGAATGAATTTTTCAACTGTTCAATTTAATTCAACAAATGTTCCAGAACTTTCAAATTCGTCCGTTCTAAGTTTAGAAAATATCATTACTGATACTGTTAATTGGTATAAAGTTGTTGGCTCATTTACAGCTGACTCTGCATATAAGTACATTTTATTAGGTAATTTTTTTGACTATCTGAACACAGATACTTTAAATTTAGGTGGAACACCCTTTGGTTCAGCTGGAACATATTATTATATCGATGATATTTGTGTTAGTTCAGATTCATTATATAATGAAAATTGGACACTTAATAATTCTGAGATTTTAAAAGACAATTTCAAAATATTTCCCAATCCTGCTAGTGGTAGTATAAATATAGAATCTAAAAATACTGTTACTCAAATATCACTATGTAATATTAATGGTCAACTTGTTTTTCTTGACAAAAATTTTAAATCCTCTACAATTTCAACTGAATCATTTGAATCTGGAATTTACTTTTTAACGATTGAATCTGCTTCAACATCTCACAAATCAAAAATAGTAATTCGAAATTAAATTAAAAATCAAGCTATGAAAACAACTAATAATTTTTTGGTAATCTCAGTATTCATAATCCTTATGGGGAATCTTCAAGCACAGGTTTCTTCCTTATTCAATAATGGCGTAACCACTGACTACGTCGGATGGAACATTCTCCAAACCTTCCCCCTCCAAATCCGGCACAACGCCAATCAACCCATCAACTTCTTCACCAA
>JBBALI010000027.1:0-51891 GCA_040403095.1 Crocinitomicaceae bacterium
ATGTAGGAACCGGTTTTGTATATACATACAAGGGTTCTGAAAATTATATGACAAATAAAAATCAAAAAGAATTTAACATAGGATTTGCGGTTTATCATTTGAATCGTCCTGATTACTCTTTTATGTCCGCAAATAATGAACAATTGTACATGAGATTTTCTGGATTTGCCAATGCCATTATTGGCATTAGCAATAGTAGAAATTCGTTAATGCCAGCAATATATTTTCAAAGGCAAAGAACTGCGACAGAATTTTTATTCGGAACTTATTGGAGATATCGTGTTCAAGAAGCTTCAAGAGTTACAGGCTTTAATAAAGGTTCTTATCTTTCATTAGGGGCGTTTTATAGAACCAATGATGCTTTGGTAGCAAAAGCAATGTTTGAAATGTTAGATTATTCTGTAGGTTTTGCATATGATGTCAATGTATCAAGTTTAACAAATGTATCAAAAACAAGAGGTGGATTTGAAATTTTTCTCAAATATTGTTTGGCAAAGAAAATAGGAGTTAATCGTTCTAGAATTTAAAAGATGAAAAAGCAAATGATTTTAATCCCCATGTTATTCGTGGGGATTTTTTCTTTCAGTCAAAAAATAGTGAAAGATTTGGATACGGTTCACGTTGAAATTGAACCATTTGGTCAGAGTATAAATACCGATGCTGACGAATATGCACCCGTAATTTCAAAAGATGGAAATACCATGTATTTTACTTCAAAAAAAGCTTTAAATGAAAAAGATAAAGGAGGTTTTGAACGAATATATGTGACTTATTTTGATGAAGAAACAAAATCTTGGTCATTGCCAATTGTTTTGCCAGAGAATGTGAATATGCCCAATTTAAATAATTCGATGGTTTACATGTATGAAAATGAAACAAAATTTTTGATGTATCAAGATGATTCAAAGGGGAATGGGAATTTTTTTGAGTTGAATAAATTGGGAACTAATTGGTCAAAACCAAAAGCACTGCCAAATACTGTAAATTCTCCAAGTCAAGAAACTTCAGCGTCTATTTCTTCGGATGGAAAAATCATGTATTTTATAAGTGATCGGGTAGGAGGTACAGGTAAAAAAGACATTTGGCAAAGTACCTTTCAGGCAAACAGTACTTGGAGCAATCCTATAAATTTAGGGAATATTGTTAATTCTTCTGAAGATGAAGAATCCGTTTTTATTCATTCGGATGGTAAAACACTTTTCTTCAGTTCAAAAGGACATAATTCTCTGGGTGGTTTTGATATCTTTAAATCTATCTATGTTAATGAGGAATGGTCGAAACCCATTAATTTGGGAAGTCCTATAAATACAGGTGACGATGAACTGTTCTTTGTTTTAAATGAAGAAGGTAATTTTGGTGTATATTCTTCAAATAGAGCTCAATCGAGTAAGGATTTATTCACTATTAGATTGAAATCTAAAATTCAAATTGACGTTAAACCAACTAAATTTAAACTTAAAGGTATAGTGATTGATCCAGCGACCAAAGATCCAATTGGGGCTAAGGTGATGGTTTTTGATGCTTTTACAAATGAATTAATCGTTACATCAAAATCAGATATTGAAACAGGCAAATTTTCAATTGTATTACCGACTGAAAAGAGATACATTTTGTCGATTTCTGCATCGAAATATTTATATAATTCTGCTATTTTAACTGAGAAAGAGACAGATAATATGGTCGAAATTCAAAAAGATTTCGCCCTCAACAGAATTGCTAAAAATGCTTCATTAACTTCAAATTATATCTCATTTGATGAAAAAGCCAATATTTTGCCTGAATCAAAAACTGAATTGCTGCGTATATTTCAATTGTTGGCTGAAAATCCAAAATTGACAATTGAAATCGTTTCTCATATAGATGTAAATGGTGATTTTGGTCAAAATCAAATTCTTTCGAATCAAAGATCTAAAGCAATTTTGGATTATTTGGTGTTGGAAGGGATTCCCAGAGAGCGAATGAAAGGCAGTGGTTTAGGAGAGTCAAAACCAGTTTTTACAGAAGAAGAAATTTTACTTCAATCAAAAGAAAAACAAATTGAGTCTAGATTATTAAATCAAAGAACTGAAATACATGTTTTGAGTCTCTAACATTTTTGATACTTCTAAAACAGAAAAGGTTGAGAATTTTCTCAACCTTTTCTGTTTTCTTTATTAATAGAATTTTAAACTCCTCTTTTTAATTGCATCAAAACTTTAAAAGCTTTGTCTACATCATCCTGATTAAAGATAACAGTAAATTCATTTGCAGTCGAAACAATTTCAACAATGTTTAATCCTTCCCAAGCTAAGTGTTTTAAAATGTAATAATAAACACCATAGATTTCAGTATTTACACTAGGTAATTTAACAGTAATTGATGCTAAATTTTTTGTGTGAGATTTAAGTTTTTCAGACTTTAAAAGTGTCAAAAGACGCTCTGTATAGATAGAGTTTGTCACAATTGAAGTTTCGGTAACTCCCCGACTAATAGTGTAAAAACTGTCATTTTCAGCTTCCAAAAGTTGAATCATATCGGTTTGTCTTCGTTTAAGAGAATCTGAATTTTCAAAAGTGAAGTCTTCTAGGTTACTTCTCACCAAAAAGTCACCCAAATCTCCCATGATATTTACGATTTTTAAATTTAATCGGTGGTACAATCCTGGGGTCATTCTTTTAATGGCCATTACAATTGCCCCTTCTTTTACCTCAGCACCATAAATTTCTTCAATTTCAGGTTTGATTTTACGTGCAAGTGCAGAGATATTCACAAGGTTTTCAGTCATTGCTTCTCTGAGAAACGGACTTTTGTTAATAATATCTTCGGTTATTTTTCCTATTGATAGCATGGAGTTTGAAATAAGGGTTGATGTATAATCTGTTGTTTTTTAAATTATTGTGTAAAATTAATGAATTTTTAATAAAAACATTATTTATTATAAAAAAAAGTGAATTTTCATAACTTGGAGAATTAATCAATTCAACGCGAAATTAGCTATAAATATTTTACATTTTATTTAAACTTATTTAAAAATATGTTATTTTTTAAGGTTTTTATAAACGTGTTTAAGGGCTACTTCAAATTGCTCATCCACAGTAATTAAACTGTTATCAATTAAGATTGAATCAACTGTTTGCAATAGCGGACTTTCTTTTCTTGTACTATCCAGAAAATCTCTTTCTATGAGATTTTTTTCAATTTCTTGTAATGTAATATTTGAACTTGTAGCATGTAGTTCTTTATATCTTCTTTCAGCTCTGATTTTTGGGTCTGCGGTAATAAAAAATTTGACTTCTGCATTGGGAAAAACAACTGAACCAATATCTCTACCGTCCATTACAACACCTCCTTTTAAACCCATTTTTCTTTGTTCAAAAACAAGTTTTGATCTAACCTCTTTTACAGACGCAATTTTGCTGACAAAGTTGCTTATATCTAAACCTCTTATTTTAGATTCCACATTTACTTTATTGAGGTAGATTTCAGGTTTTCCATTCTCTTCATTTATTTCAAAATGGAGTTCAATATTTGGTAAATTTTCAATCAGGGAATTAATATCAAACGTTTCTTGACTGATCCATTTATTTTGAGAGGCATAAAGTGTAACTGCACGATACATTGCACCAGTATCAATAAAAATATAGTTTAATTCTTTGGCTAATGCTTTAGCGAGTGTGCTTTTACCACAGGAAGAATAACCATCGATGGCAATTGTTATTTTTTTTTGATCTGACATTTAGTACTGTTTTGAAAAAATATGGCATAAAAAAAGCCGTTCAAAAAGAACGACTTTTTTTAAAAAATGTTTCTAATTAGAATCTGAATCCTAAACGTACATTTGCGATCAAATCACTTGCAGTACCTCTTTTAACCTCATTAGATAATTGAGTTGTTGTAGTTGATCCCATTACTGTTGTAGTTTTACCTTCACCAATTGTGTAGTTTGAAATTTGAACACCGATTTCTCCACCTAAGTAAAAAATACTAGAGAAATTGTAATCTAGTCCACCCATCAAAGCAACACCCATTCTTGAAGCTGGAGTTTCAGAATCTCTAGTGTAATTAGCCATGTAACCAGCAGTTGTTGCGTTTTTTGCATCAATGATAGTTTTTTGACTTCCGTACACGAAATCTACAGCTGCGTATGGAGAAATCTTTTCTGTTCCTTCGACATGGTATTCAGCACCAATTGCTAAATTCCAGATTGAAGATTTGTCTATGTAAGAACCTTTATCTCCTGTATTATCAACTTCATTACTGAAGTAATTGTTAGTAGTTGTGTTGTTTGCTAAAGCAAAAGTACCTCTAAGAGCTAATTTTTCAGTTGCAAAATAACGAACTCTAGCTCCTGGAGCAAATTTCTTTCCAATTACAGTACCTGAAGTTGTTGTTTGTCCTTCAAAAGAAATTCTTCCTTTTTGCTCTCCTGTTTGAGCCATCATAAGACCACTAAAAAGTAATCCTCCTATAAGTAAACTTAATTT
This sequence comes from Crocinitomicaceae bacterium, assembly GCA_040403095.1. Classification (GTDB taxonomy): domain Bacteria; phylum Bacteroidota; class Bacteroidia; order Flavobacteriales_D; family Crocinitomicaceae; genus JAQVCM01. Next base: position 4,464 of record JBBALI010000027.1, read on the forward strand.
TTTCATATAAATATAAATTTGTTGGTTGTACAAATGTACTCATAATATCTAATTGACAAAGCATTTGAGAATAAAATATTTAAAAAAATTTTTTTTTTCACAATGATTTATAACTGTTTAAGTCAAAATATTACCATTTTTAATTAGTATGAAGGAGAAAAAACACCCTTATTTTCTCCATTTATCGAGGTTTGTAGTAAGAGTTAACATGTTATTATAACCTGCACTAGAATAAATGACAAATCCATAATCGATGCTAAATCTTTTGAAATACAATCCAACTCCAGCTGAAAAACCTGCTAAGCCTTGTTTAGTTGTGACACTCATTTCTTGACGTCTGTGATAGTCGAATGCAGTTCTGAAATGGATATTCTTGGAGATTAATATTTCAACTTGATAAGTAAAATGATGTGCTAATTTTTTCCCAAATCCCGCAACTTTGACTGGGATTGTATCGCCAGTTAATGGATCAACAGTTGGTTTCAATGATGGATCATTGTATGTAAGGTCCCACGTATTTAAATGATGTGCAAGTATAGAAAATCTAAATGGCGCGTGTTTTAATTTGTGAGAAACGCCAAGTTGAAACTCTGTAGGTAATTCAGAACGATTGTCTTTTGTATAACTTTTGAATTGATAACCAGCATTTTTTACCAATGCAGTTATCAATAAATTTGCTTTTTCTAATTCATATGTTCCCGCCAAATCAATTGAACCGCCAAAGGCATTGTATCCAGCAAGCTGGGAATATATCAAATTTAAATTAGCACCTACTGAAATTTGTGGATTCAGTTGTTTCGCCATTCCAGCACCTAAAATAAATTCTCCTGGTGTAAATGTTCCTAGTGATGTGCCTGCCTCATTGCGCATTTCCTGTTTTCCGTAGTTCACGTAACGCAAAGATGCTCCACCTGTGATAGAATTTTTAAATGTTTTTGCATAGTTAATCATTCCATAATTGATTCCTCCAGCCAATAAAGCCTGATTAAATCCAACATGATTATGCATCTTCGAATTATATAAGGATGGATTAGCTGCAGTTAAATTCAAATCTTCATCTTTTGCAGTTATAAAATCCCCACCTAGTCCAGCTGATCGTGCACTGTATGTTAAATCCAATAAAGCAAATGTTGTATTACCACCAATTTGAGTTAATGACAAAAATGGAACAAATAGATAAAATAGAAAACCGGTTTTTTTCATGCTGTGATTCTTAACGCAAATTAAATCATAATATTTCAGTCGATTCTTATTTTCTGCCTTTGATTCAAACTCTTTTTCCCAATTCAATGGCTTCCAGATTTTGAATTTTATCTCCATCAATTTGAAATCTTAAAATTGTTTTTACCTGATGAAATCCTTTGAAACCGCATGCTCCTGGATTCATCCACAACATGTCAAATTTTGGATCCATCTTCACTAATAAAATATGTGAATGTCCGCAAACAAATAATTTTGGACTCTTTTCAAGCAAAGCATCAAAAGCTGGTTTAGCATATTTCCCTGGCTTTCCTGCAATGTGTGTAATCAAAACATCCACTTTTTCAACAGTAAAACGATTGAATTCAGGCAATTCTTTTCTTATTTCATAATCGTCAATGTTGCCGTAAACACCTCTCAATGGTTTAAAAGCGCGCAATTTATCTATCACTTCCAATGTTCCAACATCTCCAGCATGCCAAATTTCATCCACATCCTTGAAATATTCATAGATTTTTGGATCGAGATATCCATGTGTATCTGAAAGCAAACCGATTTTTGTCATTTGATTTGAACTGTTTTCTTGCAAAGTAACTTCAAAATACTTTTGTTTACTATTTCTTTCCTTTTTTTCTGCTTTAACTTGTATTAAAACCTTTACTTTTGTTTCAACAAGGTTGCTTTATGGATAATAAACAGATTGATTCTTGGTTGGAAAGTCGCAAAAATCGAAAAAATTCGGTCTTGCCAGAAGTATTATTTAAAGGAATCAAATCTGGTGATATTGCTGTTCTATCTTCTGCAATCACTTTGTTAGAAAGCACAAAACCTGAAGATAAACAAGCATCAAATCTTTTAATTCAAATGTGCTTGCCTTTTGCCGGGAAATCAATTCGTGTTGGTGTAACTGGTGTTCCTGGTGTTGGAAAAAGTACTTTCATTGAAACTTTCGGTATGAACTTGATTCAACAAGGAAAAAAATTAGCTGTATTGGCAATCGATCCTTCAAGTGGCAAAAGTGGTGGTTCTATTTTGGGTGATAAAACCAGAATGAACGAACTTTCGATGGAGAAAAACGCTTTTATCAGACCTTCACCTGCTGGAAATTCGTTGGGAGGAGTTGCCAGAAAAACCCGAGAAAGTATTCTGCTTTGCGAGGCGGCAGGTTTTGACTACATTTTGGTAGAAACAGTTGGTGTCGGTCAATCTGAAACCGCTGTGCACTCGATGGTTGATTTTTTTTTACTTTTAATGTTGGCGGGCGCTGGAGATGAATTACAAGGCATTAAGCGCGGAATCATGGAAATGGCAGATGCACTTGTGATTACAAAAGCGGATGGAGACAATGTCAAAAAATCAAATTTGGCAAGACAAGAGTATCAGAATGCAATGCACCTTTTTCCGCCCAATAAAAATGGATGGATACCAAAAGCATTAACTTGTAGTTCATTAGAAGGTCATAGTATTGGAAAAATAAGCGATTTGATTTTGGATTTTGTTTCAAAAACGAAAGACAATCAATTTTTTGAACTCAGAAGACACGAGCAAGATCAATTTTGGATGCATGAAACATTGAAAGAATTGATTTTAGCTGATTTCTTTGAAGACGAATCTTACCAAGTAGCAATTTCAAACTTGGAAAAACAAGTAGTGAAAGGCGAATTATCTTCTTTTGCGGCTGCAGAAAAATTATACAGACAATTTAAAAATAAACCATAGTGGAAATCACCAAATTCAAAATTGAAGGAGAATACATCGAATTGATTCAATTGCTTAAAGCAATCGGAATTGCTTCAACTGGCGGTCACGCTAAAATGATTGTGGATGAAGAAATGATTATGAGAAACGGTGAACTTGAGACCAGAAAACGAGCCAAATTAATTGCTGGAGATGTAATCGAAATTCAAATTGAACAAATCAGAATAGAATTGGAATAAACCAATTATCTTTTCTTTTTCGGTTTTTGTCCTCTCGTTTTTGGTTTGCCGTATTTGGCATGCATTTTTTCCTTCAAGCGAATTTTGTTGTTCACTTTTTTGTTTTTGTCTTTCTTTTCATGAAATGCAGCACCAACGTTTTCTCTTTTTGGAAGTTTAATTTGCACATTTGGCATTGTGATTCTAGGCATTTCATCATCTGTCAAGATTTCTGAAATTTCCAAATCTGATGGCAATGCATCCATCGGAATTTTTTGCTGCATCAATTCTTCAATGCTTTCTTGAAATTTCTCTTCAAAAGGACTAATCAAGGTGATTGAAATCCCTTTTTGATCGTAACGTCCTGTTCGACCAATTCTATGAATGTAATTTTCAGGAACATCAGGTGTGTCGAAATTGATGACATGCGTTACTTCAGAAATATCCAAACCTCTAGAAATGATGTCCGTTGCAATCAAAATACGATAAGTTCCGTCTTGAAAAAGTTTGACTGTATTAAATCGATTATTTTGTGCTTTGTTTGAGTGAATTACGCCAACTTCCTCAGGAAATTTTTGTTCAATTTCTTCAAACATTTTATCAGCTAATTTTTTGCTTCCTGTAAAAATCAATACTTTATTCAATCCTTCCTCAGTTTCTAATAGGTAATTTAACAAATTGATTTTTGTATTGAAATTTGGAACGTGATACGCTTTTTGAATGATATTTTCAAGCGGTGTTCCTGTTGGCGCAGCTTCAATTTTTGTTGGTGAAATAAAATATTCTTCAATCAATGCTTCCACTTCATCCGTAATTGTTGCTGAAAAGAGCAAACTTTGTTTCTTAGTTGGTAAAATGTCTAAAATCGTTGTCAATTGTTTTCTAAAACCTAAATTCAAGGTTTCATCAACTTCATCAATCACCAATCTTTTAATATGTTTTAGCGCCAAATCGCCTTTTAACGCTAAATCCATTAACCTTCCGGGTGTAGCAACCAACACATCTAAACCTTCAGCAATTTGCATCGCTTGTGTTTTGATATTGGCCCCTCCATAAACGCCAACTGTTGTAACGTTCATGTAACTAGTCAGTTTTTCAACTTCTTCCACAACTTGAGCGACCAATTCTCTGGTGGGAACAATAATTAAAATTTGTGGGAATCTTTCTTTGGAGAAATTCCATTGTCTCAAGCAAGGTAGTAAATAAGCCAACGTTTTTCCAGTTCCAGTTTGTGCGATTCCAAGGACGTCTTTTCCAGACATCATGACAGAAAAACCTTTTTGTTGAATCGTTGTAGGTTTTTCATAACCTAAGTCTTTCAGCGCGTTAAGTAAAGGTTTGGTGAGATTTAAATCCTCGAATGTCATGATGTTTTTGCTTAAATTGAGTGCAAAGGTAAGCTTATTCTATGAAAGATTAAATTTTCATTTTTCGATGGACATTAAAATTATACAATTATAAACCAAACCAAATTATTTACGCAACTTTGTTTTATTAAACAATCAATATGGAAATAATGTTAGTTTCTGCATACATGTGTGCAGTTTTAATTGGAATCACATTGGGGTTGATCGGTGGTGGTGGTTCCATTTTGACAGTTCCAGTTTTTGTTTACCTATTGAAATTAGATCCACACTTGGCAACTTCATATTCTTTATTTGTCGTTGGAATTTCTTCATTATTCGCTTCTTTTCAAAATGCTAGAAAAAAGTTAATCAATTATAAGACAGGTTTGATTTTCGCTGCTCCAACTTTAACTGTTGTTTATTTGATTCGAAAAGTTTTGCTTCCAATGGTTCCTGAGGAATTGTTTCAGATTGGTGATTATATGGTTTTAAAATCAGTGGCAATTATGTTCTTTTTTGGTTTTGTGATGCTGTTGGCCAGTTACTCAATGATCAAAAGTAGAAAAGTGGAAGTTGAAAAAAGAGAAGAGAATTTTAATTATCCATTGGTAATGTTACAAGGATTGTTGGTTGGAATTGTTACTGGTTTAGTTGGCGCAGGCGGCGGATTTTTGATAATTCCAGCTTTGGTGTTTTTTGCTAAATTACGAATGAAAGAGGCTGTTGCTACCTCGCTTATGGTGATTTCTATAAATTCTTTAATCGGTTTTACAGGTGATGTACAACATCTAAAAATTGATTGGCAATTCTTATTGATTTTCTCAAGTTTGTCTATTTTGGGAATCTTTATTGGAATGTTCTTAAATTCCAAAATCAATGGTGCAAGACTCCGCAAAAGTTTTGGATGGTTTGTATTGGCGATGGGAATTTTCATAATTCTACAAGAAATTTACAAATAAATAGACATAAAAAAAGCCAGTCATAACGACTAGCTTTATTTGCAATTTATTTTACTTCAATATTTATTTTGAAGCAATTTCTACGAATTCATCGTATGTAACAAATTTATCTGTCAATTTCACTGTACTTTTAAAGTACTCCGTCAATCTTGATTCTGCCAACATATCGTAAACTCTTGCTGATTCTTCTTTGTTTGTCAAAACTTGAACAGCTGATTGAGTCAATTCTTTGTCTTCTGGCGCAGGAATTCCGTATTGAGCATATTGATTCACCAAAAGGTTTTTAGTGTATTCTAATGCCTCCGTTTGGTCAACTTTCAAGTTGTTTGCTTTGAAAATATGCCCTTGAATCAATTGCCATTTCATGCTTTTTTCGTAATTCTCAAATTGAGATTCGATTTCTTCCATAGTGATTGGCTTTTCATTTGACAATAAAATCCATCTTTTCAAAAATTCAGTTGGCAAATCTACTTTCGTGTTTGCGATCAAACTGTCGTAAATTGAACGCGTCAATAAACGGTCTGAATCGTTTGCAAACATTGCTTCTAAATCTTTTTCGATGCGTTCTTTCAATTCTTTTTCTGAAGAGATAGCGCCTTCACCAAATAATTTGTCAAACAATTCTTGGTTCAATTCAGCTAATTCCATTTGACGAATTTCATTAATTGTCATTTGAAATTTATCTGAAATGTTTTCTAATTCATCTTCAGTAATTCCAAGCATGGCAGCCGTATCTTTTCCGCCTCTAGAAACATGCGTAGGATTGACAATTGCTTTGTCTCCAATTTTTGCACCTTTTAGAGCTTTCTTGGCATCTTTATTCTCAACAAACTCCATTGAAATCGTTGAAGAATGCATAATTCCTCCTTCTTTGATAGAATCGTCTTCGTTTAATTCAACGAATTGAGCCAAAATCATGTCTTTGTCAGCTACTTTTTCTGAAGCAACCAATTTTCCATAACGGCGACGTAAATCGTCAATTTGTTTGTTGATTAATTCATCATCGATTTTCACTTTCGTGTAATCAAATTTGTCTTTCGAACTTAAAGTAACTTTTACTTCTGGAGCCAAACCGATTTCATAAGTAAATTCAAAATCTCCAGGATTGTTGAAATCACCTTTCACTTCGATGTCATCTTTTGGAATTGGATTACCTAAAATTTCAATTTTGTTTTCATTCACATAACCAAAAAGAGAATCGCTGACCATTTTATTTAATTCTTCAGCCAATAATGCTCTTCCATATTGCTTTTGAATCATTCCCATTGGAACTTTTCCAGGACGAAATCCAGGAACTTTTACTTGTTTTCTGTATTTTTCTAAAGCAGAATTCACTTTAGATTGATAATCAGCTGGTGCTATTTGAACTCTCAACAAAGCACTCATCGCATTTACGTCTTCACGAATTACGTTCATTTCAATTTGTTTTAATTACTATAAACAAAAAATGGCATAAGTTGTCTTACACCATTTAATCAAGTACAGATGGAGAGACTCGAACTCTCACACCTCGCGGCACTAGATCCTAAGTCTAGCGTGTCTACCAATTCCACCACATCTGCAAGTCAAATTTAAATTACAAGTACGTTAACTTTTCTTTAAATTTATTTCAAAACCCATCCTAAAATGGTGCGCAAAGATAATGATTATTTTATTCACACCAAGAAAATCAATTTTTTTTTGAATATTTTTAGGTTTTCAGTTTAGTTGTACTTTGATTGGTTCAAAACTTTTTGTTTAATTCGTGCTCATATTATTCAATAAGCTTACAATATATCAGTTCTTTAGTAGAATTTATGTCAGTAATTTTCGCCATCGTGGTCAATCTTTATTTTGTGGAAAAAAACAATTTTTTATGCTGAAAGACAATTAAAATCGCTGTAACTTTGCATAAATTAAAATTTCATGATTGATTTAGATCCAAAAGAATTGCCAATTCAGCGCTTGCATCAACTTTTACTTGGTGCGATTGGTCCACGGCCTATCGCTTTTGCATCGACAATTGATTCAGAAGGAAATCACAATCTTTCGCCATTTAGTTTTTTCAATGTTTTCAGTGCTAATCCACCCATTTTGATTTTTTCGCCTGCTAGAAACGGAAGAACGAATACAACCAAAGACACTTATAATAATGTAAAAGTTGTGCCTGAAGTTGTAATCAATATTGTGAATTACGACATCGTTCAGCAAATGAGTTTGAGTAGTTCGCCTTATGCACCAAACGAAGATGAGTTTGTGAAAGCTGGTTTTACTGCCCTTGATTCTGATTTGATTAAACCAATGAGAGTAGGGGAATCACCTGTTCAATTTGAATGCAAAGTGATTGAAGTAAAAGAATTAGGAACTGAAGGTGGCGCTGGAAATTTAGTGATTTGCGAAGTGGTGAAAATTCACATTGCGGATGAAATCATGGATGAGAAAGGTTTGATTGATCAACACAAAATCAATTTGGTTGCCAGAATGGGCGGCAATTGGTATTGTCATGCAAATCAAGATTCCATGTTCGAAATCGCAAAACCAATCACCACAATCGGAATTGGTTTTGATAATTTGCCGCTAGATGTTAAGTCGTCCGTTGTACTTTCTGGAAATGAATTGGGATTACTTGCTGGAGTAGAATCTTTGCCGGACGAAACCAAAGTAAATGAATACAAATTGTTGGAGTTAAGTGAAATCTTCTTATCTTTAGATGGCAAAGCCGAAGAATTAGAATTGGCATTGCACCAACACGCCAAGGTTTTATTGGCTGAAAATAAAATAGATGAAGCTTGGTTGACCTTGCTTTCATTCAATGATTAAATAGAAAAACAAACAAAAAATAATAACTTTAAAAAATAAATTATGTTTAAACTGACAGGAACTTTAAAAGTGTTGAATCCAACGGTACAAGTATCTGAAAAATTCTCAAAACGCGAATTTGTAGTAACTGAATCTTCTAGCATGTATCCACAAGATATTCAATTTCAACTAACACAAGATAAATGTTCTATGTTGGATGGATTCAATATCAACGATCAAATTGATGTTTCTTTCAATCTTCGTGGTCGCGAATGGACAAGTCCTCAAGGTGAAGTGAAATATTTCAATTCATTAGATGCTTGGAGAATTGACAAAGCAGGCGCAAATGCTGGTTCTGGAATGCCTGTTTCTGGTCCTTCAGCAATGAATTTAGCGCCAGTTACTGCTGCGACAGCTGAAATGACAATGGAAAAAGCAGACGACGATTTGCCTTTCTAAATTCAAGATAAATACGCTTAAAGCCACGTTTTTCGTGGCTTTTTTTGTTTTCAATAATTGAGATTTTAAACCAAAAAAGTCAATCTTACTTGGAAATCAAAAGTCACATAAAGATTCGCTTCGCAGCAAGATATCAAGAGCTGTTGCTATGCAACTTTAGGCTAAATATAAATCCTCAAGAAAATCAGAAGTCTTAAAATCCTAATATCCTATTATCTTAGTATCTAACTAGTTTATTGTCTCAAGTCTAACGTCTCAAGTCTAATGTCTTCAGTCTAACGTCTCCTACGACTTCATCTGCAACTCTACCAAATTGGCATAAATTCCACCAGAAATATTCAATAGTTCCTCGTGTTTTCCTTGTTCAGCCACTTGACCGTTTTCAATCACGTAGATTTTATCTGCATTGCGAATGGTCGATAAACGATGAGCAATCACAAAAGAAGTTCGTCCTTTCATTAAAGTTTCCAAAGCTTCTTGCACCAATTTTTCTGATTCTGAATCCAAAGCAGAAGTCGCCTCATCTAAGATCAAGATGGTTGGATTTTTCAACAATGCACGTGCGATAGCGATTCTTTGTTTTTGTCCTCCAGACAATTGAATTCCGCGGTCTCCAACTTGCGTGTTGAATCCTTCAGGAAATGAATTAATAAATTCCAATGCATTGGCTTGTTGCGCCGCTTTTTTCACTTCTTCTTCTGAAGCTTCTGGTTTTCCGTAGGCAATGTTGTCGTAAATTGTACCTGCAAACAAAATTACTTCTTGTGGCACCAAAGCCATGTTTGAACGAAGGTGTTCGATGTCAATATTTTTATTGTCAACATCATCAAAACAAAGTTGACCTTCTGAGGTTTCAAAAAATCTCAAAAGCAAGGAAGCAATTGTAGATTTTCCTGCGCCTGATGAACCAACCAAAGCAATTGTTTCATTTGGTTCTGCTTTCAAATTGATTGATTTTAATACTTCAACGTCAGGTCTTTGTGGATAATGAAACCTAACATTTTTAAATTCAACTTTCCCTGTAATTGTTGGTTTTTCTTTTCCAACAAGCATTTCTTTTTCTCCAGGTGTTCTAATAATACTGATCAATCTCTCGGTTGAACCAATGGATTTTTGAATGTTTGCATACAATTCAGGTAACGAACCAATTGAAGCGCCCATCATCACTGTCAACATGATAAATGAGTAGAAATTTTGTTGACTCAAAGAAGGGTTTGATCCTTGAGTCATCAATAAACCTTGCCAAATGATGAATACAATCGCACCAAACAAGCAGAAAACAATGAACGAAACAAAAAGTCCACGCCAAAGTCCACTTTTGATATTTAATTTTCTGATTTCATCAATGCTCACTTTGTATTTGAATAGTGCCAAAGCTTCGTTCGTAAATGATTTTACATTTGAAATTCCAGTTAAATTTTCTTCGATAACTACGTTTGAAGTAGCAGTTTCGTCTTGCGCTTTTACAGAAAGTTTTTTGATGAATCTTCCAAAGAAAACAGCGATAATTGCCATCACAGGAACTGTTGCAAGCATGATTAAAGCCAATTTCATCGAAATAAGTCCTAGGAAAATAATTCCACCAACGACAATGACGATTTGTCTGAAAAACTCAGCAATGGTAGTTCTTAAGGTTTCTTGTAATTGCGCAATATCAGACGAAATACGAGAGGTCAATTCTCCAACTTTGTTTTGGTTGAAGAAATCCATCGGCATGTAAATCAATCTTGAAAATGCGTCATATCGGACATCGCGAAGCGTGTTTTCAGTGACATTTGTAAAAATGACCACTCGAAAATAGGAAGCCAAGGACTGTACCCCAAATAGAATAAACAATGCCATTGCAACGGTATTGATGTTGCTTAAATCAATCAATTTTAGCGCATCAGCTGTATTTGTTGGAGCATTTTTTCCTGCGCCACCTAAAAGTTGTCCTAATAACAATGGAAAAATCAGTCCTGTTGTAGTCGAAACAACCAAAAAGAACCAACCTATTGAGAATGAAAGTCTGTAAGGTTTTAGATATTTAAAAATCCCTTTCGCCTTTTGAATATCTTCTTTTGTTAACTTGATTTTTTCTTTTTTCTCTTTCTTTGGTCGAAGCATTTCCTATCTTTGTAATATGTACGCAAAAGTAACGTATGATTGGCAATATTGTGCGTTTTTTAATCTTTTTAATAAATTAACTTGTATAAAAAGAATTATTGTGTATCTTTGCAGTCCGAAATTTAGAGAAATAAAGATATAAATAAATATTTGTCATGAAAAGAACGTTTCAACCGTCAGTTAGAAAAAGAAAAAATAAGCACGGATTCCGTAGTCGTATGGCGACTAAAAACGGTCGTAAAGTTTTAGCTGCACGTCGTGCTAAAGGAAGAAAAAAATTAACTGTTTCTAGCGAATCTAGCCACAAACGTTAAGATTCTGACAACCAGATTTTGAAAGCCGTTTCTATATGAAGCGGCTTTTTTTATTTAAATCATTGAACTTAAAATGTTTAATTTCTTTGAGTTTAGGTTTTATCGAAATAAAGACTAGATTGATCATTTAATTTTAGCTTTTTAACTTCAAAACTAATTCCAATTACAAGTTATTTTTTCATTTGAATCATTCCTATCAGACAGCCAATACAAGATGACTTTATTGACAATTTTCTTCATTTCCTTTTTCAAATTTTCCAAAGTATTTTGTCCGCCCCGCAAATTTTTAAATTTAGGTACTTGTTCTCTAGTGTTAAATTATAGTTTGAACCAGTTACACTTTATTTAGTCATGTATTTTACTTTCATTTCAAGTGGTAAGTGTTCAATTTTATTGCATTCAATTGACAATTATTGAATGTTTAGTGATTTGGAGTCAAGCTAGAATTTCAACAAAAAACAGATTTAACATCTCTTGTAGTAAAAACAAAATTAATTGAATTGGAATATTTTTTTTGTTATTCATCTGTTAGATAGTGTTTTATGATTTTTTTGTTTAAATTTATTTTATTTATAAAATAACGCTATTTTTTGATTTATTGAAGAATTTAATAAAGTTATTTAGGCTTAAATTGCAAGTCAAACAATTTTATTTCATCATGAAAAAAAAAGTATTTTACCTGATAACTTTGATTTTTTTACTTTTTCAACATATTGGCTTTGGACAAATGCTTAATTTGGGCTCAATCGAAAATTTTGTGATTTTTTCAAGTAATGGTGCAGAGGCAAACACTGGTATTTCCTCTTTTACTGGGGATATTGGAACCGATTTAGGTGCAGTTAGTTTAGCTGGTGCAACTATTTCTGGAAATGTTTATGTAGCGGATTCAGTTACCGCTCAAGCAAAAGTCGATTTACAAGCTACGTATATTCAATTGTTATCTATCCCATCAACAAACTCATTGCATCTTCCTGCTTTTGGTGGTGGAGAAAGTTTGGCGACAGGTAATTATTTGATTACGGGTGCCGGTTCACTTGGTGGAAACTTAACTTTAAATGGGCAAGGTGATAGCAATGCGGTTTTTATCTTTAAGTTTGGTGGAGCTTTTGCTGTTGGTGCAAATTCAGAAATTTTACTAATAAATGGCACTCGTTCTTGCAATGTGTTTTGGGTTTCAGAGGGTGCAATTTCAATGGCTGCATCTACTGTAATGAAAGGTACTTTGATCGCAAATAACGGCGCTATTACTATGGCGTCAGGTTGTGATTTAGAAGGAAGATTGCTGTCTATTTCTGGGGCAATAAGCTTTGGTCCTGTTGAAGCATACGTTCCGAGTTGCGAAACCACTATACCACTAGCATTTTCTAGCCCGTGTTACAATATTATTCTTGGTACAGCAGAAGATTTTGTTCATTTTACGAGTTCTGGGGCTATTGGAAATACAGGTGTATCTTATCTTATAGGGGACATAGGTTCTGATGTAGGCGCAATAAGTGGTTTTGAAACTTCAACAATAGTCGGTTCATTTTACAATATTGATGGAGTAACTGAACAAGCAAAAATAGATTTACAGGCGGCGTATATCCAACTTACCTCCGTTCCAGTGACTAATTCGACTCATGCACCTGCCTTTGGAAATGATGAGATTTTGACGACTGGTGTTTATATGATAGGAGGCGCTGGATCCATTGCTGGGAATTTGATTTTAGATGGTCAAGGAGATTCAAGTGCTGTATTTATTTTCAAATTTGGAGGCGCTTTTACAACAGGTGCAAATACAACTGTTGTTTTAACTAATTGCTCCTCGGCATGTAATATTTATTGGATTGCCGAAGGCGCAATATCAATGGCCTCTTCAACAACCATGAAGGGAACACTGATTGCCAACAATGCTGCAAATTCAATGGCAGCAGGTGGAAATTTAGAAGGAAGGATGTTCTCAACAACCGGTGCGATTGCCATTGATCAAATCGTGGCTACAAAAATGGCAAGTTGCTACTGTCCACCTCCCATTCCTCTTCCTATCAATCTGCTTTCTTTTACAGCTATTTGTGGTGAGGATTTTATAACGATAAATTGGTCAACAGCTTCTGAAAATAACAGTGATTATTTTTCGGTTGAAAGAAGTACAAATGGAATTGACTGGATAAATGTTGGAATTATTTCCGGTGCGGGAAATTCCTCGTATGTTAATGAATATCATTTGGATGATTTGCAGCAATATTTTGAGACTTCATATTACCAATTGACACAAACCGATTTTAATGGTTCTTCTAGGATTTATAGTCCAATTTCAGTGAAAAAATGCATTTACAATAAAGCGGATTTAAAAATCTATCCAAATCCAGGAAAAAATAAATTTGAGATTGATTTTAATGGAAATATTGATAAAATTTTATGGGTGTCAATTTATGATTTACTTGGTAAAAAAATCTATTCATCAGAAGTATTCAGTACCTCAATTGTGTTGGAAAATGTGAAGGATGGAATATATTTCCTGCATTTGGTATTGAAAACAGAAAGTGTGACTAGAAAATTTAGTGTGGTGAACTAAGTTGATTCTAAAAATGAACTAGGAGCGTCAATTAATTTTAAATCCATTTTTGTAATGTGAATGACACAAAGTGATTAAATTTACTGTCAAATTAGCAATGAAAATGCAAGCAGAAACATTTTACAAAGATCAACTTCAAATCTCGGAAAATTTAATTCAAATAGGTGTCAAAAAAGTGAGGTTGTTTACTTTTTTGCGTTTGTTGGTTTTTGCGATATTTGGAAGTGCACTTTACCTCGTTTGGGGAAATACCGTCGTTTTCAGTCTTGTTTTAATTACTGGGATTGCTGCTTTTTTAGTGATGGTTTCTCAATCTGTCGATGCTAAATTAGCGCTTGAAAAAGCGAAAGAATTAAAAAAAATCAATGAAACTGAAATACTTGCCTTACATGGTGATTGGCGAAGTTTTGACCATGGAAATGAATTTCAAAGTGGGATACATCCTTTTTCTAACGATTTAGACTTATTTGCGCCCAAAGGAGTTTTTGGATTTTTAAATAGAACGGTTTCTTCGCAAGGTAAAAAGGCCTTAGCTAAAATCTTGTTAGATGGTTGTGAAAATCCCAAGCAAATTAATGAAATCATTGAAGCGCTTTCAAAAGAGATCGCCTGGACACAAAAAATTCGTGTTTCTGGCTCGATAAATAGTCGAGAAAAAGGGGTGAATCAAAGTTTTAATAATTGGTTTGATCAAAAAATAGTCAATCCGAAATGGATGAAATGGATGATTTATATGATTCCATCTATTTCAGTGCCTGCGCTGATTTCATACAATTTTGATTTGATTTCATCCATGGTTTTTGGAATTGTGCTAACTGCTTCAATGTCAATAACTGGAAGGTTGGTAAAATCAACGAATGTAATTGCTGAATCAGTGAGTAAATATGCGGTAAAAGCGGCAGTTATGCTAGATCAAATTCAAGCGTTGAATGAATTGAAAGTTGAAAATGACTCGTTACAAAAGATAAAAAATGAATTTAGTAAATCTGAATTAAATGCGGTTGTAGGTTTGAAGCAGTTTTTAAACATCAACAAACAGCTAGATTTAAGAATGAATATTTTAATTTCAATACCATTAAATATCTTTTTTGCATGGGATTTAATTCAACGAAATGCTATTGAAAAATGGAAATTAAAGTATGAAAATTCATTTTTAAAGTGGGAAGAAACTTTGTTGAAACTAGAAGTTTACGTTTCCGGTGCAACTGTAAAATTCAATGCTCCAAATGCTATTTTTGCTGATTTTTCAAATGATATGTCGATTCAAATCGGTGGTTTAATTCATCCCTTGTTGAATAGTTCGAAAGCAATTCCCAATGAAGTTGAGATGAATCAAAATAATCAATTCATTATTTTGACAGGACCAAATATGGCGGGTAAAAGCACTTTTTTGCGTTCTTTGGGTCTGGTTTTTGTATTTGCAAATGCTGGTTTTCCTGTTTTTGCTAATTCGGCCAAAATTCCAAAAGTTAAATTGTATTCTAGCATGAGAACATCTGATGATTTGTCGAATGAAAGTTCATATTTTCATGCAGAATTGACTCGATTGAAGTTTATTATGGATGCCTTGAACCAAAATCAATCAATTTTCATTTTGTTAGATGAAATACTAAAAGGGACCAATAGCAAAGACAAAGAAGAAGGTTCGAAAAAGTTTTTGAAAAAATTGCAATCCAAAGGAGCAAAAGGAATTATTGCAACACACGATTTATCATTGTGTGAGTTGTCCAATGAAAGTCAAGTATTTACCAACGCTTGTTTTGATTCAATAATAGAAGGAGAAAATTTATTTTTTGATTATACGTTGAAATCAGGGATCTGTAAAAATATGAATGCTTCATTTTTATTGAAGAAAATGAAATTGGTTGATTAAAATTCAGCAGAATTAAAAGAAAAAATTATAACTTCGAATAATTCTTGCATTGTGATGTTTTATAAATTGAAATAAAAAAAGGTTATGAAAAATATTTGGTTATTAGTTACTTGTATTGGTTTGTCGATGAATGCTTTTTCTCAAGATGACGGTTATGATATTGATGAAAATATTTACGATGACATCGTGCCTAAACATTCATTTACCATCGAACTTGGTCTGCCTGTAGGGACTTCCAATAAAGCATTTCAATCTATTATGCAAGGTCTAGTAAGAGTTTCTCCTTACTATCAATTTACTTTGAAAAATCATTTGGCGTTCGGTGTAGGAGTCAATTATAATTATTTTAAAGTCAATCAATTCAGGGTTCCTGAGAAGGTTTCAGGTGGTTTTCATTCTGCAGGAGGATTTGTGAAAGTTGGTTATGAAAAATTTCATTCCATGCGTTTTGGGACAGATTATGGATTAAAGATTGGCTATAATTCAAATCAATTTGCAACCGATTCAAACGCAACCAAGTTAGGTGGGCCATTTGTTGTTAATTCATATTTTATCGAACCAACTATTGGCTTGGTTCTGACTGCAGGAGAATTTACTTCATATCGATTTGTAGTTGGTTATACTTACCAAGGCAATGATTTCAATACATCCAATTTGGGGATTAATTCTTCTGGCGGATATACTGCAAGTGATTTCAGTAAAAACACTCAGTTTATGACCTTTGGTTTTGGTTTTACGTACTATTTTAAACAATATTGATTTTTTTCAATTGAGTTTAAAATAATTCTGCAACTTATTTTGTGTTAATTTCGTCTTGGGACCAACTATTGCTTTTGTTTAATTCATAAGTAAAGTTGGAATTACTAATATTTGAAAATGAATTTGAAATTCAGTTATTTAAATCAATTTTAAAATGATAAAGTTTATAGTAATCTTTTGTGCAATTGTATTGCCAATTTGCGCTTTCAGTCAAAATTTAAAGGGCAATCAAACAACAAAAACTGAGGTGAAACAACCAGGTTCTGAAGGTTTTGAGAAGTATTGTCTTAAAAATGCAACAAGTTTAATTGAAAATAGTGGAGATAAGTCCATTAAAATTTCAGGAACAGTTACCAAATTAAAAGGCGACAATGTACCAACGTACAAAGAGTGCGGGATCACTTTGAAAGAAAATGAGACACAGTACTTCAAAATTGAAGGTTCAGAAAAAATATTAGCCGTAAAATCACTTTTTGTATTGAGACTAAACCATAAAAATTCTAAAAAATAAATCGATGAAAAAATTAAAACTATTTTTTGGAGCTTTCATTGCACTTGTTTCAGTAAATGTGAATGCGCAATTAATTATTACAAATCCAGATAGTGATCAAGCAAATCCGTTAGATTGTAGTTCCATCAATCCAATTACATTAAATTTCACTGATGGTGCAGGGAATTACTCGGCGAACATGAACGAGACTTATGTGCTTTGTCCTGATTTAACACAAGGTTCAAAAGTATCTATTGCCTTCGCTGTAAATATTGGCTATACATTCGATATTCATCCAAGTGATACTTTGTATGTTTACGATGGACCAAACACATCATCTCCGTTAATTGGAGCATATAATTCTGGAACAAATCCCACGGGAGTTTTCGTTCAAGCTTCTTTTGAAAATAATCCAACAGGATGTTTAACCTTGGTGTTTGTTTCCGATGGCGCAAATGAAGGTACGGGATGGGATGCACATGTTGCTTGTGATAATCCACCTCAACCATTTTTCCCTCACATCGAGGCGTATAGAAACGGGGTAGGTTCAAATGTTTTGAATCCTTTGGATACGGGATATGTTGATATTTGTTTAGGGGATTCGATTTTATTTATTGCCAAACCACTTTTTCCTTATTCATTTGAATCTGTTGGTTTTGGGTATTCTCAAAATGTGGGTAATTGTGACTATGAATGGACAATTGGTGGTGGAGTAGGTCAATTTCCAAATGATTCAATTTGGTTCACTCCAACGCAACGTTCTGGATTTTTTGTTGATTTAAGAATTACTGATATTTTTCCACAAATCAATAGAATTACCTGTAAAGTTAGGGTTTCACAACAACCAAATTTTAACGGTACAGGTCCAGTTGATGATGTAATTTGTGTAAATGAATTAGGATATCTAATTGCTGGAGTAACTCCAACTGACACTGTGGGTGTTAGTATTCCGGAAGGTAATTTCTTGTTTGGTGGCGTATTTGCTGGCTTGACATTTTTACCTGATGGTTCTGGTTCTCAGTATTCAACATCCATTGCGATTTCAGATTTTGATGCAGCAACGACCTTTACTGATCCTTCTGATTTACAACAAATTTGTTTAGATATTGAACATTCTTACATTGGAGATTTAGAGATTGTATTGACTTGCCCAAATGGTCAAACAGTTTCTTTAATGAATGCCTATAATCAAAACCCAGTAGGTTGGAATCAATTGGTTCCTGGTGGTTGCGGTAATGGGATTGGAACTTCTTTAGGAAACGATACCGATATTGACGGCGGAGCTCCTGGAAGTCCTGTTTGGACTTATTGTTTTTCGGAAACAAATGCAACCTTGGGGACTATTTGTGATGAAAATGCTGCTGGTTATACCATTGTAAACGATTATGGAAATACTTCAATGAATCCCAATGGAGTTTATCTTCCAGATGGAGCGTTGACTGGTTTTATTGGGTGTCCTTTAAATGGGAATTGGACAATAACAGTTCAAGACAACCAAGGAATTGATGATGGTTATATTTTTCAATGGGGAATTTATTTCAACTCAAATTTGTATCCAAATAATGAAAGTTATTCAAATTATATAGTGGATGAGTACTGGATGAATGATCCAACAATTATTTCAGGAATGAATGATACCTTAATTACTGTCCAACTTCCTAGTCCAGGTACATATAATTACACCTATGTTGTTGAAGATGATTACGGGTGTTTTTATGATACTACTGTCGCTATCACAATGAAACAACCTATTAACTTAAATATTCCATCTGCAATTTGTCAATATACATATACTTCAACATTGAGCACTGGCACAAATGATGGCCAATGGTCATTTTATGCTAGTGCAGGTACACCAACTTTTCTGGCAAACAATGTTAATACTACGTTTACATTTCCCACCACAGGAGTCTATCATTTAGTTTACTCTGATACTTCTTGCACAGATAAAGATACCGCAACTATTACGATTGTTGAGTTACCGCCTTTTGATTTTGATTCGGACTTTTTTAATTGTCCTTTTGAAACAGAGTATATGGTATTTAAAGATTCTGCGCAAGTTTCTGAATTTCATTGGGGATTGGTATTCCCTAATTTAGATACATTGTTTACAGCGAATCTATTTCAAGGAACTTATACAGCTAGTTATACTACACTGTTAGGTTGTACAAACGATACCACTTTTACAATTGCTACTCAACCTGAAACAAACCTATTTAATTATCCTGATGTGTGCGGAGATTCAATTGGTTTGGTTTTAAATGTTGGTTTTCCAGATGGAAATTGGGCTGTAATTGGAGGTCCTGCAACAACTACTCCTCCTCTTTTTTCTAATCAGGATTCATTGCAAACAAGTGTTACAGTTACTACTTTTGGAACTTACACTTTCATTTACACTGAATCAGGATGTGATGATACTGACACTGTTGAAATAAAATTTACACCTTATCCATGGTTTAGTGTGGAGGATTTGGTTACTTGTATAGGAGAGCCCGTTACAATGAGTACTTTTGATTTAGGTTTTATAGATAGTTATGTATGGAACACGGGAACTACAGGGCCTCAAGCAATAGTAGAAGATCAAGGGTATTACTCCGTCATAGGTACAAATGAATGTGGAACATACATTGATAGCGCATACCTAACAGCTGATGTTTGTATAATAGATTTTCCAAATGTATTTACACCTGATGGAAATGCAGAAAATCCAGTTTGGACTTCTATTCAACAGCCCAATGGTTTTAAAACATTCAAGTGTCAAATATTCAATAGATGGGGAGATTTAATGTTTGAATATAATACTGTTTTTGGTTCTTGGGATGGAAAAGTCAATGGGAATGATGCAAGTGATGGAGTTTACTTTTATTCAGTAGTTGCAGAAACTAAAAATGGTAAAGAAATTACAAAACAAGGCTTTTTTCATCTAATAAGGAAATAATAAAAGGCATTTAAATTAAGTCGGTTCATGTTAACCGACTTTTTTGTTTTTATTCAAAAAATTAAAATTAGATAGTTTGCAACCTAAATATTGTTAATTTCGTCTACTTATAAAATACTTTAATTATGAAAAAACTTCTCTTAGCACTTTCATTGATTTTTATGATAGGGACAAATCTGGAAGCACAAGAAATTGACTCTAGATTGCTTGTGAAATACAAAAAGTCTGAAATCAAAAAAATGATGAATGAAAATCCAACAGAGTATCAATTTGAGATTAATGCTCTAAATCGAGGGATGTTTATTTCTGAAATTCCAACAGAAAAAGGTAAAGACATTGTTTTTGATGGAGAAATCAAATTGAATCTAGAGAAAGAACATACTTATTTATCTTTAGGTAAGGAGATTACAGATAGATATCAATATTTTAAAATCAAAGGGACCAATAAAATGGTTGTAATTCAACCACGAATTTTTCTTGATCCAACAATCCTAAATAAATAAGAATAAGTAAATCAATTTCAAATTTGAATAGTTTAAAATTGATTTAAAAGTATTCTAATAAATACCTCTTTAAGATATGAAAAAAATAATTTTTTCCATTTTTGCGGCATTGTCTTTTGGCAGTTCAGCATTTGGCCAAATAAACATCACTGATCCAGATTTTGGACCGACAAATCCAATTGACTGTGCAACTTTTCAAGATGGTGGAGCAATCAACTTTTTTGATAATGGAGCCGCAGGGAATTATGCACCCAATTCATCTGATACCATTACAATTTGTCCTGATATTACTAACCAAACAACTTGGCCAAAAGTATCTGTGACGTTTGCTACTAATATTGGTTTTACTTTTGACATAAATCCAACTGATACGCTTTACATCTTTGATGGACCAAATACATCAGCGCCTTTATTAACAGCTTTAAATACAGGTGTAAATTTAACTGGAGGTTCATACAGCGCTTCCTTTGAAAACAATCCTTCTGGATGTTTAACTTTTGTTTTTCATTCTGATGGAGCAGACGAAGGAACTGGATGGGGCGCAGGAATTACCTGTGGAAATCCAGCTCAACCATTTTTTCCGCATATGGAGGCATTTGTGAATGGCGGTTCAATAAATGTGATGAATCCAATTGATACTGGATATGTAGATGTGTGTTTATACGACACAATTATGCTAGTTGCAAAACCTATATTTCCGTATTCATCAACTGCAACAGGAATTGGATATCCTCAAACTTTGACAAACATCACTTACAATTGGAATGTAACAGGATCTGGACCATTAAACGTTAATAATGATACCGTTTATTTTGTGCCTCAAACCAGAAATGGGTTTTATGTTACTTTGAAAATGACAGATGTTTTTCCTCAATTGGTTCAAACATTTTGTAAAATACGCGTCAGTCAATTGCCTTCTTTTGCAGGCACAGGACCTGTTGACCCAATTATATGTATCAATGAATCAACACAATTAATTGGAGGAACAACAGCAACTGATACGGTTGGAGTTGCATTTCCTGATGGTTCATTTATTTTAGGTGGAGTTGTTGCAGGATTGACTTATTTACCTGACGGAAATGGTCAACAATATACTACCACCATCAATATGACTGATTTTCCACAAGGATCCACTTTTTCCAATGCGGGAGATTTACAGGAAATTTGTATTACAATGGAACATTCGTATTTAGGAGATTTGGAGATTTGGTTAACTTGTCCTGATGGAACTCAAGTTTGGCTCGTAAATGCATATTCAGCCTCTGGTCCTCTAGCTGGTGGTTTTGGAGGTGGAGGAACCTACTTAGGCTCTGCAAACGATAATGGAAATGGAACACCAGGAATAGGATGGGAATACTGTTTTTCATCAGTCAACAATACTTGGGGGTCAATGCAAACTGAATATGCAGCTGGAAATACTGTTCCAACTACTGTTTCACCAACTACCACTGCCGGAAGCTCTATGAATCCGAACGGTGTTTATTTACCAAATACTAGCTTTGCAGATTTCACTGGTTGTCCCTTAAATGGAGCTTGGACAGTTCATGTTCAAGATAACCAAGGAATTGATGATGGTTACATTTTTGAATGGGGATTGAATTTTAATGCAAGTTTGTTTCCAAACAATGAAACATACAACAATTCGATTGTTAATGAATATTGGATGAATGATGCTTCAATTATTTCAGGAATGAATGATACTTTAATTGTGGTTCAACCTCCTGGTCCTGGAACATATAATTACACTTATGTTATAGAAGATAATTTTGGCTGTTTTTATGATACTACAGTTGCTGTCACAGTTAAGCAACCAATAAATCTAAACTTGCCAAGTGAGATTTGTCAGTACTTTTACACTTCTACCTTAAGTACAGGAACTAATAATGGACAATGGAGTTTTTACAACAGTCCTGGAACACCAACTTTCCTTGCTGATAATGTGAATACAACATTTAACTTTCCAGTTGCTGGTTTATATCATTTAGTTTATTCTGATACTTCATGTACAAATAAAGATACAGCAATAATAAACATTGTTGATTCGCCTAATTTTAATTTCGCATCAGACTTTTTTAATTGTCCAAATGAAACCGAATATTTATTTTTTGCTGATTCCTCTGTTGTTGCAGAGTATCATTGGGGCTTACCTAATGTAGCATTAGATACATTGTTTGAAGCTAATTTAGCAGAAGGAACTTATACAGCAAGCTACACTACAATTCTTGGATGTGTTAGAGATACTACCTTCACAATAGTAACTCAACCAGAAACAAATCTTTTTAATTACCCAGATGTTTGTGGAGACTCAATAGGAATGGTTTTAAATACGGGTTATCCAAATGGAATTTGGGCAGTATTGACTGCTCCAGGAAATAATCCAGTTGTGTTCTCAAATCCAACAGGATTGCAGACGAGCGTAAATATTGCTGATTACGGAAATTATGTTTTCACCTACACAGAGTCAGGATGTAACGATACGGACACTGTTGATATTGTTTTCACGCCACAACCATGGTTCACAATAAGTGATGCTTCAACTTGTTTTGATGTACCATATACATTTACTGCTGTTGATACTGGTTTTGTTGATACTTATACATGGAATACCGGTCAAACTGGAAATTCTTTAACCGCTTCAACACAAGGCCAATATACATTGACAGGTTCAAATGTCTGTGGAACATTGTCAGTTGCTGCTAATTTGACAATCATTCCTGGTGTAACGCTTTTTGATTATCCTGACGTTTGTGGAGATTCAACAGGTTTAGTTATTAACACTGGATTTCCAACAGGAACATGGTCTACAATTGCAGGTCCTCTTAATGCTACACCCCCAGTATTCTCTAATGTTGATTCATTGCAAACAAGTGTAACAATTACTGATTTCGGAACATATACTTTCATCTTTGATCAAGATGTTTGTTCTGATGTTGATACAGTCCAAATCAAATTTACACCTTATCCTTGGTTAAGCGTTGCAGATGGTGAAACTTGTATTGGCGATCCAATTGTTTTGTCTTCATTTGATTTTGGATTCATTGACAGTTATGTATGGAATACAGGTCAAACAGGTCCCCAAATCGCTACTTCAGTTCAAGGATATTACTACTTGACAGGAACTAATGAATGTGGTTCTTATACAGATTCTGCTTTCGTTTTAACCGATGTTTGTGTAATTGATTTTCCAAATGTTTTTACACCTGACGGAAATGGAGAAAACCCAGTATTTACCTCACTTCAACAGCCTGATGGTTTTAAAACATTTAAATGTCAAATTTTCAACCGTTGGGGAGATTTGATGTATGAATATGATACTGTTTTCGGTTCTTGGGATGGAAAAGTGAATGGAAATGAAGCTTCAGATGGAGTGTATTTTTATACTGTGACAGCAGTGACTGTTAACAATAAAGATTTAACCAGACAAGGATTCTTTCATTTAATTAGAAAATAAATAAAACTAAAATTTATCAAAGCCGATTCACTTGAATCGGCTTTTTTTATGGACTTTTGCATTAAAAATTGAAATCATGTTTGTGCAATCCAATACAATCAAGGCTATAAAATTTTATTTGCAGGAAAGACTAAAAGGTTTTTTTTCAGTCTCTGAAATCAAATTAATAGTCAACCAGGCGATTTGTTCAAGATTAAATCTTACTAAGGCGGATTTGATTTTAGCAGACGAAATGAGATTGTCTGAGTCAGATTTACTTTATTTTAGAAGTATTGTAAAAAGATTACAAGAAAATGAACCCATTCAATATGTATTTGGCGACACATTTTTTTATGATTTAGAAATCAAATGTGATCAGCGAGCATTAATTCCACGACCTGAAACGGAAGAATTAGTGGATTGGATTGTAAAAGATTTAAGTGCAAGAAAAGTAGATAAAATATTGGATTTATGCACAGGCACAGGTTGTATTGCGCTAGCTCTGAAAAATCAATTTAGTGAAACAAAAATTCAAGCGATAGATTTTAGCAACCAAGCATTAGAACTTGCGAGAGAAAATGCGGAAGCTCTTCATTTAGAAATCCAGTTGTTAGAAATTGATGTTTTAAAAGAATTTACGGATTTCAATTTTGAACCAAGTTCATATGATATTTGGGTTTCAAATCCACCTTATATTCCTATTTCTGAAAAATCTCTTATGCATGCTAATGTGCTCGATTTTGAGCCAGAAATGGCACTGTTTGTCGAAAATGATGAAGCTTTGATATTTTATAAGGCAATTGCTTTAAAAGCATTAAAATATTTAAAGTCAGGGGGAAGTTTGTATTTTGAATTGAATGAAAATTTTGCAGATGAAACTTCTAAATTAATTTCTGATTTAGGATTTGAAGCAATAGAAATAAAATTAGATTTGCAAGGGAAAAAGAGAATGTTGAAAGCAATTAAAAAAGGAAATTGAAATGGATGTAAGTGCAGAAATTCAGCGACTGACAGATGAGTTAAATCGTCACAATCATTTATACTATGTGGAAAGTAATCCAGAGATTTCAGATTATGATTTTGATCAATTACTTCTAAAATTACAGCAACTTGAAAAAGAACATCCTGAATTTGCATCTGACTTAAGTCCAACAAAAAGAGTTGGAGGTGATATTACTAAAAAATTTGAGACCGTAAAGCACCGTTTTCCAATGTTATCCCTAAGTAATTCATATTCAGAAGAAGAAATTATTGAATGGGGAAATAGAATAAAAAAGTCAATCGAAACTCCAGTAGAATATGTTTGTGAATTAAAATATGATGGTGTTGCGATTGGAATTTCTTATTTAAATGGGAAATTGGTGCGTGCTGTTACCAGAGGAGATGGCGTTCAGGGCGAAGATGTTACCAATAATGTTAAAACGATAAAAACAATACCATTGAATTTGCACGGCGATTTTCCCGATGATTTTGAAATTAGGGGTGAAATTTTCTTCCCAATCAAAGCTTTTGAAAAAACGAACGAAGAACGTCGATTAAACGGGGAACAAGAATTTGCCAATCCAAGAAATTCTGCGTCTGGAACTTTGAAATCCCAAGATTCAAAAGTGGTTGCGTCAAGAGGTTTAGATTGCATGCTTTATGGAATTTATGGAGATGATTTACCTTTTGATAGTCATTTAGTGAGTGTTCAAAAAGCCAAAGATTGGGGTTTTAAAGTGCCTACAGTTCAAGAAAGATATATTTTTAAGACAGATTCTATTGAAGGAATAATGGATTTCATTCACCATTGGGATAAGAGGCGGAGTGATTTACCATTTGAAATAGATGGAATTGTAATCAAGGTAAATAGTTATGAAATTCAGTCTGAACTTGGTTTTACAGCTAAATCACCTCGTTGGGCAATTGCATATAAGTTTAAAGCAGAACGAGTTGAGACTGTTTTGGAAGAAGTAACTTTTCAGGTTGGAAGAACAGGTGCAATTACACCTGTTGCCAATTTAAAACCGGTTCATTTAGGTGGAACAACAGTTAGAAGAGCATCACTTCACAATGCAGATCAAATTGCAAAGTTAGACTTGCATCTTGGAGATTCAGTTTATGTTGAAAAAGGGGGTGAAATTATTCCAAAAATAGTTGGAGTGAATGAAGAATTACGAAATTCAAATGCTTTAAAAGTTGAGTTTATCGAATTTTGTCCTGAATGTCAAACAGTATTGTTTCGACGAGAAGGAGAAGTGCAGCATTTTTGTCCGAACGAAAAAACTTGTCCGCCACAAGTGAAAGGCAAAATAGAACATTTTATCGCACGAAAAGCTATGAATATTGATGGTTTGGGTGCAGAAACTGTTGATTTGCTTTTTATGAAAGATTTAATAAAAAATGTTGCCGACTTATATGATCTAAAATTTGATCAAGTGATTGATTTAGAACGAATGGCGGAAAAATCTGTAAATAATTTATTGCAAGGTATTGAGGATTCAAAACAAATTCCATTTGAACGTGTATTGTTTGCTATTGGAATTAGATTTGTAGGTGAAACAGTTGCAAAACAATTAGCAAAAGCATTTAAAAATATCGAAGCATTGGCGTTAGCGAAATATGATGAGTTAATTGCTGTAGATGAAATTGGTGAAAAGATAGCGATTTCTGTTCAGAATTATTTCTTGGAAGAAGAGAATGTGCATATGATTGAAAGACTTCAAATGGCAGGACTTCAATTTCAAATAGAAGAAAAAGTACTTTCCTCTGATAGTTTGAAAGGTAAAAACTTTGTTGTTTCAGGTGTTTTTTCTTTGTTTTCAAGAGATCAAATCAAAGAATTAATTGAACAACATGGTGGTAAAAATGTAAGCTCAATTTCATCTAAAACAAATTATGTTATTGCAGGAGAGAATATGGGGCCATCAAAACTGGAAAAAGCTACTCAGTTGGGTGTTTTAATCATTTCTGAAGTTGATTTTGCTGCTATGATTGGACATTGATCTCACAATTTTGAACTTTGATCAGAAAATCGGAATATTCCGATTTTCCGATCTTGCACCATATTTCAATTTGTTTTCAAGTAAAGTCTTGACTATTCATTATATTTATTTGAATTACGATTCCATTTTTGATTAATTTTACAGTTCTTAAATAACAAAGTCATGAATATTTTTAAAGGCACTGGAGTTGCTTTGGTTACTCCATTTAATTCTGATTTTTCAATTGATTTTGAAGGATTAAAAAAATTAGTTCAATTACAGATTGACGGAGGAACAGATTTTTTAGTAGTTCAAGGTACAACTGGGGAATCACCAACCTTGAGTGCAGATGAAAAGCGCAAAATTCTTGACACTGTTTTAGAGGTAAATGATGGAAAATTGCGTGTTGTTTTTGGAGCAGGAGGAAATGATACTTTAAAAGTTGCTGAAGCAATTGCAAAAATTCCAACAGGAGTTGATGGAATATTATCTGTATCACCATATTATAACAAACCTACTCAAGAAGGGATTTTTCAGCATTATAAATTCTTAGCAGAATCAACTAATTTGCCAATTATTTTATACAATGTTCCTGGTCGAACGGGTTCGAATGTTTTACCTGAAACGACATTGCGTTTGGCTGAAATTTCAAATGTCGTTGCGATGAAGGAAGCTTCTGGTAATTTTGATCAAATTATGGAAATTATAAGATGCAGACCTGAAGGTTTTGGAGTTCTGTCTGGTGATGATGCGATTACGATGCCATTAATTGCTGCAGGTGCAGATGGTGTAATTTCTGTGGTTGCAAATGCTTTTCCTGAAAAATTCTCAGCAATGGTTAGCGCATCTCTGAGAGGAGACTTGACATTTGCAAGAGAACTGCATTATGAATTACTTCCAATTACTAGAATGTTATTCGAAGAAGGAAATCCAGGTGGGGTCAAAGTTGCATTGGAATTTAGAAAATTGATGAGTCAGACAATGCGTAGACCATTGTTGCCTGTGTCTTCGTCGTTGGCAGGTAGAATTTCTCTTGAGACGAAACGAATTTTAGGATAATATTCTTTTTTTTAAATAGAAGCTACTTCTAATTCGGAGTAGCTTTTTTGTTTCATTGATTTTTTACACTCCTATGGATAAGATCGTCGAATACTATAATGAATTGGCATCAACTTATGATGAAAATCGATTTGATAATGCATATGGAAAGTTTATTGATGCACAGGAGCGGATACTTTTAAATCAGCTTTTGAATGATAATGGTGATTTGATTTTGGATTTAGCATGTGGGAGTGGTCGATTACTTGATTTTGCAACAGTAGGCACTGATGCAAGTGAAAAAATGCTTGAAATAGCGAAGAAAAAACACAAAAATAAAAAGTTAGTTTTGAGCGATGCGGAACAAATGCAATTTGAGGCAGATACTTTTGATAAAATAATTTCTTTTCATTTCTTTATGCATTTGAATGATGAAAAAATAATTGCGATTTTGAATGAATGTCATAGAATTTTGAAAAAGGATGGAAAATTAATTTTTGATATTCCTTCATTCAAAAGGAGAAATCTATTCAAGTTTAAAAGTAAAGGGTGGCACGGAGCGCATAGTGCTTCGATTGAAGAGCTAAAACAACATCCAAATTTTAGAATTTCCCAAGTTCATGGGATATTGTTCCTTCCTATACATCGTTTCCCGAAATTTTCAAGAAGATTTTTTATTAAACTTGATTTGATTTTGTCGAATACTTTTTTGAAAGAATATAGTTCATATCTTGTAGTTGAATTTGAGAAAAAGTAAACGCTTGAAAAAAATAAAATTAAAAATAAGAATATTGATTCGTTTATTCAAAGATTTGATAGGTGGAAATTATTTCATGTTTTCCAGTAAAGAGAATTCAAATTTTGTTTTTAAATTTAAATATAAAATTTCTCAGGAGATAAAGTCTAGTGAAACTTTTGCTAATAAACTTTACAATATTCAATCTGCATCAAAAAAAATAAACGAGTATGTTTTGTACCCAAGACAGGTTTTTTCATTCTGGAAAATTGTAGGAAATCCAAATGGAGATTTTAAATTCAGTAGAAGCATAATAAATGGAACGTTAACCGAAGAAAAGGGTGGTGGGCTTTGTCAAGTTTCTGGGATAATTTATCACGTAAGTATACTTTTCGGCTTAGAAATTATTGAACGTTTTAATCATTCAATTGACATTTATACAGATGATTCACGCTTTACTCCACTAGGAACGGATGCAACAGTAGTTTATGGCTATAAAGATCTGAGGATAAGAAACAATTTTAATTTTCCAATCAAATTTGAAATTGAAATCCATGAAAGTATTTTGACAATAAAACTATTAAGTGAGCAAGCTTTAATTCAAAAACAACTAAAATTTGAAATCAAAGAGACCGACAAAATAAAGGTCGTCTCGATAGTTGATGAGAATTTAAGAAAAGTGAATGAATCTGTTTATAAAATTTGAGAACTAGGGTCTGTTGATGCAGAGTTAGCAGTTTAATTTTTATTTTATTCGGTGCTGTGTTTTGTTGTTTAAGTTGATTTAATTTATGATCCTGCATTTTTCTCTAAATAAAAGGACTTATGATATTAAAGATATTTGAATATCGGTATATCGGTATATTCCGATTTTACGTTTTTTTAGAAAAATTTTCAACTAAACTTTTTTTTTCTAAACTTTTTAGCTAATTTAGATTAAGTAACTTTTATACCTTTTACATTATGGGAGCAACCAAAAAACAAATTCATTCCCCTGAATACATTGAAGCAGCAAGAATTTTTAAAGCACTTTGTCATCCGGCAAGGATTGCAATTGTTGACAATATTTTGAAAAATCATTGTTTCACTTGCAAGGACCTTTGTTCCAAAATAGATTTAGCGCAATCTACCATTTCGGGACATTTAAAGGTGCTTTTAGAGACTGGTCTACTCAGTGTTTTTCACGCTGGTAATACTGTTATTTATCAGATCGAAGAGCAAACTTTGGATAATATGATGATCTATGTTAAAAGTGTGCATCCTAAGTTTACTTTATTTGATCGACATATAAAAAATCCATATTTAACTCCTCAGCCACCGATTTATTATCAAAATTTCGTAAATAATTCTTGATGTTTTTGTAACTCAAACAGATCTTTTGATTCTATTTAACATAATTTTTATATGGTTGTTTGTTTACAAGCAAGTTGATGATTTCAATTGATTGATAATGTCGTTGTAGATTTTACGAGAGAATAGTTTGACCTAAATTAAAAGATCGGCATAAAAAAGGCTGAATAATTCTTCTCAAAAAAATTATTCAGCCAGAACGGTTTTCAAGAAATAATCTTAATACATTTTCGCCATTTTCGCATTGTTTTTCCAACCTGCATCATATTTGCTGTCGGCAAAGAAAATGATAATGTCTGCGTCATATTTACTGTCGACAAAGAATATTTTCTTTTTTGCATCATATTTACTTTCAGTAAAAAACCACAAGCCTTTGTTCTCCACAGCATCATATTTTGATGTGCATTTAAACACGACTAAATCTGCATCATACTTTGAACTTGCAACATAAACTTTTACATCAGCATCATATTTTGAACTACAAGAGAATACTTGTTGAGCAACTGATGACAGTGAAAATCCGATGGATAAAAGTCCCAATAATAATATTTTTTTCATTTTTTAAAAGGTTGGATGTCTTGTAAAAGTACAATTTTAGAATATCAATGACAAAACCTTCGTAACTTTGTCTAATTTTTAAGTTATTTACAGTTACAAAATTAGAGAGACTCCATTAAATGAATATTCACAAACAAATAGTTAATGCAATTCAAGAAGCAAATAATATTGTAATAACATCACATAAATCTCCTGATGGTGATTCAATTGGAAGTAGCATTGCAATGCTTGAATTTTGTAAATCACTTGGAAAAAATGCCATTATTTGCCATCCAGATCCAGCACCAGATTTTTTAATGTGGTTGCAAGGAACAAATGAAATTTTGAGTTTTGAGAAAAATGAAAAATTAGTGCAAGAAAAAATTCAAAATGCCGATTTAATTTTTTGTCTAGACTACAATGAAACAGGTAGATTAGGAAGAGACATGCAACCATTTTTGGATGCTGCTTCAGCTAAAAAAATAATGATTGATCACCACTTAAATCCTTCAGGATTTGCAGATATAAATTTATCAGATCCAACTATTTGTTCAACGTGTCAAATCATTTACGATATGATTGAGTTTTCTGAAAATTTACATTTACTTAACGACTCAATTGGAACAGCACTTTATCTTGGAATAATGACAGATACAGGTTCTTTTCGATTTCCATCTGTTCAAGTTAGAACACATCACATTTTAGGATCGTTGATAGAGAATGGAGTTAAACATTATGAAATTCATGAGAATGTCTTTGATACAAATACCCTTGATAGACTGCGTTTGAGAGGTTATGCTTGTTCAGAGAAATTGGAGATTTTAGCTGCAAATAAAGTGGCAATTATTTCCTTAACCAAAGAGGAATTGAAAAGATTTAACCACCAGAAGGGAGACACAGAAGGTTTAGTAAATGTTGCTTTATCTATTCAGGGAATGAGAGCGGCAGTTTTGTTTACTGAAGCAGATGAATATGTCAAGATAAGTTTCCGTTCCAAAGGCAAAGAGAATCCAATCAATGAGTTGGCTTCAAATTATTTTTCTGGAGGTGGCCATGCTAATGCCTCAGGTGGAAGATTTGATGGTTCAATTGACGATGCTATAAAACTTTTTAAGGAAGTTGTTTCCAATTACATAAAACCAGTTTAAAATGAAATTTAAATTTTTGTTTTTCTTAGTGTCAGGATCGCTTTTAATTTCTTGTGAAGAGGAACCTAAAAAAGAGATTGAAGTAAATTGGACAACACAAAAATCATCAGATTTTAGTAAGGATTTGGCAATCGAAGAAGACATTGATATCAAAATATTTCTTCAAAGAAAAAAGGATTGGAAAATAAATGAAACAGGTTCTGGATTGCGTTATTTCACCTATAAAAATGGAAATGGTCCTCTTGCTGAGAGTGGGATGACTGCTGAAGTGAAGTTTGAAATCACTAAGTTGGACGGAACAATTTGCTACAAAACAGAGGGAGCGGAGACCGAAATTTTTAAAATCGACAAAAGTGAAATCGAGACTGGCGTGCAAGAAGGAATCAAATTTATGCATGTTGGTGATAAAATTAAATTGATTATTCCAAGTCATTTAGGTCATGGATTAGTTGGTGATTTTGATAAAATACCTCCTTTGACTACCTTAGTGGTGGATTTAGAATTAGTTTCATTGAGAAAAAGTTAGTTATGATTAAAAATATTGCAGCCATTTTAGGTGTTAGTTTATTTATTTTTTCTTGCGGTACTGAAGGAATTGAGAAAGATCCTTTGAATCAAAATGTAGGAATCAAAAAGAAAAAAATTAACAAAGTACACATTGTTTCTGATGCAAAGGAAAGCTTAAAACCTGGTAAGATTTTGACTGCCGTTGAAGATAAAACAGGAATAGAAATCAAATGGTTTAAGCAAGGCAACGGCGCTACTTTAGAAGAGGGTGAAGTTGTGAAAATAAATTATGATGTTAGATTAATTGATGGAACTTTAGTTGATGGAAACGAATTATTGAACCGAGATTGGTTGCCATTTTTGGTTGGCTATGGAATGCAAACAAAGGGTTGGGATATTGCATTTAAAAAACTTAAAGTAGGTGATTTTGTAGAAATAGTTTTACCAAGCGAAATGGCTAGAGGTAAAGACGGGGTAAAAGGTTTGATTCCTCCAAATGCCGTTAATATAATTCATTTAAAGGTTTTAGGTAAAATTTCGCCCACCAGAGTTATTGATGGAACTAAAGTTTGGTTGCTCGAAGAAAATCAATCCAACAAATTAAGAGCAACAGTAGAAAATACTGTAGAGTTTCACTACATGGTTGGTACTCAATCTAATCCAAAATATGATATTAGTTATAGAAGAGATCAACCTTATGCACTAAAATTTTCTGATTTCGGAATTGTTAAAGGTTTAAAAAAAGCGTTAATTTCTGCTAAAAGAGCGGATAAAATTTGGATCCTTGTTCCTTCATCAGAAGCCTATGGGGACAAAGGTTTGGTCGATCTTGTAAAACCTGGAGAAAGTCTTTTTTATGACATTTTTGTTACTGATGTTCGATGAAAAGTGCTAAATTTTCACT
This sequence comes from Crocinitomicaceae bacterium, assembly GCA_040403095.1. Taxonomy (GTDB): domain Bacteria; phylum Bacteroidota; class Bacteroidia; order Flavobacteriales_D; family Crocinitomicaceae; genus JAQVCM01. The sequence goes on from JBBALI010000027.1 coordinate 37,272, forward strand.
ACATTCGCACAATTAAATAATTTCGGGATGTAGCTTAGTCCGGTTAAAGTGCGCGTCTGGGGGGCGCGAGATCGGAGGTTCGAATCCTCTTATCCCGACTTATACTAATTAAAAAGCATCAAAAATAAATTGAATAACATATGAGAAAAATAACATTATTTTTATTTATAGGTTTAAGTTTTTCAGTAATTAGTCAACAAGCAATTGACACAGTTGAAACAGCTAGGGGGCAAATGGTAATTTATGCCAACCGTACATGGAAAATGCTTGAAGACACTAAATTTGATGGTGTTCTCAACAAAGATATTCACGAATATATTAATACAGAAGCAGCATTGAACTTTGTTCAAACTTGGGACAATGATGTTTGTTTTACTTCTGATAGAAAAAATGATTTATCCAAGTTGCAAGATACTTTGTGGCTTTGCCTGTCTGATAGTATTTCAAATGCATTTGTAATTCCAAATCCTGGTTACATCACTTCTAGATATGGCTACAGAAAAGGACGTTACCATAATGGAATTGATATTGGATTAAATATTGGTGATACAGTGCGCGCTGCTTGGTCAGGAAAAATCAGATATGCAAAATACAATGATGGTGGTTTCGGGAATTTAGTAATTATTCGCCATGAAAATGGTTTGGAAACGTTTTATGCACACTTGAGTAAACACCTAGTTTTTCCAAATGATGAAATTAAAGCTGGGGATCCAATTGGATTAGGAGGAAATACAGGAAGATCATTTGGTCCTCATTTGCACTTTGAAGTACGTTTTTATGATGCACCTATTAATCCTGAAGAAATGATTGATTTTGCAGCGAAAGGTGTGAAGGATGAAAATTTATTTGTTCACAAAGGTCTTTTTCGTCCAGGAGCAAAACCAACTGATTATTACGAAGATCACGATCATGTAACAGAAAGAGTGGCTTCAGTTGTGAAACCTATTGCAACAAAAAAATACTATAAAGTAAGACCAGGAGACACATTATCTGAAATTGCTTCAAAAAATAAAACAACCATTTCTTCTATTTGTAAGTTAAATGGAATTAGAGAAACTACAACACTACAAATTGGTAGATCTTTAAGAGTGAAATAAGAAGGTTTTAATAGATGGAAAGGACTTGTAAATTAATTACAAGTCCTTTTTTTTGTCGAAGATTTTCAATGCATCTGATAAATCGCAATATCGGAATATTGCGATTTTCCGATATTCACAAATTTTTGATTTTGGTGTAATTTTTTTTTGAACACCAACTTTATCGCATTTGCCAGGACTGATTCTAAATAAAAAAAACAGCTATTTTTTTGGTAGTGCAAAATTAATTTCCTAACTTACAACATGGTCTGCAAATATCGCGTCGTTTTATCAATTGATGGAGGAGGAATTCGAGGGGTAATTCCTCTGCGAATTATTGCTCATTTAGAACAAATTTTTAAAGAGATTGATCCTGATTTAGATATTCCAACTTGGGTAGATGTTTTTTCAAGTACAAGTGCAAGTACAATTTTTACAGGTGCAATGATGCTTAAGGATTCTAAAGGGAAGTCGATTCACAAACCACAAGAAATTTTAGATTTATACATTAAAAGAGGCAAACAAATATTTTCAAAAAATACAGGAATTGATGGTTCACATTCTATTTATCCGCTAACATTTGTTTTAGATCACTATTTTGGTGAAATTACAATGGAAAGCTTGAAAAATCATTTCTTATTTTTCAGTTACAACAGTACTTCAGAGAGTTCTTTTGCATTTTCAGACACAATGGATCGCTACAGGAATTTAGCGCTTTCAAAGGTGATGACGGCGTGTTCAGCTTATCCTGGAATTTTTCCGCCGGTTCAATTGGGGAAAATGGAGTTGGTAGATGGAATGTTGACAACTCAAAATCCAGCACAAATGGCTTATGATTATGCTAGAATGTTTTATCCTACAGATCCAATTGTATTAATCAGTATAGGAACAGGAACCCATGAAAACATGCTAAAAGATCATTTTGAAGTTGAAGCTGATAGAATTCACTTAGAAATGAAAGATCTAAGTTCGACGGATAAGAAATTGTTATATTTCAGATTTCAACCGCATTTACAGTCTCTAACCAATTATTCATTTGAAGATGAATCTCATAGCATTACAGATCTATTAAGCGAAACAAATGAATACATTGAATGCAATAAAAGTGATTTTGATCGTTTATTACTTCTTATGGAAATTAGAGCGAATTCATAATAAAGCATAATTATCACTTTTGCAATTGAATTTGAAATCCAATTTTCCCTTTTTAATAGGATTTATATTACCTTTGCTTCGATGAAACAAATATTTTTCTTTTTTTTATTGCTTGCAGGATTGCTGCAAAGTTGTTCAAATTACAACAGTGTTGTTAGGTCTGACGATTTTGATAGAAAATTCGAATTGGCCAATGAATTATATGACCGTAAACAATATGCAAGATGTATTTCGCTTTATGAACAAGTTTATCAGCGAATGCCTAAAACTGGTCAAGGTGAAATTGCATACTATAGAATTGGTAAATCATACTTTGCGCTTGAAGACTATTTAATGGGCGGATATTATTTTAGTTCGATGCCTGAAAAGTTTCCTCTGAGTAATAAAAATGAAGAAACGATGTTCTTGGGTGCGCTTTGTGCTGTGAAAAATTCACCAGATTACACCTTAGATCAAAATGACACTGAATTAGCATTGAATGATTTACAGATGTTTATCAATCGTTATCCTGGTTCCGTTTTGATTGATACATGCAACATCATCATGGATCAACTGAGATTTAAATTGGAAAAAAAGGAGTTTGAAAGTATCAAATTGTACGCAAAGATGGATAATTTTAAATCTGCATCAACAACGGCAGAAAATTTCCTAGCTAAATTTCCAAAATCAACTTTTAGAGAAGAAGCTTATTTTATTTTGGTTAAAAATTCTTATTTGCTAACAGTAAATAGTATCGAAACTAAAAAATTAGAAAGAATTGAAAAATCTATCGAAAGATATCTTACCTTTGTAACCGAATTTCCAAATACTTCTTATCGAAAAGAAATTGATTTTTATCATGAGAAGTTAAATGAAGATTTATTTTTAATAACAAATACACAAAAATAGAATTCGATGAGTATGAATTTTAAAAGCAGTAATTCTGAGAGATCTACAATTACACGTGATACGATCAATTTTGAAGAAAAAACAGGGAATATCTACGAATCAATTGTGGCTATGTCAAAACGTTCAAATCAGATTTCTACTGAGTTGAAAGAAGAATTGACTGGTAAATTGCAAGAATTCGCTTCTTCAACAGATAATTTGGAAGAGATTTTTGAAAATCGTGAGCAAATCGAGATTTCAAAATTCTATGAAAAATTACCTAAGCCAGTTGCTATGGCAATGACAGAAATGTTAGAAGACAAACTTTACTTGAGAAGAGTAGAAGAAGATAAAAAATAATGATGAAAGGGAAACGCATTCTTCTTGGTATTACAGGAGGCATTGCAGCATACAAAATTGCTTTCCTCATTCGATTATTAAAGAAAAAAGAGGCAGATGTCAGATGTATAATGACACCTGCCTCTTGTGATTTTATCAGCCCGCTAACAATTGCTACACTTTCAGAAAATCCGGTATCTATTGACTTTTGGAATCAAAAAGATGGAACTTGGACCAATCATGTAGATTTGGGAATGTGGCCAGATGTTTTTCTAATTGCTCCCTTAACCGCCAATACCTTAGCCAAATTAATTCACGGCCAGAGCGATAACCTATTGACAGCTACATTTTTGTCTGCAAAATCACCCGTAATTGTTGCTCCTGCTATGGATTTGGATATGTACATTCATCCTGCAACCAAAAGAAATTTGGCACAACTAGAATTAGATGGGATACAAATAATTCCCGCTGAATCTGGAGAATTGGCAAGTGGCTTGGTAGGACAAGGTCGATTGGCTGAACCAGAAAAGATTGTTGCTGTTTTGGAAGATTTCTTTGCAAAATCCAATGCCTTTCAAGGACAAAAAGTATTGATTACAGCAGGACCAACTTATGAAAAAATTGATCCTGTACGTTTTATAGGGAATCATTCATCAGGGAAAATGGGTTTTGAAATTGCGAAAGTGTTTTTAAATCAGGGCGCTGAAGTGACATTGATTTCTGGTCCAACGAGAGAAAAATTGGCGCACAAACATTTGACTATACACAACATTCAAACCGCTGAAGAAATGCTTGCTTGCGTGCAATCATGCTGGAATTCCATGGATTTTGGTGTTTTTGCAGCTGCTGTGGCTGATTATCGACCAGAAAGCCCCAAAGAGCAAAAAATCAAGAAAAGCGAGGATAAAATGACCATTAATTTGGTGAAAAACCCTGATATTTTGGCTTGGGCCGGCGCAAATAAAAGTGAAAATCAAAAGTTAGTTGGGTTTGCTTTGGAAACAAATGATGCTGAAAAACATGGTTTCGACAAATTGAAACGCAAAAACTTGGACTTTATCGTCGTCAACACACTTGAAGACAAAGGAGCTGGTTTTGGTGTTGATACAAATCGGATCAAAATCATTGATAAAAGCAATAAATTGATTAGTTTTGAGTTAAAACCCAAGCATCAAGTTGCATTAGATATTGTTAACTATTTGAAAGAGAATTTAGAATCATGAAGTTATTTTTTACGTTTTTAGTTTGCTTTTTTTGGACTTTCTCTCAAGCCCAAGAATTGAATTGCCAAGTAACATTGATTACTGACGCGAAACTGGAAGTTACCACCGTGGATAAGGAGGTTTTAGAGCAATTGAAACAAGTGGTCAATGATTTCATGAATAATACGCAATGGACGAAAGATAAATTCAAAACGGAAGAAAGAATCAACTGCAATATTCAATTGCAAATTTCAAAAATTCCATCTCAAGGTGTTTATGAAGGAGCGATGCAAATTCAATCGTCGCGCACTGCCTTCAATAGTTCTTACAACACAACTATTTTCAATTTTCAAGATGAAAATATCAGTTTTGCTTATTCAAGAAATTCAATCATTTCCTATGCTCCTAATCAATACAGAGACAATTTAACTTCTGTTTTGGCATTTTACGCTTACTTTATCATTGGGATGGATTATGATTCTTTCGGTTTGAAAGGTGGAACGCCTTACTTTAATGAAGCGCAACAAATTGTTTCTTTAGCCCAAAGTTCTGGTGCATCTGGATGGAAATCAAATGAACAAGGGAAGAGAAATCGTTATTGGTTGGTTGATAATGTTTTACATCAATTATTTGAACCCCTTAGAGAGTGTAATTACGAATATCACCGCAAAGGATTAGACAAATTGTACGAAAATAAAGATTTAGCTAGAAAGGCAATGTTTGATGCATTAAACAAATTGAATAAAGTGATCACTACCAGACCGAATTCAATCAACGTGCTCAACTTTGTGCAAGCTAAATTAGTCGAATTGAAAAATTTATACGCAGATGCAGAAGTCAAAGATAAAAATGAGGTAGTCAATTTGTTGAAGAAAATTGACCCTGCAAATTCATCCAAATACATGGAAATTCTAAACTGATGTTAGTTACCCTAAATATTCAAAATTTTGCATTAATAGAAGAAGCCCAATTGAATTTTCAGTCGGGTTTTACTGTTATTACAGGGGAAACAGGCTCTGGAAAATCCATTTTATTAGGCGCTTTGAATTTGATTTTAGGAGAAAGAGCTGATTACGGTGTCATTCGAGACAAATCAGCCAAGACTTTTGTAGAAGCAAGTTTCTTAATCAAAGGTTTTGGATTGGAAGATTTTTTTCATCAAAACGATTTGGATTTTGCTGATGAAACGGTCATTCGCAGAGAAATTACTTCGCAAGGAAAATCTAGGGCATTTGTAAATGATACGCCTGTGCAACTCAATGTTTTGAAAGAACTGTCAGAAAAATTGGTTCACATTCATTCGCAGCACCATACCTTAGAACTCAAAAATCCGCAGTTTCAATTGGATTTGTTAGATGTTTTGGCTGATAATTCTGCGCTAAGACAAACCTTCAAAAAGACTTTTTTAGATTGGAAGAAAATCAATCAAACATTGGTTCAAAAGCGTACAATTTTTGCTAAACTTTTGCAGGATGCAGATTACAATCGTTTTCAATGGGAAGAATTGAATCAATTGAATTTGGATTCTGAGGATTATCAATCTCTAGAGAATGAATTGGCTTCATCTGAAAAAATGGAAGATTTAAAAGCTGCATTTGCATCTACCAATTTTTTGATTTCTGAGGAAAATGGTATTTCGGATAGATTGTCAATATTAAAATCCAACTTGGAAAAAGTGCAACATTTGAATCCATCGTTGAAGAATTTATCTGAACGTGTTGTTGCTTCTTTGATTGAATTAAAAGATATTTCGGAAGAGGCAGAAGTGCAGTTAGAAAATTTAGAATCTAATCCTTTGCGCCAAGGAGAATTGACAGAAAAATTGGATGTGTACAATCGCGCTTTGAGAAAACATCAAGTCAATAACCAAACTGAATTATTGGATATTTTCAAAGCACTTTCTGAAGCGCAATCTAGTACAGATGATCTTGAAAGTGAAATCGAAAATTTAGCGAAACAAGTTGAAAAGTTAGATAACGAAGTTCAAAAATTAGCATCAGAATTACACAAAAATAGGGTTGAAAACGCACCCAAAGTTTCGAAACAGTTAATTGCAGTTTTGGATGAATTGAAATTGGTTGATACTAAAATCATTTTTGATCTTTCCGTTGCCAATAGGATGGACGAAAATGGCAGTTCAAGCTTGACTTTGTTATTTTCACCCAATCCAGGAATTGCTCCAAAGCCAATTGAGAAAGCTGCAAGTGGTGGAGAATTGTCTCGTTTCATGTTGGCACTTCAATTGTTACTTTCTGCTAAAAAACAACTACCAACTTTGCTTTTTGATGAAATCGACACTGGTGTTTCTGGTGAAGTGGCGCAAAAAATCGGGGTGGTTTTACAAAAAATGGGAGCGCAAATGCAAGTGATGGCAATAACGCATTTACCGCAAGTAGCAGGAAAAGGAATGAATCATTGGAAAGTTCAAAAAGTAAATGCCAAAGGGTCAACTTTGACTGAAGTAATTGAATTGAATCAAAACCAAAGAATAGAAGAAATCGCCCGCCTGATGAGTGGCGAAAATATAAATGAAGCAGCTTTACAAAATGCAAAAGCGTTGATGAATTAATTTTTGGCACGTTTTTTACTTAAAGCGAGAAAAACAAATTACTATGAGAAAAATTTTTACTTTTTTAGCACTAATGTTTTCATTGAGTGCATTTTCACAAAACTCTAACTTGATCATTTTCAATAACAGCGGACAACAATTTTTCGTAGTTTTGAACGGAATCAAACAAAATTCTATGCCTAAAACCAACGTGAAAGTGGAAGGTTTGGCTCCAACTGCATACAAAGTGAAAATCATTTTTGCAGATGGTAAAACAGGCGATATCGACAAGAATATTTACCTTGAACCGAGTATGGAATATTCAGCGCAAGTGGTGATTAAAAGCTCTAAAAAGAGAAGTTTACGTTTGTTTAATATGGTTGCTTTAAATACTTCTCCTTATGGAAATGGTGCCGAAACGGTAACTTATAGACCAAATGAAAATGCAGTTTATACCGATCAAAGCACTTTTCAATCTGCTAACACACAATCAAATCAAGGTTCGATGAATACCGATGTTTCTGGTCAAACTTCTGGAAATATGAATTCAACGAATCAAAATGGATCGATGCAAACAACAGCGAATGGCGTGCCACAAGGAAATGTGAATGTGACAGGAACAACAACCAATCAAACTGGAAATGTAAATGGAACTTACCAAGTGGGATCAGTGCAAACAACTGTAAACGGCGTGCCACAAGGAAATGTGAATGTGACAGGAACAACAACAACCAATCAAACTGGTAATATGAATGTAGACGGAACCTACCAAGTTGGTTCTGTGCAAACAACTGTAAATGGCGTTCCACAAGGAAATGTCACAATGACTTCCAACGGAACACAAACTCAAACAACTACTCAAGGTGGAAATATACAAATGAATGTGGGAATGAATGGCAATATCGGTTTCAATACCAATGTAAATGTTTCGGAAAACGGTCAAAACGTTTCAATTGATATGAACGGAATGGGAATCCCTACTAATGCGAATCAGACTTCCACAACAACAACTTCAAATGGAACTCAAACGACGACAACAACTGTAAATGGACAAACAACGCAAGTTACAACCAATGTTTCTGGAAATGGTCAAACGCAAACGTATGGCACAAACGGTCAAGTTCAAGTTTCCGGAAATGGAATGAATGGTCAGACTCAAAATAATGGTGTTTATACGCAAACAACCGGAACGACAATAAACGGTCAAACGCAAACTTACGGAACAAATGGCCAAGTTCAAACGACTGGAAATGGAATGAATGGTCAGACTCAAACAACTGGCACAACAATCAACGGTCAAACACAAACTTCTGGAACGAATGGACAAACACAAGTTACGACGCACACGCATGCAGATGGAACGGTGCATGATCACAACCATCAAGTTGTGCACACTCCAAATACTTCAAACACGCAAGTAAATAGCACAAACGGTCAAATGGTTCAAAATCCTGATGGAACGATGGGGTGTTTTGGCGCTATTTCGGACGTCGATTACATCATTACTGGAATTGATGAAGCAAATTTCTCTGAAGATCAAATGAAATACGTGAGAGAAGAATTGAAAACAAAATGCATCAATTCAGATCAAGCATACAGAATTGTCAATGCTTTCACTTTCGATGGCGACAAAATCAAAATGGCAAAATTCTCTTACGACCACATGGTTGACAAGCAAAACGCGAAGAAATTATTGGATTTATTCTCATTTTCTTCCTCAAAAGAAGAGTTGAAAAAATACTTCAATATCAAATAAGTAGAACTTAAAATTTTGAAGGACGGCTAGTAGATTTCTATTAGCCGTTTTTTTTGTACCCAATTTGATAGAAATGAATTACTTTTGAAATGCGAATCACTCTTATAAATTTACAACCTTGGAAAAGCAAACAAAACACACACTCATCATCGCATTAATCCTGCTCATTTCAGGAATCATTTTAGGCGCATTCGGTGCTCATGGACTGAAAGATTTAGTTAGTTCAGAAAAAATAAATTCGTTCGAAGTAGGCGTCAGATATCAAATGCTCAACGCGCTAGGACTTTTGGCTTTCGCGGCTTTGAAACCACAATTGAACTTTTCAATCAAAAATGCGGTAGTTTTTATTTTACTCGGAGTCATTTGTTTTTCATTTTCCATTTATGGTTTGACCTTTTTGCTCAAAGGCGATTCTTTAGGCAAAGTTTTGGGACCAATTACTCCAATTGGAGGTCTCCTAATGATTGTTGGCTGGTCTTTGATTTTGATCAAAGTATTTAAAATTCAAGTTAAAAATTAATCCAACGAAGGTGAAAATTACAATTCTCGGCTCAGGAACTTCCCAAGGCGTCCCAGTGATTGCCTGTGATTGCGATGTTTGTAAATCAACAGACGCTAGAGACAATCGACTGAGATGCTCCATTTTGATTGAAGTAGGAGGAGAGAGTTTTGTAATTGATGCTGGACCTGATTTCAGACAACAGATGTTGCGTGCGGATGTAAAATCTCTGCGTGCAGTGATTTTTACCCATGAACACAAAGACCACATTGCTGGTTTAGACGACGTGCGCGCTTTCAATTACAGAGAATCTCGCGACATGGAGATTTTCTGCAGTAGCGCGGTTGAAATTGCATTAAAGCGAGAGTTTCATTACGTTTTTTCCGGCGATAAATATCCAGGAATTCCCAATTTGAATTTGAATATCATTCATAATGAAGCATTTCAATTGAACAATGGAGTTTCAGTCACGCCTATTCAAGTGATGCATTATAAAATGCCCGTTTTCGGGTTTAGAATAGGTGATTTTACATACATCACAGATGCCAAAACCATTTCAAAAGGAGAACGCGACAAAGTTCGAGGTTCAAAAATTTTGATCGTTAACGCTTTACATCAATCACCACATATTTCGCATTTCAACCTCGAAGAAGCATTGGAATTCATTGCCGACGTGAAACCAGAAAAAGCCTACTTGACGCACATTTCACATCTTTTTGGTACGCACGATGAAATCGAAAAAATGTTGCCACCCAACGTTTTTCCCGCATTTGATGGATTAACTTTCACTTTGGATTGATTAGTTCAAAGCTTTTTACAAGTTAAAATCATATAATTTCCTTTTTTATTTACCTTTGTCGAAAGCTAAAGATTATGGCAAACGATTTATTAAAAGGAAAAAGAGGAATTATTACTGGTGCGTTGGATGCAAATTCAATTGCTTGGAAGGTAGCTGAAAAAGCACACGAACAAGGTGCAGTATTTGTTTTGACAAACGCTCCAATCGCAATGCGTATGGGAGAAATCAATGCGTTGGCTGAAAAAACAAATTCAAAAATCATTCCTGCAGATGCTACAAGTATCGAAGATTTGACAAAACTTTTTACTGAAGCGCAAGAAGTGTTAGGCGGTAAAATTGATTTTGTATTGCATTCTATCGGAATGAGTGTCAATATTAGAAAAAACATCCCATATACTGAATCTAACTACGATTATTTTGCAAAAGGAATCGATGTTTCTGCAATGTCTTTGCACAAAATGTTGGCTGTTGCCAAAAAAATGGATGCAATCAGCGAGTGGGGAAGTGTTGTTGCTTTGACATACATGGCAGCGCAAAGAACCTATCCATTTTACACAGATATGGCGGACATCAAGGCAATGCTGGAATCGATTGCAAGAAGTTTTGGTTACCATTATGGTGTGGAGAAAAAAGTACGTATCAATACGGTTTCTCAATCTCCAACTAAAACTACTGCTGGAACAGGAATCAAAGGTTTCGGAGATTTCTACGATTTCGCAGATTCAATCGCACCACTTGGAAACGCTTCAGCAGAAGATTGCGCAAACTATTGTGTAACACTTTTCTCAGATTTGACGAGAATGGTGACCATGCAAAATCTTTTTCACGACGGAGGTTACTCATCAACAGGTGTAAGCAGTGAAATTCTAGCTAAAATGGGCGAAGAATAAGCACTTTTAAATACTTTTTAAAAGGATGGACTTGGTTTTAGTTCATCCTTTTTTTGTGCGTTGATTTTGCAGATTGAGGTTTTCTTGTGCAATATCGCTTTATCGGAATATTCCGATATTCAAATCAGAAGTAGCTTTTGAAATTCACTGTAAAATGTAAATTTTCCAAACTGAAGATTATCTTAATGTTCAATGTGCATCTCCGCATCGTCATATCGGAATATTCCGATATTCCATCAAGAGGTAAAATTTGAGGTCAAGCGTCAATCTAAGAAATTAGGAAAATGTAATTTGAAGCTATTTCCCGCTATCCGCTATATTCCCGTCCCGATAGCTATCGGGACGGGAGATGCCGCTTCTATCGGGGCTAGGGGATTACCACAACTGTTTTCATTCCTCATGATTTCCAACTTTTTAACGTTCCATCAATCAAAACCACTTTCACGAACTTTCATTCCTTGATTTCTGAAAAACTAACCCAATTTGTATTATATTTGAAATCTACTAAATTCAATATTCATAAATGGCACTATTTCAACAATCTGTTATCACAAAACACCTCAATGCGATTGATAAAAAACAACTTGAATCGAAGTGGATTGAATATTCAGCGCATTTTTTGAATTCAAGTATTCAGGCTGAAATTAGAAACCTAAAAGAAGAGCAATACCAAGGCGAATTTTTGGAAGATTTGTTTGTCAAAATATTGGGTTACACCAAAGCACCGCAGCCAAATCACAATTTAATTACCGAACAAAAAAACCAGACTAATTCTAAAAAAGCTGATGGAGCGGTGATCATTGATGGAAAAGTGAAAGCCGTCATTGAATTAAAAGGAACTGATACAACAGATTTAAGCAAAATTGAAACGCAAGCTTTTGGTTATAAAAACAATCAACCAGAATGCGTGTATGTCATTACCTCAAACTTTGAGAAAATTCGTTTTTACATCGAGAATGCAGTTGATTTTATAGAGTTTAATTTATTTACGCTTTCAAGAAAAGACTTCGATTTGCTGTATTGTTGTTTGGCTTATGAAAACATCAAAGCCAATTCTCCAAAGCATTTAAAAGACGAATCTGTTTCCAAAGAAAGTCAGATTACGAAGCAACTTTACAAAGACTATTCAGATTTTAAACGCGCTTTGTACAACAATTTAGTGGAGAAAAATCCGCAAATTGACAAACTGCTTTTATTCAAGAAAACACAGAAATTATTAGACCGTTTTTTGTTCATTTTCTTTGCTGAAGACAGACAATTGGTGCCAACAAATCTCATTCGCAGAATCAATTTGGAATGGGAGAATTTGAAAAAAGCACGCATACCAGTTTCATTGTATGACCGTTACAAAGTTTATTTTGAAGATTTAAACACAGGCGCAAAAGTGACTTTGCCCGCTTTTGGGAAAAAGACAGGCGATGCCATTACCGCTGAATTTGAAATTTTTGCCTACAACGGCGGCTTGTTTTTGCCAGATGAGATTCTCGACAATGTGCAAATTGACGACGATATTCTACACAAGCATTCCATAATTTTGAGTGATTATGACTTCGACAGCGATGTGGACGTCAATATTTTAGGACATATTTTTGAAAATTCCTTGAATGAAATTGATGAAATCAAATTTGAAATTGAGGGAAATGTCATTGACAAAACCAAAACCAAACGCAAAAAAGACGGCGTTTTTTACACGCCAAAATACATTACCAAATACATTGTAGAAAATACAGTGGGCAAACTTTGCGAAGAGAAAAAAGCAGAATTCGCGATCATCGACGAAGAATTTGCCAAAGGACGCAAAAACCGCAACAAAACAACCATACAAAAGTTGGACAGTGACTTGCAAAGTTACCGTGATTGGTTGCTTCAAATTACCATTTGCGACCCTGCTTGTGGCTCGGGTGCTTTTCTCAACCAAGCGTTGGAGTTTTTGATACAAGAACACAAATACATCGATGAGTTACAAGCCCAATTATTTGGTTCTTCGATTGGTTTTCCTGGTGCGGAATTGCATATCTTGGAAAACAACATTTACGGCGTGGACTTGAACGATGAATCGGTTGAAATTGCCAAACTTTCTTTGTGGTTGCGCACGGCCCAAAAAGGCAGAAAACTGAATTCACTCAACAACAACATCAAAGCAGGAAATTCTTTGATTGACGACCCAGCAGTGGCAGGCGATAAAGCGTTTTCTTGGGAGAAAGAATTTCCTGAAGTGTTTGCCAAAGATGGTTTTGATGTGATTATTGGGAATCCGCCTTATTTAAACATGACTAAAGGAAATAGTGGTAAATTTTTGGAATATTATATAGGAAAATATCAGAGTGTAAAAAATGCCAATTCGAAAAATATTTACACTCTTTTTAACGAATTATCAATCGAACTTGTTAAAGAAAATGGCTTAGTTTCATTTATAATTCCAGAAGGATTTTTAAAGACGAGAAGTTATGATGACTGCGTTAAATTAATGAATTCCGTTGGTCACATTAGTAAAGCTATTTATTTTGAAGAATGGGTTTTTGAGGATGCAACAACAGGTAGTTTAATTTTTGAATTTATAAAGAGTACAAGTCTAAAGTCTTCTCTTGTAAACCTCCTTATGAATAAAAACAAAGAGCTCCTTTTAATCGAAAATAAAATTAATTCAGTAATAAAAAAATACAGTTCTTTAAAATTTCCTTTACTCAATGATTTGACAGACACATTTAAAGGTATGGCGGTTCAAAATCGCGAAAACTTTATTTTCAAAACAAACAATAATTATCCGAACAAATTTTTATTAGGAAATTGCATTGACAGATATTCTTTTAAAAATGAGTTTTACTGCGATTACTCAAAACTTACCATTGTAGGTGGTACTAAAAAATTGGAAAAACATAATATTTCTCCACGAATATTAATTAGAAGGACAGGAGATTATTTGTGCTGTGTGTTATTAGAAAAGCCAGCTTTAACTGAAAGTACATTGTATTCTTGCTCAGTAAAAAACAGCAAACTAAATATTCATTATTTGTTAGCAATTTTAAATTCCAAATTCCTGACTTATATCGTTAGACAAAATATGATTACAAATGAACAGGCATTTCCTCAAATAATGATGACAGATATTCAATCTTTGAAAATACCGTTGATAAATTTGAATAAACAACAATCATTAGCAGAAAAAGCAATTCAAGTTTTTGATCAAAGCAAAAATTTTCAAACAACAAACCAAAAATTCTCCACCTATTTCTCAAACCAATACAAAATCGAAAAACTTTCTGGCAAACTAGAAAAATGGCATGAATTAGAATTTACAGATTTCATCAAAGAACTCAACAAAGCAATCAAAGCTGTTGGTGGTGTTCAACTCACTAAAAAAGACGAGTTTGAATGGATGGATTTATTCGAAGAAAACAAGAAAAAAGCGCTAGAACTGAAAGCAGAAATTGATAAAACCGACAAAGAAATAGACCAAATGGTTTATGCATTGTATGGATTGACGGAGGA